>CAYRYD010000014.1:0-107908 GCA_964428345.1 uncultured Saprospiraceae bacterium | reverse complement strand
ACTCCCCGGGCTTGCCCGAAGGGAGTTGCCTGCCAATAAAAGGAGCATCCGTAGGATGCGGTTGTGCTGGCAAAACTGCACCTCCCCCCTTCAGGGATCAGCGGAGCTAATCCCTCGATACTCCCCGGGTTTGCCCGAAGGGAGTTGCCTGCAAAAAAAAGGAGCATCCGCAGGATGCGGTTGAGCTGGCTTAACTGCACCTCCCCCACTCAGGGATCAGCGGAGCTAATCCCTCGATCCTGCCCCGGGTTTGCCTGAAGGGAGTTGCCTGCCAAAAAAAAGGAGCATCCGCAGGATGGGGTTGCGCTGGCTTAACTGAACCTCCCCCTCCGGGATCAGCGGATCTAGTCCCTCGATTTTCCCATCATGTCCGGTATGGCAAACACTTTCCACTATTGATTAAAATAAGGTGGCCTGGTATCAAGCCACCCCTTAATGCTTTTCTATTCAGCCTTTCTCCCATGATATCGGGAGTGCTGCTTTCAGACCAGGTCGAAACGGTCAAGATTCATCACCTTGGTCCAGGCCGCCACAAAATCCTTCAGAAACTTTTGTTCCGAATCAGCACTTCCGTAGACTTCTGCGATCGCCCTAAGTTCGGAATTCGAACCAAAGATGAGGTCGACCCGGGTGCCTGTCCACTTGACCTCTCCGGTCTTTCGGTCACGACCCTCAAACAACTCCCCGGATTCTGAAGTGGCTTTCCAGCGGGTACCCAAATCTAGCAGGTTGAGAAAGAAATCGTTGGTAAGCGTTTCCGGACGCGTGGTGAAGACCCCGTGCTGGGACTGGTCGTAGTTGGTGTTAAGCACCCGCATGCCACCGACGAGTACCGTCATTTCGGGTGCGGTCAGGGTAAGCAACTGGGCCTTGTCAACCAGCATTTCCTCGGCTTTTACCGTGTACTGAGACTTCTTGTAGTTGCGGAAACCATCGGCAGCCGGTTCCAGATATCCGAAGGAATCTACTTCGGTCTGCTCCTGTGTCGCATCAGCGCGTCCGGGGATGAAGGGTACTGTGATTTGATGACCGGCATTTTTTGCCGCCTGTTCAATGGCAGCGCAGCCTCCCAGTACGATCAGATCTGCCAGTGAGACCTGCTTACCACCGGATTGGGTGCTGTTAAATTCTTCCTGGATGCTCTCCAGAGTCTGCAGCACTTTCGCCAATTGGGCCGGATTATTGACTTCCCAATTCTTTTGTGGCTCAAGCCGGATCCGTGAACCATTTGCCCCGCCCCGTTTATCAGAGCCCCGGAAGGTCGATGCCGAAGCCCAGGCAGTCGATACCAGTTGGGATACCGACAATCCGGAAGCAAGGATATTAACTTTCAGTGCAGCGATATCCTGATCGTCAATCAGTTTATGAGTGACTGCCGGTATCGGGTCCTGCCAGATCAACTCTTCTTCGGGTACTTCCGGGCCGAGATAACGGGCGCGTGGACCCATATCGCGGTGCGTCAGTTTGAACCAGGCCCGGGCGAATGCGTCGGCAAACTCATCCGGATTTTCGAAGAAATGTCTGGATATCGGCTCGTAGATGGGATCCATCCGCAAGGCGAGGTCGGTGGTCAACATGAACGGAGGGTGTCGCTTGGCAGGATCGTGTGCATCCGGTACTGAATCGGCACCCATCCCATGCTTTGGTTTCCATTGGTGTGCACCGGCCGGACTTTTGGTCAGTTCCCATTCGTAACCAAACAGGTTCCAGAAAAAGTTGTTGCTCCATTTTGTCGGTGTAGAGGTCCAGGCTCCTTCGAGGCCGCTGGTGATCGTGTCACCGGCATTGCCGGTGCCGAAGCTGTTTTTCCAGCCGAGACCCTGTTCCTCAATGCTTGCAGCAGCAGGTTCGGGGCCTACATACTTACCCGGGTCAGCAGCACCGTGGGTCTTACCAAACGTGTGTCCGCCGGCAATCAGCGCCACCGTCTCATAATCGTTCATGGCCATCCGGCCGAAGGTCTCGCGAATATCAATAGCTGCCGCCAGCGGATCCGGGTTTCCATTCGGACCTTCCGGATTTACGTAGATCAAACCCATTTGTACGGCAGCCAGGGGATTTTCCAGGTCGCGTTCGCCACTGTAGCGTTTGTCTCCCAACCACTCGCTTTCTGCACCCCAATAAATATCCTGCTCGGGTTCCCAGACATCTTCCCGTCCGCCACCGAAACCAAAGGTTTTGAAACCCATTGACTCAAGGGCGCAATTACCGGTGAGGATCATCAGGTCGGCCCAGGAAATCTTCCGGCCGTATTTTTGTTTGACCGGCCAGAGCAACAACCGGGCCTTGTCGAGACTCGCATTGTCGGGCCAGCTGTTCAGGGGTGCAAAACGTTGGCTGCCGGAGCCTGCGCCACCCCTTCCGTCGGCAATACGGTAAGTCCCTGCACTGTGCCAGGCCATCCGGATAAAGAACGGTCCATAGTGACCCCAGTCGGCCGGCCACCAGTCCTGCGACCTGGTCATCAGGTCGTAGAGATCTTGTTTCACCGCAGCGAGGTCGAGCGTCTTGAACTCTTCCGCATAGTTGAAATCCTCGCCCATCGGATTGGACAGGGACGAGTGTTGGCGGAGGATATTGAGATTCAACATATCCGGCCACCAGTCGCGGTTGGAAGTACCACCGCCCCCACCGTGATTCAGAATCTTCCCGGTGAAAGGACACTTGCTTTCTTTGTTGACATCGTAACTCGTAGCACTTTTTGAAGTGCTCTCATCATTGTTCATTCCCATTTTAAACAGATTTATAGCTTGTTTGAAGGCCTAAATTTACGGTAAATATGACTTATAAAAAAGGTGCAGGTCACTAATAATCCCTGGTAGTATTCGTTCTGCAACAGAGCATTATGCGCATGGTCAGATGATTATTTGAGTAATAGGTGTAGTAGCCTGATATCAATCTCCAGGCATCTGGTGCGAGCTCAGGAAGAAAACAATTCCTAACTTTCGCTCCGAAATATGGAAAAGAATGACCAGACCGTCGGCATTGTATTTGCCCTCACCGGCGCCCTTCTCTTTTCCACTAAAGCGATCTTTGTCAAGCTGGCCTATCAGGATCCGGTTGATACGGTCTCTTTTCTGCTGCTCCGGATGGTGTTTGCCTTGCCGTTTTACCTTTTCATGATCTTCCGGGTGATAGGCACTAAGCGGCGCGAATGGTCATCACTGCCGTCGGTGTACTGGCTTGGTCTGATCGTAGCCGCGGGTCTGGGCTATTATCTGTCGAGCCTCCTTGATTTTCTCGGTCTTCAGTATATCGGGGCCAGCATCGAGCGGCTGATCCTGTTCATTTATCCCACTTTCATTGCCCTGATCAGTTTTTTCATTTTCCGGGAAAGGATCACCCGTCTGCAGGCTGGCGCCCTGGCTTTGTCGTACGTTGGATTGCTTTTTGTTTTCGGCCGGAATCTTCAGGCCATCACCCTGGATTCCGATTTCTGGAAAGGGGCATTCCTGATCCTGGGGTGTGCCCTGACTTTTGCGATTTTCCTGGTGATGAGTCAGTGGCTGATCCCGAAGTTTGGCGCCACCTCTTTCACCAGCCTGTCAATGACCGTTGCCTGTTTTTTTGTCATCGGCCACTTTATTTCCGTCAGGAAAGGAGCCGGACTATTGGCTTACCCTCCCCGTATTTATGGTTACGCCCTCGCCATGGCCACGATAGCTACCGTGATACCCTCCTATGTAGTCAACTATGCCATCCAGCGTATCGGAGCGACTCGCTCGGCTATTCTGGCCAGTGTCGGCCCGATATCCACGATTTCACTGGCTTACCTGTTGTTGGGAGAACGACTCATACCGGCGCAGATCGCCGGAGCAGTGCTTATTGTCCTCGGTGTAACAGTGGTCAGCATTGAAATGAAAAGGGAGAAGGTTAAACTGGAAAGGTCCCGGACTGAATAAACCGGTAACTGATGGACTATAAAGACCATGCAATAATACCTGATCCTGGTTTTCTATCAATTTAATCACAGTAACCGGGTTTAAATTTTAATATTGGGAGCCTGTTTAGCATAATGAATCCAACTGTACCTGCAAAATGAAGAAATTCCCCTTTCTGATCGTCTGTCTCTGGTCATTCGTCTACCTCCATAGCCAGGACCATAACCGCCGGATTGAGTTTCCGGATGTACCCGGTTATCTGACCCTGAAATGTGATTTACATATTCACACGGTTTTTTCGGATGGCTCGGTGTGGCCCAATATCCGGATCGATGAAGCCGTGAAGGACGGCCTGGATGCCATTTCCCTGACCGAACATCTGGAGTATCAGCCACACAAAGCCGATCTGCCGCATCCTGACCGCAACCGGTCGTATCAGATTGCCAGGGAGCTTGCGAAACCGCATGATCTGCTGGTGATTCACGGAGCAGAAATTACCCGCAGACTACCACCCGGACATGCCAACGCTATTTTTATTACCGATGCCAACAAACTCAATATCAGGGATTCAGTTGAAGCTTACCGCGAAGCCAACCGGCAGGGAGCTTTTGTGTTCTGGAATCACCCCAACTGGATTTCACAGCAGCGGGATGGGGTAGCCACCCTGACCGATTTGCACAAAAGGCTTATCAGCGAGAAATTATTGCATGGTATCGAAGTCGTGAATGACATCACTTTCTCGGACGAAGCCCTTCAAATTGCAATTGATAATGGGATGACAGTCATGGGTACATCCGATATCCATGGGCTGGTTGACTGGCAATTTCAACTGGATCAGGGAGGCCATCGCCCGGTCACCCTGGTTTTTGCGACGGAAAAATCGGAAGATGCCATCAGGGAAGCGCTCTTTGCGAGACGAACAGTTGCCTGGTTCAACAATCTCTTGATCGGTGATTTGCAGCTGATAAAACCTTTGATTGCTGCTTCTGTGAAGGTAACAAAAGCTACCTATCAGGGACCGTCATCGGTGGCCATCGTGGAGTTTGAAAACACCTCGGATGCTACTTTTATCCTGCAGAACCGGTCTGATTACCGTTTTCATAGTGACAGCGATGTCATTTTACTGAAACCCCATACAACGACCAGGGTTGAATTGAAAACCC
Organism: uncultured Saprospiraceae bacterium; assembly: GCA_964428345.1. Classification (GTDB taxonomy): domain Bacteria; phylum Bacteroidota; class Bacteroidia; order Chitinophagales; family Saprospiraceae; genus JABDMH01. The sequence goes on along the minus strand of CAYRYD010000014.1, from coordinate 102,864 downwards.
TGGAGCAGAAAGCGGATTTTGAACTTCCGTTTGAAGTGCTTAATGCCATCATTGCTCCCAATGAACATCCAACCCTGACCTGGAAAGTAAAGGTTGATTTGTAAGGAAAAGGGTCTCGAAATTCAGGTTCCCAAAGCTTTGGTGAATAGATTCCTGGTCATCTGTTGGACCCGTGGATCGGGTGTCGAGAAGTCCATGATCTTCCGGCGTTGCATAGGATGCTGATACGCCGGTGTCCTGTCCAGGGGCTGGACCCAGAAGCAGGTTCCGGCATTAAAAACATAGTTGCCTTTTTCAGTGGTGTAGATCGTTGCAACCCAGTCTGGAGGATTCCTCCGGCCAAATCCGACATTATCCACCTTGTTTTCCGCCAGAATCTGGATATCCGGCTGGGTACCTATGGGTTTTCCATGATATTCCCAGCCTACGAGATTCACAATACTGTCTCCCAGCTGCAGTCCGGTGTTCTCATAGATCCAGTGATCCGGTGCGGTGCAGATAAAGTTTGCATAACCGACACCATACGACCGGGATCCCATCAGACCCCGGTCATCGAGGTCAATGCCCGGACTGCGTCCCATGGTCCGGTTTGGCCGGTAATCGGACGATGGCTCCAGATAAACCGGACCCGATAAGGAATTTCCGCTTAAAAACAGGATGTTCACTCCCGAATCCCGGGCAGCCTTGACATTTTCGACCATGCGATAGGTCCAATATTCATCATGACCCACGGACAGAAAAGCCTTCGTCCGGAGTAAGCCTGCCGGATCGGTATCGGTGTCGAGATTGGATATATAGGTCACATCATAACCTTCTTTTTCCATCCAGAAACAAAGCGGGTATTCCCATAGGAAGAATTCGCCGGCTCCGTTTGACAATGGGTTAAAAGCGGACGGCAGCAGGTTGACATAAAGGCCGTAGGGACGGTCAAAGCTGCTCCGGGTCACCGTTGTTGAGGAGGCTCCTTTCCAGGGTTGGTGGGCTTCGTCGTACAGACTGTGCCAATATGGCCAACGGTTGTACGATTGCCAGGTCAGATCGGAGCATTGAAAGATAAAATCGGCCTCCCGGTCATCCCGGACAATAAAGATCACATAGGACTGAAAGTTGCCGGGAATAGCAGTCAACTTGCCGATATAGACCCCGCTGAGCCATTCTTCGGGAATGACCATCCGGTAAGACACCTTCCAGTTGCATTCAAAGAAATTGGTCAGTGAATCGGGTTCGGGATCTGCCTGTATCTGACCCTTCAGAGGGCCGACATGGAGTTTCTGGTTTCCTCCCAGACCCTGATAGTATCCCATCCGGTAGATGTCTAAGGTAAATTCAGAAATAGGGTTGGTACTGACATAAAAGTGAATGGAATCCCCCTGGCTTACACTCATCTTTGAACAGTAACCTTCAATTTCGGGTCGCCGGCAAAATTGATGATCCGGCCAGGAGCAGGTGTCAAAATCAACATTGATCAGCCAGTCGCTGGTACCAGGCAGCGCATTTTCTGCCAGGACAGCATTGATCCTTTCTGTCCGGTCTGTTCTTTGGCAGGAAATCAGTAAAACACTAACAAGCAGGAGAGGGAGTTGTTGAATCTGGATTCTCATAGACTTTCCAAACAAAAAGGGATTACTTAGATGATTGTATCTTCAATCTGCAAAAGGCATTAAAAGATAGTGAATATTGTCTGGATAAGTATGCCGTACCGGGACGTTCGGTCTAAGAGGAGAAAACAAAAAGGGTTAAATCCTCTGATCTAACCCTTTCTCAAAATAGTAATCCCAAAATAGAAAGATGGGTGTTCATTACAAATAAAAGACAGCAATAATTTTACCAAAAGGTAAGTCACTGTTTTTCATGATCTGAATTGGGCCTATCCAATATGTATACTCTGCTGAAAACCAGCATTATGCAAGGAATAATCAGATCATGTTAAATTTTCCTTAAAGACAAGGCTACTCCTTAATAAACCGGATCATCGCTTTCTTCTTACCCAGACTGACCTGGACCAGATAGGCACCCGGTGGAAGATCGTTGGTCGGCATGACCACCTGGTTTTCCGGATAATCCAATGATACCGACTTTACTTTTTGACCGGTGTGATTAAAAAGATCCAGGTGGTGGATCTTATAATCGGCGTTAACCGAGATGTTGACCCGGTCACTGACCGGATTGGGAAAGGCTTTTAGTTGTGTTTCGACCGCCGTTTCGGTCAGTGTGGTAGAGATCACGTCAAAACGAGTACCGGAATTCAACACTGCCTTGGAAGTCACATCCTGGACATAGGCTATCACGTAGGCCTTTTCATCCGATACTCCGGTGGGCAGGTCATAACTGTAACTGACAACCGTCGACTGTCCGGAGACCGGCATGGTAAAATCATCGCCGGTGTTGGCCGAAATAAAATTGCGAAGTACATCCGGATGAAAGGTTTCACCATTTTGAGCCTGCAGATCGACCGTTTCCTCAAGCAAGGCAACAAACAGCCTATAGTTGCCGGCAGGTACTTCACCGGCGGCCTTGACAGTAATGGTGATATCCGGTGAACTGCCGATCGCCTCATCCACCTCTACGGCCACCGGAGAGGTCTGGTTTAGTTGATTCTTGAGATCGTTTTCAAAACTGGAACTCCGGACACCATTGATGAACAGGGTAGGAGTCCCTCCTACATTGTAGTACGATTGGCGGGCACCATTATCTTCCTTATTGTAGTTATACAAAGGGCATTGTTGATAAGGTACGGAAGGATGGATGCTGATCCGGTGCAATTGATCGGAATACTGGTTGTAGACATTGTGTAACGCCGGATTTTGACTTGCACAAATGGGACAATAGGTGTTGGTAAACCATTCGACCATCGCGTATTTGAAATACTGGGCCTCAGCCAGGAAAGGTAAGACCACAAAGAATGCCAGGTATATTTTTCTCATTTTCGTTGTTTCAAATCTGTTTTATAGAACTGCAATAATACAAGAATTGTTTTATCCTGCTTTAAAAGCGGATCAACCTTCTGTCAGACTCTCGGTAGCTTGTCTCTGAGCAGAATGGCCTATTGACAGCCAGCGGGCAGAGGAGGTTATTGATTAGTGTTGTCGTCTCCGGTTCGCCTCAATTTCCTGATTTTTCTTCACTTTCAAAGAGATGGTTCAATTGATTAAAAAATTCCTGATTCTCCGATAAAAAGGCACCCATTTTCAGGAGTTGATCGACTTCCTCCGCTTTGGACCGGGTCATTGCTTTCCGGGCTCTGATGAGCCGAACACTGCCGGACGGAGCGGATTGAATCCAGCTTAACAGGGCGTCCTTTTCAATGGTTTTCAGGTCCGGAGCCCTTTCATCAGCCATCGTGACACCTCGCAGTAAGATGCTCCCGGTGGCTTCATCAAAATGATAGAGAAGCCAGCCATTGCTGGTGACCTGCTCTACGAGGGTACATTTTTCATAGATGTTTTGGAGGATCAGATCGCTGAAGGAGATGATGGTATTTTCCACCTGCCCGGGGTCGCTTTCCAGCAATTGTTTCCAGAGGCCGGCAGAAATTCCCCGGCTTGCCAGATACAGGATAAACTCACGTTCCAGTGCTTTCAGTTCGTCGGAGGTGAGTCTTCGATATTTTGGTGATAGGGATGGAGGCACCCTGAATTGTTGTTAATTTGCAGCAAATTAACGCAGAAAGGATGATATCACTGATCGTTTGGCCGGATTTTGCCTCTGCCGAGATGTGGATGAGTCTTTTGACCCTGACATTTCTGGAGATCGTCCTCGGGATCGACAACATTATCTTTATTTCGATTACGGCCGGAAAGCTGAAGGATAGAGAGCAAAAGAAAGCCACCAACACCGGATTATTACTCGCGATGGCGATCCGTATTGTCCTGTTGTTTGGGATCACCTGGCTGATCGCCATGGAAGAACCATGGATTCGTCTCGACTGGGGTTGGTTGGAGGGTGCCTTCAGTGGCCAGAGTCTGATCCTCTTTGCCGGAGGCCTTTTTTTATTGTACAAGAGCACGACTGAGATCCATCACAAACTGGAGGGCGACGAAATGGCCGGGATGAAAAAGAAGGTGTCATCGAGTTTGGGTCAGGTGATTTTCCAGATTACCGTAATCAACATCGTGTTTTCGTTTGACAGTATTCTTACCGCTGTGGGGATGACCAACGGATTAACGGGGGCGTTGGTCATTATGGTGGTTGCTGTGGTGATTAGTGTAATCATTATGATGATTTTTGCCGTGCCGGTGGGTCGTTTCGTAAACCGGCATCCCACCATCCAGATGCTTGGCTTGTCATTTCTGATCCTGATTGGTTTTATGTTGATTGCCGAGGGGGCCCATCTGGCACACCTGACGGTGGCGGAAGCCGAGATCGGTAGTGTACCCAAGGGTTATCTTTATTTCGCCATTGCTTTTTCGCTTTTTGTAGAATTTCTGAATATCCGGATGCGAAAGAAACAGGTTCCCCTCCAGTTGCATGGAATCAAAGAAGAAGCTGTTAAAGAAGGTGTACTAGACACATGAGCAAATACCAGTATTTTATTTTACTCCTCAGTCTGATTGCCTGCAGAGAGGTGCCGAAAGGTGAGTATGTTGAATATGCGGGGGAGACTATGGGTACTTATTACCGGATTACTTTTGCTCCTGGTGCCGCTCAACCGGCTCAGAAGACCATCGAGCGCTGGTTAGCCGAATTGAATAGATCGCTTTCCACTTACGATCCGAAATCGGTTATATCCCTATTTAACCAGTCAGAAAACGGCATTGGTGAACAAGGGATTGGCAATCCCAGGTTTAGCCGGTATTTTTTTGACAATGTGGCGATTTCATCGGATATTTTTAGAAAGTCCGGAGGAAGCTTCGACCCGACGGTCATGCCACTGGTCAACTACTGGGGTTTTGGCTATGATCAGCAAAAGATCATTAGTCAAATTGACACCCACCGGGTTGATTCACTGAGAAAATTTGTCGGATTTGAAAAGTTGAAACCGGTGAACAACGGCCAGGATTCCATCCATAAATCAGATCCTCGTGTCCAGCTGGATTTCAGTGCGGTAGCGAAAGGATATGCCATTGACATTCTGGGTCAGTATTTGGAGGATAGTTTTTCCATCCGGGATTATTTGATTGACATCGGTGGAGAATCGCGAGCAAGGGGGGTCAACCGGGAAGGCAATCCATGGAGGGTCGGTATCAATGAGCCATTTGAAAACAGTCTTTTCAATACATTTCAATTTATCGTTGAGTTGAAAGATCGTTCCATCGCCACTTCGGGTAATTACCGAAATTTTTATGAAGTCAACGGACAGAAAATAAGCCATACAATCAATCCGAAAACCGGATTTTTTGAAAGGAATGATTTACTCAGTGCCAGTATTGTTACGAACGATTGTGCGATTGCCGATGGGTTTGCGACTGCCTGTATGGCTAAGGGTTATGCAGGTGCCAGAGAATTGGTGGAAAGCAGTGATGATCTCGAAGCCATCCTGATTTACGTGGATTCCGATAATGAATTAAAACACTACATTACCCCCCGGTTGTCCAAATTTGTAACACCCAGTAAATAAAAATAATGGAGTTTAATCTAAAGCGTGACCTTTGTTTTTTCGATGTGGAGGCGACCGGGTTGCATGTCATCAGAGACCGGATCATTCAGATTGCGATCCGGAAATATTTTGCCGACGGCAGACCCCCGGCTACCTATGTGCAATTGATCAATCCCGGTATTCCCATCAGCAGGGAGGCCATGGAAGTGACGGGTATAACCCCGGCGGATCTGCGAAATAAGCCAACCTTCCTGCAGGTAGCCAGGGAGATTTATGAATTTATTGATGATGCTGACCTGGCGGGATACAACAGCAATCGCTTTGACATTCCGATATTGATGGAAGAATTGAGCAGGGCCGGCTACGATTTTTCGATGGAAGGACGAAGGAGCATTGATGTACAACGCATTTTTTACCGGATGGAGCCACGAACGCTGCGGGCAGCCCATATTTTTTATTGTGGCCGGGAAATGGGCAACAGTCATGATGCACTGGATGATGTGGAGGCAACTGTTGCTGTACTGAAAGGTCAACTTGAACGATACGAGGGTGTTGACCTGGTGGATGATGAGGAGTTCCTGGAAGCTCCGGTAAAAAATGACATGGAAGCCCTGCATCAGTTTACCAATGATCCCAGAATGCTCGATGTTACTCAACGGTTGAAGTACGATGACCAGGGTAATGTCGTGTTCAATTTTGGCCGTTATCTGGGCCGGTCTGTCCGCGAGGTCTTGTTGGAAGATCAGGATTACTATCATTGGATCCTAAAAAAGGAATTTTCCGTGCAGGTGAAAAGCATTGTCCGAAAAATCCACCGGGAGTTGCATGCAAATCCTGAAAAGTAACCTGTCCGTCTTATTGGTTGTCATGCTTCTTTTCTCCTGCTATGAGAAAAAGGAAGGCTGCCTGGATGTCTATGCCACCAATTTTGCGCTGGATGCCGACCTGGATTGCTGTGAGAATCCTGACAACTGTTGTTGCGAGTATCCGCAATTGAAACTCAGCATCAAGCATCAGTATGAGGGTGAAAACCTGGGAGTTGGTAAAATTTACCATACCCAACTGGGGCAACCCTTCAGGCTGGAGTCACTCCTGTTTTTCATTTGCAATGTGCGTTTGACTGATGGCACTGATTACGCTATCAGCGACACTTTGTTCATCGTCGATCAAAATGGCCAGACTCACGCCCGGCCTGATGATGTGGAGATAGTCTCAACCGGCAAATTTTCGTTGGCGATTGGCACCTTCAAGCGTCCCGGTGTCTATAACCGGCTGAAATTTATGGTCGGCTTAAACGAGCCCGAACGTTCAGCTCCTGCAGACCAGTTTGACACAGGACATCCTCTGGCAACGGCTCAGACAGCCTTAAAAGACACCTTGAGCGGGGAGTGGCTTGCATATCAGGTGGCCTGGATTCCGGATACCGTCAGCCAGGAGGTAGAACTCCTTCAGGTACCGGCCAATAACCTGATCGAAGTCGAGCTGCCGGTGGAGATCACCAAAAGTGCCGGAAGCGATATTACCATACCTTTGGCCATCGATTATCAGCATTGGCTGGGCTCTATCGACCTGCAGTCGGACGATCAAGCGACAAAAAATCAAAAGATTTTGGAGCATCTGGCCCAAAGTTTTTCGATTCTGTAAAGAGCACTCTATTCACATTTTGAGAAATGCGTTTTTCGGTAAATATTTGATTACCAAAGATATATGTAAAATATAATAACATATTAGAAAAATATATATGTAACAATATCATAAAAATGTACTTTTTCCCGATGGTGAAACGCTTCATATTTACATCATCAAAAGGAAAACAAAGACAAGCTTTATCAGGAAGCGTTGAAGATATTGTTTTTGGATATGTTCATGGGATTATAATTTGTTGGACGAGTCGTACTTTTCACTCATGTACGACTCGTTTCGCTTTTGCCCTGTTTCCTCCCCGGATTTACCCAATGTTTCTGCTCCGACACTTTCGGGAAAGGTATCAGGCCAACCTGAGTGATCTTCCAGCCATTGATAATATGGGGAGTTTGGTTTTACTCTAATACAGAACGACCGTATGATGTCGACTACCCTGGGCGCCGATCACCAGCGATTGTTCGATGTCGGCCGTTTTACTGGGGCCTCCGATAAAAACCCCAAATCCGGTACCGGACAGGTCCAGCTGGCCATAAGCCAGATGCATATTTTCAACAATGGCGGTGGCTTTCAGGAATACAATCAAATGATTGGCAATGAAGGGCAGGATCCGCAAGGCAGTCTCCCTCTCTGAAATCCAGACGGAACCGTTCTCGGCTACGCCCAGCGGTGAATCCAGGATGGTCATATCGAGATCCCATAAATCATCGGGTGTGAGATCAGGGGTAATTGGCATGGTCCCTGATATCTTGCCGGTCATCGAAAGTATCTTCCTTTTTCCAGGCAATTGCTCTTCCATCCACAAGGGTAGCCGGTCGGAATCGGTCAGGATGTTGGTGCCGCTTTTCCTGGCTACCTCGATGAATCTCTCGGTAAGATTAAGGGAGGGATCTGAAAAATCCGGAATATCCGGCAAACCGGTGAAAGCTGGTTTATGCCGCCGGATCGAATGCAGTATTTTTTCGCGGGCATCCATATTATAAGGAATGTCTATGACGGTTTTTGTACCACGATTTGAATGACTCATTGGGCAGATCAGGCATCTGACGGTTTTTTACCCAGGGATTGAGCCATGGACTGTTAACCAGGAAAGGCAGGAATCGCATACCAAACCGAAGAAGACGGGTGGCCATGCGGTATCTTTGCGGTTTGGTAAGGACGGCAGAGAGCCATTTTAATCCGGTCTTCTTAATGCCGCCTCCCAGGTTTTCTTCTGATACAATCTGTCTCCATTTATACAGCTGATCATGGATATCGATTTTTACCGGACATACATCGGTGCAGGCGCCGCAAAGTGTGGAGGCGAAGGGTAACTCCCGGTATTTTGGAAGATCAAATCCGGGGGTCAGTATCGAACCGATCGGCCCGGGTACGGTATGGCCGTAACTGTAACCCCCACTGCGACGGTAGACCGGGCAGGAATTCATACAGGCACCGCAGCGGATACATTTCAGGGCGCTCCGGAAATCCGCTTTCCCGAGGTGGGTGCTTCTTCCATTGTCGACAATAACGATGTGCATTTCCCCATGCGGTTTGGGTTGCAGATGATGTGAGGTGTATATGGTAATGGGTTGTCCGGTCGCACTCCGGGCCAACAGCCGGGTGAACACACCCAGATGTTCCAGGCGGGGAATGATCTTCTCAATCCCCATACAATGAATCTGAAGGGGCACCCGGTGAACTCCCATATCGGCATTGCCCTCATTGGTGCAGACGACGACTGCTCCTGTGTCGGCAACTGCAAAATTCACACCGGTCAGGGCTGCATCAGCCCGGTAAAATTTTTCCCTCAAATGGATTCTCGCTGCTTCGGTCAGATACTGGGGGTCGGAAGCACCTTTCCCGGTTTGGAGTTTTTCATGGAATAACTCGCCGACTTCCTCCTTCCGGATGTGAATGGCCGGAGCAACAATATGACTGGGTCTTTCATTCCGCCATTGAATGATCCGTTCTCCCAGATCGCTATCCACCACTTCGATGCCCTGGTTTTCCAATGCCTGATTCAAATGGCATTCTTCGGTAAGCATGGATTTGCTCTTGACCAGGAGTTTGACTCCATGTGTTTGCAGTATTTGACTGACGATCCGGTTATGGTCAGCAGCATCGGCAGCCCAGTGTATATGTGCACCATTTTTCCGTGCGTTTGTCTCAAACTGCAGAAGGTATTCATCCAGGTTGGCCAGGACATTGTTTTTAATTTGAGAGGCCAGATCCCTCAGCACTTCCCATTCACCGACTGTGGCAGCACCTGTATCCCTTTTATCACGCAGATAACCCACCGCTTCATTGTGCCAGTCGGTCCGCTCGCGATCCGCGATGAATGCTTTGGCTCGTGCAGCGTGATTGACAAATTCGGACATGAATTATGGATTATGAGTTATGAGTTTCGGTGTTATGATAAAACATTGCAAAAAATAAAAAAATACAAAAAATCAGAAATCAGAAATCAGAAATCAGCCCGCCTCCGCACCAGGCTACGGCGGGCGGCGCAATCAGAAATCCCCTTCTCCCGCCAAAATCTCTACAATGTGTTTCACCCTGATAGGTGATTCCTGTTTTTTCAGAATTCCTTCCATATGCATCAGACAGCTCATATCGCCGGAAGTGATCACTTCAGCCCCGTTTCTTTCATGATCACGAATCCGGTCCTGACCCATTTTTACCGATACTGCTTCTTCTTTCACGGCAAAGGTGCCGCCAAAACCACAACACTCATCCGGCCGGTTCAGCCCGATCAGCTCGATATCTTCGACCATTTCCAACAGGGTTTTCCACTGAGAGAAGGCAGGTATGATCAATTCGCTGGATTTGGCCATGCGCAAGCCCCGCAGGCCATGACAGCTTTGGTGTAAACCTACTTTATAGGGAAACCGGGCATTGAGATGATCGATTTTCAAAACTTCCAATAAAAATGTACAGATGTCAAGGGTGTGTTTACGGACTTTCTGAACCTCATCAGACTGGTCCAGGACATCGTAATGGTGGCGGACATGGTATACGCAACTTCCGGAAGGCCCGACGATGTAATCGTACGAGTGAAAAGTTTCTACAAAGTGACGGTAAATGGGAAGGGCTTCTCTTTCCATTCCACTATTGGCCGGGGGTTGACCACAACAGGTTTGATCAGCCGGATAATCCACGTCGCAACCAAATTTTTCCAGCAGGCGGAGGGTTGCTTTTCCGACCTGGGGATAAAACTGATCTACATAACAGGGTATGAACAATGCTACTTTCATGGAAACCTAAGCGATCGCTGCGATTTTTTACTGATGATCAGGAAAAGGACTCCACAAGTGATCCAGGCCGGAAGGGTTAAAAAAGAAAGGAAAATACCCATACTGGTGGAAATGAAGTAAAACAGGGCAAAACTGATGCCCCAGGCCAGGAAAAAGGCATGGTTAAAAGGTATACCCGCCCATTCTGCATAATTTCTCCGGATACCAAACTTATCGGCCCAGAAATGTTCAAACACGATAATGGCACCGACGGGGGCCAGTATGAAGCCATAGAGTGCCACAAATCCCAGGAGCTTCATGGCAAAAGCGGGAAAAAGTCCGGCGACCGTAGCCAGCAGACCGGCGATTATCGTTACCCAGAAGGTCGACAGTTTGGGTAAAATCGCCTGGAAGGCCAGGCCTGCCCGGTAAATGGTGGGATTGGCGGTGGTCCAGCCGGCCAGCACAACGGCGATAATGCCGAAAAATCCGATCGCGTTGTAAGCCAGTGGGCCTGGAGCCACCGGAGGTGCCTCGTCATTGGCCAGGAAAGCCATGGCTTCCGGTGTCCGGAGATATACCGCGTACAACAGGCAGGCTGCGATCCAGGCAATGTAGTGTCCGACATACATGCCGGCAGCAGTGGTCCATCCGGAGGTAGCCTTTCGTGCATAGCGGAACACCGTCAGATCGGACATCCCGATGTGCATGGCAGCGTTGCAAAACCAGGACCAGAAGAAGACATGCCAGAAAGTATATTTTATCTGACCGGGGAAGGGCTCGGTACCTTCTCCCCAGATGTTCCAGAAATCGCTGAATGACGCCACATTCAGTTGTTGCAGGGCAACCAGGCCACAGGTGACAAATGCCAGCACAATCCAGGGAGCCATCCAGTTGGCAGCCTTGGATACCGAATTGTATCCCCGCGCTGCGACCAGCGTGATGACAACCCCCACGATCAGCACAATTGTCACCCAAAGGATACCATTGGGCATGGTGTCGGTCAGCTTGGGCATATCCATATTAAAGGGAACACCTACAGCGGTGGCAGAAACGGTGATCATGGCGCCGGCGAGGAAACAAAAAAGAACACCATTGGCAATATTGTAAAATACCACCAGTTTCCTGCCACAGATTTTCTCCAGATGGTAGTATAAGGTAAGCCGGTATTTGACGGCGATTTCTGCGGTCAGGTATCTCCATGAGATAACCGCCATAAAATTGCCAAGCAATAAACCAATCAGCAAATCAAAGGCACTGACTCCGGCTGTCAGAAACAAAGGGCCGATCACAAATTCGGTACCGGCGGCATGTTCGCCGGCATACATACCCAAAAAACTTTTCCAGTTTTTAAGAGCACCGGAGGGTACCGGCCGGCGTTCAAATTCTTCGACATAGGTGAGTTCGGTTGCGTTTTCCTTCATTTGTCGGGAGGGATAATTATTTAAATGAAATTCTCTTCAGCCGGAAATTTGATTTAAAAAGTTTACCGGACCACCATTCCGGTTTAAGGGCAATACCTGCACCCAGGGTCGATCCCGCAGTGCCACTGCTGCTGTATAGGCGGATGTCACCCAAACGCCGGGCCAACATCTTTAAATAGAGTTGATTTTGGATAAAACCGCCATCCACAATGATTTTTTTGATACCGGTACCTTTTAGAATGCTTTTGACCGAAGAAAGCTGGATTTCCGTCAGTTCTGCCATTAGTTGATGCCATGTTTCTTTCAGAGTAAGTCCGGATCGATCGGCAGGTTGCATTTCTTCCGATTCTCCCAGATGGGCGAACCGGAAATACCGGGTTTGCTTCTCACGAATGGTCTGGTCAGTCTTCGGATGGTATTTGATCTTCCTGATTTTCTTGGTAGTGGTCTGGTAATCACGGGCCAGTTTTTTCAACTGATAATCTAACTCATAACCCAGGAATAAACGGTGGGCGATCACGGGGCGACCATCGGTGGTCATATAATAAAGGCATCCGTTTTCCATATCCCGGGGTGTGAGACTTTCGGTGCTAACAGGATTTAACGAAACACACCAGGTTCCGGTGGAGATCAGCACAAAGGGCTCTTTGACCGAGCTTAGATAGGGAAGGAGGGCAGCAGAACTGTCGTGGATGCCTACACCAACGGCCATCTTTTGGCCCAGTATTTCTGCATTGACCGAATTAAAGGCAGAGACCAGGGGAGGCAATTTGGCATCGATTCTTTCGGCCGTCACCCAATGGTCATATTGTTGGTTGTGGTAGTTCCATAGGGCGGTATGGCATCCCAGACTGGTGAATTCACTGACAGGAATGCCGGTGAGCAGATAACTCAGGTATTGGGGAAAGTGCAGGGACCAGCGAATCCGCCGGTAAATTTCCGGTTTACGGTATTTCAACCAGTACAGCTGAAAGCCCGCATTGATAAGGCCTACGCCTGGCGAGCCGGTTTCCAGCATCTGAATCCCACCCTGATTGTACCGGGAGGTGAATTCCTGGTAAAGGGGATAGGGGAATGCCTTTAAATAATTGTAGAAATGGGTGGTTCGCCTTCCCCGCCGGTCCAGGTGTACCAGACTGGCACCATAGGTCGAAAAGTTAATCCCGGATAAATGGAATTTTTCCTGGTGCAGTATGGTGTTGATTACTTCCCAAATCCATTGCTCGATGGCCTCCAGATCATCTTCCGGATCCCCGTCATCATCCACAAGCTCAGCAATCCGGCATTGTCCCTGCTCAACAGCGGTAAAATTCCCGTCGAAGAGAATATACTTTTTATTGGTTTTACCAATATCAAAGACCAGGATGACTTCAACTGCCCTTTTCATGCCCTGAATGTAGGAAAGTGTTTAATCGTTTAAGTGTTTAACTGTTTAATTGTCTGGCGACATACCAAAATACTTCGAGATTGGTAAGCACCTGGTCCAGACAGATACCAGTGGGTTTCCGGGAGTTATCCAGATCTTTTTTGGATTGACTTTGAGAGCGAATAATCCGGAAAGAACAACTTGGTGGCTGAACCTGATCGACTCGATTGCAAATGCTCCGTCGGACAGTGGTGCGACAGAACCCTCGGATCTGCCTTGAAACATGCCTTTCTTGATTTGTTAACATTCTTTTAAGATTTCATTAACAGCTGGGCACAGGATCCAGCGGGAGATCAGTCTTAATTTCTGGTGTAGCGAAGTACGATATAATGTCTGTCAGGTAGCGTTTCGGGGGCTTCAGGCGTTGTATAGATGATCAGGACTGAAGATGTACCCACTGTTGAGAAAATGTTAAATAAAGTTCCTGGTCAAAGACATGGAAAATTAGATTTTTGTTAACTTTCCAACACTATTCCGGTAAATCATTAGCTTAAATACTTTGATCTTAAGAAGATCTGATATTTGATAAAGTAAAAATCAAACAAACATTTTATTTACATAATCTACTGCCATATGAAACGAAATTTTTTACTTTTTCTATTCTTCATGGCCTTGTGTAGTCTGGCGATTGCCCAACGACAGGTCAGTGGGATAGTAACCAATGCAGAGGATAGTGAGCCTATGATTGGGGTGACTGTTCTGGAGAGAGGAACCACCAACGGTACGGTGACCGATTTTGATGGTTCCTACTCGATTACAGTACAAGAGGGAGCTGTCCTTGAATTTTCTTACACCGGTTTTACAACGCGGGAAATTCCGGTAGGCACGGAGACTCAACTCAATGTGCAGCTCAGTCCGGGAGTCCAATTGCAGGAAGTCACCGTAACGGCGTTGGGGATTCAACGTTCTACGAAAGCCCTGCAGTATTCGGTGACCGAAGTAGGAGGTGAGGACCTGCAGGATGCCCGGGAAATCAACGTGGCCAATGCCCTATCCGGACGGATCGCCGGTGTCAACGTGAGCAATATTGCCTCCGGACCGGCCGGATCAAGTCGGGTGATTATCCGGGGTAATGCCTCGTTGCAGGGTAACAACCAGCCATTGTATGTCATCGACGGTATCCCGATGGATAACTCCGGATTTGGCCAGGCGGGTATGTGGGGAGGCCGCGACGAAGGTGATGGACTATCCAGCATCAACCCGGACGACATCCAAACGATCACAGTGTTGAAGGGAGCCAGCGCTGCCGCCCTTTACGGCAGCCGGGCCGCTAACGGGGTTATCAATATTACAACGAAGAGAGGTGCTCAGAGAAAGGGGATTGGTGTGGAGTTCCGTACCAATTATACCTTCGATCGAGTCAATGATCTCCGGGAATATCAGACCGAGTATGGCCAGGGCGCTTTTGTTTTATCTGATCCGAACAATCCCGAATCAGAGAGGATTGCAGTAGCTCCCCGTACCCAACAGGAGGGCTTCAACTGGAACCTAAACTCCTGGGGACCCAGACTGGGTAGTGTACCGAGTTTTGTAGCCTTTGATGGTACTACCCATCCTTATGTCGATGCCGGTGACAATTACGACAGGTTTTATCGCACTGGTTATACCTGGACCAACAGTCTGGCCCTGACCGGAGGTAGTGAAAACCAAACATTCCGCTTTGGAGTGTCTGATTTGCGCAATGAGTCCATCATTCCCAATTCAGGCTTTGACCGCCTGAATGTTTCGTTATCCACCAATTCGAGGTTTGGAAAGCGACTGACCCTGGATGCCAAGATACTCTATTCACATGAGGAGGCCTTTAACAGACCTTGGTTATCTGATTCGCCAAACAACGGAATTCTTTCCGTAGCATATCTGCCGGCTAATGCGAATGTCGACTGGTATAAAGGAGATGAAAATAAGTTGGGAGCCGTACCTGCTGGTTTGGACCAGAGCATTTATAGTTCCTTTCAAAAGGGTGTGGGTGAAGAGTACCCGATTGGTAACGGATCCGGAGCGCTCTGGACCCAGAACCCCTGGTGGACTTCTTATCAGTTTATCAACGATGATTTCAGAGATCGTCTGAATACCTCCGGAAGATTGCGCTATGACATCACAGACTGGTTATACATTCAGGGTCAGGCCGGGATGGACTGGTATACCCGGCGTGAAACCGATATGTTACCTCAGGGTACCGGCCATAACCGGGGAGGCTCCATTACAGAAGGTGAAAACCGGGTCCGGGAGATCAATCTGGAGTACATACTTGGCTTTAATAAATCCTTTGGCAATATCAGCGTTAATGTCTTTGGCGGTGGTAACCGGATGAGAAACTTTAACGAGCGAATCTCAGCCAACGGTGCCGGATTTAACGTACCGTTTTTCCAGGCAATCAATAATGCAGTGACCAGAAGTTATAGTTATGGAATCGGCGAAACGGGTATTAATTCACTGTTTGGATCAGCGGAAATTGGCTATAACAACTATTTATTCCTGACTGGTACAGTTCGGAAAGACTGGTTTTCGGTCTTGAATCCCGAGAACAATAGTATTCTTTATCCTTCTGCCGGTCTGAGCTTCGTTTTTACCGATGCCTTCAGCATACCATCGACATCCGCGTTGAGCTTTGGTAAATTCCGGGCTTCCTGGGCACAGGTGGGTAATGTGACCATTGGTGCTTACTCGACCAACCTGACCTATTCGTTGAAACAGTCACATGCAGGTTATACGATGGCGTCATTCTCTTCTGCAGGAGGCCGGTTCGGTACCATTCCCAACCCGAATCTCAGGCCTTTGACTTCGACGGAGATCGAATTTGGATTTGATTTGCGATTTTTTAACAACCGTTTGGGGCTGGATCTGACCTATTACCGGCAGAAGACCACGGAAGATATCCTTAATGCCTCGATTTCCTGGGCTTCCGGATTTGGCAGCACCACCGTCAATCTCGGTGAAATGCGAAACAATGGGATCGAGATCCTGCTGACCGGCAAGCCATTGCGACAGAGTCAACTGGACTGGGATATCTCGCTTAACCTCGCCAAGAATGAAAACGAAGTGGTTTCCCTCATTGAAGGAACCGACGAGTTATTGCTGGAAGAAGCCCGCGCCAGGATTGTCTTCACCAAACACATTGTAGGTCAACCTTTTGGGGTAATTACTGGTAGGCGACAACTAAGGGATCCCAACGGGCAACCGGTGTTCTTTAGTAATGGGTCAATGGTAGCCGATCCGGAATTCGTTCCGCTGGGTAACAGCGTTGCCGATTGGACGGGTGGTTTTAACAATGCCTTCCGGTACAAGAATTTCAACCTGGAATTCCTGTTTGATTTCAAGATTGGTGGCGATATCTTTTCGGGTACCAATGCCCGTCTGACCGCAACCGGTCTTACGGAACGTTCGCTTGAGGGCAGACCAGGACGTGATCCCTTGGTCGTAAGTGGTGTAACTCAGACCGGTACCAATGACAACGGAACACCGATCTATTCACCGTTTACCAAAACGCTGACTCCGGCGGAAGCCCAGACTTACTGGGGCAATTCACAGAATGACGCCAATGGTATTACCGAAATATGGATGTACGATGCATCCTTTGTGAAATTCCGGTCCTTGTCGGTGGGTTATAATTTCCCGCAGTCCTTCCTCAGTAAGACGCCGATTCGAAACCTGAGGTTATCGATCGTGGGTAGAAACCTGGCCATTCTGCATAAGAATACGCCCAATATCGATCCGGAAGCCAGCTATAATAATGGTAATGGTGGACAGGGCCTGGATTACTTCGGATTCCCGGCTACCCGCAGCTATGGTATCGACCTGAAAGCAGACTTTTAACTAATAAAACCGATAAAAACGATGAAATTTCATAATATATATACGTTTCTTTCCTGCCTGGTTGCCGGGTTGCTGCTCATGCCGAGTTGCAACACCGATGAACTGCAGGATCTGAACATCAACCCACAGGCGGTCAACCAGATTGATTTGAATTTTATCTTTACCACTGCGGAACTGGCCCTTGCCTCCGGTGGCTCAACTGGTGATAACCGCTATATCGACTGGCGTACCAACCTTGGACTCTGCGGAGGGGCCATTCAGCAACTGGTGACCACCGGAAGTATTTCGGCAGTGGGTAATTTTTACCGGCACAACGAGGAAACAGCCACTGCTCCCTTCGACTTCACCTATCAGGATCAACTCAAGAACATTGCGGAGATTCTCAAACAAACCGGACCGGGAGGTTATGATGAGGGGAATAAGACCAACATGCGGAATGCTGCCCGGATTCTCAAGGCCTGGAGTTTCTTCCGGCTGACCGATTTCTACGGAGCAGTACCCTTTACGGAAGCCAATCAGGGAATCGAAGGTGTCTTCTTTCCCAAGTATGATAATCAGTCGATCATTTATCCGGCGATGCTTCAGGAACTGGACGAGGCGGTCAATGGCATGAGCCCATCCAACCCGGATGAGGGTTTTGCCCGGGCCGACATGATTTACCAGGGTGACATCACGAAATGGAAAAAATGGGGTAACTCGCTCTTGCTTCGCTATGCCATGCGGGTTTCCAATGTAGATCCCGGGATGGCAGCTACCTATGTCACCAAGGCGGTATCAGGTGGGGTATTCACCAGCAATGACGATAATGTCTGGATACCCATGGATATTGGCCCGAGTCAATGGCAGGACCAAAACGGGCTCTCCCGAGCTTTTTTCCCAAGTGATGGCGGGAACCAGAGTACTTTGGGTAAAACCCTGATTGATTTTTTAAAAGGCACGGATCAGAACAGTGTAGCTGACGACGATCCCCGTCTCATGATCCTCAGCAGTGGTATTGGCACTTGGACCACTAGTGGTTGGACACCTATCGAATCCGATCCCCTGAAACAGCGGGGTGTTCCCAGTGGGTTTTCCTTGTCAGACATCGAAGCCATGGAGGGTGGAATGGTGGTCGAAGACGAGACTTTTTCCAAGATCAACTATCGTTTGCTTGATCTTGACGATCCATACATGATCATGAATCATGCAGAAGTAGAGTTTCTCCTGGCTGAAGCGATCGAAAGAGGTATTGGATCTGGCATCAGTGGAACAGCCAAAGACCATTATGAAGCAGGCGTGAAGTCGGCGATGCAGATGTATACGCCCTATGATGAGACACTGGTGGTGACCGACGAGCAGGTTGCAACTTATCTGAGCAATTATCCCTATGGCACACACAAGCCCGCCCTGGAGATGATCGGCGAACAAATGTGGGTCAGCAAATTCATGAACTGGTGGGAAGCCTGGTGTGACTGGAGACGAACCGGTTATCCGGTTCTTGTTGCGAACACGACCGATCAGTCTAATGTCACTGGTGGTATCATTCCCAGAAGACTGCGTTATCCGAACGTGGAAGTGGCTGCTAACCCGAATTTTGATAAGGGAAATTTCAACAACTACACTTCCAGAGTGTGGTGGGATGGAGGAACCGAATAGGTTTGAATTTTATTAAATTAATAAAAAAGGTCGTGTCGAAAGGCACGGCCTTTTTTGTTTGGAGGGGCGAATTTATTCGCCCAGGCCCAGGAAGACAGGCAGCAATCCCTGGCGGGCTTACTGATCTATCGCGGGCTTACTGATCTCTCGCGAAATGGGCTCATCAATCCCCGCGGGCTTACTGATCCGGCTTGGAAAGAGGGCAGAGCCCGGCTTGGGCGAAACGGTACAGACAGCTCATCAATCCCTGGCGGGCTTATTGATCTCTCTGTGAGATTACTGATCCCGATTGGGGTTTACTGGTCCCTTCCGTCAAAGATGCCGTCTCCGTGGGTGGCCATGTAACCTCCCCAGGAGACTGGACCCCGGAGTTTGATATGGGTACTGATCCGCCTCAGCTCAAAACCCAGAAACGCGGTAATGTAGGGTGTACTGTGGTAATACTGGCAATGGAGAATGTCCAGGTACCCATCACCATCCAGGTCACCGATCCAGGGGGTGGTGAAGATATTCTTGAATTTTTCCTTTTGATCGATCGGATATTCCCTTCCGGTTGAAAAATCGATGGCCATCAGTTTATTGGTAATGTTGCCGATATCTCCACTGAAGCCGGCACTGCAATCAAATTCGTTAATACTGAGGATCGCTTCACTGCGGCCGTCGCCATTCAAATCACACGCAACCGGTGAAGAGAATCCGGTGCAACCCAGGTCGTTTTGATAGGCAATGCTGCCGTCCTTACCATCCAGCAGGATCTGCTGGGATCCGGTATTGTTGGGCCATTCCCCTTTGCTGACGAAGGTGAAGAAATCAGGTACGTTGTCATCGGTGAAATAACCCACTGCAAAACTATTGCTGCACTCCGTACCGGGGACTTTCGTCTGCCAGATGGTTTGCAGACTTCGGCCGTCAATGGCAAATGTGGTGCTCGCATGGGAGATGGCAACGATATCCAGATAACCGTCATTCGTAATATCAGCCAGTACCGGAGGAGCGATGAAGCCATGTCCCTCTTCTGAGGCAAGAACCTGCGCCGTCTTGGACAATTGTTGATTACGAAGGTCTGAAAGTTTCGCCAGGTAGAGATTTCCTCCAAAGGTCTCTCCGCCCGAACCAAAGATGATCGAATACTCCTCATCGTCCTTTTGCCGGAAGGCCAGGGGAGACATGTACGATTCCATCCCATCGGGCATGGTATCTCCGGCAATGATGCTGCCGGACCGGGAGTCAATGATCAGCAGGATTCCGGCGACCCGGCCTTCCCAGACGCCCGGACCGATTTTCGGATTGCCTCCGTTCTGGATCAGCAGATCCTGGTAGCCATCACCGTTTTGATCGGGTACCAGGACACTGTTGTAAAAATTGTTCCGTGCAAGTGATAGCACCGGATCTTCCGCATAGCGTTCGGGGTGATAAGTCCACAGTGTATCTCCGGTCTTTCCATCCAACCCCTGCAGGATACAGGATCGCCCTCCAATAAACACATCATCTACCCCATCACCGTTGACGTCGAGAAATGTCGCCGAACCAAACACGAGGTCTTTGGCTGCCTGCTCCCAGATCACCTGCCCGGTATGACCGTCTACAGCCAGGATACCCTGATCGGTGGCCACATATTCGTTTTCTCCGGCACCCAGCACGATGTCCAGGATCCCGTCGCCAGTCAGATCCCGGGTGCGGATCGAGGATTCAGAGCCAAGCCGGGGTAAATTAAGGTTCCAGACCACCTCAGTTTTCTTGTCTGAACAGCTCAGCAGGAAAATAAGAGCGAACAAACCCAACACCGGCGACAACACCTGCAGAATGTGCATAAAGGTTATTTTTGACCAGTACATAATTACTATTATTTCTACGCTTGAAGAAGAAAGTGGAGTCAATAACTACCGGCCATTGGGGGAGTAATCCTCTGCAACACATTTGCCCGGTGTCCTGACCTATTTTTCCGGGTAGAAATGTTGAAATGTGTTGCTTCATTCGTTATAATTGAAAAGAGGCATTACCCTAAGAACGGTCTACAACTGCGTGAAAATCGGCGTTATAAGTTGTATTTTAGGCGGAATAATTGAAACTTCAACAAAACTACGACAGAATGATGCGGTACCTGTTGTTTCTTGCTTTGCTGGGCCTGAGCGCTTTCCAGCCTCTTCCGGAAAGGAACCAGGGCTCCAATGGGGATACCCTGTTTACCCTGCTTTCTCCCGATCAGACCAATATCCGGTTTAATAATAAACTGAAGGATCTCAAAGAACACAACATCATGATCTACTCCAATTTTTACGGGGGAGCGGGTGTTGCCATTGGGGATCTGAATGGTGATGGTCTGCAGGACATTTTTTTTGCAGGAAATCAGGTGGGCGATCAACTGTATTTCAACCGGGGTAATTTCAAATTTGAAGAAGTAACCCGTAAAGCCGGCATCAAAGACAATGGCGGTTGGTCATCCGGAGTAATCTTTGGCGATGTCAATCAGGATGGCCATCCCGACATTTATGTAACCCGGGAGCTCTATGACGATGATCCTGAGTTGCGAAAGAATAAACTGTACATCAATCAGGGAGATGGCACTTTTAAAGAAGAAGCTGAAAAATACGGGGTTGACAATGATGCCCGTACGCGGCATGCAGCCTTTCTCGATTATGACAAGGATGGCGATCTCGATCTCCTGCTATGCAATCAGCCACCGAATCCCGGGCACTATTCCAGGTTTCTGAACAGCGATCTTTCGTTGCCGGAATACCGGTTATGCCTCTATGCCAATGAAGGGGGAAGGTTTGTCGATGTCACTCACCGGGCCGGTTTGGCCAGGACCGGGTTTCCAAACAGCGTGACCTGTAGTGATCTCAATAACGACGGATGGACCGATTTATTTATTGCCAATGACTTCTGGGTAGAAGACTGGATTTTCATCAATAATGGAGATGGTACTTTTACCAATGAGCTTTACGAAAGGGCCAATCACATTTCTTTCAGTAGTATGGGAGTTGATGCCGGGGATATTGACAATGACGGTGATCTGGATGTCATGGTCGTGGATATGGCGGCAGAAGACAACTACCGCCTGAAAACCAATATGAGCGGTATGAATCCCAAAGCCTTCTGGAAAGTGGTCAACGAGGGTGGGCACTATCAGTACATGTTTAATATGCTGCACCTCAATCAGGGTGATGGGTATTTCAGTGATATTGCCCAGATGACAGGGATGGCCAATACCGATTGGAGCTGGTCAACCCTTATTGCCGATTTCGACAACAATGGCTGGAAAGATATTCATATTACCAATGGATTGATGCGGGATATCCGCAACAACGATGCTTCCAAGAAATTTCCCCAATACCTCGAATCCAAATTGTTTGAATACATCCAAAACCATCCCAATCCTCCGGCAGATATCACGGTCTGGGACGTGGTCGATATCAAGACAGCGATGGAAATCGTGCCTTCCCAAAAACTGTCCAATTATGTCTATGCCAATAATGGCCACCTGCATTTTACCAAAAAAGCAAAGGAATGGGGTATGGATCAGGAATCGTTTTCCAACGGTTCAGCGTATGCCGACCTGGACAACGACGGTGATCTTGATCTGGTTGTCAATAATATCAATGATGTGGCCTTTGTCTATCAGAATAATGCAGCGCAGCAGGAAGATCATCATTGGTTGAGGATCCAGCCGGTAGCCGATAAATCCGGGGTAATCACCCTCGGTACCAGAGTATTAATAAAATCAAAAAGCGGACCTCAGTATTTTGAGGTAACAGGGGTTCGTGGTATGTATTCTCAAAGTGAACTAATCGCTCATTTTGGATTGGGCAAAGATGCGATGGCAGACACTGTAGTGGTCACCTGGCCCGATGGACGCCATCAGATTCTTACGGACATAAAAGGCAACCAGCTGATCCCGGTCCTGTACTCAGAATCAACACCACCGGGTGAGTCGGCAACCACAAAATCTTTACCGGTATTCTCCGACATTACCGCTGGCTTTGCTTTCAATTATCAGCATCAGGAAAATGACTTTGACGATTTTGAAAAACAGGTCTTGATGCCTCAGAAAATGTCGACTCAGGGGCCTCAAATTTCGGTCGGCGATGTTAACGGTGATGGTCTGGACGATTTATTTATTGGCGGTGCAGCGGGAAATGCTGGCCAGTTGTTTGTGCAAGATGAAAACTCAGCTTTCAAACCGCTGGAGTGTCAGGCCCTGAAAGATCACAGATCCCGGGAGGATGTCGGTTCCTTATTTTTCGATGCCGATCAGGATGGTGATCTCGATTTGTATGTGGTCAGTGGTGGCAATGAATTTGCCCCCGGCCATCTTAACTACCAGGACCGGCTCTATCTGAATGACGGGTTAGGTCATTTTACTTATGAACCGGAAAGATTACCCGATTTCAGGAGCAGTGGCTCAAAAGTCAGAGCCTGTGATTTCGATCAGGATGGTGATCTCGATCTCCTGGTTGCCGGAAGACATATACCCTGGGCTTATCCCGAACCGGCCAGCAGTATTTTTCTGGTTAATGAACAGGGATTTTTTAAGGACGAAACGGCCAACCTGGCACCGGATCTCCGGGATATCGGGATTATTAATGACGTGGTCTGGACCGATTACAACCAGGATGGGTTGCAGGACCTGGTCCTGGTCGGTGAGTGGACTCCGGTGATCATTCTGGAGAATCAGCGGGCTGGCTTCAAAAGAATGTCAATACCGGCTCTGGATGCTCAAAAAGGCTGGTGGTTTAGTGTGGAGGCAGCTGACTTCGATCACGACGGCGATGATGATCTGCTGGTTGGCAACCTGGGGTTGAATTACAAATACAAGGCGAGTGAGGCAGAACCATTTGAGGTTTATTATTACGATTTTGACAACAATGGTTCAAAAGATGTCGTACTGACTTACTATAATTTTGGTATTCAGTATCCTTTGAGGGGCCGGGAATGCTCCTCACAGCAGGTTCCGATGATCAAGGAGAAATTTGAAAACTACGATCTGTTTGCTTCGTCCGATGTTTTTGAGGTGTATGGCGAAAACAAGCTGGCTGAGGCTTTACATCTTGAAGCAACGAATTTTGCCAGTCTCTACATCGAAAATCAGGGTGGTGGACGCTTTCAGGTTAACCCGCTACCAACCGATGCCCAAATCTCTTCTGTCAATGATTTTATCGTCCGTGACTTTAATCAGGACGGACATCCCGATGTCCTGATGGCTGGCAATATGTTTGATGCCGAGGTAGAGACCACCCGGGCTGATGGCGGATTCGGTCTCCTGATGTTGGGTGATGGGACCGGCCATTTCAGGCCATTATCAAAGAAAGAAAGTGGATTTTTTGTCCCTTATGATGTCAAAAGCCTCAGTACCATCAATCATAATGGTAAATCACTGGTGTTGGTTGGTTGTAATAATGCCCCTCTCCGGGTGTTTGATTGCCGTAAATCGATGAATCCCTGACCAGGGGAATTTTAATTGTCTGAATGACCGATGGCATGAATAGGCCCGGGGTTAGCTAATTTACTTACTTTCAGGTCCGTTTTAAACGGATGAAATCATGGCTAAGATCTACTATGTGGGTGATTGGGCAGTGCTGACCGGACCGGTATTTGCTGAAACCCCTTTCTACTATTCTCATAAAGGACTGGATATATTCAACTACGGTATCTGGCTTAAGAATGCCCTGGAGAGTACCGGTATACACTCGGTTGAATCGGTTTCAGCATGGGATTTTTATAACAAGCTGGGACCCGGAGCATATGAGCAGGTTTTGAACGATTATGACATCATCATCTTTAGCGATGTGGATGCCAAGCTTTTTCAACTTTCACCTTCGTTTTTTGACCGGCAAAAGTTTGGAGACAAGCCACTGACATTTCCCGACCGGATCCGGTTGAGTCACGAAGCGTTGCATGCCGGAACCCATTTCATGTTTCTGGGAGGTTGGTATTCCTTTACGGGCGAAGTGGGCAAAGGGGGCTGGGGTCGGACCCGGCTCAAGGAAATGTTGCCCGTAACCTGTCTCGATATGGAGGATCTGGTCGAAAGCACCGAGGGTTTTCGGCTGGAATCCCTGGTTAATTGGTTCCCGGGCATCGATTTTGAACGATGTCCACCGATTCTGGGTTACAATCAGGTTCGGATAAAAGATGGATCAGAAGTGATTCTTCGTTTTGCCGAAACGGGTGACCCGGCCCTGGTGATCCGGGAAGACGGCAGAGGGAAAGTATTGGCTTACATGTCAGACCCGGCTCCTCATTGGGGGCTGAACTTTGTGTATTGGCCCCAGTACTCCGACTTCTGGCTACAGTGTGTCGATTTTCTCCTGACCTGAGTCACATTGTACACTGTTTCATTGCTGAGTGGAGCTTTGTCAGAATATATTCGAAAAAAAAATCTCAATTTTTCCTTGACTTGGAACTTAATGTTCATGTATCTTCGTTATTGCGTTGAGTTTATTTATGTCTAGTAGAAGTGATTTTGAGGATTCTGTATGCTACGCTTAAGTACTCACCCTTAGTTATGTAATTTTTTTTTAATCTTTTATCATGAATATTTTTGTAGCAAAATTAAATTTCAATACCTCCGAATCGCTCCTTCAGGACGCTTTTAGCCGGTTTGGTGAGGTAGATTCAGTCAAAGTCATCATGGACAAAATGACTGGAAAATCAAAAGGATTCGCATTTGTGGAGATGCCCAATGATGATGAAGCCCTTGAAGCCATCAATGAATTGAATGACAGTGAATTGGATGGTCGTACCATTGTAGTGAAGAAAGCCGAACCACGGGAGAATCGTGATCGCGGCGGATTCGGTGGAAACCGAGGCGGCGGCGGATTCCGGGGTGGAAACCGGGGCGGTGGCGGTGGTTACCGTGGAGGTGACCGAGGCGATCGGGGAGGATATGACAGACGTCGATAATCCAATCGATAAATATTAGCAGTTGAGGCCATTGATTGATTTCAATGGCCTCTTTTTTTTTGACCTTGGTTACGGTAGAATGGTGATCCCCTAAAGGGTCAGGAAAAGGTTCATGACCGGGTGATTGGTATCTTGTAACTCTAAAGGACAGAAAATTCTTTTTATCAGGAAGACCGGATTTCTCAGGTGAAAAGCCGATTTTTAACAGCATTGAAGCAGATAGGATATGAAGAATCGAAGTGCAACAGGTATCCCCTCATCTATAGCTTTCTTGACAATGATCATGGCTTTGATATTGATAGCTGCCTGTTCATCCGACCGCCTTCCACCAGGTGATCCCGCCAATGGTGGATTATTCCTTCCGGAGGGGTTTGAAGCCCTGGTGGTGATTGACAGCATTGAAGGAATGGCGCGCCAGTTGGCAGTCCGGGACAATGGAGACATCTTTGTGAAGTTACGGCGACACCGTAATGCTCCCGGAAATGCTGCCTTAAGAGATACCGATGGCGACGGGAAAGCAGATATTGTGGAAAAATTTGGCGATTACCTGGGCGCCCAGGGATATGGTACCGCCATGCGCATCCACAATGGGTACCTCTACTACAGTTCCGAACTGGTAGTTTACCGGCAGAAACTGGAAGGGCAGTCACTGATACCCACCACGCCGATGGAAGAGGTCTTTGTTGATGACCATGAGCATGGTACCCATGAACATATCGCCAAACCCATTGCTTTCGACAAGGAAGGTCATATCTACATAGCCTTTGGAGCCCCTTCCAATGCCTGTCAGCAACCCAAAAGAACACCGGGTCAGCCTGGACTGGACCCCTGTCCGCATTTGGAAGACCACGCCGGTGTCTGGCAATTCGATGCCGGTAAAACCGGGTTAAGGCAGAAAGATGGGGTGAAATTTGCTACCGGTCTGCGAAGTATCGTGGCTATGGAGTGGAATCCGATAGATGAAAACCTTTATGCGGTAGTACATGGACGGGACGACCTGCTTCGGTTGTTTCCAGCCATTTTTACGCCCTGGGAAAGCGCGGTCTATCCTTCCGAGGAGTTCGTCAAACTCACCAAAGGCTCGGATTTTGGCTGGCCTTATTGTTTTTACGATCAGATCAATGAAGTGAAGGTACTGGCACCTGAATATGGGGGCGACGGAAAGATCATCGGTCGCTGTGAGGGCTATGATAAGCCAATTATGGGATTTCCCGGCCATTGGGCGCCCAACGATTTATTGTATTATCAGGGAGATCAGTTTCCGGAACGGTACAAGCATGGCGCCTTTATCGCTTTTCACGGATCGACCAACCGGGCGCCTTATCCGCAGTCGGGATACTTCGTGGCTTTCATACCATTTACCAACGGGTTGCCCGACAACCGTTGGGAGGTCTTTGCCGATGGTTTTGCTCAGGTCGATCCGATCGTCAATGTAAGCGATGCGGTATACCGGCCTATGGGTCTGGCGGAGGGACCAGATGGATCGCTTTATCTGGGCGATACCGAAAAAGGGAAAATCTGGCGGGTCATGTTCAAGGGTGACAAGGAGACTTTTGGCGTACAGCAGTTACAGAAAATGGAGGACCGCAAATCATTGTCACATCTGCGCAACCCGGACCCCATTGAAGATAATCTGTTAAAGGATGTAACCGATTTGAGCGCTGAAACCTACCGGATTTATTGTGGCACCTGCCATCAGATGAACGGTAAGGGTGCACCGGGACGGTTTCCTCCCCTGGCTGAAACGGATTGGGTAACCGGCGATAAGGAAAGGCTGATTCATATTGTCCTCCATGGCATGGAAGGTGCAATCAATGTCAATGGAGAATTGTACAATGCCGCAATGCCACAGCATGGCTATCTCACGGATGAAAAAATTGCGGAGGTGCTGACTTATATCCGCTCTAACTTCGGTAATGCGGCATCACCCGTGACTCCGCAAGAAGTAGCCCGGGTTAGGAGGAAAACTCAGAAACCGATGTAGGTTTTTTGGGATGGCAGTCCCCTTTTAGTGATGGTTTTGGCGAAGGAATGATTAATTTTAGAGGTGTCCCTAATTAAAGATCCGGTTTAATTTACCGGGATCTGTCTGATCATTCGGAATCCTGTCAGCCATGAAAGCCGGCTTAGTCATAAAAATTTGGTCCGCAATCACATTATTATCGCTGATTACCCTTGCTTTTGCTACCGCTCAAACCCCAAAAACCTTGCAGGAGTTATCCGATTATGCCCAGGTTCTTAGCAAGAGCAATCCCGATTCAGCGTTGGCCGTCTATAAAGAAATGCACCGGTCGGCAGTCGAAATGGATTCTGTCGGGCGATCGGCCTATGCTTTGTACGAGATCGGGATACATTTCATGGGAAACGGCCAGTTTGACTCGGCGGTGCATTACCTGACAGCAGCCACAGACCAGTTTGAAATCGAGGAGGATTATAAAGGACTCACGCTGACCAATGTCAGTCTGGGTAATATTGATAATTTCAGAGGACAAATTGAAAATGCCATTCAGTTTTACCACACGGCTCTGGATTTTTCGATCCTTAATCAGGACACATTCTCGCAGACCAGGATCTTGAATAATCTGGGAGCCGCTTACAATTCGGCAGGAAGGATCCAGCAGGCATTGCTCACCCTGGAAGAGGGATTACGGCTGGCCGAACAGATCGATAATCCGGCTTTACTGGGAGACATCAACAATAATTTTGCCACCAATCACGAAGCATTAAAGGCCTATGATCAAGCAGTTGCTTATGGTGAAAAAGCGGCCGACTATTACAAACTGGCCGGTGATAAAGAGTATGAAGCACTTGCTCTGACTAATCTGGCAGCCTATTTACTGGCCATGGATACGCTGGATGCTCAAGCCATTCAATCCTATCTGCACGAAGGCAAAGCAATATTGAATTCGATTTATTCCCCGGCTATTCTCACCAACTATTATCGTCAACTTTCCCATTTTAATTATCGCACCGGTAATTATCCTGAAGCAAGAGCGGCAGCCGATACCTGTCTTCGTTTGTTGGATGAGTTTCCCAATTTACAAGGTACAGCCCAGATCTTTGAACGTTTGTATACCATTCATAAAGCGGAGGGTGATCTGGAAAGGGCTTTGGAATATCATGAGCAATTCATGGCGGTCAGAGACTCTTTGGTCTTTGCTCAAAGCAACCATCAACTGCAGGAGTTGGAGGCCCGCTATCAATTGGCAGCCAAGGATGCCCGGCTGGCCAGTCAGGAGCTGGAGATCACCCGTCGCACCGGCCAAAGAAACCTTTATTTCGGTATTGTCCTGGGGCTTCTGGCGTTGGGCGCCTTTTTTCTCTACCGGCAACGGCAAAAAGCAATCAGAATGCAGGATCAGGTAGCCCTTCAACATGAACAGATTGAGAATCTCAAGAAACAACAACAAATCATCGCCCTGGATCACCTGCTGCAAGGTCAGGAAGATGAGCGCAAGAGAATAGCTCAGGATCTGCATGACGGACTGGGTGGCCTGTTGTCAACGGTACAAGTCCGTATACGGCATATGCTGGGTAGTAATCCGGATCAGACTAACTCGTCATCCCTGCATCAATCGGAAAAGCTGATTGATGAAGCTTGTCAGGAAGTCAGGAGAATTGCGCACGATATGATGCCGGGAGCGCTGATCAAAATCGGTCTGATTGCGGCGATCTCCGATTTAATCGATACCTATGCCCAAAGTACCAGAATCGACTTCCATTTTACAGCTCCTGTCGATGAATTGGAGATTTCCGACCGGCAATCCATCGGAATTTACCGGATCATCCAGGAGATTTTGCACAACACCGTCAAGTATGCCCGGTGTTCGAGATTTGATCTTTCCATCGAAATGGATGATGGCCAGATAAGAATCCGTGCAGCTGACGACGGGTTAGGCTTTGATCCGGAACAGGTGCGGTGGAAAAAGGGATTGGGTATCCAGGGTATTGAAGGGAGAGTCGATCGTTTGGGAGGGTCGCTTCTCTTGACGACTCAACCCGGTAGAGGAGTAAAATATGAAATTCAGATTCCCGGCTTTATCCCGGATTAAAATTGTGTTGATATACCGGGTGATTATCTGAATACCCTCGAATGTTGAAAAATCTGAAGAACCCAGGCTCTTTTTGGTAGACAGCAATTGAGCGACGTTTAAAAAGGATATCCCAGAGCGAAGTTATAGACCAGGTTGTCCCGTATCCAACCCCGGGTACCAACCTGGTTAAATGTCCAGCGGTCACCGGGATCAAGGAAAGGTTTCCTGAGTGGAAGGCCCAGGTCAAGCCGTAATACCAGATACTGGATATCTAACCGGACGCCAATCCCACCAGCGACAGCCAGTTCTGATAAAAACCGGTCTGCCGCAAAAAGTTTGCTCTTGTTGGGTTCAAGGTTTCTGCCGTTTACTTTCCAGACATTACCAATATCGGCAAATACCGCTCCTTTGAGGTACAACTCCCTCAATAAATCAAAACGGTATTCAATATTCCACTCTATTTTCAGATCACCCGTGTGGTCAAAAGATGATTGGGCTATTTCAGAACCTCCATCGGTCGCACTGCTTCCCAATAGTCCTCTGATGGGAAAACCACGCATGCTGTTGGCACCACCGGCAAAGTACTGCTTGATGATGGGTAACGAAACGGAATTAAGATAAGCAAGACCGATTCCTCCGGAAAATTTCGTCACCAGATTGGCCTTTCTGCCCAACCAGTTGTAGCGAAAGTCAAAATCCAGTTTGGTGTATTGGGAAAATTCTTTTTTAAAGAGAGTGAAGGGTTCACTGCTTTTTTCGTGAAAAAGAAGAGACCCCAGATAAGCTGTATTGCCGGAGGCTTCCAGTTGGGCGAGGAAGAAAAAATAATTATCCGGGCGATTGATTTCCTGATTGGTCAAGGTGTATGTATAAGTCGATCCAATAATAAATAAATTGGCAAAACTTCGTTTTAAAAGGGGATTTTGTTCGAGAAAATTATTGAAGCTTTCGGATTTTCTGGCGATCCGTACGGTATTAATAGAGAGGAGGTTAAGCTGGTGGCGCTTTCGCCTGGTTTCATCCCAATCATATCCAAATGTAAACCGATAGTTGTACAAAGTAAATAATTCCGGGCGGTCCTGATAATTTGCCAATACACCCATGCGGGTTCTGGGTACATGAAAAGTTGAATTGCTGTTTATTTTGATAAACGGTAAAATAAACCGGGGAAAAGAAAGATCAGCTCTTGCTGTGATTTCCTTTAGATTATTGTTTAAAGTATCGTCGGTGATGGCAATTTTTCCCCCTCTCTCAAAACCGGTTGAAACACTGAGGTCGAGCCGCTCAGCACCACCAAAGATGTTGTTGTGCGAATAACTACCCCGTACCGAAATGCCATAGGCACCCGCTCTTGTGGTCGTTTCCAGTGCCGCACCGACATTCTGTACCTTGCCCGGAGTCAGGTAAATGTACCGGTCCAGAAAGCTGGTATCACCTGCCGGTCTCACCCGGTATTTCAGATTGACAAATTTGTAAATGCCAAGATCGAGCAGATGATTGCTGGTGGCAATCTGGCGTTCTTCCGAAAAAACATCCCCTTGCCGTTGCGTAATGGATCTTCTCAGGGTAGAGGGGTTGATTATCTGTTTGTTTCGGTAGATCACCAGGTCCTTATAACGGATACTATCGACAATCCGGATGGAGGCAGCTCTGGCCAGATCGTAATTTGGATAAATATGGGTTGCGCCAATATAGTACCTGGTATAGTCATCGGTATTTTCGGGTTTTTTTATCTGTAACCAGATGTCGGAAAGCGGTTGTTCGGGATCTTTTACCGCATTGGTATCCACGAAATAGAATATCTTATCATCTGTGAAATCAAAATAACCCCGGTTGCGAGCTTCGACGGCAATTCTGTTCCGTTCATTAACAAACTTCGAGAGCGCGTAATAATCACCGGATTTTAAATAGGAATGATCGTTAACATCTCTGATGATTCCGGCAATATTCGAACTGTCGACGGGTAACGTGATATTACGGATCTGATGCCGCCCGGAGGTGTTGATCCGGTAGGTGACATCCACATTTTTTCCGCTCTGACTGGTGTCAAATTGAACCGAAGAACTGAAGTATCCTTCATCGATCAGGTATTTCTTCAGGGCCAGCACATTGCGGTCCACTTCAGCCTGATCGTAAAACACGGGCGCCTGACCAAACCTTCGTTTGATAAAATTACCAAATCCACCTTCTTTATCCGGATTACCAAAATTATAATAGACCCACAACCATAATCTGGAATTGGGTTTGGGTTCGGAGAGATCGTCCAGTTCATATTTCAATTGTTTCTTATGGACGATCCGGGCTTCTTCTTCAAAAACGATGTGGGTGTCGTGATAGAGTTTTTGATCTTTTTCCAGGTGTTTGCCGACTCCACAACCCACACTGGTCAGGAACAGGAACACCAGACCCGGTAACCATGCACCAGGGGATGATCCTATCAATTGCCTGCCCTCATTATTGTTCATCAAGCTGGAGTTGGTATTTTTTGCTGTTAAATGATTTGGTAAAGAAGATGGAAGCACCGGTTTCCGAGTAATTGGCTCCCGGGTTAAAGAAGTTTTCTTCATTTGAAAGCACCTGAAAGAAACGCAGATTGTAATTTCCATCGGGTGTCAGTTGGTATTCAAGCACGAAGTCTCCTGAAAAAGTAGAATTTTGATTGTTAACCAGACTGATATCCTCGTTATTTTGAAATTGAACGTTCCCTCCAAGTTTGATTTTCAACCGGTCATTGAGTAATCTTTTACTCAAACCAACTTTCAACTCGGTAATGACTCCACTTCCTTCCTCAAATCTGCCACTGTAGGATGCAACTCCAAAATCCAAATCAATCCCTTTGATGTATCGCTTGGCCAGCCTGTTGAGCTCATTGGTGAGCAGGTTGCTGACGCTGGATAAAATCACTGATTGACTGGCATCAGCAAGGAGGGAGGCACTGGTCGTTTGCTGTTCGGCAATAAAACTATTGAAGATTAAGAGGCCGAAAACCTGCTTGTTCATACTGGATTCATCTTCACGCAGCTGGGCTAACTTACTGGCAACCGTACTGGTTAATCCATTGCCCGATTTGTCTTCGATGGTGATATCAAATTTTGCCACCGGCCGTTCCAGGGTGCCCGTGAGGTACAATTGTACGGCAACATCCGATCGCTGTCTGGACCGGGTTTCTTCGGTAGGATTGAGGGTGCTTTGATTTTTAATCAGTTCGTAGGTTGATGTCTGTACATGGTAAGAGGCAGAGATATCGAATTTGGATTTAAAAATATCACCGACAAAATCTACCCGGCTACCAGGTTCAATTTCAAATGTTCGTTTTAATACCCGTTGGAAATTAAAGGCATATTGCCCATTGGAAATAATGTAATTGCCCAGTATTTTCGGATCTCCATCCGGGGAAATATCAATAGCGAGGTTACCAGTTCCCCGGCAGACCAGTTTGTCACCGGTACCCGGATCGATGACAATCGTCAGTTGGGCGTCCGGCGTAGCTTCGATATTTGCCGAAACATCAAAATTGTACCCGGAAATCTTATAAAAGTCTTGTAATGATATGGTAGTGTCATATTGATAATCTTCCGGATTGGCAAAAATGATAAAATCTTCCTGCTGAACCCTGGCCTGCGATACCAGTGGTTGAAGTACAAAATCCGTGCCGTCAAGAGTTTTGGCATTGACTTGTAAAATGGGTGTGCTCAGTCTGCCGGTCATTTCAACATCCGCATCCACCAATAACTTTCCATAATAAAAGTCTGTGGAATTGGCGGGTGTATTAAGCACTAAAAACCGGGAAGTGTTGAATTTCAGATCAAGCGTTGGATCAGTGATGGATTTAAAATCGGCCACACCATTAATGGTAGCCTGGTTACCAGTTTCATCCAGGATGGTGAAATTTCGGAAAGTCATTTTATTCTGCCGGACGGCGATATCTTCATTGACAAAAGTGTATCTGGCCTGCAGGTAGTTGATCAGGGTTGATACTTTTTCCAGCTCAAGATTCCCATCAATGATTGGTACACCGGAAGTACCTCCCAGGCGGACCGTTCCGGAAATCTTTCCTTTGCTGCCGGTCAGATATTTCTTTAAGAAGGGATCCAGATTTTTCAACTCCAGTTGGTCTATTTCACCCTGAATATCAATTTCACTGTTTAGACGGTTGTAAGTACCCCGGACATCCAGGGCACCGATGCCTTCGTCTAGTCGCACCAGGACATCGATGATGTCACTGGTGCGTTGCTGCGACTTAATGACTAAATCTCCGATGCGTTCATTGCGTAAGGTCAGATCATTCAGTGTCAGATCTGCCAGATAGTTGACGGTCTTTTCCATGTTTCTCAAGGTAAAATTTCCATTGACTTCTCCGGTGTAGAAAGCATCCTTCACATCCAGCAACTGGCTGATTTCACTGAGGTGGAAATTTTCAAAATCAAAGGAAAAGGCTGATAAAAAATCATCGGATGGTTGAATCTCCCGGCTGGCCACTTTGAGAAGCTGATCGTCGTGCCGGAGTTCGAGATTTTCGATGAAAAATTTACCGTTCTTCAAGGTGATCTGATGATGCGGGGTGACCTGCCAGTCTCTGCCATTGAGTACCATATTATTATTTAGCTGCAGTTTGTATTGGGCATCTTCGGCGGTCATCAGTGCAGCCAGGTCTAATTTTTTCAGGATGGTATCGTATTGGTCCTCCAGCAGTAATCCCAGATACATGCTGTCATTAACCAGTGTAGCATCCAGATGAATGGAGGGGAACTCAACACCTTTGGCAATATGGGCATTGTTGATGGTGAGTGCATTGTTAAAATGGTGTTCATCTCCCTGCGACAGGATGGTTAACGGACCAAAAGACATTCCATTATAGATGATTTGATGGGCATACCCATTAATTTGAAGGTAATTTTGGCGGCTCTTTATTTGCCCATTCAATTGGATGGTGTCCATTTTTTCAATGGCGGATATGGCTAAACCCAACAATCTGTCGATATGATAAAGGTTGATGTCAAAGGTAAAGTCCTGCTGAAGCGGGACGGCAACCAGGGAATCGCCTTCGGTCAAAAACGTGTCCAGGGTTATATCTTCCAGTCTGATTGGAAAATACTTGTTGGTATAAGAGGAGAAATATCGGGAGAGACCTTCCAGGCTAAATTCTCCCTGAAGGATTCCCGCTGCCAGATCAGACTGAATCTCGAGTCTGCGCTCGTTTTGCTGACTAAAATCGGATAATAATAAAAATGAATCCAGCTGATAACGGTCGGTGAGATTGGAGAATTGGAGCCGGGTACCCAGAATCATCCCTTTGACATCATCTGGTGATGAACCGCTGAAATCGGCTTCCAGATAGCCCTTCATACCCAATTTCATCGGCAGAAATTGTAAGGCATTAAAATCAATGGTATCTACAACGGCCCGGAATCTGAATCTTGAAGACGAGTCGTCGAGATGTACCAGACCTTCAAAATCAAAGGCCACGTTCGGATCATCGATGGAAGCATGACCGGCAAATTGCCGCTTGTCAAAACGGCCGTCGATGAGCAAATCATGGTAGTGATATCCCCGAAATTCAAGATCTTCCACTTCTCCCAGAACCGTGGCTCTCAGCACATCACTTTTTAATCCATTGCCAAAGACATTGATATCCATGGTGAGATATCCGAGGTCTGGCATACTCAACACTTTGCCCAGATTGAATGAATCCAGTGCCAGGTCACCGCTGTAGCTGGCATCCGTATAGTTTGAGTCAAAGTTCATTTTGATATCGGTACGCAGCCGGCCTGCATCCGAGGCAAGCTGACCATTCAGCCGAAAATCGTGAATGGTACCCTGAAAAGTGCCGGCGTAATAAAATTGTCCAAGACTGTCGAGTGCTGCAGGTAGTGGATTTGCACTAAAACCCTTGAGGTCTTCTGCAATGCTGCGCAGATCCCGAACGGTAATATCAAAAAAAGCGGTTTCAGGGTAGGAGAGACCCTTAATGTCAAAATCGCCATCAAACCGGGTTACACTACCGGTTTCCAGCTTTACCTGGCTACCTGAAATATTATTGAAATTCCCCCGGAATTGCCCGGACAATTTAAAGTCTTGCCAGTAAGCCAGTCCGGGTGATACCGGGATGTTTCTGGTCAGTTGCCGGATCGAATTGTACGAGGTATTTAGTTGGTTGAGTGCCAGTGAAAAACGGATGGCCCCTGGTCTGGTGATATTAATCAATGATCCATTCAAATGGATATACACGAGATTTCCAGCCCGGACCTGAATTTGTTTGAAATCCAGATTATTGACATAACCCTCTAAGGTGCCCGTGAGATGTATCTTTTCCTGCAGGTGGGTGTTGAGAAAGGCAATTTGTGTAAAATCAGGTATTATTAATCTTAGATCCTGATAATCGACTATGGCATCATTAAATTTGGCGGTAAGATGAACGCTGTCAGTAAAATAACGGGCTTTACTCAAATCGGATAGCGTAATATGTGTTTGCTGATTTATGTGGCTATGGGGAGTTTTTAGTTCCAGTTTGACCAGACTGACGTCATGTGGACTGGCGACAAAATCACCCGAAAGATTTTCCAGAATGAACCCGCTGTGATCCCTGAACGTCGACCGGGTAATGGTGGCTCGGAAATCATTTTCAGACCAGGAAAAGTTATCGGCAAAAAAGGAGATCTCCTCCATTTGAAGGTTCTGAAAATTCAGATGAGTGGGCTTTTCCGGATTTCCAACCTTATACATAAATTCATTTTCATCCAGCCGTATCTGTTCGGCCGAAAATGTCCATCCGGTGTTGGGAAAGATAAATCCGGTAGCAGTATCAACCTCCGTTGAGCGTTCACCGGCACGGGTTTGACGGATCATCACTCTGGAATCTCCCAGACCAAGCTGGCGGATAGCTATCAGTTTTTCAGAAGGACTAAACCGGTCAAGATATAATCCCAGCGATCCGATATCGGAAGCAATCATCTGACCAGAAAATTGATCTTCGATCAGCAACTTACTGTCGGTGATTTTTAGTTTTTCGAGGTTGAATGCCCAGGGTTTTCCCCCGGAAGGCTCGCCGGATGAAAAATGATCAATGATAGACTGAAGGTTGAATTGGGGTTCGTTTTGTTTTCTTTTTAACTGAAAATAAATGTCAGCCAGCGAAATTTCATCGAAGGTTAATTTTTTGCCCAGGAGACTGAATAACCCGATGCTGCCATCGATCTGACCGGCATATAGTAAAGTGTCGCCCTGGAGGTCTTCGATGTAGACATTTTTCAGGGATACTGTCTTAAAAAATTTTAGCCGGACCTTTTCAACCCGGACCGTGGTGCCCAAAGTGGCCGAGAGGTTATCGGCAATATATCGGACAACCAAAGTCTGGACTGCAGAAAACTGGATCAGCAGGAACAAAGCAAGAAGAATGGCCAGCAGGGATGCAACTATAACGAGACCTATCTTCGTAATTTTTCCTGCCTTCATAGTGACCTTCCGTAATCGCTGTGATCTACCTCCTTTCCCTGAAAGTAAGCAAAATTATACCATCTCCTGCAGTTACTGTCCTGGGGATTTGGTTAATTTATCCCAATATTAACGTCAATCTCCGGGTAGCTAGCCTGTGGGATTTTTCATTAACACGAGCTTAACTTCCCTACATATAACCATGTTTATCGACCATTTTGTTTGGGCGTGTCCGGATCTCTCTCAGGGTATGGAGCAGTTTTATCAATCATCTGGTGTGATGCCGCAGGTAGGTGGCTCACATCCGGGGAAGGGTACTTGCAATGCCCTGATACGACTTGGTGCCCGGAGTTATCTGGAAATTCTTGCACCCGACCCGGCACAACCGGAAGTGGAGGTTCCCTGGATGCAGATCCGGAGTGTACAGAAGCCTGCTTTGATCCGTTGGGCCTGGCAAACGACTGATATCTTCACGGACAAAGGTCGCTGGCAGGCTTTGGGTTGGAATCCAGGTCTGGTTATGACCGGTAGTCGGTTGACCGGTGATGGCAAAAACCTTCAGTGGAAGTTAACAGATCCCGATGATCCATCCGGTTGGATCCTTCCTTTTTTGATTGAGTGGGGCGACGGACCCCATCCGGCAGATCTCCTGCCGGAGGGTTGTCAACTGCAGTCCATTCATATCTGGAATCCCGATCCGGCCAGACTTACCTTTATGAATGATCTGGAAGATATTTTCCTGGTGTCATTGCTGGCCGGTAATCCGCGAATGGTGATCTGGCTAAATACTCCCCGGGGAGTCATTTCCTTAGAGACATAATTGATATGGATAGTGGATCATAAAACATTACATTTGTCACCGGAATAATGAAGGCTCTCGGAAAGTATTTGCTTTTGTGGTACGGTTTGGTGGCAGTTGTTCTACGGTTGCCTGTTTTTTTTCCTTTGGTGATAGACCACGACGAATCGACCTATATCCTGATCGCCGACCAACTTTTATCCGGAAGAATTCCGTACATCGATAATCTGGATATCAAGCCCGTGGGAATTTACCTGGTGTTTGCCCTGATTTTAAAGGTTTTTCAGTCTGTGTTTGCGATCCGGATGTTTACGGCATTGGTCATTGCCCTTTCGGGTTATTTACTGTACCGGATCCATTTTATACTTTTCTCACATCGAAGAACGGCAATGCTGACAGGATTGCTGTACATTATCTGTGCAAGTGCCCATAAATGGTCCTGGCCTTCCAATACGGAGATTTTTTTTCAATGTCTTACGATAGCTGGTTTGTATCTCTTGCTGATTAGCAGAAACATAAAACATTTTGCCGGCTTTGGGTTAATAACCGGTCTGGGGTTTCTGATCAAGTTTCACATTGCATTTGATATATTGGCATTGGTGATTTTTTATTTTTTTTGGTCTGGAAAGAAAGCAGGCAAGTGGTTGCAGGAGATGTTTACAGCCTTTATTTTCTTTTTAATTCCCCTGGTTTCTGTCGTGTTTTATTACTGGAGTATCGGTCATCTGAATGAATTAAAATTTGCCTTACTGGAAATTCCCGGACAATATTCCAATGTTCTTAACCCAGGCCGGTTAATGAGGTTTGTCGCTGAGTTTTACCTGTCTTTTCTTCCGGTAATCGTGATGCTGCTTTACGGATTGTGGATTGCTCTGGAACGCCGGTGGATGCTGACTTCCCATTGGGTCCTTTTGATTTCCTGGACGGTTCTTGCCTGGTTGGGTATTACTATGACCGGAAAATTTTTCTTTCATTATTATTTTCAGGCTTTGCCTCCACTATGCCTCTTTGCCCTGACATTTTTTATGATTAAACCCCAGGACCAGCTTCGGAGGTTTTTTCTATACAAGTGGTGGTATCCGGCAGCTATTTTTTCGGGTCTGCTGACGGTCTCCTGGACCAACCAGTACATCCAGATCTTAAGTAAGCCGGATTTACGGGCATGATTTATGACGAACTGAAAAAACATTGGCGTTCCGGAGACCAGATCTATACTACCGACCAGAGTATTTTATATTATCTGCTGGATTGCCAGCCCCCAACCAGGTATGTGCATACTTCGATTCTATTTAACCGTGATCTGATCCGGGCATATGAAGTAAATACTGGTCATGAATTTGCCAATATTGTGTCCCAAAAAATGAATTATTATGTCATTTCACGCAATGTACCTGCACTGATTAAAGAGGATATCCGGAAACATTTTGAACTGATAAAAATTTTTCCGGATAATATCCGGTTGTTCCGGAGAAGGAAATCCGGATAGCTATTGGAGTTTTTAGAGGTGTCCTATTTTCTTTTTTTCTTTTTTCCTTTAAGTTTTCTGTTTTTGGATAGGTCCGGTTTTGGCATCGATTTTTCGACAACAACCTGCAGATTATCATAGGTGGCTTTTCGGAAGCCGGCAATAACCCGGTCTTCATAGCCTTCTTCAATTTCGAAAAAAGAAAAGGACTTCAGCATTTCAATTTTCCCGATGGTAAAATCACTGCCCTTCATATACCGGTTGATGACACTGATCAGTTTAGGGGCATCCAGATTATGCTTCGTTCCGAGATTGATATAAAACCGGGTGAATTGACCGGGGTAAAAGGATTCTTCCGGAAAATCATCCGGAAACCTATTGTTTCTTGACTTGTGGGTAATGTCTTTTTTCGAAGAACCAGGCCAGTTATTCCTGCGCAATTCATCGGCCATCAGCAGATGGAGGAACCGTCCGATGAGCTCCTGCCGGCTCAAATGAAATAATTTCTGATCGGCAGCGGGGAGGTTTTCCAACAGTGCAGGATGTTCCGGGTTAATCTGCAAAAGTTTATCGGTCATATCATTGACCCTCTGACCGATGATCTCACCTGGATCCGGCAACCGGCTTTCGCTGAATTTAATCCCGGTCTTTCTGCTGATAAACTGTAATTTATTCAGGTCTTTACGGTCCAGCAGGCATAAGCAGTCACCAGACTTACCAGCCCGGCCGGTACGACCGCTACGGTGCACATAGGCTTCGGGTTCATCCGGCAGGTCGTAATTGATCACGTGTGAAAGACCGGTTACGTCCAATCCTCTGGCAGCCACATCGGTAGCGATCAGTAGGTTTATCTGACGGCTACGAAACCTTTTGAGCACCCTGTCCCGGTGTCTCTGGGATAAGTCACCGTGCAGGGCGTCAGCCTGGTAGCCTTCTTTCTCCAGATCTTCAGCCAGCTGTGCGGTGTCTTTTCTGGTGCGGCAGAAAATGATGGCATAGATATCCTGGTGCAGGGAAAGAAAGGAGGTCAGGAATCTAAACTTAGCCTTTCGTGATACCACATAATACCCGTGGTTGATCGCAGTGGTTGTTTTTACCCCCTGGTCGACGGCTATTTTGACGGGATCGGTCATATAGTGATCGGCGATCGAGGTGATAGCGGATGGCATCGTGGCCGAAAACAACAGGGTTTGCTTTTCACTGGGGGTGGCAGCCAGAATCTGGTCCAGTTCATCTTTAAAGCCCATAGAGAGCATCTCATCGGCTTCGTCCAGCACCAGCCAGCGAACCTGATGCAATTGCAACTTGTTACGGTTGATCAGATCCAGGGTACGGCCGGGGGTTCCTACCACCATATGAACCCCCCGTTTCAGGGCATTTATCTGGTCGGTCATGCTCGATCCGCCATAGACAGCTGCCACTTTAAATCCCTTGAGATCCCGGGTGTAATTTTGGATATCGCTGGTAATTTGCAAGCAGAGTTCCCGGGT
This sequence comes from uncultured Saprospiraceae bacterium, assembly GCA_964428345.1. Taxonomy (GTDB): domain Bacteria; phylum Bacteroidota; class Bacteroidia; order Chitinophagales; family Saprospiraceae; genus JABDMH01. The sequence continues at coordinate 62,052 of CAYRYD010000014.1, read as the reverse complement.
GGGGCATAGCACGATTGACTGGATTTGTTGAATCTCAAGATGGGTCCGGTGAATGATCGGTAATGCAAATGCGGCCGTTTTACCGGTTCCGGTGTGAGCTGTACCGATCAGATCCTGGTCGGAATGCATCAGGTGACGGATGGCTTGATTTTGAATGGGAGTGGGACTGATAAAATTGATCCGTTCCAGTGAAGTGAGCAATTCGGATTTGAGTCCCGATTCAGAAAATGATTTCATGTAGAAATTTTAACCAACAACGGTGAGCAAGAAAAAGTTTTCCAAATGCTGATTCCGTTGTTTCAAACAGATGAGATAAATAAGAAGAAAATCCTGAGGCAATCACGGATGACGGGCCATGCCAGCCTGGTCAGCGCCTTCTTTGACTACCGTGGGCTTGTTTTTTTCTGGGTTTCTGGCTTTTTCTGCCAAAGTCTCGCCGGGGCCTGGCCCGCGGATCCCAAACCGGAGCCGGACCGAATTCGGAAGGCAGGGGGATTTTCATGATTTCGGCTTCAATCAGTTTTTCAATCCGGGCAAATTTTGGAATATCCTCTTCGTTGATCAGGGTGAGTGCGACCCCGGTGGTTTCTGCCCGGGCGGTTCTTCCTACCCGGTGTACATAATCTTCGGCATCCGAAGGCACGTCGTAATTGATCACCAGATTGATATCCTTGATGTCGATTCCCCGGCTTAATACATCGGTGGCCACCAGAACCCGGATTTGTTTCGACTTGAATTTAGCCAGGACCTCTTCCCGTTCATTTTGCTCCAGATCGGAAGAAATCTCCGCGACTTCATTGCTGCCACTCTGCAGGGTCCGGGAAATCTGATTGACTTTCTTTTTGGTCGATGCAAAAATCAGGATGCTTTTGTACTCTTTTTTACCGCTGATCAGACTTTTGATCAATGGAGCCTTCTGGTCTTCATGAACCATATAGGCGGCTTGCAAGACTCCTTCAGCCGGTTTGCTGAGCGAAAGGGTGATTTCAAAAGGATCACTCAGGATTTTCTTGGCCAGTTGCTTGATTTTCGGCGGCATCGTAGCACTGAACATCAGATTTTGACGCTGCTTCGGCAAGAAGGACATGATTTTCTGAATGTCATCATGAAAACCCATGTCGAGCATCCGGTCGGCTTCATCCAGGATCAGGTGCCGTACTTTGTCCAGTTTGACATATCCCAGATTCAGATGTGAAATGAATTTGCCGGGAGTAGCCACAATGATGTCTGCCCCTTTGGTCAGGGCTACTTTTTGCTGATCCCATTCCGATCCGTCACCACCACCATAGATGGCAATCGATTCGATATTGACAAAATATCCCAATCCCTGAATCTGCTGATCGATCTGAATTGCCAGTTCCCTGGTAGGTACAATCACCAATGTTTTGACCGAATGATCGGTCATTCCCGACAACATATCCAGTATAGGTAAAATGAAAGCGGCGGTTTTTCCGGTTCCGGTTTGTGCACAGGCCAGTACATCCCGGCCGGCTAAAATCTGTGGTATCGCCTGTTGCTGGATTGGTGTGGGTGTCTCAAATCCCATATATGAGATGGCTTCCAGCAACGATTCATGCAGATTGAGATCCCTAAAAGTCATCGATGTGAATGATCGTTTTGTAACAAGAATGCAAAGATACGAAGATTAATCCACGTGTTAATTTATTTCTGGTGACGCCAGTCACACTGGATTGACAGGTATTTGAGCACCTCCCTGGAGATACCGATATGTCCATTGTATCCGCCTTAACTACTCGGCCAGTCAACCGCTTCCAAAATTTACCTATCTTCCCCTCAAATTAAAGACGCATGAAACATGTTCTGTTGCTGGCAGCCCTGATCGGGGTGTTGGGTTGTGATTCGGCCAGCAAAATGCAAAAAGATGATGGCAAAGGCTGGATTTCCCTGTTCGACGGCAAGTCATTGAGTGGCTGGAAAATATCGGATAATCCCCTATCCATCCGGGTGGAGGATGGGGCGATTGTGACCAATGGTAGCCGGGCTCATGCTTTTTACGACGGTCCGGTGCAAAACCACAATTTTAAGAACTTTGAATTTAAGGCCGAAGTGATGACTTTTCCGGGGTCTAATTCGGGCATTTACTTTCATACCGAATATCAACCGGAGGGCTGGCCTTCCAAAGGTTACGAGGTTCAGGTCAATAACTCGCAGTCTGACTGGCGCCGTACCGGCAGTTTGTATTCCATTGTAGACGTAAAGGAAACATACGTCAAAGACAACGAATGGTATACTGAGTACATCAAAGTGGAAGGAAAAAGGGTGATCATCAAGATCAATGATGTGGTGGTAATCGATTATACCGAACCGGCCAATCCGCTGAGGGAGGAAGGCACCAAAAACCGGATCATTTCCAGCGGTACCTTTGCCCTTCAGGCCCATGATCCGGGCAGTAAGGTCATGTACCGCAGTATTATGGTGCGACCATTACCGTGATGCTGTTTATACGCTACTCTCCTGGGTCCTGCAGTGCTCAAAAGGCGTTGGTTCGATGATCGAATAGCCTGGTTTAGCTGCCCTTCGCTAAAATGGTAAATCCTGCAAGTCGACATTGCCTCCGGAAAGGATCAGACCCACTTTCTTCCCGGCGAAAAGGTCGGAATGTTCGAGTACGGCGGCCAGCGGTACGGCACCGGAGGGTTCGACGATGATCTTCATGCGCTCCCAGATCAGCCGCATTGCTCTGATGATGCTTTCTTCTTCGACAGTGAGGATGTCGTCAGCAAATTGAGTGATAATCCCGAAAGTCTTATCTCCCAACATGGTTCTTAATCCATCGGCGATGGTGTCAATACGCTGATTGGTCTCAATCTTACCGCTTTTGAAAGAACGGGCGGCATCGTCGACCAGTCTGGGTTCAGCACCGTAGACCTGGATAGTATGGTCATGGTACCTGGTCGAGAGGGCAGTTCCGCTGAGCAAACCACCACCACCCACCGGGGCTATGACACTGTCCAGTTCCGGGAACTCTTCCAGGAGTTCTTTGGCGGCGGTTGCCTGACCCGAAATGATGTTGTAATCGTTATAGGGGTGAATAAAGGTCGCGCCGGTCTTTTCGAGTACTTCCTTCATTTTTTGCTCCCGGTCTTTGATCAGATTGCCGGAGATATAGACCGTGGCGCCGTATTCTTCGACAGCTTGACGTTTGATGGAAGGGGCATTTTCCGGCATCACGATATGCGCTTCAATGCCGTGCATTTTGGCGGATAAGGCCACTGCCTGGGCATGGTTGCCGGACGAATGCGTGGCAATGCCCTTGTACTTCAGGTCGTCATCGAGAGCGGAGACGGCACTGCTGGCTCCCCGCATCTTAAAGGCTCCGACTTTCTGAAAATTTTCGCATTTGCAGTAGATCTGCGCCCCGGTCAGGCGATTGATGGTTTGGTTGGCGAAAACCGGAGTACGATGAATGTAGGACTGGATAGTCCGGTGGGTGATGGAAATATCTTCCCGGGTCGGAATGTGATCCATTTTTTTGTTTTGAAATTAAGGGACCAAGCTAAAGGAAATTGGAAGACTGGACAACCGGAAGCGTTTGGCAGTGGTTATTTTTATTTCAATAATTCTGGTCGGTAATTTCTGCAAGAACAAGTTCGATAGACTACCTGTGAACTTTATTCCATCCGGAAAACCGGGAGCCCTCCCACCAGGGTCGGATTTTCTTCTATCCAGCCATTCGACAGTCCCTGCGTTTTTAGGGCTGATCCGCAATCGCCGATTTCAACAAGGAGTTCAGACCCCAGCTGAACTTCAAAGACCGGATCCAGGGTCACACTGTTGGACGCAATTAATTCTACTGTATTGGTCGTGGGTATCATACCCGAAGAGGATACCGATTTGGAAGCCTGGTATACTCCTGATTCTATTGTACCCGAAAGCCGGATATCTTCCGGACAGTCACCCCCTGATTGTCCACTCTCAAAGTTCGTTTCATTGTAAGTACAAACTGGTTTTGGATCAAAAAAGTCCATTACAAAATAATCACCGTTGGCACCGGTCGAACGTCCGAATCCTACCATTCCAAACCGGGAAGTTCCGTTATAGTTGTTTGTATTGGCCGATTGTCGCAGGCAAAGGGAACGGTGGCCCCAAAGACAGCAGGCATCGTCGTAAATAAAATTGTAAATGGCAAGGGGAATACCGGCGATAAAACCACTACCAGTGAAGCTGTTCCACGCGATATTTTCGGAGGTGCCTTCGGTGCAGGATGGAAAAGCACTGGTAATCCTGGTGTTAGACGACTGCCCGCCCGAGCTGGTATGACCAAAAAAATCATTGGTTTGCATGTCGTCGGCATGCCGTTGGGCAACGACCGACAGGTCCAGTTCGCAACCTTCAAAGGGTAAACCCAGGGCCAGACCATTGGAATAATTGACATTGTGCCTGGCTTCTCTTTCGGCGTTGAGAAGCAGGAGTGCCTGCTCCTTAAAATCAAGCTGGAGAAAATCGGATGGAAGGGATAAATTTCCCAGAATACCAGTCGTCAAATTCAGGTTGGATTCTTCATGTCGCCGGCCGGCATTAAACTGGTTTTGGATCGCCGCCACTGTCGTAACATAATACCATTCATTCCACTTCAGGCCGGTGGTCAGATTGGGAGGCGTCTGTGCAAACAGACTGGTCCCGGTGAGGCAAAGCAGTATCCAAAAGATCGCAATGATCTTTTCCTTCTCTAATGGTCTCATTGTTCAATTTCTCAATGGTGGGCTTCATTTCACCACGGGAAACGACAATCAAATCAAAGCATATTTAAAATGATTCGAAAGGCCGTAACGTAACTGGAGCGTAAAATATTAAAAAAAATAATATATGCTCTGGTCTCTATTAACAGTAGTTGCAAATTTCAGGCCGGATTGTTGACAGTCAGCTGGTTATCGCCGGAAATATTTTTCACCATCACCCTTTCAGGACTTCCCGGAGCAGTGCAACACTCTTTTTTACGCCTTCATCAGCCGGAGCTTTCCCTTCAAACTCGATGGCGACATATCCCCGGTAATCTGCCTCCTGTAAAATTCTGCTGATCCTCCGGTAATCCAGATCCAGGGTGTACCATTCGCCACCACCATAATAGGTTTTTGCCTGGACAAACCGGGTGTATGGAGCGATCTGTTGCAGCTTTTCATAGGGGTCTTCCAGAAAATTGCCGGTGTCCATTAAGACTCCCAGCCAGGGTGAATTGATGGTTTGCACAATTCTCAATAATCCTTCCACGGTGCGGGTCAGGCCCCAATGGTTTTCGAGGGCCAGCAAAACACCGTTTTCCTGCGCCCGTCCCAGACATTGCTGAATGCCGTCGATACACCAGTTGAAAGCGTCCTCTTCCTGATATCCGGCAATCGGTGGTTCTTCACCCCGTTTGGTCATCAGATCATCAAAGGACTGGATCGTATTCCAGCGCCCGCTGTTCAGCCGGATACACGGTATTCCCAACTGATAGGCCAGGTCAATGCAATGGAGCGTGTGATCAACTGCTTTTTGCCGCTCCTCCGGTAGGGGATCGACAAAATCCTGATGGATGGACAGGCAGATCAGGTCAATGCCCTGTTCAAATGCTTTTTGCTTGATCGACATCAGATATTCCCGCTCTTCGCTGTCCATTTGCCGGTGCAGGATATCCACCCCCTCCACCCCGAGTTGGGCCGCTTTTTCAATCACTTCATGAATGGTTATTTTAGGTGGGCGAAAGTGCCAGTACGAATAAGAAGAAACCGCCAGTTTGATGCGATGGACGGGTTCTGGAAAAATTTGACGTGGTGTCGATACCGAAAAAAGGTTTCCAACACCTCCGGCCAAGGCGCTCAATCCGGCATTTCTAATAAATGTCTTTCGCTTCATATCTGGTCGGGTAGAATAAAAATTGGTTGCAGATTTTTGGATGCAAGTCAACGAATGCAAGAGTAAATTACTGATTATTCCGGAGAAAAATTGGTGAATTACCGGCCCCACTCTTGTACATCCCAGGTTCTGAGTTGGATTGAATAACCGAGCCACACCGGCAATGTTTAAACCGGTAATCATGACATCAAAAATGAGAATCTATTAACTTTACTGAAAGAATCCCGACAGTACTGATGAGATAATGGTGCCTGCACCATTTCTATCAACTGAAGTAAGGAAGACTGAATGAACCCATATTGCATGAAAAGATTTCTGGTCATTGTTGGTGTAATGACGATGAGTCTGTTTGGTTGTCAGTTTGTCGACAGATCCGGGGAAGAGGATATCATCCGGAGATTTATTGAAAATTATTACAAAGATTTCAGTAGCCGGGACTGGATCACTTTCAGGACCTATTTCTGGGAGGGTGGCACCATTACCACGGTCTGGCAGAAACCCGGTGATACGGTGTCGAAAGTGCATAATGTGACGATCGATGAATTCATCCGTCAGACACCGGATGGACCGGACAGTCAACCGGTGTTCGAAGAGAGACTCTTGAGTGCGGAGATCGAGGTCCGCGGTAATCTCGCCCGGGTATGGGCCAGATATAATGCGATTTTCGGAACCGAACAGCATCTGTCGGAATGGCAGGGTACCGATTTGTTTTCCCTTTTAAAGCACGATGGTACCTGGAAGATTGTCTCGCTCACCTTCGAATCCGATTAGGTTTCAATGCGTACTTTTTATGGCATCTTTGATTTTTCTGCTGTTATTTTTGTCTTCAATCCGGCTAAGAATGTCACAGTTCTTTTTTCCGGAATAAGAACGAGACTGTTTCCCTTTCATCCAGGTTCATCATGAGTTTATGTACATTTGATGATCTTTAAATGCTTGTCGAATCAAGGTAAGATGATGAACAATCTGAGAGTTGCCACTGCCCAATTTGAAAACAGGAGTGGTGACAAAGTGTATAATTTGGCAGTGATCCACCGGTTGTCACAGGATGCCGCATCGAAAGGAGCCCGGGTCATTGCCTTCCACGAGTGCAGCATCACCGGATATACCTTTGCAAGGCATCTTTCCAAAGAACAGATGCTGGATCTGGCTGAATACCTGCCGGAAGGCGATAGTATCCGGCAATTGACGGAAATTGCCCGGGAAAACGATATTGTCGTCTTCGCCGGACTTTTCGAGAAAGACCGGGACGGCGGACTTTATAAAGCCTATGTAGGTGTTAACAAAGACGGACTGATCGCTCGCTATCGAAAAATTCATCCGTTTATCAATCCCCATATTCTACCCGGCAATGAATATGTTGTTTTTGATCTCTACGGTTGGAAATTTGGTATTTTAATTTGCTATGATAATAATATTATCGAGAATGTGCGGGCAACCAGGTTATTGGGCGCCGAAATCATTCTGATGCCGCATGTTACGATGTGTACGCCCTCTACCCGGCCCGGTGCAGGATTTGTCGATCCGGCCCTTTGGGAAAACCGGGAGAATGATCCCACTTCCCTTCGCCTCGAATTTGATGGTATGAAAGGGCGGGACTGGCTGATGAAATGGTTGCCTGCGCGAGCCTATGACAATGCGGTATACGTCGTATTCTCCAATCCAATCGGCATGGATGACGATCAGCTTAAGAATGGATGTTCGATGATCATTGACCCTTTTGGTGACGTTTTGACCGAATGCCGTGTACTGGGTGACGACGTGACCATCGCCACGCTAACCCGGGAGAAGTTGACCCAGGCCGGTGGTCACCGTTATCTGATGGCCAGAAAACCGGAGTTGTACCGGAATATCCTGGGGCAGGAAAATGTGTCGGAACAAAAAGTAATATGGCTCAGTAATAATCAAGAATGAGTTTGAATGAGTTATTATTTAATGATGCACTTGAGCAGAAAAATCTATTGATAGAATCAGCATAAGACTCCAAACCACTTTTTCTGTTAATTGGATGAAGAAATACTAATTCCTTTCGACTTTAATGAACACATGAACGTGAAAGTTTATTTTTTATAAAATCAGATAAATTTCCAAACAATGCTGGATATTCTCCAAGATATCAGAAACTGGCTCGACAGCGGAAAAGAATTTGCTTTAGCAACCGTGACAGAAACCTGGAGATCGGCACCCCGAGGGGTGGGCGCCTGTATGATTGTCGATGAAACGGGAAAAATGATTGGATCAGTGAGTGGCGGCTGTGTGGAAGGGCAGGTAGTGAAGTCTGCAAAGGAAGTCTTACAGACCGGGAAACCCAAAAAACTAAAATTTGGCGTCTCGAACGATGAGGCCTGGTCCGTCGGTCTGAGTTGTGGTGGGGCAATTTCCGTGTTGGTACAGCCTTTTTTTAATCGCACGAGCGATGGGACAATGATCTGGCACCAGTTTGAACGGTGTCTTTCTGAAGACCATGGTTGTATACTGATATATGGAGATGAGACCCTCGGATTTTATACGGATGAAACTCAGTTGGGAACACTGGAGGATACGATTTATGAGAAAGCGGCTGTTATCCTGCAGTATAAAATAAGTCAGAAAGAACAATTGGGAGATCAGGAGTATTTTTTTCATGTATTCCCTCCTAAAAACCATCTTGTCATCATTGGTGCTGCTCATATTACCCGGGATTTGATTACGCTGGCAAAGCTGCAGGATTTTAAAATCACGGTCATCGATCCACGTGGATTGTTTTATGAAAGTCTCCAGGATTTGGTAACGGAGAAAGCATTAATGCGACGGTGGCCGGCGGATGCCTTGCCCGAAATTAATCTAAACGATTCAGTCTTCGCTGTATTACTGACCCATGACCCTAAAATTGACGATCAGGCACTCCACATCCTTTTAAATTCCGGGGTGGCTTACATCGGTGCCCTGGGGAGTAAAAAAACACATCAGAAAAGAATCAGCCGGTTGTTGGATGCCGGGTTCACTCAGGAAAAAATTGATTCAATCAAAGGGCCTATCGGCCTGGATATCGGGGCCGCAAGTCCGGCGGAAATTGCCCTGAGTATTATGGCCGAAATTATCAAGGTAAAGAATAAAGCCTAATCTCTGCCGGCTGACCTGTAACCGGTGGGGCTAACTCACCAGATCAAAGGCTTTTCTCATCGCATCGTAAGTGGTTTTGACGGCTGCTTCATCTTCCATATCCCGCAATGGCTGATTAAAGGGTTCTGCGCGAACCGGTCCGTCATAGCCAATTTGAACAATACCTTCCATAAATTCCTTGATCGGAATTACACCGGTCGCCAGTGGTAATTCCCGCTTGCCATCCGTTTGCTCATCGGCCGTAAAACCGAGCCGGGCATCATTCAGATCGACAGTGACGATATCTTTGTTTTCCAGTGTCAGAATATCTGTTTTTGACTCGCCGGCACAATACCAGTGAAAGGTGTCGAGTACAAAACCCACATTCGATTCATCCATCGCCGCGATCAGTTCTTTGGCTTCAGCCATGGTGCGAATGAATGAATACTTGCTGCGGGCCATCAGGGTTTTGGGCCCTACATATTCCAAACCAAGCCGGATACCATAGTGACCAATGATATTGGCGGCTTCCTTTAACCGGTTGCGATGTAAACGGAAGTTTTCATTATAGGTATAGAGGGCATGGGTGGGCATAATCCAGGTATTCATCCGGGTACCGCCCACACTTTCCAGCACTGCTGCGGTTTGCGCCAGACTGGCCATATCTTCCCTGAATTTTTTTTCATCGTTACGAAAATCTACCGGTAAATTGGTCGAACCCCAGGTGATATCATGGGTCTTCATTTTATCCAGCAGCTTAGCTTTCAGCTCCGGATCCATTTTTTCCAGTTCTCCCGGATAGGGAGCAATGGCCTGATAACCATATTTGATGGCCATATCCAGTAAGGTGGCCTGATCGTAGGAGACCCCGATATTTCCCGGATTCAGACAGATTCTGCATTTGACCGGGGCAGCCTGACCGGAAAAAGCAAAAGAGCCGGCAGCTGCTGTGGTCGCAATCATGATGGAGCTATTTTTCAGAAAAATTCGACGACTGGTCATTTTTGTTTATTTTTTTATAGTCATGCAGAAATGTGAGTAACGAATTTGCCCCGAGCACCGCGCACTCTCTGCGGAAAGGGTAATATTTTACTTTTTGAAAGACCGCCAGCGGATATTCCTCAACCGTTGGAGGTACATCCAGATCAATGATTTTAAGGTAGTAATTAATTTCGGATATCGCCTGATCGACTTCCAAACCCAGAAGTCGTTCAATCAACAGATCAATGGCCGCTTTCGATACCGCACAACCATAACCCCCGAAGGCAATGTGGTCTATCTGGTCATTTTTCATTTGAATCGCGATCGCAAAATCATCTCCGCATACCGGATTGTACGCATTCAATAAAACACCTGTTTGTATTTTTTCGTAAAATAAGGGTGCTTTGTTCCGGTTGATGATCAGGGGATGATACAAATCTGCTTCGCTCATTGCATGATTTTTCGGACTTTTTCAATTCCTGCCATTAACCGGTCGATATCCTGCCTGTCATTGTACCAGCCCAGAGAAGCCCGCACGGTTGCGTGGACATTTAAATAACGCATCAGGGGTTGGGCACAATGATGTCCCGCTCTCACTGCGATGCCTTCATTATCCAACAGAGTCGCCACATCGTGGGGATGCACGTCATCAACCAGAAAAGAAACCAGGGAAGAACGTTTTTTGGGGTTGCCAACTATTTTGATCCCCGCTGTATTAAGGGATTCCACCAGATACGAAGTCAGTTCGTACTCATATTTCCGGATCTGTTCTATGCCGGTGGATTGGAGAAAACGGATGGCCGCTCCCATACCAATGACCCCGGCAATATTGGGTGTGCCGGCTTCAAAACGGTGGGGAGATTGCTTGAAACTGGCGTATTCATTAGTGGCTTCCAGGACCATTTCTCCCCCGTACCGGTACGGTGGCATGGCATTCAGTAAATCGGGTTTTCCATAAAGGACTCCGGTGCCGGTCGGACCGTAAATCTTGTGTCCTGAAAAAGCAAAGAAATCACAATCCAGATCCGATACATTTACCGGCAGATGACTGACGCTTTGCGCCCCGTCGATCAGTACTTTGGCATTGTATCCATGGGCTATGGCTATGATTTCCTTAACCGGGTTGATACCACCGGTCACATTGGAAATATGGCTGATCGCCACCATCCGGGTTTTTATATTCAAATGCTTTCTAAAGGTATCCATGTCAATGTCTCCGGTCGCATCGAGTGGAAGGATGATCAGTTTTGCTTCTTTCTCTTTGGCCAGCTGTTGCCAGGGGAGCAAGTTGGCGTGATGCTCCAGAATGCTGATGATGATCTCATCACCAGGCCGCAGAACAGGCCGTAGGTAAGCATGGGCCACCAGGTTGATGCTCTCGGTCGTGCCTGACGTAAAGATGATACCTGCAGGATCCGGAGCGCCGATGAAATCACTGATGAGCGAACGGGTTGATTCAAAAAGTTGGGTGGCCTCGGAAGATAACCGATACAAGCCCCGTCTCACCGTGCCGTATTGACCGGTATAAAACTCCGATACCGCATCGATGACCATTTGGGGTTTGTGGGAAGTAGCAGCCGAATCCAGGTAAATATGGGGCCTGGAAAAAAAAATGGGAAAATCCTTCTTATGATCGGTCACCTGCAATTAATATAAGAGCTATGAACAAATATCTTAAAAAGATTCCACTAATTTTATCCGGTTGGTACTGCCAGGCCAGGGGAGAAATACCGGAAGAAAATGCGATGCAACACTTGAATACTGGGAATTTTCACCCCAAAATACGGCAGTTGGTTGGAAGATTGCTTGCGGAGAAAAGTTGATTAAAAGAAAAAACTAAACATGGGCATACTGGGATTAAGAACAACTATCTACCAGGTCGGAGATCTTGAAAAGGCAAAAAAATGGTATGAAAAAGTCTTTCAGACAACGCCTTATTTTGACGAACCTTTTTATGTGGGGTTTAACATCAAGGGCTATGAGTTGGGCCTCCAACCGGAAGAAAAACCGGTTGAGGAGAAACCCGCAAGTGTGATCACCTATTGGGGCGTCTCTGCCATTGTTCCCGAGTTTGACCGGATCCTGGATCTCGGGGCAACCATCTATGAGCGACCGACAAATGTGGGCGGAGATATTGTGGTAGCCAGCGTAAAAGATCCGTGGGGAAACATCATCGGTCTGATCTACAATCCGGAGTTTAAGACAGAGGAGTGACCGCAGCGATAATTGGATTTTAGTCCATTGAATGTTTACCTTTCGCAAACAATGTACTGACCGATGAAGATTTTGCTGGGTACTACGAAAGGATTGCTGGAATTTGGATACCGGAATGACGGCATTCACCTCGAAGGTTTGGATTTCAGGGGGTTGCCGGTGTCGATGATCCATCAGGATGGAAATACCGGCATGATGTGGATTGGATTGTCAATGAAGCACTGGGGACCCAAACTTTTCCGGTCAGACGATGCAGGCCGGAAATGGCAGGAAGTGGCAGCGCCCCTATATCCGGAAGGGAGCATGATTGGACCGGGCAAACCGGCAACCCTGCGTTTGATCTGGAGCGCCCTTTACCATGACCGTCAGGGAAAACTCTGGGTAGGTACCGAACCCGGGGGGTTGTTTGAGAGCCGTGATGGTGGTGTCACCTTTCAGCTCAATGAATCGCTTTGGGATCACCCCACCCGGGTTGAACACTGGTTTGGGGGAGGCAGAAATCATGCAGGTATCCATACGATCCTGGACCATCCGGATGATCCGGATTTCCTGTTGATCGGAGTCAGCTGCGGCGGCGTGTATGTTTCACGGGATGGCGGCTTGACCTGGTCACCCAAGAATCGGGGTCTGAGGGCTGATTACCTCCCGGATCCCCATGGTCCCTATGGCCACGATCCTCATGCGATCAGGTTATGCCGGCAACATCCGGACACCATCTGGCAACAAAATCATTGCGGTGTTTTTATCAGTCATGATGCTGCCGAATCCTGGGAGGATGTTACCCCGGAAGATCAGTATGGTCGCTATGGTTTTCCCATTGTCATTGACGATACGGATCCTCTCAAAGCCTGGATCATTCCCGCAGAAAGTGACGATCAGCGGGTAGCCAAAGATCTGCGGCTGGTGGTTTGCAAAACCGAAGACGGGGGAAAGACCTGGATAAAGCAAACCACCGGCCTGCCTCAGGAACATTGCTTTGATCTGGTTTTTCGTCACGCTTTCGACCGAAAGAATGGATTGATGGTTTTTGGCACCACTACCGGTAACCTGTTTATTTCGGCAGATGATGGTACCACCTGGAAACATGCCCAGGCTTTTTTGCCCCCGATTCATTCGGTACTCATTGTCTGAAATATCCGGTAGCGCCGGATCTGTCCGGAGCAGGAGAACAGATCCAGTAGCTCCGGACTCTGTCCGGAGCATGGGAACATATCCAGTATCTCCGGACTCTGTCCGGAGCAAGAGGACAATCCAGTAACTCCGGACTCTGTCCGGAGCAGGAGAACAATCCAGTATCTCCGGACTCTGTCCGGAGCAGGAGAACATAATCAGTAGCTCCGGACTCTGTCCGGAGCAGGAGAACAGATCCACTAGTTACGGACTCTGTCCGGCCAAAGTGAAGATGAATCGAGGTCGTGCTAACTAACAAGGTAACTCTTTGGTTATCTTAGAGTGCCCTTTATACACATCCATAATTTTTATGAAGATAGCTGCGATCGTTCTTGCTGCCGGATTGTCCCGCAGATTTGGAGAGGCCAATAAGCTCTTGGCACGGGTTGATGATCAGACCATGATCCGGCGGGTAATCGGGGCCCTGATTCAAACGGATGTTGAAAGGGTGGTAGTGGTCACCGGACATCAATCCGCCCAAATTGAAAACGAACTGAAAGACTTTGAGCCCGAAGGGAGACTCCGGATGGTTTACAATCCCCGTTATGCGTTGGGTATGAGTACTTCCATAGCCCGGGGTGCCCGGTATCTGGAAGGTGCAGACGGCTGCATGATCTGTCTCGGTGATCTGCCCTATCTGACGACCGATGACTACCAGGAGTTGATCGGTCTGTTTGTGAAAGGTTTTGCACCAGACCGGATCGTCATTCCCACCTTTGATGGCAAACGCGGTCATCCCGTTTTTTTTGGCAGTTTTTTCTTTGGAGAGCTTCAACGTATTCCCGCGCACGATCAGGGGGCAAAGGAGTTGATTCTGCAACATAGCGGGCACATTGAATATCTGCCGGTCTCCCACGACCGGATTCTAAAGGATATTGACTTTAGAATCGCTGATTAGAAATCGCCTGCTGGGATGTGGGGCATTAAAGGAATGAACCAGAACAATCACTTATTCCTGGACTTTCTCTCTTCTTCCAGTCTCTGAAAGAAGTGAAAACTGTCTTCAATATGTTTCGTCCAGTATTCATAGTTGTGAATGCCTTCAAATTCTTCATAATGGTGCTTAATACCAGCGTCGTTCAGTTGGCGGTGAAGCCTGCGGTTCGATTCAATGAGCCGGTCTTCATTACCGCAATCCAGTCTGATGGGAGGGAGGTGATCCCGGTATTTAACCGCATTGGTAATGATCGCTGAAGCTGCGATGGTTTCGGCAGAAAGTGCGGTCCGGCTGTCTTCTTCGATGAAGGTTTGAAGATCGTCCAGATCAGTGATGGAGGAGTGAGCGGATATACCGTCGAATATCGCATGATATTTCATCCCCAGCCTTAAGGCTCCATATCCGCCCATGGACAATCCGGTGATGTAGGCTCTGGATTGGTCGCTTATCTCCGGGAAATGATATTTCAGGGCGGCTACGACATCCTCCGCGATCCATAGCTCATGATCTTTATCCAGGTGCGGTAAATAGCCGCTTCCATCACCGGTCAGCCCATCTGAGGGCATCACCAGCATAAAAGGATCCAGGAGATTCCTGGCCAGCATCTTTTCCAGTACCAGGTGGGCTCCGGCCTGATACAGCCAGGAAAAATGACTGCCATACACCCCATGCAACAGCATGATAAAGGGCAGATCCCGGGTCCCCCGCCCGGTTGCGGGCAGATAAACCGAAACCTCACCTCTTCCCCGCAGATAAGAACTCTTCAGGGAAAGATTGGTCACTCCTTCGGGGGTATATTGAGGATTGGTAATAGAGCTGTGTTCGAAGTTGATCATGTTCGGTGGTGAATATGTTATGTTCAATTATGCAATCCAGTCCAGGGAGATTTCGGGGTTTTCAGGAGTCGAATAAAATCACCCCTTTGGCTATCCGTCCGTGAAGCATATCATCAAAAGCTTCCCCCAGTTGTCCGGGTTGGTATTTTTGACTGATCAGCTCCTCCAGTTTTAATTGTCCGGATTCGTAGTATCCGATGATCCTGGGAAAATCAACAGCCGGATTACATTTGCCATAGAGTGGGTTGATATACAGTTTATCCCATTCAAACAAATTCATGTCTATGGTAATCTCCTCCTCAATACCACTCACCTGAACGGCCATCCCCGCATTGCGGATCAGACGCAGAGGGGCATCTCCCAGGGCAGGAATACCGGTGCACTCAAAAGCATAGTCGGCTCCCCGGTCGGTTAGTTCCCAAATCCGGTCTTTGACCTTTAGGAGTTTTTGATCGTTTCTATCTACCCGTATCAGGTGAGTGGCACCGAATTCCTTCGCCAGCTTCAGGCGGGTTTCACTCACCTCGGCAACGATAATCATTCCTGCCCGGGCAATACTGGCGCCCTGGATGATATTCAGTCCGACTCCCCCGGCACCGATCACCACAACACTGCTGCCGGGATGGACCCGGGCGGTATTCAGTACCGAACCTACTCCGGTCATTACCCCACAGCCGACAATACAGGCAGCTTCAAAGGGAATATCGCTCTCGATTTTGACCACTGCCGCTTCCCGCACGACCGTATGGGTTGACATGGTACCCAGATTAAATGACCGGAGAATGCCCTGGCCCCGGTATCGTGTGCGTTCGAGGGCGGCATGTCCCGGATTAAATCTGGCATGATGGACTACAGGTGAATGGTTTTCGCAAATGTTGGTCTGACCTTGTTTGCATTGAAAACAAACTCCACAAGGGATTGCCCAGTTGAGGATCACCTTATCGCCTGGGCGGACACTCTCAACGGATGAGCCTATTGCTTCAACGATACCAGCCCCTTCATGCCCCACAATGAAAGGTCCCGGCCAATGCCTGACCGAATCGAAGTCGGTATGACAGATACCGGAGGCCCGGATTTTGACCAGTACCTCGTCATCCTCAGGGGGAAAGACCTCAATATCATCCAGGGAATACTGACCTTTCCCGTCGGCAATTATAGCTTTTGCTTTCAAATGAAATTCGTATTTGGCGTTTATCCAGCTTTCTTGTATTGTCATCGAAAATACGATTTCGGGTATTAAATTCAGGAGCAGAACCGGTTAAACGCATAATTCGGTAAAAAATCGAGTCGTGATCGAATATTAACGTGAGATAGCCTTATACTTGCAGGATACCGAGCGATACCAGTAATGAGTCAGCGCAAACCGGGAATTCTTTTAATCAATCTGGGCACACCGGACCAGCCTCAGCGCAAAGACGTCAATCGCTATTTGTTGCAATTCCTGACCGATGCCCGGGTCATTGATCTGCCATGGTTCCAAAGACAATTGCTGGTGCGGGGAATCATTGTGCCGTTAAGGGCGAAAAATTCTACTCATCTCTATCAAAAGTTGTGGACCGATGATGGATCCCCTCTGAAGTACTATGGTGAACGGGTCCAACAGCTCCTACTTGATCTGACGGAAAGGCGAATTCCCGTGTCACTTGGGATGCGTTATCAAAATCCTTCGATTGCTGTCGCCATCGATGAATTGCTGGCGCAACACGTCGATGAAATCATCATTTTCCCCCTTTTTCCCCAGTATGCATCAGCCACAACCGGCTCGGCTTTCGAAGAGGTCATGCGGGTCATGGTTGACAAACAGGTGATCCCCTCCCTGTTTTTTATTGAAGATTACTACGACCACCCTGCTTTTATCGAGGTTTTTTCCCGGCATGGTCAGCAATTTGATATTTCATCGTACGATCATATTTTGTTCAGTTATCACGGGTTGCCGCAACGTCAGTTGCTAAAAGCAGATAGTGCGAATCATTGTCTGCAGAGCCCCACCTGCTGCGACCGGATCTTTGAGGGCAATCGTCATTGTTACCGTGCCCAGTGTTATGCAACCACCCGTGCCCTGGCAGGTAAATTAGGACTGGGGGATGAGCAGTACACTACCTGCTTTCAGTCCAGACTGGGTAAGGATCCCTGGGCGCAGCCGTATACCTCCACAGTACTGGAAGAAAGGGCCCGGAAAGGAGACAGGCGCCTACTGGTGTTCAGCCCGTCTTTTGTAGCCGACTGTCTCGAAACGATCATCGAGGTCGGATACGAATACCGGGAAGAATTTCTTGCACTGGGGGGAGAAAAGATCGATCTTGTGCCCAGCCTGAATGATGATCCGGTATGGGTCAGCTGCATCTGGCAAATGATCCGGGAACGCATAAACCTACCCAACCATTGACAGCAGAAAGTTTACTGAAAGATTTAAAAGACCGAAAGTTTCAGCCCGTTTATTTGTTACAGGGAACGGAATCTTACTTCATTGATCAGATTTCCGATTATTTTGAAAATCAGGTGCTGAATGAATCGGAAAAGTCTTTTAACCTGACTATTTTATACGGAAAGGATGTCGACTTTAAGACGGTCGTAGACAATGCCCGTAGATTTCCAATGATGTCTGAGTATCAGGTCGTCATTCTGAAGGAAGCCCAGTCGATGGCAGAATTCAATCAGCTGGAGACCTATGTGAAAAACCCTTCACCATCGACCATTCTTGTGTTGTGTTTTAGAAACGGTACGATTGATGGGAGAACAACCTTTGCCAAATTGCTCAAGGAAAAAGCTGTTGTATTTGAGAGCAAGAAAATTTATGAAAATCAGGTACCCGGCTGGGTCACGAATTATCTGACGGTTCTCGGGTATAAGATCAGCGCCGCCGATGCTGCCCTGATCGCCGATTATTTGGGAAATGATCTGAGTAAAATTGTCAACGAAGCAGAAAAACTTTCGTTGAATTTGCCACCGGGTCATAAGATCACCAAAGACGATATCGAAAAATATATTGGTATCAGTAAAGAATATAACGTTTTTGAGCTGCAGGCGGCATTGGGTGCCCGGAACAGGGAAAAGACCTACCGGATTGTGAAATATCTGATGGCCAATCCAAAAAGCAATCCTTTTGCCATGCTGGTGCCGGCCTTATTCGGTTTCTTCTCAAAATTATACCTGATGCATTTTTTGGGAAGAGCGCCGGACCGGGATATTCAGAAGACTCTGGGTTTGTCCAATACTTATTTTGTAAATGATTATCGCATTGCCGCCCAATCGTACAACCGGACCCAAACAGAAAAAATTATTCATCTGCTTCGGATCTACGATATGAAGGGCAAGGGAGTTGGTCGAGATGGATTTTCCGAACAGGCTATGCTCCAGGAGCTGGTTTATAAAATATTAAGTACCTGAGGATATTTCAGAAAATAATTTTTCCCCGGATTACCGATGCTAAAATCAGGTCAGTATTAATTTCTGGTTTTACACGAATCTGAGTATAGAAGTATATGTCAAGGAACATTTGCTGTAATTATATCAAAGTGTTGGTTGGCACTCTTTATATTTTCCCTGGTTTATCGCTATATTTGTAATACTTACTTTTAGTTTTAATTTATATGGGTAAAATATCAAGATCGGAGTTTCTTAAATTGTCTGCACGCTATACGGCTGCCGGCTGCCTTGTGGGTCTGAGTGCCTGTCAAACCAAAAAGCGGGAAACCGGTCAGGCTCCAATGGAAGAAATGAAGGTCGAAGCACCAATGAAAGAGACCTATGCTACCAATCTGGGCCTTCAGCTCTATACCCTGCGGGATCAACTGGCCGCTGACACCAAAGGCACTCTTGAGAAAGTAGCTGCCATCGGGTATAAACAGATGGAGCTCTTTAATCCGATGACGATTGAAGAGATGTCTTCGCAGATCAGTGATCTGGGTATGAAGGCGGTGGCCACCCATATCCTCCCGGGTTTCATCACCGGTCACTGGCAGACGGTGCCAAAACCTGGACCAGCAGATTTTGAATTTGACCGGATCCTGGATACCTGTGCCGCCAATGGTTTAAGCAACGTGGGTGTGGCCGTACTCTTTCCGGAAGACCGTCAATCGCTGGATGACTACCGGAAATTTGCCGACCTGGCCAACCTGGCCGGAGAGAAAGCAAAATCCCGGGGTATCCAGTTTTATTACCATAACCACAGTTTTGAATTCGAGCCCAAGGAAGGTACTACCCCGTTTGATGTGATGATTGCCGGCTTTGATCCGGAGCTGGTCAAACTGGAACTGGACATATTTTGGGTGCGGGTGAGTGATAACGATCCGGTCACCTGGATTGAAAAGCTGGGTAGTCAGATTTTGGCTTTACACATAAAGGATGTTTTACCAGGTACCCCAAAGGATGTGAAAATGCAGGTATCCCCCGAAGCTTTTATGCCGGTCGGTCAGGGAATCATTGATGTTAAAGCGGTATTGACCGCCGCTCATAACGCCGGAGTGAAATATGGTTTTGTAGAGCAGGATCAACACAGTCAGGGTGATCCGTTTGATAATATTCAAAAGAGCTACCAATATCTGCAGGAGTTGGGTTTGTAACATGTCAGGATGGCTTAACTTCATCACATTCATGCTCCAAACTGTCTCAGATGATGATCCAGATGCTTGTAAAACATGTTGTTCCATTCCGTTAGGGTGAGGCGTCCAAAAGAAATATATTCTTTCTGCCGGAAGTGCTCTTCTCCTAAAGACCGGGTATGCTCCAGGTATCCGATCAGACGTTTTTTCTCGGTCTCAAAATCCCGATCGTCTTTAACTACAAAAGCAGGGGCGGTGGGTGAACTCTTCCGATAGGGTTTTTCTCCAGTCACCAAATTCTTGGCAAGCAGACGAAGGAAGAACCGCTTCAGACGGCCAGGCTTCGGATGGATATTTTCATACGTCATTTCATACGGTACGCAGCAATGGGCAAGCATTTGGCCAACTGCCATTTTACCCCAAAGAGGCCGGCTCTCCGGAGTGAGATGGTTGATCCGTTCAATGAGTTGTTGGGTGACTTCTTCAGAAAATACATTGGGATATGGCATCTTTTGAATTTGATTGACTTCGATTATATTTTAGTCTCAATCATGGGGGTGCAAAGTATGAAAATGTGAAAAATGATAAGAAACCTCACAAAGGTTTTTACGAGGTGGGAACATCAATAACGGGAAAGTTGATGTTTAACCTTGAGACACTGCATCAACTTTCAAGCTACCATTTAGGGTTATTGTGCCAGTTCATGTAAGGTTTCCTGGTCAGCCGATTCAAATTCCACTTCGATACCTCCGGTCCACCCTGAAACCAGGTTGTATACCAGGCATCCCATAGCGGTAAAAATAAAACCCAGGGCGCCGTAAAAAAAGGGAAGGATGATGATCAGAAATCCCCTGGCAAAAGGAAAGCCTGGAATTTCCGAACCGCCCATGATCGTACTTATCAGTGCAACGGGGATCATAAAGACCGCCGAAAGAAGAAAATAAATAACAGCAGAGACTTTTGCCGTTTGGAATACTCCGAATTTCCTGACTCGTTTCATGTTTGGTTATTTAGTGTAAATAATGCTGATGTCCATTCGAAGATATCGAAAACAAACGGAATACTGATTCTAAGAGATCCAGAAAGTCTATACACCATGATATTTTGAGAGTATAGTTGATCGATGCAGATGACTTTGTTAAAAAAGATAATACTTCAATGTTGGTAATCTGACCATCAGATCAGGAATTTTTTTAGAAGCAGCTTCACAAGTATCTTTTTTTGACAGAAAGTCTGCTGAGCTTGAATATTCCCGATCTGATGGCTAATGGACAGGATTATTAGTTGCATTCATCGTCTTCCAGTTCTTTCAAGGCCCGCTGATATTCATCAAAAAAGATGTTACCAAAACATGCATTCGATTTGATGTATGACCGTATGGCATTGAGATATGCTTTGCAATTTTCGACCGACGGCTCATTGATGTAGTCATTGAGTGAAGTATTGACCTTCTCAATATGAACCATGCAGTCTCCCGGATCATCTCCAACCGATTTCCGGCAACTGGTAAAAATCAGGGTGACGATTAAAGGCAGCATTATCAGGTAATTCCTTTTCATGTCGATACTTTTAAGAGGTTTAAAAAGTTGTTTGTCACCCTTAATAGTTTCAATCCGGAAAAGGTAAACTGCTCAGGGAAAAATTTTTATACCCGGTTTTTTCTTTGCTGCATGTAGATGAAAGTGATGATAAGGAGGATAATACCGGCAACCCACCATAGCCGGTAGGATGACCGGGCAAATGTGCTGGTATTTTCACCGATAAGAATGAAAGAAGACCAGAAATAGGGATGCTGATAGGTTTTTGTTTTTTGATCCCCAATAAACTGCAGTTTGGCTTGTTGTAAGGCCTTGCTCTTAGTCAGACCTCCGGCGAGCCCCCGGTAAAATCCGATCATGATTTCTGAAGATGCTGCATCGTCTGCCCGCCAGAGACTGGCCACCATATTGGGTATGCCTGCAAAGGCGAAAGCTCTGGACAGGGAGAGAATACCTTCACCAGATTGAAGAGATCCGGAAGCGGTATTACAGGCGCTTAGGACCGCGAGGTTGGCCCGAAGGTCAAGGTTGTAGATTTCATAAGCATTCAATGCTCCATTGTCATCCGGACTCCCGTTGTAGAAAAGCAAGCGGGATCGCATCGGTTCCTGCTCATCAATGATACCATGCAGGGCCAGATGCAATAGAGAGTAATGGGGGGCTTCTGCCTTGAAAACAGCTTTGGTTGCCGCCTCACCCAACCAGGTTTTACCGTTAAACAGGGTGCCGATCTGTCCCACTTCCTTCTGAGCTCCCGGCAGATCAAACAGGCCCTCCCGGTATAGCTGCACCATTGCCAGATCCTGCTTTATGGTCGAGCTGTCCTGAAGTGCATAGTCAGGGGCAAAACCGGCATAATTGATCCGGGAAATTTGATCAGCCCTGGTAATCTCCCGGTGATATAATGAAGCGGAGTAGGCATAACTGATGGTATACTTTTCGATAAGATATTTTTCATCCGGAGAGGAAGTTAAGGATTCGAAGGCAATGTAACCCAGCTCCTGATCCGGAATGATGATGATATCTTCTACTGCGTCAAGATGATTTAGCGTCTCGAGAGGCCATACGTAATGCGATAATTGCCGGACTTCATCACGATAATCATTCAGGGCCTGCTGCGGACTTTGTACGATTTTTTCCAGATCGCGGCTCTCCCTGATCACGGCTTGAATCCTGTTTTCAAAATCAGATGGCAATGATTTTTTCTCCCAATGAATTTCCTTTCTGTCCAGGGTAAAAATATGGAGAGCAGTATCGGCCAGGTAGTATTCCAGCAAAACATGGCCGGGTAATAAGTTGGCGCTAATTTCATAGATATCTACCGGCGACAATTCGTTTTGTATGGATTTATATTCCGGATATTTTTCCGATAGTTGGTTGTCAAAAAGGATCAATTTATTTTGAGTGGAAAAAAAATTCCGCTGTTTTCTGGTCAAACCATTGGTATCACCTTCGGTCAGGTGTTCGTTAATCCTTTGTTGCAGTTGACTAAGATCCTTTCTTAGATTTTTTAAGGTATCGATTGATTTTTCAGGTATCCCCGGGAAAATCAGGTCTGCGGCTTTGATTTCCTCCAGAAGCAGCAGTGATTTGGCCTGTTCAGTGATTTGCCAGGCTTCTGCCAGAAGGGATTCGTCCTGTGTAATTTTCCGGAATTCAAAGAGGATATCGAGCATGAGGTCGTAATGCTCTCTGGCTCTTTTCTGCATAAAAAGTTTGGAGCCGGCATTCTGATAGGAATGGCGAAGCCGCCTTATACCGTTATGTGCCTGCCGGGCGGCAGATAATGCCCTGGTCAGTGAGGTTTCATCCTGATCCTGCCGGAAAGCCAGAAACAGGTTTTTAGCTTTCTCACTGTTGAATTCCGTAAAATACAGGGGATTGAATGTTTGGTCGCTGGTCAATTCTTCACCCGTTCCGGTTGGCTGTATAATCGCCTGAAGTGCCTTATCATAGGAATCTACCGCATCATAGTACTGATGCTGATGGTTAAGGAGCCTGGCCTGTTCGCTAAATATGCCTGCTCGTAATACATTGGATTGATTTCCGGCAGCCCCGACAATTTCGAGACCTTTGCTGATTGCCCAACCAGCTTGTTTCACATTACCTTCTGAGTTATAGTGGTTGGCCAGTTGGCGGTAAGATTCGCCGGTGCGGGGATGTTGTGGGCCATAGGTCATGAGATTCAACTCATAAGCATCCTGGTGCCATTTTTCGGCTTCTCTATAACGACCCATCTGATTGTAGCAGTAGCCAAGTTGATGATACAGTTGGGGAAACTGCGGATAGGAAGGTCCAAAATTGGTTTGGAAGAGTGCTGCCGCTTTTCTCAGATTTTCTTCTGCCGGTTCATACATTTCCAGATCGGTATACATGACTCCGAGGTCCCAGTAAATATTGGCCAGGGCTTCATGGTCAGGTCCCAGATAATTAGACAGGATCTGTCCGGCGGCCCGGGAACTCTGTAAAGCCTCCTCATGATCCAGTTTGGCAACATAGACGGCTGACAGGTGATTGTATCCCAATCCGATCTGCATCTCCGGACCCTGATTTTCCTCAAGGATTTGAATGCCTTGTCGAATTTGCCGGATAGCCTGGTCAAAGTAACCTTTCCGGTAGTAGGTAAAACCCAGATCATAATACCGTGGACCATTTTCAACGTGGTCATCACCGTATATTTCCCTGGAAAGCTCCAAAGCGCTGGTAGCACAGTCCAGTGCCTGATCAAACTCTTCCTGATTACTGTACACATGACTGAGATCAGCCAGCGATGACATCCGGTAATAGCGGGCAGTGTCACCCAATGTCTCAGCCAGGTCCAGCGATTTTTGGTAGGATTCAATCGCCGACGCATAGTTACCTTCGATCGCCCAATAATACCGGGCCAGAAACTGGTGGCACTGGATAGCTTCAACCGATTGCTGCACTGAAGGATGCTTTTCCATCAGGTCCATTGCCGGATCGAGGATTTGCTGAATAGCCTGCCGGCTTACAGAACTGGTAAACTGGCTGCAGCGGGCCATCTCCACACGACATTGCAGGTACCGGGTCCATTCTTCGCTGACCAGAAATGCTTGACCGGCTTGTTCGTACGTCTGGTATGCCTGGTCAAAATTCCGGTCGGTAAATGCCTGACGAGCCAGCTGATACAGCGAATCCGCTGGTTGGGTAAAAGCAATGCCTGACCAACAAATCAGAAAGGTGATGCGAATTATCGATAGCATGGAAGGCCGGATCCGGTGGCCTCTTCTCATGAGTCTTCATGTTTGCTAGTGATAAAGTTAGTCTAAATCACGCAGAAGTGCCTGTGCATCCGCGCGGTAATCACTACCGGTATCGGCAATGGACTGTAAAATTAATTCTGCCCTTTCCCGGTTTCCTGCCCTCAGATAGGCCAGGGAGACATACCATGCGGCTGCCTCTTCAAATCGGTGGTCACCAGTAGACCTGACCTTTTCAAAGGACTGGATGGCGGTTGACCAGTCTTCGAGATGCATGGCACAAATTCCCTTATAAAAGGAAGGATATGCACCCAGCGAATCGCCCTGCTCCTGTCTTTCAAAGATCTCCAATGCTTCCTGATATTGACCATTCTGATAAGCCGAGAAACCTTCTGTCCCTGGTGTATCCCGCTGAACGGGTGCGATAATGTTGGGATAGTCTTCGAAATATGCCATGAAAATCCGCTCCTCCGGTGACGTTTGACTCATATACAGATACACCCCCAGTGATCCGAGAAGCAGGGCGGCGGCACTGGCCCACTGCCAAAGAACCCGGGAAGATACTGACCGGATTTTACCCGGTTGCTGTTGGTGAGTATCCCGGAGTTTTTCCAGTAATTCTTCGTCAAAACGTGACTGGATAGCCAGCAGGATGTCTCTTTGCAGTTCCAATGCCTCCGCAAGTTCAGGATCTTCATCGAGATTTTGCTCCAGACGTTTTGCCTCTTCTGGTGGAAGTTTCCCCAGCAGGTAGTCCCGCATGTATTCTTCCGGATATTCCATTTGATTATAGTTTTATCGGTAGGCTGTCAATGCCTCTCTGATTTTTTTTATGCATCGTGCTTTTTGACTTTTAGCGACATCTTCATTTTTATAGTCCATTCGTTGGGCAATGACATCCATTGAATATCCCAGATAGTAAAACATTTTCAGGATGGAATGGCAGGGCTCTTCCATATTTTTGATCAGCTTTTTGATCCTTTCCTGTCGATCGGTCAACTCCTCCGGGTCTCCTTTTGCCATGGGTTGCTGATGTTGCAGGAGGGCCAGGTCATCGCTGGATATTTCGTGACGACGCTTTTTCAAACGGTTTATCAATTGATTTCTTCCGATCGCAAACAAATATGTTTTTAACGTACTCTTCATCTCCCCAATCCGGTTATGCACCAGATTAAAACGGAACGCCAGCATGGTTTCCTGAAAAGCATCCTGTGCGAGATCGTGATCTGCCGGATAATGCTTTACCGCCCACTGACAAAACTCCTTACGGTAAGTGGAGTACAAATAAACAATGCCATCGTTCCTTCCTTCTCTGATTGACTTTATAATTTCATCGTCGGTCCTGACCAATTTCCAAGGCTTAATATGAATTACTGAAGTTAGGTAAACAAAATTAACAAGTTTTTTAACCCCTGATCCGGCAGGCGTTTCAGTCAAAGCTGTTCATCAACGGGAACAACGGTTATTTCCGGATCATCCGGAATTCAAGTTCCATCCCCTGGCGGTCAGGCTCCGAGTATTCACAGGGTGCCAGGTATTCTATGTGGAATTTGCCGGAAAATAGAAGGTGGTACTCCTTTTCCGAACCACCGAAGGGAGGACGGTCGTCGAAAAGAGGAACGTTGAATAATAACCCCATTAGCTGGCCTTTCGGCACCAGGATTTCCCACATTTTCCGGACATAGTCCGGCCTTTTGACGGGATCCAGAGCGCAAAAGAAAGTCTGCTCCAGTACCAGTTCAAACTCACGGTCAAGTGAAAAGAAATCCAGATGCAGCAGCCGTTCTTCCGGAAAATCAGGGTACTTTTCTGCGAAATGTTCGAGCGGCAAGGCTGCCCAATCCAGCAGAAAGACGTTGGAAAAACCCTGTTCGTGGAGATAAGCTACCTCATATCCGTTTCCTGCCCCGGGGACCAGTATCTTCAGGGTTTTATCGTCTATTTGATCGATCATTCTTTTCAGCGGACGGGAGATATGTCCCAGATCCCAGCCGGTATAGCCGGCCTCATATCGTTGTTGCCAGTAACCGGCAGTCAGTTTTTCCATGATATTTGATGTTTATTCAAAGGAATGGTAATTCCTGGCAATCGAATAATTTCAGGTATTTCTTAAGGTTCTACCACAATCTTTGGCAACTCAGTAACAATGCCCGGCCGTGTGCCCTTCCTGAATACCGGTGCTGCCTGATCTGTACTAAACTCATATGCCGGATTAAAATATCCCTTACGGTTGACAAACTTATTTTCCCGGTCTTGATAAAGGGTCGCCGTACCTACCAGGTAGAAACCGGCAGATTTGTCTGATTCGTGTATGGTGACTCTTTCCAACGGACGATTAGTTTTTGTTTGCCAGAGATGTTCACCCGATGGCATGATTTCAATTTCCTTGATTTCAAAATCAATTTTATTTCCCGAAACCTTCACTACCATATAGTTGGTGCGCGTATTATAACCGATCAGACCTCCATGGGCGATTTGCATGATCCCATCGCGCTCAGTACAGGTGATGGCATGTACTTCGCCACACAGATAGGCATCAACCCCATAAGATTTCATGGCCTGCCAAAATCCGGAATCCCGGCCTTCTTCAATCATCAGTCCACTCGAACTCCATTTTCTGACCGGTCCAAAAATCGGTGTATGTCCTATTACTATTTTATGCTGAATGTCCTTATTTTCTTCCAGGACTTGCTTTAACCATCGCAATTGACGGCCTGACACTCCTGCTTTTATCAAACCCTGATCACTCTGTCCTTCTTCAAAAACATCAACGGAGATAAAGAGTACATTTTTATGTCGCCACCAAAAGGCGGTACCCTTCAAATGGTCCGGACCGTTTAGAGGCATTTGCAGGTAATCCCTGAATGCTTTGCGGTAATGGGATAGAGAAGCGAGTTTGGTGGAGTCTCTCCATGGATTATCTCCCATTTCATGATCGCCAACCGAGGTGTAGTATTTTAAATCATGATGTTTCATTCTTGCGATCCAGGCAGTGTAATAGCGATGGGCATATTTGGCGATCGTATCGGCACTATCCCATTCCGGGTCATCCCAATGGCCCATCACCAGATCTCCGGGTATCACAATAAAGTCGGGATTTTCCTTATTGACCGATTGGAGGATGAAGGAGAGGCCATCTTCCCATCCTTCCTGCGGGAAATCACAGTCGACATTCAGGAAATCCGGTATGCTTACGAAAGTCCAGGAAGGGTGATTCATCCTCCCGCTGTTACATGAGGGGAGCATTAAGATTGATGCAATAAATGGGATCATTTTTCTCCATTTTTGCATGGACAACAGGGCCCGGCCAGACAATTTCAGGTTCATTTTAAGCGATTCAGGACTTTGTAGTTTGAGTTCCTTTAGAAAGATAGGGAAAGATCATTTAGTCCTGGTCCTCCGGGATGTTTTTCACCCGCCCCACTTCTCCGGTATCCAGTTGCACTTTGATACCATGCGGATGATGGGGAGCATTGGTGAGGATTCTTCTCACCAAGCCTTCCGTGAGTATACCGGTGTGCTGGTCTTTCTTCTGGACAATCTCCACCAACAAACCGGTATGAATGTTTTTCCGGATTCTGCCATCCATTTTGCCGGACTCCATCATTTTTCACTGGTTTGCTGCAAAGTTGATCATTCTGTGGATATGAACATTGAAAAGTGGTTTTATCGTGACTGAAAATCCGCTTTTTTTGATCTGAATCACTGCCCAGTATCCATTTTTAAGCATAAGAGATTAATTTTCAATGAATTAGTAAACAAGTCATTCGATTTGATTACTTTTGCGCCCTTTTAGATTGAAGAATGATTAAAGTAGAAAACCTTTCACTGCAGTTTGGCAAGAGAATTTTGTTTGACGAAGCCAATGTGTTTTTTGCTCCGGGCAATTGCTACGGGGTGATTGGAGCGAACGGAGCCGGCAAGTCAACCTTTCTGAAGATCCTGTCCGGAACAAAGGATGCCAACCAAGGGAGTATTCAAATCGAACCGGGTAAGCGGATGGCGGTCCTGAAACAGGATCACTTTGAATACGATGATTGCCGGGTGATCGATACGGTGATGATGGGCCATGAGAAGCTTTGGTCACTGATACAACAAAGAGATGCCATTTATGCCAAACCGGATTTTTCGGAAGCCGACGGCATCAAAGCTTCCGAGATAGAGGCGGAATTTGCAGAAATGGATGGATGGAACGCCGAACCGGATGCCGCTGCCCTGCTTAGCGGGATCGGAATCCGGGAAAGTGATCATGAAAAGTTGATGAAGGCACTGAATGGAAATCAAAAGGTCAGGGTACTATTGGCCCAGGCCCTGTTTGGTAATCCGGATATTCTCATTCTGGATGAGCCGACCAATGACCTGGATATTGAGACCGTAAACTGGCTGGAAGACTTTTTGATCGACTTCAGGAATACGGTGATTGTTGTCTCTCACGACCGGCATTTTCTGGATGCGGTCTGTACCCACAC
Source organism: uncultured Saprospiraceae bacterium (assembly GCA_964428345.1). Taxonomy (GTDB): domain Bacteria; phylum Bacteroidota; class Bacteroidia; order Chitinophagales; family Saprospiraceae; genus JABDMH01. The sequence continues at coordinate 33,211 of CAYRYD010000014.1, read as the reverse complement.
GGTCGACATCGATTTTGGAAAAATGAATATGGTGACTGGAAATTACAGTTTTTGGTATGAGTCTTCCCAACTGGCACTCCAGCAGAAATTGGCGGCCAACAAAAAGACAGAGGAAAAGCGAAAGGAGATGCAGGCTTTTATTGACCGGTTTAGCGCCAATGCGTCAAAATCAAGGCAGGCTACCTCCCGGCGTAAGATGTTGGAGAAACTCAATCTGGAAGAAATAAAACCCTCCTCCAGAAAGTACCCCGGCATTATTCTTACCCAGTCACGGGAAGCGGGTGATCAAATCCTTTCGGTTAATAACCTGAGCTATAGTATGGGAGGCAATCTCCTTTTCAGCGATGTCAGTTTTACGATCAATAAAGGCGATAAAATTGCCTTTCTTTCAAAAGACGGACTGGCGACGACTGCATTTTACCGGATTCTAAACAACGAGCTGCAACCGGACTCTGGCCATTTCACTTTTGGTCAGACGATCACAACGGCCTGGTTGCCCCTTGAAAACGAACATTATTTCAGTGCTGAGCCCCAGGGCCTCATTGACTGGTTGAGACAGTATTCGGAGAATAAGGACGAGCAGTATATCCGGGGGTTTCTGGGTAAGATGTTGTTTTCAGGGGAGGAGGTGCATAAAATGTCCAACGTCCTTTCGGGAGGAGAGAAAGTGCGTTGTATGATTTCCCGGATGATGATGGCTCAGGCCAATGTGTTGATGCTTGACGAACCTACCAACCACCTGGATCTGGAGAGCATCACTGCTTTAAACAATGCGCTGATCAGCTACCAGGGAACGGTGCTTTTTACTTCGCACGATCATCAGTTTGCCCAAACCGTGGCCAATCGCATCATCGAAATTACGCCTGGGGGCATGATCGACCGGCTGAAGACCCTGGATGAGTATCTGGCCGATGAGACTATCAGGCAAATACGTGAAGAAATGTATTGTGGCACAATGGTTTGAGAAGATCTCTCAATCCGGATATGCGATAGGTACTGCCGTCTTAAAAAAGCCGGGAAGACCTGAAGGAACCAATTGCCAAAAAAAATTGGGTCCAGTTTTTGCATGTAAGGAAAAAGCGCATATATTTGACACTTGAAAGTCATGAAAAAATTCAATAACAAAAACTGGTGGTGGTCTTACAATATACTTAAGAGGGTGTATTGATAGGCCACACTTTGTTAAAATCATATAAAAAAGCGGCTCGTCGGAACACCCGGCGAGCCGCTTCCTTTTGGCACAAACCATAAATTAAATGAAATGAAAAAAGTGATAACCGAATCGGTTAAACTCCTTTCGGATACCGTGACTCCGGTGGCGATTTTTCTGAAAATAAGAGACAGGTTTTTATCTCCCTGTCTTCTCGAAAGCAATGACTACCGGTCTTCGGAAAACAGTCATTCGATCATTGGCTTCGAACCCCTGGCTTCGATCCGGGTAGAAGATGGTATCGTCAGTCTACGGTATCCGGGAGGAACCACGAAGAAGATCAGTCTTGGCAGATCCATGGAAGTGGCGGAGGTATTTAAAAATTTTATCGATGAAATGCAGGTATCAAGCAACAACCAGGTACCGGTCAATGGTTTTGTCGGGCACACTAATTTTGACGCCGTACGATATTTTGATACGATCCGGTTTGATGATGCAAAACATCAGACCCGGGTACCGGATATGCATTATATTTTTTATCGGTACCTGATTACCATTAATCATTTTAATGAGGAAATATACCTGATCGAGAACCGGCTCGAAGGCGAATCCAGCCAGCTGGACAAGATCCGGCGTATGGTGTATGATTATCACATTCCCAACTATGATTTTACCCTGGTTGGTGAGGAGAGTAGTAATCTAACCGATGAGGAATACAAAGACCTGGTTACCAAAGGTAAGTATCATTGCCAGATCGGTGATGTATTTCAGATTGTTTTATCCAGACAATTTCGTCAGCAGTTTAAAGGTGATGAATTTAAAGTGTATAGGGTTTTACGATCGATCAATCCTTCACCCTATCTGTATTATTTTGACTACGGGTCATACAAAATCTTTGGCAGTTCGCCTGAATCCCAGCTGGTGATCAAGGGAAAAACCGCTTATGTCAATCCGATTGCCGGCACCTATAAGCGCACAGGAAAGGATGAGGAAGATGCCGTAAACGCTGAAAAACTGATCGCCGATCCCAAGGAAAATGCCGAACACGTGATGCTGGTGGATCTGGCCCGTAACGACCTCGGAAGGCACTGTCATGATGTCAGGGTTCAGGTATTGAAGGAAGTACAGTATTTCAGCCATGTGATTCACCTGGTTTCAAAAGTGTCCGGTCAACTGGATGAAAATGCCAATACGATACAGATTTTTGGAGATACCTTTCCGGCAGGTACGCTTTCAGGGGCCCCCAAATACAAAGCCATCGAACTGATCAACCGGTACGAAAACATCAACCGGTCGTTTTACGGAGGGGGGATTGGGTTTCTTAATTTTAACGGGGATATCGTACATGCAATCATTATTCGTTCTTTTTTAAGTATGAATAATGTGCTCTATCGCCAGGCTGGAGCCGGGATTGTTTCAGCCAGCGTGGAAGAAAGCGAATTGCAGGAAGTCAATAATAAACTGGGAGCGCTGAAAAGGGCCCTGGTATTAGCAGAACAATTAAATTAACACCGCCATGAAAATATTAGTCGTCGATAATTACGATTCCTTTACCTATAATCTGGTGCAATATATCCGCGAGATCATTCCCTATCCGGTAGATGTCTTCCGGAACGATGCCATCGGATTGAATGAAGTGGAATTGTATGATGTCATTGTCTTATCACCCGGTCCGGGATTGCCTTCGGAATCGGGAATTACTCCTGATGTGATCCGACAGTATCACCAGACCAAATCAATTTTGGGGGTATGTCTGGGTCACCAGGCCATCGGTGAAGTTTTTGGCGGCCGGTTGCATAATCTGGATCAGGTATATCACGGAGTTGCTACCAGCATTACCGTGATAAAAGATGATGTATTGTTTGAGGGGCTGCCGAAGCAATTTGAGGCCGGCCGTTATCATTCATGGATCGTCGAGAAAAAAGATTTTCCCGATTGTCTGGAAATTACTGCCGAAGATGAGTCCGGAACGATCATGGCTCTCAGGCACCGGCAGTTTAATGTCCGTGGAGTTCAGTTTCATCCGGAAAGCATCCTAACTCCGGTGGGTAAGAAAATCCTAAAGAATTTTTTCGTCTATGCCGAAAAATATCAGGATAAATTATTTGAGAAAAAGGACAGTCGCTATCTGGCTTAACAACCGTAAATCATGAAAAAGATCCTGGAAGAACTTTTTGATCAGAAAAGACTAAGCAGGCGGGAAGCAACCGACATTTTATTACTCATCGCAGAAGGAAAATATAACGATGCCCAGCTTGCTTCATTTCTGACGGTCTTTAAAATGCGGCCCATCAGTAAAGATGAGTTGCACGGATTTCGCGATGCCCTGTTGCAATTGTGCAAGCCGGTTGATTTGCACGGCAGGGACTCCATTGACATTGTCGGGACCGGAGGGGATAATAAAAATACTTTCAATATTTCGACCCTTACTGCCTTTGTCGTTGCCGGTGCCGGCTACAGCGTAGCTAAACACGGTAATTATGGGGTATCATCGGTGAGTGGCTCCTCCAATGTGCTGGAACATCTGGGTTATCAGTTTTCCAATGACCCGGATGAAATAAACCGGCGCCTGGACCGTAGCAATATGATATTTCTGCATGCACCGCTTTTTCATCCGGCCATGAAAGCTGTGGGTCCGGTACGTAAAGCTCTGGGCATGAAAACATTTTTTAATATGCTGGGCCCGCTTGTGAATCCTGCCCGTCCCAGTCGTTATTTTCTGGGAGTATATGACATGAATCTATCCCGGCTTTACCAATATATTTTACAGGAAGACCTGGCGAATTTTGCGGTGATATTTAACCTCGACGGTTACGATGAAATTTCGCTCACCGATCGATTTATTTATCGCACCGGTGACACCGACCGGTTTATCGCTCCCGAAGATCTTGGTTTTTCCACCATCAATGAGGAAGATCTGTATGGAGGACAGACCGTCCCCGAAGCAGCCGAAATTTTTATCAGCATCCTGGAGGGGAAGGGAACGGAAGCCCAGAGAAATGTGATCTATGCCAATGCCGGCCTTGCAATTCACCGCTTCCATCCTGAACGCAGTTTTGAGGATTGTATAAACGAAGCTCGGGAATCACTCGATAGCGGTAAAGCCCTGGGATGTCTGAAGAAAACGCTCGCGAATTAAAAGGGATCAATCAAAAATCAGCAATCTGAAATCAGCAATCCAAATCGTGGATATTTTAGAAAAAATCATTGCGACCAAAAGACGGGAAGTCAGGGACAGAAAGGAACAGGTGACCGTTGCTACCCTGGAGCAGTCTCCTTTTTTTGAGAGGCCGGTCATCTCCATGTCGCAACATCTGCGGGCCAGGGCGCCTTTTGCCATCATTGCAGAATTTAAACGCCGGTCGCCTTCCAAAGGTGATATTTACGCTGGGGCGATCGTAGAACCGGTAGTAAAGGGATATGTTGAAGCCGGATGTGCCGGGATCTCGGTGCTGACCGATGCCGAATATTTTGGAGGGCATCTGGACGATTTGAAAACCGCCCGGTCTCTGGTGGAAATACCGCTTCTGAGAAAGGAATTTATCATTGATGAATATCAGATTCTGGAAGCCCGTAGTGCCGGAGCCGATCTGATCTTATTGATTGCCGAAGTGTTGACGGCGGCTGAAGTGCGCCGCCTGGCAGAGATAGCCCGCTCGCTGGGTATGGAGGTATTGCTGGAAATGCATACAGTAAGTCAGGTGGAAAAGATCAATGACCTCATTAATATTGTGGGTATTAACAACCGTAATTTGAAAAACTTTACCGTCGATCTGGATGCCTCCATTCGATTACTCGACCGGCTGGAGGGAGACTTTCTGCGAATTTCCGAAAGCGGACTGAGTGACCCGGCATCGGTGATTAGGATGGCCAGGGCTGGTTTTGATGGATTTTTAGTGGGTGAGAATTTTATGAAAACAAAAGAACCTGGTGAAGCATGCAGGACATTTATTAATACGCTATGGAATCTGCACGAAGTGAGCCATGATTTTTAAAGTTTGTGGCATGAAATACGAAGATAATATTGAAGACCTTCTGCGTCTCGGACCGGATTGGATTGGCTTTATTTTTTATCAACGATCCAGCCGGTATGTCTCCGAGCCGCCCGATCTCGGTGCGATTACCGCTAAAAAGATCGGAGTGTTTGTCGATGCAGACGATGCATTTATCATTCGGAAGATTAAAGCTTTTCATCTCGACGGAGTTCAGTTTCACGGTATGGAATCACCGGAAATGTGCAGTTATTACCGGAAGAAGCATTTGATTGTGATTAAGAGCTTTTCCGTCGATCGATATTTTGATTTTAAAGAGACCCTACCTTATGAAGGTTGTTGTGACTATTTTTTATTTGATACCAAAGGTATTTTACCGGGAGGTACCGGCAGATCGTTCGATTGGTCCTTACTGCAAAAGTATGACGGAGAGACACCCTTTATTTTGAGTGGGGGCATCAGTCCGGACAGTGTACCTGCCCTTAAGGCCTTTGTGCATCCCAAATGGGCGGGTATCGACATCAACAGTAAGTTTGAGGTAGATCCGGGATTTAAAAATATTGAGATTATCCAAAATTTTAAAGATGCATTATTCAGTTGATCAGAAGGGATTTTACGGGGAATTTGGTGGTGCCTTTATTCCCGAAATGCTGTATGCCAATGTGGAGGAACTAAAAAATAACTATCTCCAGATCATTGGGGATCCGGCATTTCAGGATGAAATGACGGAATTGTTAAGGGATTATGTGGGTCGGCCCAGTCCATTGTATTACGCCCGGCGATTATCGCAGCATTTTGGTGCCAGAATTTATCTGAAACGGGAAGACCTGAATCATACCGGAGCCCATAAGATCAACAATACCATCGGTCAGATTTTATTGGCCAGGCGTTTGGGGAAGACCCGGATCATCGCAGAAACCGGAGCCGGTCAGCATGGGGTGGCTACTGCTACTGTCTGTGCGTTGATGGGCCTGGAGTGTGTGGTCTATATGGGTGAGATCGATATTGCCCGGCAGGCTCCCAATGTATCCAGGATGAAGATGCTGGGAGCCACGGTCGTTCCGGCAACCAGTGGCAGCAAGACTTTGAAAGACGCCACCAACGAAGCCATCCGCGACTGGATCAATCATCCGGATGATACCCATTACATCATCGGCTCGGTGGTCGGACCGCATCCTTATCCGGATATGGTAACCCGCTTTCAGTCGGTGATCAGTGAGGAGATACAATGGCAACTCAAAGATCACACCGGTTCAGAAAATCCGGATATGATTATTGCCTGTGTTGGGGGTGGGAGTAATGCCGCCGGTGCATTTTACCACTATCTGGATATTCCTTCCGTTCGGCTGATAGCGGTGGAGGCCGCCGGACATGGCATTCATTCGGGCGAATCGGCTGCCACCAGTGTGCTGGGCAGCAAAGGTATCATTCATGGCAGCCGTACCCTGCTGATGCAAACCGCCGATGGTCAGATCATCGAACCCTATTCGATTTCAGCCGGACTGGATTATCCCGGTATTGGACCGCTGCACGCTCACCTGATCACCAGTGGGAGAGCTCATGCGGTCAGCATTACCGATGATGAAGCGCTGGATGCGGCATTTCTCCTGACCCGTCTCGAAGGGATCATTCCAGCCCTGGAATCCGCACATGCCTTTGCCGCCATGTCCTACCTGGAGTATGGACCGGATGATGTCATTGTCATAAACCTGTCGGGAAGGGGAGATAAGGACCTGAGTACTTACATTAAAAAAATGGAATCGTGAACAGAATTGATCAGTTATTCAAGGAAAGATCAGAAGGAATCCTGAATATCTATTTTACCGCAGGATACCCGCAATTGGAAGATACCACCCGGATTATTTTATCGCTCGATCGCGCCGGGGTGGACATTATTGAAATCGGGATGCCGTATTCCGATCCGATGGCCGATGGCCCAACGATCCAGCACAGCGGAAGTGTTGCACTGAAAAATGGAATGACCCTGGATGTGTTATTCGATCAGCTTGCGGATATCCGGCAAAAGACCCGCATCCCACTTTTGTTTATGGGTTATTTAAATCAGATGATGCAATACGGGGTAGACCGGTTTTTATCAGCCTGTCAGCGGGTGGGTATCGATGGGTTGATTATTCCGGATTTACCGGTCGATATATATGAAGAAGAATTAAAGGAAAAGATCGAACGATCCGGATTGTACATGATCTTCCTGATTACCCCTCAAACCGCTGAACAAAGAGTTCGAAAAATTGATGATCTTACCCGGGGTTTTGTTTACATGGTTTCCAGTGCTTCCATCACCGGAGCTAAATCAGGTATCACCGATCATCAACTGGCTTATTTTGACCGTATTAAATCCATGCAGTTAAAAAATCCTCGCCTGATCGGATTTGGAATTTCTAATTACGATACCTTCCATCAGGCGTGTAAATACGCTAATGGAGCTATAGTGGGTAGTGCCTTTATAAAACACCTCGGTGCATCCAGCAACGGCTTGGAGGAATCAGTGCAGACTTTTATTCAACAGTTAAGAGGGCCGGTCTGAATTTATCCAGCCTGTCGCGAATACGTTAATACATTTATAATCAGAACCCCAGCCGTAGTCCGCCGTTTACATAGAATAAATTATTCCTGGCACTGGAAGATACATTATCAAAGACTTCGCTGAGACCAAATGAATAACCCAGGTCGATAAATACGATGGTGATGTCGAGACCAGCACCGACATTCCATCCAAATACAGCATCCTTAAAATCATTTTTACTGATAAGTGCTGTTTGTTTGATGTCCTTGTTGATGGCAAAGGAAGCATTGGGCCCGGTAAAGACCCGGAAATTAAACAGACCTCCGGACTCAGGGCCAATAAATTTATAGCCGATCAAAGCCGGAACCCTGACCCGGTTGATCCTGAATGAACTATTATTTCCATCTACAATGTCCCTTAATTCGTTATTGGCAGATTCCCAGAAAATACCGGGTTGAAAATAGAACCGTTCTCCAAACTGTAGGTCAACTCCAAATTGAAATCCGTCATCATTACCAAAGCTGAGATCGTCAAAATCCCGGCTGATATTCGAAGAATTATAACCAATCTGGGGTCTTATTGAAAATTGCGCCATTGCCGGCAGGACAGTGGTCAGCAAGAAACAAAGGGACAGGATCGTCGTTCTCATGATGTTGGTTTTTTACTGATTCATAAAGATTAACAAACCGGTCTCCCATTATGTTCGATGGGATTCCGGCCTGTGTTGTCACCGGACCCGTCCTAAAAACCTATCCTTAATCCCGCATTGACATAAAAAAGATTGTTTCGGGCATCCGATGCAGCCTGGTCGAAGACCTCACTCAAACCGAAGGAATACCCCAAATCCACAAAAAAGATGGCAATATCAAAACCCGCTCCGATATTCCAGCCATAGACGGCATTTTTGAAATCATCCTTATTGATCAGAGAATGTTGCTTCAGGTCTTTATCGATCACAAAGGAAGCATTCGGGCCGGTAAAAATCCGGGCATCAATCAGCCCTCCGGCATCCTGACCAATTAATTTATAGCCAAACATCAGCGGTACTCTTACCCGGTTGACCTGAAAAGAATTGTTATTTCCGTTGATCATATCCCGGAGTTCATTGTTGGCTGATTCCCACAGGATACCCGGCTGAACATAAAATTTGTTACCGATCTGTAGATCGACCCCAAACTGAAATCCGGCTTCGTTGCCAAAGGTCTGATCTTTAAACCTTTTGGTAATCGTTGAAGAATTGTAACCAAGCTGAGGCCGAATGGAAAATTGGGCATTCGCGGTCAGGGTCATGCATAATAGAAGACTCAATGCCATTATATTTTTCATGTTGACTGATTTTTTGTTCGCAATTGTCAGGGTGGGGTGCTGATTTTCAAGTAAAGACGGCAGAATGATTATGCTGTGTATTACCAATACGTTAAAAGATAGCACGATAGCGGTTTCTTAACACCGGCCCAGACCCTTTCGGATGGTTTGGATCTGCTGCTGTGATATCTCCGGATCTGAAGGTAGAACCTGCCGCATCAGATGGATCTCATGCCCGAACAAGACTAATTCCTTACCTTAGTCGTTTTAAAGGGCATGAAAGGAAGATGTACCCGTTATTTAATCTGGATTCTTATTTCAGCTGTGACTCTGGGGTGGTTTCAGACCGGTAAGGCCCAGGGAGAATTTCGTAAATACAGCAACAACTTCCTGAGTATCGGTGTAGGAGGCAGAGCGCACGGGATGGGGGGAGCCGTTGGTGCTACTACTGCCGGCGTGTTTTCTACCCAGTGGAATCCGGCAGGATTGGCCCGGAGCAGTGCACCACTCAGTGTTTCGGCAATGCATGCCGAATGGTTTGCCGGCGTGATCAATTATGACTTCATCGGCGTTGCCAAAGAATTTAACCAGGAGAAGAGAGCTTATGGTGCATTGTCGGTGGTGAGAATGGGTATCGACAATATTCCCAATACCATCAATTTGTTTGATCCCGACGGTAGCATCAACTATGACAATATTTCTTCCTTTTCGGCTGCCGATTATGGTATCTTTCTTTCTTACGGACGGCAGTTGGGACAGTCCAAATGGGACATCGGTGGCAGTGTAAAGGTCATCAACCGCCGGATCGGACCTTTTGCCAATGCCTGGGGATTTGGTCTGGATGTCGGTTTACAGAAACATACCGATCGCTGGCATATCGGAGTGATGGGCCGGGATATCACCACCACCTTCAATGCCTGGTCATTCAGCTTTACCGAAGAAGAGAAGCGGATTCTGCAGGAGACCAATAATCTGGTACCGAAGAACAGTACCGAATTGACAGCGCCCAGCCTGATTACCTCCTTTGGCTATGAGGCTCCGGTTGGTCAAAAAAACAGCCTGCTGATAGCACTGGATCTCCAGTTTACCTTTGATGGGCAGCGTAATACCCTGCTTAGCTCTTCATTCACCAGTATGGATCCACGCGTCGGGGCGGAATACGGATTCAATGATAAACTGTTTATCCGGGCCGGAATGGGTAATATCCAACGGGTAGCCGACGATCTCAATCCGGATGTCAAAAACACCATTGTCCAGCCCCATTTCGGTATCGGTCTGCACATCAGCCGGTTGCGGATAGACTATGCCCTGACCAACGTCGGCGATACGGAAAATACCTCCTTTTCCCATATTTTTTCGCTGTTGCTGGAATTTAAGAGAAGAGTGGAATCTGGGGCCGTGTATTAATGATTTGGAACCCGGCCAGATCTTATAGTTTCCGGTCTTTGAAATAGGGTGGCCGGATCAGCCATGGTTTGAGATCCTGCGACCGGATCAAAAACCACCAAAAGAAAAACAGGGTTGAAAAAATAACCATTAATGTAGGTATGTAGTGAGGTAACCAACCGGTGAGATTGACCAGCATTCCGTCACCGGGGTATAGTCCAAAACCCAATAGGGCAGGAATGCGATGCCAGTAATAGGTGGAAATGGCAAGTGCAATATAGCCATAGATGAGTCGATGTTCGTGGTGCCTGGGCATCAACCGTTTCATTAGAATAAAAACTGTCAGAGAAATCAAAAATCCAGTGACAGGAGGCAGGTATAACTGAATCAGATCACTGGTGCTGTAAATGCCCTTTAAATCCGGTATCTGAAACCATCCCCAAATGTATCCCGGAAAACCACCGCAAAAAATCAGCTGGCTTATTTGATTTGTTTTGGTCGCCTTTTTTTGATCGTTGAAAAAATCAACGGTTGAGTCTGGACATGGTACCGAGCAGTTGTAGCAGTTGTGACAATGAGCATTTGGATAAGAATGAACGCTCCTGGATCCGTATAATTTTTCTACCGGGTGCACGGGACATAGCCCGGCACACCAGGCACTCTTCCAGTCAAAAAATAATCCACAGATAAAAGCGACAGTTGAAATACCCAGGAGCAGGATTGCGGTAGCGGAACCACTGCTATTGAAAATAAGATGTCTCAATGGGATGATCAGCAAAAACAGGAGTGTGCCGGTGACCGCTAGCCGTGCCTGCACCGTTCGGGATAGTCTTTTCCTCCTGGAAATTCCAACATGAAGGCTGAGCAGGGATACAGAGGACAGCGGGCATACATTTCGCCAGACACCAGGCGCCAGGACCATGATCAGAGGAGCCAAAGGAATCACGACATCCCAGAAGATAATCAATCCGATTTCCGGTTTGATCCAGAGACTCACGAAAGTCAGAAATCCGGTGAGCCAGATCAAAAACTGACTGATTTTCCAGCGATGCATACTACCCTGATCATTCATAGAAGAGTGCCAAATTTTTTGAACATTAAGAGATCCTTCACCTAATCTGCCAAATATAAACACTACGGGTGGAGAGAGGCCTGATACTGACCAATATCATCTGGGTTCGATTGAGATATCGGGCAAATTTATGGGTTGCTCGACCTCACTGAGCCTGCCAGGAGCACGTGAATGGCTGATACATATTGTCAAAGGAATTTTTATTCTTCATTGAATCAGCGAGGCGAGTATCTCAACAACTTCCCTAAAGACGACGGGCTTGATAATAGGAATAGATGACTGGCATCAGCGTAATGACGGCCAGGATAATAAGAAAAACGGGCATAAAATGGGTTCGTTTGAGTACAAAACTTAGAAAAATAATCAGGATCCCTCCGGTAAACCAAAGTTTACCACCCAGATCATGAGTGTCTTTCCACACACTTTCATGTTCCAGCGTCCAAGGAGTTCGGATGCCAATAAAATAATTGGGCTTAATGGTCTTAAAATAATTGCCAAGGACCATGATCAGCAATCCGATCATAGGAAAGAGCAAATTAAAATTGCCCGTAGCTGTGGTCTTTGCCAAGTAAAGGATATAAATGGCTAACCCGGACATGAAAGCGGTCAGGTAGAATTTTAACTGCAGGTATTTGTTACCCATTTTTCTGATATTCTTCTTTGGATCGATCAGAGGAACCAGGCTCAGGATTATGTAAGTCAATAATGGTAAGAGAACTGGAATCAAAATGAGCTCCTGTTTGTTGCCCCAGCGATCAATTTCCCCCCGGATATTCCAGTGCATGGGCACTTTCTCGGGCAGGCTTTTCCAGATCGCCAACAAGTAGATGAAAGGAATAAGGGTCAATAATATGAGCGATGATTCTATCAGTGTTTCAAGTCGATTTCCCTTTTTCATTTGTTTTGAGAGTTATCAGCCATTGAATAATGTCTTCCAGAATGGTGGTGTTTAACGAATAATATATAAACTGCCCTTTCCTGTCACTGGTTACCAGGTCAGCATTTCTCAATATCTCCAGATGATGGGAGATGCTCGGCCTGCTGATATCAAAAGCGTCGGCGATCTCGCCCGCTGTCAGATCGTTCTGCTTCAGAAGTTCAAGTATTTTTCTCCTTGTTGGATCACTTAACGCTTTGAAGATGCCAGGCATTAATTATATATTTATACAAATGTCTAATTAAATATTGAAATTTGCAAGGGTTTGTAAGGAATTTTTACCGGAACCGGACCACCCACTGCTTGCAGACTGTCACACCAGCTCTTTTAAGTCCGGTAGGTCGGAATGAATTAACTTCGAATTAATTTCTAGAATCTGAAATACTATACTATGACAGCAACCATTATACCCACCTTGCGCTATCACGATGTGGCAAAGGCCATCGACTTTTTGTGCCTGGCCTTTGGCTTTGAGAAAAAAGCCGTTTATGATGATAGCAATGGCCGGATTATTCATGCCGAACTGACCAACGGCAATGGCATGATCATGCTCGGATCGACGGAATTTGAACGTCCGTTCAGTCGATATATGATCCATCCCGATGACACTGAAGGCCGGCAGACTATGACGGCTTATATCGTTGTGAAGGATATCGACCGGCATTTTGAAAAGGCCAGTCAAGCTGGCGCAGATATCGTTATCCCACTGTCTGAACAGAGTTACGGCGGCAAAGATTACTCCTGTCGCGATCCGGAAGGTTATATCTGGAGTTTTGGCTCGTACAATCCGTGGAGTTAAACGGGAAAGCCTGATCCCCGTTGCAGTTGCATTAGCCTGGATGACAGTTGAGACGCCATATTCAAGATAATCGTCCCCGATACAAGGCTTTTTAGGGCAATCCCTGCCAGAACAACCATCACATGAAGAAAGGATTTTCGGCCTTTTTTGTTTTTACAGTTTATCGCAAAAATGTCAGGCCGGTGTAATAACGAAGAAAGAAATCCAATGTTTATTTCAGAGTTGCTGTTGTGTATCTAACCGTTCGTTCATCCTGAATAGCGCCAGACCAGTTCATCCCGAATCCAAAATCATAGGTATGATTATCCTGGTCGACATAGGGAGTCATGTCAAATGGTACGTCTTCCAGTTGTTTTTCTATGGTGATCATATCAGCGGGCATTTGGAGTGGAAGGAGACCCGATGGCTCGACCGCTCCCGAAATGATATCGAGGATGGCCTGGTCCTGGATCTGGAAATTGACCAGAAGGGCATCGATATCCTTTTCAAATTCGGCCACAACCGTCGGATTTTGCATGCGGAGTACGACGATCACCGGTTTTCCCTTCATGGCCTTCCGGGTGTCCCGGATCAATTGAAGATCGGTAACATTGGTGGCAGTCACCTGTTTTCCCCGGTAAGTGCGGTTTAAGATGTCATGAGGCCGGTCATCTCCCGCCAGGCTCGGATCCCTGGCTTCCATGGCGGTATAAGGACCGTACTGAAGGCTAATCGGGAAAAAACCATTGCCACCCCGGAGGGTGTCTTCTGCTCTGTATCCGGCGGTCCGGCCATTGTCCGGGCTGTTGATCACGACGATTGCGACCTCTGCTTCATCGGGCCGGTCGCTAATGGCAAAATACCTGGAGGCAAGTTGTTGGTGGATCGGGTTCTCCCATCTTGCGGGAGTCTCCACCCCGAAAAAATTTCGGGATGCGGGCACATACCGCTGCGGTATATACACTTTTTTATTACCAGTCAACGGCAATACCTGGTTATGGTTTTTTAAAAGCACGACGGACCTTAACTGGGCTTCGTACCCTGCTTTCATAAATTCCGGATTACCTACTACCTGCGTTGTATTCACCACGTCGAGGTAAGGATTTTCAAACAGGCCGACCCGGAAGATATTCTTTAAGAGCCGGACAGCCGATGTCCGGAAACGCTGAGTCATGAACTCTTCTCCAAATTCTTTCACTCCCAGCCGATAGGCTTCAATCACCGGCCCGGAATCGTTGTTTCCGCCAAACTGATCACATCCCGCCATAATGATTTTGTAGTGCCGTTCGGCTTCTGTAAGATGTTCGACTCCCCATGGTGTGCGACCGAAGACATCCATCCCTGCATCGGCACGGGTGACACCCCAGTCGGTGCAGATCACCCCATCGAAACGGTACTGTTCGCGTAGCAAACTGGAGATAAAGTACCGGCTGAAAGCATTACCTACATTTTCGCCACCGGGATCCTGTCCGGTGGAAATGGTGTAATAAGGCATGATCGCTGAAGCCATTCCGGTTCCATCCTTCAGATCAAACGCACCACGGATAAAAGGGATCAGGTGGGTTTTTAGGTTGTTTCCCGGGAATACAGCAAATTTCCCAAATCCATAATGGGCATCGCGGCCTCCCTCGCCAGTACCTCCTCCTGGCCAGTGTTTGGCCATGGCATTGACACTCTCATAGCCCCAACCATCCGTGATCATCCGGTCTGCAGATGAGGTTTGAAAACCATCGATATAGGCCCTGGCCATATCGGCGCTCAATTCCGGACTGGGGCCGAAAGTGCCGCTGAAACGGTACCACCGGGGGTCGGTGGCCAGGTCTACCTGGGGTGAGAGTGCGGTGCTGATGCCCAATGCCCGGTATTCGATTGAGGCAATTTGTCCAAATCGCCTTACCAGATCGGGATCAAAGGAAGCTGCCAGACCAATGGATCCCGGCCACCGGGAGATTTGACCACCTCCTCCCAAAACGTATTCCTCATCCGATGCGGCCTGGTGCCGGGGATCACTGCTATTATTGACGGGTATCCCCAATCCGAGTCCTTCGACCAGTTTCTGGGCATTATTGCTCCAGACCGCAACCACCTCCGGACTCTCCACTGAAGTAATGAGGACATGCCTGAGGTTATCTTCAGTGAGAAATTCAATCTGCTGATCGGTCAGATCGGAGGCCTTTGCCCCACTTTCGGTAAAAGGCTTGCCACCATATGATCCACCCTGCCCAAAGCCACCTCCAGGTATCCGCTGGTGACCGCTGTAAAGCATGAGACCGGCTATCTGTTCGATGCTCATCTTTCCGGCCAGATCCGCTGCCCGTTCTTCGGCGGTCAGACGCCAGTCTTCGTACTTGTCCAGCTGTCCGTTTTTGTTGAGATCCTTAAAGGCCAACCGGTCAATGGTCAGGATGGTTATTCCCGATTCCGGTGCATAACCCAGAGTCTGGCCGTCCGGATTGTGTATTATCCGGATCCCACTTGTTTCCTGTTCGGTCCAGCGGGGACCGCAACCAATCAGAATAAAAGTTTGGATCGTGAAAATGGCAAAAAGGAGAGGTAGCGTTGATTTCATTTTTCCCGAATTGAATGGGTTTCTTCAAAATTAAAACTTTATTTTAAGGAGTTTTACTGAGAATCATTGGATTATTGAAGGGTGATGCCAATCTGGTCACTGGTTAATAAAAGTTATGGAAAGATCTGATTTATGGATTCGCTGACCCATCTGGCTCTGGGAGCCTGCATGGGTGAGGCTTTTGCCGGCCGTAAACTGGGCAGGAAGGCGATGCTTTGGGGGGCGCTCGCTCAAAGCGTGCCTGATGTTGACTTTATCGCTTCCTTTTGGATGGATACGGCTTCCAATTTGCTGGCTCATCGCGGTTTTACCCATTCATTTTTATTTTGCGGCATTATTACTCCTTTATTTGCCCTGATTGCCGAGCGGTGGCACCGGCCACACAATATCAGTCTGGCTAAATGGATGTTGTTTTTCGGGTCAGTGATTTTCATTCATGTGTTTATTGACGCATTTAACAATTACGGCGTCGGCTGGTTTGAACCTTTTAGCCATAAGCGAATTTCTTTTCATGCCATCTATGTGGCTGATCCCTTTTTCTCGGCGGCACCCGGCCTGGCCTGCCTGGCCATGATTTATTTCCGGAAATTTCCCATTCAACGAAGGGCTTCCTGGAAAATGGGTCTGGGACTGAGCGCAATTTACCTGATTTATTGTTTGATGAATAAATATAAAATTGACAGCGATGCCAGGGAGATTTTAGACCGGCAGGAAATTCGTTATACCCGTTATTTTACCACTCCGGCTCCCCTGCAAAACTGGTTGTGGTTTGTGGTAGCGGGTGATGATGAAGGTTATCATGTGGGTTTCCGATCGCTTTTTGATAAACAGAAAACGATCAATTTTGAGTATTTCCCCAGAAATGATTCGCTGTTGGATCCGATGCGTGATCATGTAGAAGTACAAAAGCTGATCCGTTTTTCCCAACAGTTTTACACCCTGGAGGAATGGAACGATACCCTGGTTTTCAATGATCTGCGTTTTGGGCAGATACTCGGTTGGGAAAGGCCAAGAGGCAAGTTTGTTTTTCACTATTATCTCGAACATCCCGAACAAAATGTTCTGGTCGTTCAGAGGGGCAGATTTGATGGATGGAATTACGATGTCTTCCGGGGCCTGGTCAACAGGGTCCAGGGTAAATTACCGGAAAATGCAGACTGATTGCAGAAATGTTCAGAAGTGCCTTTCAGTCAATTCTGTTGTTTGTAATAAAATGTCAGGAGGTGAAAAATAGTCCGGATTAATTTATAGGAGAGCCATCGGATAAATTGTTTGAATATATTTTTTGTTTTTACGTGCTCTTCCTTGGAGATGAGTTTGCAATCATTCTTAATAATCTGGTCGATATCAGCCTCCAGATATTGGGCCAGATCCTTGCTTTTTATATCGAGATTTAATTCAATACTTGCATAGGCACTGATATCATTGACATTGTACGATCCGATCGATAAATTTTTGCCATCGGAGACGGCGACCTTAGCATGCAACACCGTGGGTTGATATTCATACAATTTGATATCGTGACGCAGCAGCCAGTCATAAAGCCAGCGTTCTGCCCACTTTGATAGGATGACATCAGTAGGACCGGCTGTAATCACCGTAATTTCTACCCCTCTTTTGGAGGCGTCACCCAACAACCGTCGAATGACTTTCCCGGGTAGGAAGTAACTGCACAGAATGGTGATATGCGATTGGGCGAAACGGATCATTTCGACGTAAGAAGCCGAAATCTCATTTTTCCGGCGTACCCAGTCATTGCGGCGAATCCGGACACCGCAAGTTTCCCGGGGTCTAATGTGGTAATGGAGATCCATCTCTTCGCAGGGAGTAATTCCCATGTTAATTGGGAAGCTTTTCCAGGTCTTCCAACAGAGTATGCACAGTTCACGGGCGACCTCCCCTTCTACATAGACAGCCATATCCAGCCATGCACGGACATTGCCAATATCATTGTACCGGTTGGAGACATTGATTCCACCAATCATGGCATACCGGGCATCGACCACCAGGATCTTGTGATGCATCCGCCGGCCGAAGTAGAAGTATTTACTTCTGATCAGGGGTTCAAAATAGCGAAACCGCACTCCACCCTGCTTTAATTTCTCTATGAAAGCAGGTGACAAATTTTTTGATGCATAACCGTCCACCAGTAAATACACCTCCACATTTCGGGCAGCTGCTGCCAACAAAGCCTGAGCCACCATTTCGCCGGTTTCATCATCATCGAAGATATAAGTCTGAAGATGGACGTGATCTCTTGCGTTGTTGATCAGTTTTATCAGAAGATCGAAGTATTCTTTTCCTCCATTCACCAGTTTTACCCGGTTGCGATAAGAGTATTCAGCAGGAGATTTGCGTTTGCCGGGATACATTTTTTACGGTTCGGTTATCGGCTGAAGTTGGATAAGAGGATTACCCCCTGTTTCGTCAATTTTCCGGCCATTTCCAGGGGTGATATGGATGAATGCAATTGACGTCATCGGATCATTTCTTCCGGGTAAAATAGCTAGTTTTTTCCGTACAGGGAAATGAATATGATCTATCGGCCTCAAGATGTATATGAAGGTTATCGCGATAAAATCGCACTGCTGACTGGATGTATACACTACGTACAAGGTGTCGGATAACCGGGCCTTGAGAGGATCAAGTGCTGTCTTTGTTTGATCTGGATCATTGATCTGGTTGATCATCAACATTGGAAAAGGAGGTGAAACTATATTGATTTGGAGAAATAAAACCAAGACATGCGTCGCTATTTCACCAAAGAAACGATTCCGGATGAAACCGAGATTACCGGAAGCATACGGCAATGGGGTTATCCGATGGAAAGCAAGAGTGATCTCAGTCACTTGCTTGAAAAGATCGGGGATGCTGAGATCGTCATGTTGGGAGAATCCAGTCATGGTACG
The DNA here is from genome assembly GCA_964428345.1 of uncultured Saprospiraceae bacterium. Lineage (GTDB taxonomy): Bacteria > Bacteroidota > Bacteroidia > Chitinophagales > Saprospiraceae > JABDMH01. The sequence goes on along the minus strand of CAYRYD010000014.1, from coordinate 14,589 downwards.
CACGAGTACTATACTTGGCGAACCTATCTGACCCAGCGTCTGATCGATGAGAAGGGTTTCAATTTTGTGGCGGTAGAAGGCGATTGGCCGGATTGCTACCGGATAAACCGGTTTGTCAAAGGCTACGACGGAGGCAGCGCGTTTGATGTGCTCCACGCTTTCCGCCGCTGGCCTACCTGGATGTGGGCCAACTGGGAGATGGTTGTCATGACCACCTGGCTTGAAAAATACAACCGCAATCTGGAACGGGAACAAAAGATCGGGTTTTACGGACTGGATGTATACAGTCTCTGGGAAAGCATGGAGAGCATCATGGAGTATCTGCAAAAGACGGATCCGGGTGCCCTCAGAATAGCCAGGGAGGCATTTCAGTGCTTTGAACCCTTCCGGCAAAGTGAAGGAACCGATTATGCTGAAGCCGCCCATTTGGTCCCGGAACTCTGCGAACAGGAAGTCATTCAGCTTCTCAAAACGGTCCGGCAGGAAATGCCTCATTACGACACCGACTACGAAAATGTCTTTAATGTCGAGCAAAATGCTTTGATTGCAGTCAATGCCGAAAAATATTACCGGTCGATGGTTGAGGGAGGCCCCCATAGCTGGAATGTACGCGACCGGCATATGGCCGATACATTGAACCGTCTGATTCAGTTTCACGGAGCTCACTCCAAAGTCATCGTGTGGGCTCACAATACGCATATCGGTGATGCGCGGGCTACCGACATGGTCAATGAAGGGATGTATAATCTTGGTGAATTGGCCCGGATCCAACATCAGGATAAAGGGGTGGTTTTGGTGGGATTTGGAACCTATCAGGGTGATGTCATGGCCGGTCGTAGCTGGGGAGCAGACATGGAGGTGATGAAGATGCCGGAGGCCAAGAAGGGAAGTCTGGAATATTTCTTACACCGGGCCGGGCCGGCAGACCGGTTGCTATGGCTGCCTGATTTTATGGATCAGGATGCTTTGATGGAAAACCATCTGGATCACCGGGCGATCGGTGTGGTCTATAATCCGCGGTATGAGCAATATTCGAATTACATTCCGACGTTGTTACCTTTACGTTACGACGCTTTTATCTACCTGAATAAGACCCGGGCTCTCCATCCTCTTCACCTGAAACCCGATGGTACCCAAATACCGGAAACCTATCCGTTTGGAGTATAAAGAACCGGAGTGGATGAATCATTAACATAAAAAGCAAAACCATGAAAAAGCAGCTAAAGAAGAAGCCAATACCGGCAGCAAAGATCGAAAAATTGAAAGATCTGGAACCGGATGCACTTCCTCTGCCGGAAGCACCCGAAGATATCCTGGACGAGATTGCGGAAGAAGACGATTTCTATAATCCGGCCGAAGAAAAACCGGTACCTGGTGAGGGGCCCTGAGGCGAAAACCCTATGACAGAGGGACCACAGTCGAAGCACTGACTTAGGATGTCAGGCTTACACCGTGAAGAAAGACAGTTATTCAGTCTTTCCGGTATCAGTTAGAAATCGGTTGGCAATTTTATAAGCGGACACTCAGAATCAGTTTGGACAGTCACCCGGAAGGGGTTCTTCTTGGGCGAGGAAGAGGCCAAATGATTGATCGAGCTCGATCTGTCTGAATCCCGATGCGACCGAACCCCGGAGAACCCGCTGGCCATAACCCAGATTGTTCATATGGGCCCGGATGATGACTTCCTGTTCCCTGGCAATTTGTACCGGACCACCGGACCGTTTAAATGGTTGTTCGTTGACATGACTATGAGCCAGTATACGCCGGTATACCAGGACCGTATCAGGGGTAATTACCTCCCACCAGTCCGTATATTGCCGGCAACCGGTGTCCGGGCTTTTTACCTCTACGTTGAAGGTATAGTTCATTTCCGGACCGGAGACTGCTGCAGAGAGGATTTCTGCGGACTGCGGATCGCTTTGTTGTGGTACATTTTCATTTACCTGTTGACCCCGGTTGCAGGCGAAAACTACGATGACAGCAGCCATAAAAGTCTTTATCATGGATGTTGAATGTTGAACTTAGAAATTCGATCTCACTAATTAATAACGGTAATCTTTGGGAATCATTTTTTCGGAAGAAATTAGATAGGGACGACAGGATTCCGTGAAATCGCGCCCTTTTAACTAATTTCCAAGATCTGTTCCTCCGTCTCATGAAAAGTGCGATTTATCTGATTCTGTTCCTGATTTTGCTATCATTCTGTGCTGAAAAATCTTATGTGCCCGGTCCTGGCGTACCCTTTGCATTGGCCGAAGCCCGAAAGAAATCGGTCAGTGGTCTGGAATATGATCTGACTTTTAATATCCCCGATACGGTCACCAATAAGATCTCGGCTTCTGCGGTGATTCGCTTCCGGCATTCCGGTAACGGAACTGTGGTCCTGGATTTTAAGGAATCACCTCAATATCTCGAATCAGTCACGCTGAACGGCCGGGCCTGGATTGCCGACCTGGTCAACGAACACCTCATGCTCCCCGGAAATCTATTACAGGAAAACAATACGGTTGAAATTCAATTCATCGCCGGCGACCTTTCACTCAATCGAAACGAAGATTATCTCTACACCCTGCTGGTACCCGATCGTGCGAGAACTCTTTTTCCGGTGATGGATCAGCCCAATCTGAAAGCCCGGTACACCCTCACCCTCATGATTCCAGGTGACTGGGAGGCGATTGCCAACGGGCCTGTGGAAAAGGAAATTACAGAACAGGGAAGAAAACTCATCAGCTACCGCCAGACCAGGCCGGTTTCCAGTTATTTACTTGCTTTTGCTGCCGGCAAATTTCAGAAACTGACCAATTTGGCTGGAGACATGACCATGTACTACCGGGAATCGGATTCCAGTAAGGTGCAGCGTAACGCCACCGAGATTTTTGACCTTCATCGCAAATCCCTGGACTGGATGGAAGCCTACACTGGTCTGCCGTATCCTTTTCAGAAATTTGATTTTGCCCTGATCCCCACTTTTCAGTATGGAGGCATGGAGCATCCGGGAGCCATCTTTTACCGTGAGCGCCTGCTGATGCTCGATGAGGCGGCAACGGTCAACGAACGCTTGCGACGGGCCAGTCTGATCGCCCATGAAACCGCGCATATGTGGTTTGGGGACCTGGTGACCATGAATTGGTTTGACGATGTCTGGCTCAAGGAAGTGTTTGCCAATTTCATGGCGGCGAAGATGGTCAATCCAAGCTTCCCGGAAATCGATCATAATCTCCGGTTTTTGCTGGCGCATTACCCGGCAGCCTATGCTGTCGATCGCTCGGCCGGCACCCACGCCATCCGGCAACCATTGGACAATTTGCAGGACGCCGGATCACTGTATGGTGCGATCATTTATCAGAAGGCGCCAGTCGTGATGCGCAATCTGGAAACCCTGATCGGGAAGGATCGCTTTCAAAAAGGTTTGCAGGAGTACCTGGATACTTTTTCCTACGGTAATGCCACCTGGGATGACCTGATCGGAATCCTTAGCCGCCATACAGATCAGGATCTTGACCGGTGGAACAACGACTGGGTTAAAAGCAGAGGAATGCCGGTCATTTCGGTCAGCCGTGAGCAGCATGCCATAAAGTACCGGGTAAGCAATGCCAGGGACGGACAGATCTGGCCTCAGAAACTGGAATCACGGGTTGGAAAAGATCTCTTTAGTTTTCAATTGGATGGAGCGTACCAGCATGCGGTGACAGGCGAATCATTGATGGTCAACAGTGATGGAAGGGGCTATGGTTATTTTGATCTGGATTCCTCCCTGCTGGTGGATCTCCGGCAGTCCCTACATTCTTCGGATGATCTCCTCAGGGCCAGCCGGTGGATGATGCTTTGGGAACATTATCTCCGCCGTTTCGACTCCATGACGGGCTTTCCGGTCGATCTGATCGCTGCTATTGACCGGGAGGAAAATCCTTTGATACTGGATTACCTGACGGGTTGTCTGCAGACCGTATATTGGATTTTTCTGGATCAGGATCAGAGAAACGAGATCCGGGACCAACTGGAAACTGTCCTTTACAGGGGTCTGACCAGCCGCGGGGATGCTTCGCTGCAACGCATCTTTTTTCAGGCATATGCATCGATAGTACAAAGCCGGCCCGGGATTGTCAATCTGCGGAAACTGTTGGCCGGAGAGCTTCGGAACTTTAAATTACCCTTGTCGGAAAATGACCGGATTGATCTCGCACTTCAGCTGGCTATCCGCGAAGGAACGGATGCCTGGGAGTTTCTCCAAACCCAGCAACAAAAAATCCAGAATCCGGATAACCTTCGGCGCTGGGAATTCCTCCTTCCTTCCGTAGCTCAGGAACCAGAGGTCCGGGATTCCTTTTTCAAGGCCCTATTACGAGTGGAAAATCGCGGCCAGGAGCCATGGGTCAGCGAAGCGCTGTCTTATTTGCACCATCCGCTTAGAGCAGAGTCTTCCCTCCCTTATCTCCGGCCGGCTCTGGAGATTATTGAAGAGATCAAACACACCGGTGATATTTTCTTTCCCAAAGCCTGGCTGGATGCCAGCCTGAGCGGTCATCGGTCGACTGAGGCTGCCCGCATTATTCGTGATTTTCTCGCCGGCCATCCGGATCTGTCTCCGGATCTCCGCCAGAAGGTACTCCAATCGGCCGATCTTTTATTAAGGTTGAATCCTGAGTGATTAACCTTGGGTACTGCCGCCAGACTCTTGATTTGACGGTCTGAATCTGCCGTTTGTGACGAGTTCAACAAGGGAACTATTCTATCAGTATATGGAACCATAGTGTAAACGGATCCTGTAAGCATTTTCTTAATTTTCATAAGATTTCAGACTTCCTGATATTCTTTAAAAGAGACCGGTTATTTCTCAGTATATCTGATATTATCCCACTACTACCGGGATCATTTTAAAGTTGAGTGTTTGGCTGCCTTCGGACGTATTCCGGGGGCAGCTTTAATTGTATGTTCCGCAGATCCCCCAAAGCAACTAAAAACCCGGAAACGATTCCCCGTTCATCATCACAAAGCCCTTAGGCTTTTAACCGGATTGGCAAGCGCTGCTTTCAGACTTTGAAAACTTACTGTTAATAATGTCACTGCCAGAACCAGAAATCCGGCAATCACAAATATCCATGCTCTTAGCTCAATCCGGTATTCATACGTTTGCAGCCAGTTTTTCAGGATATACCAGGCTATGGGTGAAGCCAGCAGGCAGGATATCATAACCAGGATTAAAAAACTCTTCGATTGAATAGACCATAAATTGGTAATGCTGGCTCCCAGTACCTTTCGGATACCCAGTTCCCTGGTCCGTTGTTCAGCTACGAACGCTGAGAGTCCGAATAAACCCAGACAGGAAATAAAAACCGCCAGAATTGCAAATACCCGGGCCAGTTTGCCGATGCGTTCCTCAGCCCGGAATTTATTATTGTACACATCGTCAGCAAAACTAAACTCCGATACACTGTTAGGTGCATGCAGGTCAAGAATCTGTTGAACCGTCGTCAGGGCATCCTGAACCGGCACTCCCGGTTTTAGTTTAACATTGTAAATATTCGCCCAATTGTAATTGATATGAAAGATGGAAGGTTTCACGGGAGTATACGGAGATTCCATAATCATATCCTTGACGACTCCGATGACCTGGTACGGTTTGTCATCCCACGAAATGTTTTTTCCGACAATGTTATCCAGTCCGGTTAAAGTAACAGCTGCCTCGTTTAGTATCAGGGCAGTGGTATCGGTTGAAAAGTCACGGGAAAAATCGCGTCCTTCCAGGATCTGCCACCCGATTGATTGACCGAATTCATGCGAGCAGGCGATGATGCCAAATACCGGTGTGGTGTTGGGGTCCTTCCCTTCCCAATTAAATCCAATCTGATTTGACCATACCGCAGTGGTTGGATTCGAAGACTGACTCATTTCATGCACAGCTCCTGAATGAAGAAGATCATGACGGAGCAAGTCAAACTTGTCGCTCAGCTCTCTGTTGATACTATACTGTAACAAACCTTCCCGGTCATAACCCACCGGCCGGTTTTTTGCGTATTGAACCTGATTGAAAACCACCAGGGTTCCGATGATCAGGGTGATGGATACCGTAAACTGAACAATGACCAGGATTTTGCGGGGAAGGGAATTGGAGGGACCGGTCGACAAGGTACCTCTTAATGAGCGAAGGGGCTGGAGAGATGATAAATAAAATGCCGGATAACTCCCGGCCAGAAATCCGGTAAAAATGGTAAATCCACCCAGTGCGATCCAAAACACCGGTTGATCCCAGGGAAGCACCATTTGTTTTCCTGCCAGCTGATTAAACCAGGGAATTGAAAACCAGACCAGGGCTAAAGCCAGGATCATGGACATCATCACCACGAGCAATGACTCACTTATAAATTGCATGATCAACTGCCAGCGTATCGAACCTACTGTCTTCCGGATACCGACTTCTTTAGCCCTTTTTGCCGACCGGGCTGTACTGAGATTCATAAAATTAATGCAGGCCAGTATCAGGACAAAAATTCCTATGATGCCAAACAGCCAGACAAACTGAATCCGGCCTCCAATACTTTTCCCATCCTTAAATTCTGAATATAAATGCCAGTGGCTCATAGGGTGGACAAATATTTGAGGATTGCCATTTGGATTGTGATTTCTTTCGACATCATTGATCCGGCTGTTGACCAATTCGATCTTTGCGGCTGGAGATAGTTGGGCAAATAGTTGGAAGGAATGTTCTTCCCATTGGTCCATAGCCATCTTCACTGAGTTATTCAGTGACAGATACAGGTCCCACGGGAGATACAAATCTGTTTTTTGAAAATAGGAATTATCAGGAAGATCCCTGAAAATCCCGGTCACCAGCACATCCGCTCTCTGATCCAGTTTCAAAGTTTTGTGCAGCGGGTCTTCCTTACCAAACAAAGCGCTGGCCGCCGATTCAGAAAGCAGAATGGAATTGGGATTCCTTAAAACATCATTATAGGTGCCCTGGATCAGATCGAGGGTAAGCATTTCGGGTAGGGGGGGCTCGACAAACATGCCGCTCCGCTTGATCTTCTGATCGCCGTAGTTTAAAAGATGCTCAAAATTCCAGGAGGCTAAGGCTACTTTTTCGAAATCATCCGAATAATCTGTACGCAATGCCTGAGCCAGAGGCAAAGGGATGGCTGTATAGGTACCCGTCTTACCACTAAAAGTCTGGTGAATCATGGCCTGGACCAGATGGTCGTAGTTCTTGTGGTACTTATTGAAAGTCAGTTCATCATGTACCCAGAGGCCGATCATTATTGTCACCGTCATGCCGATGGCCAGTCCGGCGATATGGATAAAGCTGGTACTTTGATTTTTACGAAGATTTCTCCACGCGATTTTCAGGTAGTTTTGATACATATTTGAGGATGTGGTTCCCAGAAAAGACTAAATGGTTACCAAAAAGTTACATTGATTTGAACTTTAGCCGGGAGAATGATTATTGAATTTGCACATACCGGTGGTTAATTACGAAGTAAGGCTGAGGCAGTAGACCGGGAAGAAAAGCTGTTCCATTCAACCCCTGGCCGGCAGGAATGATCAATTGCTTTTCAGAACCTCTACCGGATTTAAACGGGCTGCCCGGTAAGTAAGAAAAAATACCGCAAAAGAGACGATGAACAGACAGAGAAGACCGGGTCCGATAAAATGAGGGATACCGGGCCGGATCCGGAAGGCAAAACTTTCAAGCCAGTTTTGAACCAGGGCGAAAGCAACAAATCCTCCGACAACAAAACCGAAAAACATGATCCCGAGATATTGCCGGTATAAATACAGAAGCAACTGATAGATATCGGCTCCCAACGTTTTCCGGATACCGATCTCTGCCATTTTTTGCTCGATGATGAAAAGCATCATCCCGTACATTCCGGAACTGGTAATCAACAATAATAAAAAGGTCATCAATCGTACAAACCCATCCAATTGTTGCTCCGAACGGTAGGCATTGGCCATTATTTGATCCAGAAATGCATAATCAAACGTATCACCTGGATCAGAATCATCCCATTTTTTCTGAAGATTGGAAATGATCAACTGCACATCTCCCTGCATGCGGATGGCCAGGGTGTTTTTCGGTGCTTCCGGAAGGATTTGCCAGATCACCGGGTCGATATCCCGATGCAGTGACTGATAATGATAATCTGCGACGACCCCGATGATTTCTGAGTTGGTTGTATCCCGCGCAATTTTTTTTACGATGGTACCCAGGGTATTTTTCCCAATCATTAATCCAAGACGTTCAGCGGCTTTTTCATTGAGAATAATGGAATTCCGGATATCATTGTTATTGGTGGCCGAAAAATTCCGACCCTCCACGAGAAGTGTCTGATAAGTAGGCAGGAAATCAGCATCGACATAATTGACATCCGCCAAAAGACTCTGACCTGTACTGTCGGACGGTATTGAAAAATTGGCCTGAGTGTGCATTCCGTAGATGCCCGATGTGGAAGCAGAAATGGAGACTACTCCGGGCACCTGCAAAAAGCTTTCTTTCAGGGCCGGTATTTTATCTTGCACCATGGCAGCAGCCACATCCATCAGAACGATATTCTCCCGGTTAAATCCGGGATCCTTTTCCCGGATGTATTTTAACTGTTCATAGACAATCCAGGTTGTGATCAGAAAGAAGATGGAAATCGTTAATTGACATGCCAACAGTGCCTTTTTAACATCAAAATGCTGGTTGAAGAATTTTAATTTATTTTTTAAAACATCCAGCACCGGTATGCGCGAAACGATTATTGCTGGATAGGATCCGGATAAAAGGGATATAATCAGGATACTGATGGCAAGATAACCCACGAATTGCCACCTGGTAAAAAACACGGATGATAATTCGATATCCAACCATTGATCGATCTGGTCTTGAATGCTGATACTCATAACAAAAGCCAGTAATACCGTAACACTAATCATAAGGAGGGTTTCACTCAGCTGTTGCTTTGCGATTTGCCAGGGTGTGGACCCCAGTATTTTCCTCAATGCCATTTCCCTGGATCGTTTGATTCCCAAAGCCGAATGGATATTGATATAGTTGATCACTGCCATCAAAAGCGTGAGTAAAGCGAGGATCGTCAGGGTATAAATGATCGTTTTGTTGCCCTTGATGCCCGGGTCAAACTGATAACCGTTCTCAAAATAAATGTCCTTTAAAAACAGGGGGTGAAACGACATGACTTTCTGGAGGTCTTCCGGAACTTTTGACCTGACAAAATCCTTGAGGGAAGTCTCCAGACTATGCTGGTCCGTACCGGGATTTAATTTGAGGTAAGTAAATAAACCAGGAACGATTGAGGTGTACCCCGGTCGAAAACCAGGAGCAATCTGTTGGATATTGGCCAGGATGGAAAAATTAATACTGGAATTGGCGGGTGGATTTTCGGCGACTCCCTGTACAATGACCATCCTTTCCTGATTGGCCACCTCCATCCTCAATGTCTTGCCAACCGGATTTTCGTTGGGAAAATATTTTTCGGCCAGTTCCCGGGTCAAAACAACATCTTCATTTCTCTTGAGCGCACGAGCCGGGTCGCCCTCAATGAGATCAAAGGAAAAAACCTCCAGGAAAGCAGAGTCGACATAGGTTACAATCCCTTCATCAAACCGGACATCTCCGTGATGGATGGAGGTTGGCATGGACCGCATCCTGACCAGGTGCGAAACCTCCGGACACCAGTTTTTCAGGTCTGGCCCCACATCAAATGCGGTAGCGGCATACCGGGTATGCTGATCCGGAAGATCAATAATCGTGTTGATCCGGACGATACGGTTGACATCGGCATGAAAATCATCGATCGACCGGTGATGATGAATAAACCGGGAAAGGAGAAAGAAAGCGCTGAGAGCCAGAAATAATCCGGAAAGGCTGATCAGGTAAGGCGTGCGGAATCTTTTCAGATGTCGCCAGGAGAGTTTTAAAAGGGCAGGTATCATTGGATCAAAGGTTGCAGCGGTTTTTATTTCCAGATGCCAATGTTCAGTGCGATGGTGTATTGGTTGGGTCATTAATACGGTTTACTGCTATAGTCGGGTAACTAAACCATTAAAAATCAGAGAGGGTGTGGAAGGTAAGGAGAAGAGTGGATCTGGAAACTTTTGAAATACTGTAACATTATTATTGGATTATTAAAGGTCTTTCTGAAAAACCCTGATTGAACTTATTTTCATCTTTGATTGGAGAAGCCTTCCATGTTTTTTTGGGATCCGATAAAATTTTGCGGCTTCTCCATGTGAGAATAAAGAATTTATTCATTACCTTTTAGCAGAGCAAGCCAACAAATAAAATTCACCAATGTCAGGTACCGGTACCACGACCATACATGCGAGGGGATTTGCCAAAACGTTACGGGAGGACCATTGGTGGCTTTATCCCGGTGTCATACTCTTCGGATTGACGGCGTTTCTGGTGTATGGTTTTTGGTCGGCCTGGCAGGCTGATTTTTATTGGTATAGTGGAGGGGAATCCGGATTTGGAGGATACCTGGCACCATTTTATTCGCCACTGCTTTTTATCAAGGAAGGCGTTGAAGGCGCTGCGCCCCTGAATCACGCCTGGTTTGGCACCTGGCCTGCCTGGTGGCCGGAATGGATCCCGCCATCGCCTTCCCTCCTGATACTGATCATACCTGGTATCTTCAGATTTACCTGTTATTACTACCGGAAAGCTTATTACCGGGCATTTACAGGAACTCCGCCGGCATGTGCGGTAGGTGCGTTACCACGGAAAGGGAAAGCAGGCTACCGGGGAGAGACGGGTTTAATGCGTATTCAGAATATTCACCGGTACACCATGTACTTTGCGATGTTTTACATTCTGGTATTCTTTTATGACGCATACCTGTCATTTTTTAGAGGGGGTGTATTTGGGGTTGGAGTGGGAAGCATTTTATTGTTGGGAAATCCCATCTTACTGGCCTGTTATGCTTTCGGTTGCCATTCTATCCGACATCTTGTAAATGGCCGGCTGGATTGCTACTCCTGCAGCATGATGGGCAAAATATCCCATGAAAATGGAAAGTGGTCTTCCTGGCTTAATCAACGTCATGAACTTTTTGCCTGGTTGAGTTTGATCTGGATCATGGCGGCTGATTTCTATGTCCGGCTGGTTTCCATGGGTTACCTCACCGATCTCAATACCTGGGATGGGTAAAACAGGATGTAAATATGCTAGACATTTCCGGAATAAAAGTCATTGAACATGACATCATGATCGTAGGAGCCGGTGGAGCAGGATTGAGTGCCGCCATTGAAGCTTCTGCCAGGGGCGCCAGTACCGGCATTGTGATGAAATCCCTGTTAGGTAAGGCGCACACCGTGATGGCCGAAGGAGGTATTGCCGCCGCCATGGCCAATGTCGATCAGCGCGATCACTGGAAAATCCATTTTCGCGATACCATGCGGGGTGGGAAATTTCTCAATGTATGGCGTATGGCGGAACTTCATGCCCGAATCGCTCCTGAACGGGTGCGTTTACTGGAGGAATGGGGAGCAGTCTTTGACCGGACCCAACAGGGATTAATCAATCAAAGAAATTTTGGTGGTCACCGGTATCCCCGATTGGCCCATGTGGGTGACCGCACCGGACTGGAGATGATCCGGACCTTGCAGGATCACGGCATTCATCAGGGTATTGAGGCCTATATGGAATGCACCGCCCTGGATTTGCTTAAGAATGCACAGGGGGACGTCTGCGGACTTGTCTGTCTGTGGCGTGAAACGGGCACCTTTGTCATTTTTAAAGCCAAAGCAGTTATCCTGGCCACCGGAGGAGGGGGCAGGGCATGGGAGGTTACATCCAATTCATGGGAATATACCGGTGATGGCTATGCCATGGCGTATGAGGCGGGTGCTGAATTGATGGATATGGAATTTACCCAGTTTCATCCTACTGGAATGGTCTGGCCTCCCTCCGTCAAGGGAACTCTGGTTACCGAAAGTGTCCGGGGTGAAGGTGGAATCCTTCTGAATAACCAGGGCGAACGCTTTATGTTTAAGTATATTCCGGAGAGATTTCGCTCAGAAACTGCGGATACCATGGAAGAGGCTTCCCGGTGGCTGGCTGGTGATCCAAAGGCGAGAAGACCTCCTGAATTGCTGACCCGGGATGTGGTAGCAAGGGCCATCAACGCAGAAGTAAAGGCAGGCCGCGGTTCGGAACATGGTGGTGCCTATTTGAATATTGCATCCCAGCGCCCGGCCGATGTCATCAAAAAGAAGCTACCCTCGATGTATCATCAGTTCAAGATCCTGGCGGAACTGGACATTACCAAAGAACCGATGGAAGTCGGTCCTACCTGTCATTATTTTATGGGTGGCATCCGGGTCGATCCCGATACCACCATGAGCCGGGTGCAAGGATTGTTTGCCTGTGGTGAAAGTGCTGCAGGGATGCATGGTGCCAATCGCCTGGGAGGTAATTCCCTGTCTGATCTTTTAGTCTTCGGCTATTTGGCTGGTAAACATGCCGCGGAATATGCCGGTCAGATCGGGCGGTATTCCCATTTTGATGAAGAACAGGTCAGGAGAATCGTTCAAAATGCAACCGATATCTTAAATCGTGAATCCGGCGCCAATCCCTACCTTCTGCACGAAGAATTGGAGAAAAACATGCAAACCAATGTCGGAATTATCCGGTTAAAGGATGAGCTCCAGGAAGGCCTCGATCAACTGGAAAAAATCCGTCAGAGATCCATCAATGTCAAAGCGAAAGGAGCCAGTCAGTTTAATCCGGCCTGGCACGAAGCGCTGGCATTGCGAAATCTGCTGATTACCGCCGAGGCAGTGGGAAGGGCCGCATTGTTGCGGGAAGAAAGCCGGGGGGCCCACACCCGGGCAGATTTTCCCGAAGAGCGAGAGCAATGGTTAAAATACAATATTGTCATCAGAAAGGGAGAAGATGGCAAGATGATCCTTGAAAAAGTAGAGCGACCAGCTCCCGATCCGGAACTGGAACGCATTGCCACCTCGACGATTGAAGATCTTGATTTGGAAGTTGCCCTCGAGCGAAAACAAATGTAGCATTGACAACGATAAAACATGGCTAAACGAAAATTTCAAATCTACCGGGGAGACGACGAACATGGAGAGTTGGTCACCTATGAAACCGAAGTCTCGGTAGGAATGGTCGTTTTGGATGTCATCCACCGGATACAGGCAGAACAGGCAAACGACCTCGCGGTCAGGTGGAATTGTAAGGCTGGAAAATGCGGCTCCTGCAGTATGGAAATCAATGGAAAGCCCAAATTAGCCTGCATGACCCGGATGAATGAATACCAGCCTGATGAGACCATCAAGGTTACACCCATGAAGACTTTTCGCGTGATCCGGGATCTCGTGACGGATGTCTCCTGGAATTATCAGCAGAATCAACGGATTAAGCCGGTGAAGCTGGCTCCGGAAGCCAAAAGTGACAGGGGATATATTATGTATCAGCAAGATGTAGACAGGATACAGGAGTTCCGTAAATGCATCGAATGCTTTTTGTGTCAGAATGTTTGCCATGTACTTCGCGATCACGATAAAAAGGATGCATTTGTGGGGCCGCGGTTTATGATCAGGGTCGCTGGTCTGGAGATGCATCCGCTGGATACGGAAGACAGAATTCCGGAATTGAAAAAAGAATTCGGATCCGGCATGTGTAATATCACGAAATGCTGCACTGCCGTCTGCCCGGAAAACATTAAAATTACCGACAACGGTATTATTCCTTTGAAAGAACGGGTGGTCGACCGGTATTATGATCCGGTGACCATCATCGGCCGGAAATTATTTGGTAAGAAGAAAAAGCTTCCTCCTCATCCCAAAGAATGACCTTGTCGAAATTGCGATTATTTAAGTTCGCAATCGTGGGGTTTATCATTCCCTGAAGATAAATGGCCCGGAGGTTAAACGTCCAGCATGGGTTCTACTCTATCCTCTTCCGGTGCTGGTGTCAGTCTAAATTCGGAAATGGCTCTCACACAGGCATTCCACCTTAAAACCGCATCCTGGTTGTCTTTCGGACGGACTTGCTCAGCCTTGTCATAGAATTCCATGGCTCTCCGGTAATACTGAAAAGCGATATACCGCGTTCGGGGTCCGGATTTGCCCAGCGATGCCTTCCCCGATCTTTCGGCCACCAATCCACGGTAGTACAATCTTTCATATTCGTCAGGCAGTTGGGCACATAATTCCCGGGCTTCAAAAAGCCGGTCCATGATTGGAAACTGATCGGTGATGGCCAGAATCAGGTTGATCAGAGCCTGATGGTGGTCCGGGTTGACCCCTAAGATGTCCCTGCAAATGCTTTCAGTCTGCCATGGCTGATTTAACAACCGGTAATGCTTTGCTTTTTCAAGCGCGTTGGGGATCGCATCGATGGAGAGTTGTTTAAGTTCATACATAAGAGAAGTATTTAAATGGTGTAGCTGGCCCTTCCAGGAAAGTAACCGGCAAAATTGCCCCGTATGGAATATACAAATTTTTACTGAAAAATGAAAATCATTTTAAGGTAATGATTGGCCTCACTTTCGAAAAGCATTGTTCTTTGCATATCAGTTTGTCTGAACAGGATTTATTGGATTGCAGGATGGTCATGATTTCGCTTAGGTT
>CAYRYD010000013.1:40205-111001 GCA_964428345.1 uncultured Saprospiraceae bacterium | reverse complement strand
CATCATTGTCTGCCTTATATAGTAACCCAATACTCCCTGTGTGGTGGAAATAAAATACAAACTCTTCTTCCAAATTATAAAACAAAGGACTGAAAGGCGCCTTGTGATTTATAATGCATGAAAGAACCACGGACAAAAACCTATGCCAATCTTTACAAATACACAAACCCGAGTAATCGAACTCTAAATTAGAGTCAATCAGCAATTTCAGATAAGATTTTGTCTCTTCTGATTTTCCGTCGAACTCGTAATTATATTCATTTGTATTTGGATCCCATGTGTCCAAACAAAAATCTCCCCACTGACCATTAGCAATTATCAATTTGTCTTTAAACTTTCCAAATAGAAGATAAAAGAGCATAGCTAAATACTCTAGTAGGTTGTTTTCCGTTTTCAGATCTATCTCCTTTCTCACAAGAACTATTTGGTAGATATTCCAAATCCAGCCACTCAAAGGGCAAACGATCTTCATTTATTTTCTCAAGGACCTTCATAATTATCTAATCATGTTTAGTTGTCCCCAAGAAATAAATGTACCTGTCCCCTTGATGTAACCATTTCAGAGTACAGACAAAAAGATCAAAACTCTCTTCTCCTTCACGTCCTTTTTCGCCTACCATCATCTGAAGTATAAAACCGAAATCATCCAATTCGATGTTTTATAATTCCTTCATTTATCTCTAATCACTTTGGGTCAATCCGAGGCTTCTTTTTTCAAATATTCTTCGTTGCTCATTTTTAAGTGTTCCAGTACATATTCACCTGGAAAGCCTTTCATTTTAAGCCAATCAACTTTATCCTTGTCATTTGCAATTATTTGATGGGCTAAATAACCTTCTAATACATCCCCTGGGCAAGAGAGACGATAAGCCCACTCGTACAAAAGGTTTCCTGGTTCTTTATCCATTGCTTTCCTTTGAAACGCTACAGCCAACTTACTATCTTCTAAACCAAAATACCATTCAGCAATATGAAGTATTTTACCGATGAAAAATAGATACTCTGAATCCTCCGAAAACTTTTCCTTCGACCGATTAAACCACTTTTGGAGCAAATCAATCATTTTATCACATTCTTCATCAGGATATTCTTCTTCCACTAAAATATTATGCAATATATATATAGCCCTGATGTTTAACTCAACATTATCAGGATGTTCAGTCAATAATTCATTAATTAATTTAACTGCTGGTGTCCAGTCTCTTTTCTTATGAAAACCAAAATCCTTTTCTATGTCTAATAACTGTTCCTTCCAATTCATAAGCTACTATTTTAAGGAATAAACATTGTGCCAATTCTCGGAACATCATTTACTATACTTCCTCTTATAAATACTATCTGACCACCAACATCAACTTGAATATTATTAAAGATACCGCTTGCAGGTAGTTTCCCATTAGCAGCATTTAATGTGGCTCTAATTGTATTTTCTTGCCCACCGAGCTTATTAACTAAAGGTCCGAGATTATGCTTTGATGCAAAAATGTGTCTAACATCATTGCTATTTCTCATCACGAGATTTACCGCATCATCAATAGTTGACTGAGAAAACTGCGTCAGAAGTTTGGCGCCCCCCTTAGAGGCTCTTTTCAATTTCCAGTCATTCAACCACTTCGTAATTGCACCCACTGCATTGGGTAAAAAGGCATGGGCCTGATTAAAAAGATAATCTAATCCGCTTTCAGAGGTATGTATCTCTTCATTGGTTCCTCTTTTATAATAATGCCAGTTACCCAAATCATCTTGTCGGGAGTCGATCAATCCGAATAAGGGATGACCGGGTAGAATTGGATCACCCGGTCCAGGCCCAGGTTTTGCATTCGGATACACCCCACTTAACAATAAAGCGCCGGTAGCCCCTCTGCTACTATACAGTCCATATCCATCCGTATACAGTACATCGATAGGGTCATCTCCGGCCTTTTGTGGTTCGATTTGTTCACCGGTTTGCTCTTCCCCCAACACTCTGTAATGATCGGTTATTTCATAATTGCCGGTGGGGTCTGTTACGTTGGCAGGGTTGTCGAATGCAAACCGGTAACCGGACCAATTTGGTGCTACCGAACTGTAACTATCGTGCGCCAAGGAAACGACCGATGGTCTGATTGTAGCAACGGGCTCCGGCCAGGGTCAACCGCAGGCCAAAGTCGGGGGTGTTACCCCATATACACTATTTCAATGAACTTTTCTTCCTATTCATGCAGTCCATCATCTCTAGAGCTTGTACTCTATTTGCTCTATACGTCGCTCTTTACCAAACAATCATTTTTTTTAGCATAATCTAGTATCTCTTTTACAACATCATTGTCTGCCTTATATAGTAACCCAATACTCCCTGTGTGGTGGAAATAAAACAATGAATGCTCGTATCAGCCAAGATTTTAATAATAACAGACAAAATCATTTCCAATACATCAATTTTAAATGATGTATTAGTTTTACAGTATCACTTTTATTTTGCTTCTCCTCCGTCAGCTCATTCCCTCCCCAATCGGGAGTCATTAGGTGTAAATGGTCATCAGAGTTCACTTCGATTACTCTGTTTAAAATATCCCGTAGATATTCTGCTCCTTCTTTGTTTAGATGCATTTCAACAAGTTCACCTTGTTCATCTATTTCTATCGTGAAAATTTTGTTCATAGCTTTTGTTATCTTAATGGAGTGTACATTTTTGCGGAGCCATCTAAAAAGTATTTTACCTTTTCAAAAGAAGGGTGGTCGTTATACCATATGTCCACATGCGGTCCTTCAAATCCTTTTTTGTACATGCCACCTTTATCTAAATAATATCGAATACCTGTTCTAGGATTGAAGTAAGAACCCTTACCGTTTAATGGATCAATTCCTTTAGTCTTAAACCCCTTAGATTTAAACATTTCATCTATTTGTGAGAAGGTCTTTCCCTTGAATGGATTTGCGCCTAATCCCATCTTAGCGGCTCTTCCTGCCTTCCAGGCATTCAACCACTTCGTAATTGCACCCACCGCATTGGGTAAAAAGGCATGGGCCTGATTAAAAAGATAATCTAATCCGCTTTCAGAGGTATGTATCTCTTCATTGGTTCCTCTTTTATAATAATGCCAGTTACCCAAATCATCTTGTCGGGAGTCGATCAATCCGAATAAGGGATGACCGGGTAGAATTGGATCACCCGGTCCAGGCCCAGGTTTTGCATTCGGATACACCCCACTTAACAATAAAGCGCCGGTAGCCCCTCTGCTACTATACAGTCCATATCCATCCGTATACAGTACATCGATAGGGTCATCTCCGGCCTTTTGTGGTTCGATTTGTTCACCGGTTTGCTCTTCCCCCAACACTCTGTAATGATCGGTTATTTCATAATGGCCGGTGGGGTCTGTTACGTTGGCAGGGTTGTCAAATGCAAACCGGTAACCGGTCCAATTTGGGGCTACCGAACTGTAACTATCGTGCGCCAAAAACCGCCCGATGGTCTGATTATAGCAGCGGGCTCCGGCCAGGGTTAACCGCAGGCCAAAGTCGGGGGTGTCTTCGTGGCCGTGATAGCGGTATGGATCCTTCACCGGGCTGAGGTTGCGCTGCAGGAAGGGCACCCCAAAGGGTTCATAGGCGCTGGTCTGGGTCTTCTGCAGGCTGCCCTCGCGTTCTGTAAAAGCCACCCGCAGGTTACCCACCTGGTCGCGGTATTCAAAGACCAGGCGCCAGGTGGTGTCTTCCAGGATGGAGGTGCCGTCGGCGGTAGCCAGTTGGTATGGTTGTCCATTTTTCAACAGCAGACCTCCGGAATAGTCCCATACCTCACCGCTGGAGAGTTCCCGCCGGATCAGGGCTCCCGGTCCGGCATAGCGGTACCTGATCCATTCGCCACTGCTCAGGGTCACCTGTTTGGGCTTGCCCACATACAGGTCATAATCGATCTGACTGATACCCTCATTGAGGTCCTGCTGAAGGCAGCCATCTCCATAGTAACTGTAGTCGTTGCTCCCGCTGTTTCTGTTGATAAAATCTACCCCGTGATCGCCACTGATCGCGTCTTCCACCTTCATCAGCCGGTTGCCGGTGTAGGTGAAAGTCAACTGATCGATCGTACCATAACTATTACCGGTTTTCCCCTGCCGGGTCAGGGTCTTGATATTCCCGTTTTTATCGTAGATGATTCCACTGAGTCCGTATTGTTCGCCCGTATCGCCGCTATAGGTAGCCGTCGTAATCCGGCTGGCCGCGTCATAGCTGTACGTGTAATTGCGCACTACATCGTGGGTATGGTCATCGTTGGTGACCATCCACCACTGCCTGGCCACATTGCCGTCATAGCGGCCTTCACTTTCATAAGCCAGCTTCATGCTGAAGAGGTCTCCCTGGTTCAGGTTGGGCCTGGCATCTCCCTGCCCGTCCAGGTTGATTCCGGTCAGCCAGCTGCGCACATTGTATTGGTAGTCGATCGTCTGCAGGCCGGTGATCGGGGTCGGATTGCCCAGGTTAAGATCAATGTCTGCCAGGTAGGTGTTTAGCGGGGTTTCACTGACGTTGATTTCGGTGCCTGGTGCCAGGATGATTCCCTTGCGGGCAATGTCCTGCGTGTTGAGCGTATCCGGATTGGGTGGCCGGTAGATGTAGTCCACTCCATCGCCGGCAGTAAAGCTACCTCCCGGATAATAGACCTTTTGCAACAGCCGGCCAAAATCATCGTACTTCGTGGTACAGATTTCGACCGTCGATGCATTGGTGCCGGCATAGTACTGCCGCGGCCGGCCTTTATGATCGTAGAGTGTCGAGTCTGTGTGGGTGATGTCGTCCTGGTTATCCAGGGTATAGGTAGTCTTCACGGCCGTCGGCTCGCCGGCAAAATTGTATTGCGTGCTCACGATGACCGCTTTGCCGTCACTACTCAGGTGATGGCCACCCAGGGTCTGGATCAACCTGCCTTTGTGGTCATAATAGTATACCTGGTGATAGGTGCTGCCGGTGTCGTCACTGTCCCAGGCAAACGACCAGGTGAGCAAGCCTCTTCCATACGTGGTGCCGGAGGTGTACTGGGTATGGTAAGCATGGTCGGAGTCAAATCCGGTGTTGCTCACCAGGCTGGGATAATAGTCATACACATCCCGGGTTTTGACCGTGGCCGCAGACTGTAAAGTAGTCGGAAAACTGACCCATCCATAGGTATTGTTGCCGGTATTCCATTGCTCATACGCCGTACTGATCCCGTCAAAGCTGCTTTGTAACGTTGACCGTGCAGAGCTGCTGTTGATCAGGCCGGTTTCGATCGTCCGCCTCAATGCATCGTATCGGCGGTAGCTCCATTTATTGTCTGTACTTTGCAGGTCATTCTGGCTCATGACAGGCCGGTCCAGCCGGTCGTATACGGTCCGGGTCCAGCCTCCGCCCGGTTCGTATGACGCTGCCGGGCGGCCCCGTCCGTCGTATTTGGTGGCATAAACGCCATTATTAAAATATGTACTCCCTTCCGTAAAGCTGCTGGAGGTTTTAAAGCTCTCCGGCTGGATGGTCAATTTCAACCGGTCCCATGCATCGTAGATATAGGCCGTGGTCATGTACTCACTGCCGGATTCCTGAACGCTGCGCTGGATCAGCTTACCGTCATTGTCGTGATATTCGATCACCTTGTTACCCTGCTCGGTGGTGGTCTCCGTCTGGTAGAGGGTATTGCTTCCATAAGTGCCCGACACATTGGCACCACCGTTGGCATTGAGCACGTATTTACGCACTCCTGCAGCCGCTACTTTATAGGCGCTGGTGATGGCTTTCTGACCATTGTACCAGGCTGCACCCGGACCATACGTCGTTGTGGGCCGGTGGAGTGGACTGTCATCATAAGCCGTCACCTGGCTGTACGGCCGGCTGTCACCGTGCACACTGCCGGGTGCACCGATCGCATTGGTGCCGGTAGCCCAAAACGGGATAAACACCTTCTCCGGTCGCCCGTAATTGTCATACGTCGTATAGTCCAGCACATGACTGGAAAGGGTATTGGGGCTGGCCCGGTGATGAAGGGTGTAGCGCAGCCGGCCTAAACCATCGTAGTACTGGTCGATACGCTCCCGGTCTGCCGGGTTACTGCCCAAACTCGCAGAGGCGATCCGGGGCAGGTAGGTTCTGACGTAATTGTTGCCACCGGCGTATTGGTACTCGTGGACTTTGATCAGATCGCCATGGTGATCCTTCACCGCTGCCAGGCGGCCAAAACCATCGTAGGTGTAACCGGTCATCAACCCATTGGGGGCGGTAATCTGTTTAGGCCCCAACAGCGGTATGTCCTGGGTAAAGGTGGTGGTATAGGTGGTGCTGCCATTGTTGTTGAGCACCTCACTATTCAGCCGGTGATGATAAACTCCATTGTTGGACACCACCGAATAGGTATAGGCATGTTGTGCATCGGCCATCAGATGATAGCTCAGCAGATCGCCAAAAGCATTGTAGCTGTCCATCTTCATCCGCGCTTCATAGTGGCTGTCGTGCGTTACCTGCCCTCCGGTGGTCACCGCCGATAGGGAGAATAGATTATCCTGCAGGTTCAGGTTTTCCGGAATGTTTAACAGGTAAACCGAATCGGGTACTGTATAAGTCTGTCCGCTGAGGGTCAGTTTTCGGGGCAGTTGCAGACTGCCTCCCAATACCCTGGCCGTGCTGCTTCCTGAAGCTTTTCGGAGGCGCAATGTCTCGATGGGTGCACTGATTTCATGGTTGGCCCACATCTGATAAAGGGCCCCGGCAGGTCCACTGTGCGAGGATGACAGGTTACTATAGTCTGTCACATAGCGATAACGGCTGATCCGGATGTCGCCATCGGTATTGAAGCTCCGGGTTTCCGTTGGCTGGAAGTAAGTCGAGTCATAGGTTGTTTCCGTTTTCCTCAGGACGTAACTGCCCGCACTGAGATCGTCATACCTTTTCGTCTCGGTCCCGGTCATGCACAGTAGTCCCGTCTGCCAGTTATATGCATGCACCGGTCCATACCGGTCATCATAAGTGCAAGATGTAGGCAGGTTGGAGTTCACCAGGACCTCGGTCCGCCCAAAGACATACCCCAGGGTTGCAGTGGTGGTGTTGACCAGATACTGATAGGTGTGCGTTTCTTCCAGCTTTTTTTGGTTGTCTTTATCGTACACGATCCTGTTCAACAGCTGACCCCGGTTCCAGTGCTGGCTTTGCAGGGCCCGGCGGCTGGTAGCCGGATGTTCCCATACAAAATCATTGGCATCGTCTTTAAAGGTATAGACTGTCCGACCATTGGTACCCATCCCGTTAATATCCTCATATACTGACACCTGGGCATAGGTTACCGGCACTGATTCAAACGGGTTAAGGATGGTATTCACCCCGGCAGCAAAGGTGCGAATGTAATAGGAGTAGTCCGTCGGTGGACTGCTCCCATTTACCAGCTTGATCTTCTGATCGGTGCGCAAGGTCTTCTTCGCCTTGTCCCGGTCCTTTCCGCCCCCGGATTCATTCATACCATATATATACCGCCGGATAATGGTGTTTCCACCTCCTTCTTTACTCACCACACTTTTAATGCGGAGGCCGCCTACCGTCACCAGGTTGCTGCCCATATCCACATATTGATGCGGTTCATAAGTGAATTCACTCCAGCCCCGGGTCGGATAGGTCATCCTGGTCAGCATCCAGGCCTGCATCCCGGTCGCGTCCGGATCCCGGTTGGCCCCTCCGATGGCATAGCTGGAGGATGAACCATAACAATTTAATTTTCCGATCCAGGTATTCGGGGGGATCAGGGTACTGTTGCTTTTTCCATTGTAGTAGCCCCAATGGTCTTTGGCCAATGAGGTCTTCGCAGGCAGGGCCTGGCTGTTATACTGCAGATCATAACTCCCGATCACCATGCCGGACTTATCCACCAGCTCCACTTTGTCCAGGAAGAGCACCTTGCCACTGTTTCCAATCCGGTCCTTATAGCCGTGCACCAGGTTGTACTTCCGGATCACCTCATAGTTATTCGTGGTAAAATTATACCCGTAGACGATGATGCTGTCCAGGGCTTTTCCCAACCCATCCAGCCGGTTGGTGCTTTCTTGTTTAAAAAGGATCTTTCCTCCCGGAAAGAAGATTTCTTTCGGGCTCTTGCTGTGTACTTCCGTGTCATTGGGGATATACGTGCTTGCCTGAAGACCGCTGCCTACCGGAGCATCGCATACATCCGTATGCCAGGTCTCGTAGTAAGTGATCTCGCTGGTAAATTGCAGAACCTCCACCGGATAATAGGTATACTTAACCTGTTGTCCCGGCACATGGCTGTACAACCCGGTCATATGCCAGGCGGTGGTATTGCTTACATGGTTTGAAAAGGTGTTTTCTTTCTCCTCGAAGATATACCTATTGCCCATGACGTCCCGGACAGTAAAGGTACTGAGTAAAGCGGGGGCTGGTGAGTAAGTGACTTTCGTCTGGTCGGCTTCCAGGAAGCAGATCGTATTGCTGGAATCGATCACAAAGGAATTGTTGCGTTTCGGGGTGCGGTAGGTAAAAATATCCCGCTCCACATCCTTGTCAAAGTTGATGTGCAGGTTCAGCTCATCCTTCAATGCCTGGGTTAAACAATAGCTTCCATCGATGGGCGATGGATAATTGGGTAGATTCTTATTGATCAATCCACTGACCTCATCTCCCTGTCCCCGCACTTCCCGGGTCAGGCTATACAGTCCGGTCAGGCTCCACCCCAATCCGGCCCAACCGGCGTTGTCCAGTACCTTATGTCCGCCCGCATGATAGCTGAGCCGAACCGGTATCGTCAGGTCGCCCACCTGGATATCCCAAACTGGGATCTCAATGGTGGGCTGTCCCGTATACAGGGATACCGGGATACTGCCGTAGCGCTCCATGGCTGCCACATTGGGTGATTTCGGTGTAATCTGGGGTAGGAGGTCGCCGGGATCATCCGCTGACCCGGACTGACCACTCAATGCCAGGCTCGTCTGGGCAACCGTCATGGCTATACCCTTGGTCGTCACTGCTTTCAGCCGGTATTGTATACTGACCGGTCTTTTCGCCAGTTTTCTATAGTCTTCGTCTACCTGCGTATACCGTTTAAGGCTCCCATCCTGCTGACCATCGCTGTCTTTGATCCTGGATACTTGCTTAAAACCTGAATAATCAATCGATTTAAATAATTCAAAATAATCCAGATGATACTCCGATACGGTAGTCCAGGACACCTCGATATCTTCCCCTTTCACCCTGGCCCTAAAATCCCGCACCTGGGTTTCTCCGGCTGGAATCGTATCAAAGTAAAACCTTCCGCGGGGATCCACTTTCGCCTGTATATCCAATGCGACTTCGATACATTCTAGATCGTAATCCAGATTATTGGGGTGGGCACTGCCGGTCTGCGTCAACAACACACAGCCCCATAGAAACAGGGCACCAATCAGTTGGTCCTGCATCGAGGTCTTCATGCGTCTTCGGTTATATATTGTCCTGAACTTACGTAATAATCCGGATTTTACAATTAAGGAGTTCCTAATAAAATTCTGGCCATCCAAAAAATGTTAAAGCTTATGCCCCTTCTTTTGCTGGCTATCCGGTATTTCGTAACCTCGAGAACTATTAAAAGTCCTTAGATTTCAAGTAAAATCGGACAATGGTCCGAACCCATAACTCCGCTGAGGATAGAGCATTCTTTGACCAAATCCAGTAAATTCCGGCTGATCAGAAAATAATCGATACGCCATCCTACATTTTTCTTCCGGGCATTAAACATATAACTCCAGTAGGTATACATGATTTTATCCGGATTAAAATGTCGAAAAACATCTACAAATCCATGATCCATCAGGGTGGTAAAACCATCAATTTCTACCTGGGTATATCCGGCCGTCTTATTGTAATTACTTTTAGGATTGGCCAGATCGATGGGTTGGTGAGCGACATTTAAATCACCGCAAATAATTAATGGTTTATTCTTTTCCAGATTTTTCAGAAAATGCAGAAAATCCTGATCCCATTGCTGGCGGTAGTCAAGTCGCACCAGACCCCGGCCGGAATTGGGAACATAGACTGTCACCAGGTTAAATCTTTCATATTCTGCCGTAATGATCCTGCCTTCTTGGTCATGTTCAGCAACACTCATATCGGGATCCACTCTCAGGGGTGGTCTCCTGCTCAACAGGGCCGTGCTGGCATATCCTTTCTGGGTGGCTGAGTTGGCATAGATATGGTATCCGTCCAGTGGCCCCAGGGCAGCTTCCACTTCCTCGGGCTGAGCTTTGGTTTCCTGCAAACATATTACATCGGCTTCCACCTCACGGATGTTGTCAAAAAAATCCTTTTGAACAGCAGCCCGAAGCCCATTGACATTCCAGGAGAGTATCTTCATGAATAGAATATTGAATTGGCCACAAGATAGGATTTAATGGATCTATTCAGGTAATAGCGGTGACTCAAGCCATAACCTGCTGTAATACGTATTATGAAAAATTATTATATTTAAACTGTTTCTGCATTCGATCGGCAAAAGTGCCAATTAGTCTCAGAGATGCTTTTGACTGAAGTTAAAATCGATGGTAAATTTTGTACCTGTTGTTATTTTTTGGAAATTGGAATTTCTTTGGGGTAGAGTATCAGTAGCGTTTTGACGATGGTTATGATAGATCTGATTGAGTGTCCTGCTGCTACACGGTACTGTCCAGGAATCGCCTGTGTAATCCTCTTTCTGGCATTGCTCTTGAAGTATACCTTGAATAATGCAGTTCTAACCGAAAGTAAAAAAACGACTTAATATGAAAATTATTTACACGCTGTTTTTTATGATCGCTTCCCTGTTAACGCCTCTGATCGCGCAGCAATCAGTGGCACGTCAGTGGAACGAACAACTGCTCAATGCCATCCGCATTGATGTGGGAAGGCCTACGGTCCATGCCCGAAACCTGTTTCATGTGTCAGCAGTGATGTATGATGCCTGGGCGGCTTACGATGGAATCGCCAATACTTTTTTATTGGGAAATACGGTTGGACCTTATACCTGTAGTT
This sequence comes from uncultured Saprospiraceae bacterium, assembly GCA_964428345.1. GTDB lineage: Bacteria > Bacteroidota > Bacteroidia > Chitinophagales > Saprospiraceae > JABDMH01. Next base: position 100,012 of record CAYRYD010000013.1, on the reverse strand, counting down.
TTGAGGGGGTGACGGTTCCGGACAATGAAATTGAACGCAAAGCGGCGCAGGATGAGGCGGTAAGTTATGCGGCATACCGGTTGCTGAAGCACCGGTTTAAAAATTCGCCAGGGGCAGCGGTGTCTCTTCCTTTGTTTGATTCTCTGATGTTGGCATTGGGTTACGATACAGCCGTTACCTCAGTCGACTATGCCACAGGCGGACCGGCAGCGCTGGGAAACTATATAGCGCTGAGTTGTATGGAATTTGGGTTGATTGACTATTCCGATGAGGAGTTCAACTATAATTACAATGATAATTATTACCATCCGGTCAACCCTCCTTTAGTGCCGGAGGTTCCGGGTACTTCCGGAATCCTGGATTTGAACCACTGGCAACCATTGGTGATCAATCAGGGAAACCCTACCAGATTTCTCAACCCTCAATGGGGTCTGGTCACTCCCTTTGCCCTCGACGAAGACGATCTGACTGTATACAATAAAGATGGGAACGACTATTATGTTTACCATGATCCGGGTGCTCCTCCCTTGATCGATACTACCGGAGCTTTAAAGGATTTGGACGATTTCTATAAATGGAACTTTGCCCTGGTTGCCATTTGGTCCGGACACCTGGATCCCGATCTGCCGGTCATGGTGGATATCTCTCCCGGCTCGGTTGGCAACCTTACCAAACTACCGGCGACCGAAGAAGAATTCAGGGAATTTTACCACCTCACCGAAGGCGGTGTACGGGATACCGGTTATGCCATCAATCCGGTGACCGGTTTGCCTTATGAGCCTCAGGTAGTGCCTCTGGGTGATTTCAGCCGGGTACTTGCCGAGTTTTGGGCCGACGGACCTAATTCCGAGACACCTCCGGGACACTGGTTTACCATTCTGAATTATGTTAGTGATCATCCCTTATTTGAGAAAAGGTTGGAAGGTCAGGGAGAAATCCTTGACGATCTCGAATGGGATGTCAAAGCCTACCTGACACTTGGTGGTGCGGTGCACGATGTGGCTATTGCAGTGTGGGGCATCAAGTCGTATTACGATTATGTCCGTCCGATTTCTGCGATTCGGTCGATGGCTGCTTTGGGTCAGTGTACCGACTCCCTGCAGCTGTCTTATCATCCCGGGGGGCTTCCCCTTGTGGAAGGATATATCGAGATTGTAGACAGCAGTGATGCCCTGGCCGGTGATCAGGGAGAGAATATTGGAAAAATCAAACTTTTTGCCTGGAAAGGTCCGGACTATATTAGCGATCCGGGTACTTCTCATGCCGGGGTTGACTGGATTCTCGCTGAAAACTGGTGGCCATACCAGAGGCCTTCTTTCGTCACCCCTCCATTTGCAGGATATGTGTCGGGCCACTCTACTTTTTCCAGGGCAGCCGCCGAAGTTCTCACTTTATTGACCGGTGACGAGTATTTTCCGGGAGGAGTTGGCATTTTCGATGCTCCCAAAGATGAATACCTGGTCTTTGAAAATGGTCCAAGCGTCGATATCGAATTGCAATGGGCCAAATACCGCGATGCTTCCGATCAGGCCAGTTTATCACGCCTGTGGGGAGGGATTCATCCACCGATCGATGACGTACCTGGCCGGAAGCTTGGCATGCAGATCGGGCCAGAGGTCTTTGCGAAGGCCCTGGAACTGTTCAGTGGAGAGACGACCGCTGTGCGTGACCGGTCATCTGTCAGCAAGGATCTGACGGTTATGCAAAACTATCCTAATCCGGTAAGCGATTATACGGTATTTGAATATTCGGTCCGCCAGACTTCCGATATCAGCATCAACATTTATGACATGAATGGACGTCTGGTACAAAGACTGCGTGAAGGCACGAAGAAGCCGGGAGTTTATGCCCGCACCTGGAACCGGAATGAGATGCCCCTCACCGATGGTATTTATCTGTACCGCCTGGAAACAAACCGGGGCCTGAGCCTGCCAAACAAAATGATGATTGGCATTAGGTAATACATTAAAAGAGAGAAAATAGTGGCAGATACCAATGGATGGGTATCTGCCATTCTTCTTATAGGGGTATGGGTCTGTCCGATATCTTTAGCTTGTTACAAACCAATCCCTTTTTGCACAAACACCCCAATATTCACCGAAGTCATGCTTAACGACCGGCTGAAAGATTAACAATGAAGAGCGATAACTCAGTTACCTCTTTTTGACGAGCAACACCCAGTCCTGATCGGGGTCATCCGGGGGCGCCCCGGGAGATACCGGACCTCCTCCTGATACTTCTTTGACAGAACCTTCGATCAGGTCACCTCCCTTACGCGGACTGTACCATTGCACGATAAAATTTCCGGAAGCTCCGGTCAGGTCTAAAGTACCTTCTCTAACGGCCGAAAAATACACGGCATAGATGTCGGGAGGACCTGCAAAACAATAATTCCGGCCGGGAAAGGAGATAAGGTCGTCCCTGCTTTTCATTTGTGTAAATGGTAAATGCCTTCGAAAAAAATCGAGGGCGTACCGTGTGTAATCCCAGATCCGGTCACGGGAACGCCAGTCTTCACAACCCAGATCATTGTTGTGGTTGAGGTAACCAAAATACCATTCAACACCGCCGCCACCGGCCATCAGATTGCCCCAAAGTACAGCGCCCCGCATGGTATCCTGATTATTGTCAGTCCGGTCGTCCGGATCAATACCCCGGTTGGCCGGACCCAATTCATCGAGATTGACAACCCATGGATTACCTGCTTGCTCTGATTTTTCGATCCAATGCCTGGTCGCTTCGTGAATCTCCAATGGATTGCCTATCTGCAGTGACATGCCATCCAGGTGGGGGAAGCCCAGCAAGGGATCAAATAATTCATTAATAAGCCGGGTATTGGAGTGGGTATGAATCACCACCGGGTTCAGGTAGGGGTCGTGGGTTTTCATATACTCCACCATGGCCTTTCGTTGGTCGGTGTCCTGTCCATTAGGTGAAAACCCGGCAGGTCCGTTTTCTTCGCCCATGTTCCAGGTGACGGCCAGGTGATGAGCAAAGCGGCCGATAAGCTCGCGGTAGTATAATTTACGTTCAAACGTGGTATTTCCATCGTCCAGTAACTTTTCATTTTCGGTTTCCTGGGTGACAATATGCAACATGAGACCCAGCCGGTCCATATGATCAAAGACGATTTCCCATTGGTCGAGTTTGCTACAGTCGAAGCGCAGGCGTTCATCATATCCCGTATAGGGCCAGACATCTTTACCGTCTCCCCCGATATTCATGGTTAGAAAATAAACCGCATTCATCCCTTTGCCAGCCAGATAATTCAAGGCTCCGATGATGGCTTTACCTTTCCCTTGTTGCCAGGTTGGATCTCCGGTTTTCCAGTCTCCCAAATGCGGTAAATACCGGTGAATTTGTTCAGTAGTTGTCGCCTCACCAGGCCGGCTTTCCGGTGCCTCACCCCGGTAAGTTCCGTCAAATTCGTGATAGGCCAGCAAATTTTCCGGGCTATCGGCGCCGCCTTTCAGGAAGTAGCGATCGGCAGTGGCATATTTGAGGTACCGGCCGCCGGTGGTGACCACCCTTCCCGGATGTTCCGGTGAAGGCAACACGGTAATTTGTCCGCCCTGACCGTCAAAAGCAACGGATTCACCGGCCTTGGGATCATCGGAGATTGCAATCTGACTGCCTTTCCGGAAGGAGACCTCATAGTCCCATGTCCCTTCCTGATCTGGTCGAAAACGGACCTGCCAGATTGTACCCTTGCTCGCCCCCGATTCTGCAGCCTCGCCGTCGGCAGCGTAAAAACCGGGGATGATCATCGATTTGCCGGCATGCGTAAACGCTACATTGAGCCGGTAGTTCAGAAAAGGATTGTCGGTTCCGTCTTCACTGAGTTCTGGACCTTCGAAAGACAGGGTGACTTTTTCCCATTGCTGAACTTGCATGGATCGATCGGTAACAAGGCCGGAACATCCGGTCAGTATTCCCGAGGCCATTGCCACCACACCCGGGATCAAATGGTATATTGTTTTCATAAGCCATGCAGTTAGCGTAATTGACTCCATGATACCAAATTTTTCGGATAAAACCGGGGTGTACCATTCGACCTTGCGAGTAGTGTAATCCACGGCAAATGCACTCAAGGGTGGTCTTTTACCGGATCGGGATCGTACGAGAGAGTCAACAAACAGGCTATCGGATATTTAACCATTTCCGGAGAAAAGCAATACCATTGTCCACTACAGCTTCGTGGCCTCCTTCGTGTATGATCAATTCAATCCGGTCTCCGATCTGAAGTTTTTCATAATGGGTTTTCGCAACATCAAACTCCTCGATGACCTGGGGCCAATGAGCGATGCCATCGGCTTTGCCGTGTTGAATTTGAAGTGGTCGCGGACAGATAAGCGAGGTTACATCGGAATCGGTAAATTCGGTCAGCCACCCGGTAAAAAAGGCATGATCTTCTTTTGTTTCGAGAAAGCATGAATAACGCGCATCCGGGATGACCATCTTATTGCGCCGGTGATTGAACCAGGCGGATACAATTCCGGCTTTTATCCGGGGTTCCAGCGGCATCCAGAACATCGTCGCCAGGCCTCCCAGAGACACACCCCACATACCGACCTGCTCTGCATCGACCCTGGGATCCTGTAGCACGATATCCAGGAGATGTTGCACCCGTACCAGTTCAATACCCGGAAGACTGATATCCGCCAACCGGCAAAGCCGTTCAATCCGATTCCGGCTGTCAACCGATCTGAGGTTGAAGGGGACAAGAACGGCAAAACCGGCCTGGAGTAAAGCTTTGGCATAGGTGTGATAAGCTCCATCTCTGAAGGGAGTCTCCGGGGTGCTGCCAATCCCGTGCTGGACAATGATGATGGGCGCCGGATTTTGTTCCGAGGCCTCCTGAGGGAAAGCGAGAAAGGCCTGTGCAGTGATTGCACCAAGTGGTAGTTCCAGCCATTCTCCTCCAATTCCTTCAATGGTATAGGGTTTTCGTTCAAGTGGCCCGCTCACTCGCAGTACCGGTGGCTTCACCACGATGGATTCCCACCGGTCCCGGTTGTGCCGGACGCTTCTGGTAAAAGCGTCAATACTGCTGTAATCGCGATTCCAGGCAGCGGCAGCGCGGTCTTCATACTGATCGGTCAGGTATGACCGGAGGTAATTTTCCAGTTGATCAGCATAGGTTTTATTCCGTTCGTCTTCATATTCAGCCGTACCAGGCTGGTAGTCTTGTCCGCTGGTTGAAAAAGTAATCAGTAAAAAGATGAAACAAAGAATCGAGGTTGTGCTTGCCGGAAGATTATGTATTGTGCTCATTTTGTCCATTTAAGAATTGATCAAAGTAGAAAAGGACGTCCGTATTTGGTCTATTTCGTGATTTCTGAAAAATGAAAGATTCTCCATATTGATCGTTGCAATATCATTTGCTCATCGCATGCCGGTAATGGTTGATTTTTTCTCCGATGTAATGCATGGCCCCGGCATAGGTTTCGATTCCATGACCAACATTGTCAAAGATCCGGATATCTTGCAGGGTTGCCAGGTGCTTTTGTGCATTGTCAACTGATTTTTGAAAAGGGAATAACAAATCCTTATCACCAAGCAACAGATAAGTGTCCGATGTTACCAAAGTTAATTCCCTGTTCATATAATAAGGTTTGCTTGTATTGTCCCGGTAGCGTTGCAGGGCGAAGAGTTCGTACTCAATGAGCATTTTTTCTGATTGGGGAGACAGCTGGTGGTCAGGCCTGGAAAAAATAGCCTTGTCGATAAATTTCCTGACATTTTTTTCGGTCGGTCTGACAATCGGGAGTAAATTGTAATACAGATTGGAAAATGCAAGTGAAAAGGGTTGCAGGCAGCCGGGGTTTAGCAGGAATACCGCTTTGATTTTCGATGGACTGACGATTGCCAGTTTCATACAGATTAGTCCTCCAAAAGAAGCACCGGCAATAAAGGCTTGTTTTATTCCAATTTTATCGAGCACATCGGCTGCCCAATGTCCATAGTCCAGAGATTTTATATCAGGGGTTGTACCATCACTTAAATTTGGTAAACCATTGGTTTCGACGAGGTAGATATTTAGTCGATGTTTCAGGTGGTCCAGTCCCTGGTCAAAGTCCCAAAAAAGAGCGGTGGTTCTTGCACCGGGAAAGATGACCAGTGTCTCGGGGTTTTCTTCCCGGGTATGCAGACCCCAGACATGAGTTTTCCCCAATTCAGTGGGGACTTCGTAGCGCTCATAAGTCCTGCCATTCAGTGTTTCGAGCTGTCTAACCCAATTTTCGAAAAAATTCCGGTCTTTCAACTCATCCCGAAAGAATGATCGATGTTTGATTTTCATAGGGATGTCGCTATCATTCGAGAGTAACCGGATGTTAACACCAGGATATGACCATTTAGATTGCCAAGAAGGAACACGTTTATCTCTGGCCTAATATACGATTCCAGTGTTGCATCCTGTCTGTTCTGATGGTTTTCATTCAAACAGATACAGCAATTAGATTGGGTGATTTCGTAAAATATTGTTAAATTGAAAACATTGATTTCTTTGTAAATCTACACGTATGGGTTTATGGTCAAAAATCAAGAAGGCAGCAAAGAAAGTGTGGAAAGCCGTGAAGGGAGCAGCCAGGGTCTTTACCCGCCTGGTTGTATTGGTGCTAAACCGCCTGACTCTGGGGCTTCCGGATTTACTTTTGGGATTCATCGCCTGGCCACCAAAAAAATTGAGACTCCATGTTTTTGTCCTTTGGAGAGACCCGCCCTCAGGAGGGGGCGATGAGCTTCCACCGGTTGAACAGGTTGCTCAGGATGCAATTGACCGAACAAAACGGCTATATAAGGATCGCTTCAACGTTCAGGTAAAACCATATAGTAAGACTTTTATTGAGTTCATCACTGATCCCGTTCCCAGTGAGGCACTCGACTTTAAATGCGGCGCTAAATCGGAGTTTGGTGATGCAGGTGATTATTTCGCCGGTCTGCTGGCAGGTTGGAATATCATTCCCATTTCGCTGACATTTCCCATTACCGTGTTTATTGTCAGGGATATCGTTGATGGAGCGTTGGGATGTTCAATGTCTGTGTTTGGGGATTATATTGTCATCGACAGGGAAGGTTTAATGGATAATGTTGCACTGGCACATGAAATTGGTCATAGTTGCGGTCTTTGGCATTCAGGAACATCTTCCAACCTTATGTTCAGGAGTTCTCCGGCCGGTGAAAATGTTAAGGGTTTCCAGAAAAATATATTGCGTTCTTCCCGTCATGTGCAGTATTGGTAAATTCGCCGCAATACCACATAATCAACCAGTATCCAAGGCTTTCATGAAATAAGGAAGATTGGATACTTTCCAATGTAAAGACTTCAAACGGTTGATTTTATCCGGGATAAAAGGGATGCGTACTAAATTTAAATTAGTCGGGATTTTTCAAATTACCAGCCGGAGATTGCCGGATATTTTACCTCACCTGGTGATCAGGACAATCGATCCGGAGTTCAGTTGTGGCCAGATTCCGGTCTAACAATTTGCAGAAATGCTGTTGACCATCCTTACTACGCTGATAGTGAGAACAGGTAAAACACATACGCTGGATGGTGATAATGCCGGTTTGGTTCAGATGATGGATGATTTCCAGGAGACTGAGGAGCATTTTTTGCTTGTTTTCAGAATCCAGATTCTGTACGGGGATTCTCAACTGACTGGTAAACAGCTCGGTTTTGTCAGCAATTTCTTTTCCTTTCTTTGTCAGGTGAATGATATAGCTTCGTAAATCATCCTGTTCAAATTCCTTACTGATCAGTTGTTTTTGTTCTAAGGTTTTAATGGTTTCGCTAATGGTTGCCTTAGTCATGTTAAATTCCCTGGCCAGATAACTGACTTTACTTTGTTCACTATGGTGATGTGCGAGAAAGATCAATACCTGAATCTGAATGGGACTGAGGGCAAATTCTTTGCTTTCCTGCCAGAGCAGCACCCGGAATGCCTGGGAAATTCGCTCCAGAGAGGCAATGATTCTGCTGTCAACACTGGTGTTTTGCTGATTCAGGTTAAAGTCGGACTTCTGCATCCTTTTCAATTTCATGGTTCCCAATGCCGGACCCTGCTATCTGATTGTTTTCCAGCGGACATTATTCCTTCATTGTCTCTGAACGGTCACCTCAACTTCTCAAACGAGCATTTCAATCTATGAATAAAGGGCACATTTTGATTCGTCGGTCAAGATAGGATTTACTTTCAAAGCATGTTCGATCTGATGACAGATGACTCACCAGCCGGATCCAGTTGAGGAGAAGAGCTCTGATAAAGCAGCTCTTCTCCGTTTTCTGGTTTTCCCGGAATTAAAACTCACCCTTATTGATATAGGGATATGTCCAGAGAACCGTCGTTAAAGTAACTGCCTTGAACCAGGCATGATACATTCTGTCAATGTCTTCGGGAGAGTGACCTTCTTTGTCAAGAAATGACCGGATGGTGGCGGTGATGGGATAAATAAAGGCTGTCAAGTACCGGTAGTGTATGATGGGAACTGACTCAACATCATCCGTTTTATTTTTCTTTGTACTGTGATGCCGCTTGGCAATTTCATGCTGATAGTTCAACCAATCCTGATCGTAGGGTCTCTCGCAGGTATCGGTTATCCATTGTCCAAATCTTTTTCGTACGGCACTCAGATAGTCCATATTTGGCGATCCATGATGGGTGAAGTAGTGGAGTAAATGTTCGTTGGCCCCCACAAAACCGTACCACAGGTCCAGTACATCGTCAATCTGATTTTTCAATACAGTGCCTGCCATTCTGAGATAACGGTCGTCTTCTTCCGACCAAAATAATGTCTTCTTCAGAAGTGATAGATCCTCCAGGGATACCGGCGATTGTTCGAGTGTGTTGCGGCCATAGTCGTAACCTTCGATTTGTTCCATGTTTTTCTGTTTTTGATTCTCCAGCAGTATTGCTGCAGAACAAATATAGTTAGGTATCCTAACTATATAGTACAAAATTCAGAAAAATCCCGAAATTCAAATGGATCGTCGGATATCCATATTTGTTCAGGGACACTTAATGGCGCATTCGGCTGGTTAATCTACGGTCACAGATTCAGTCAGAAGTTCTTAGTACCCGGGATTTTGGGTTACTGCGTCTCCGGACAGATCGATTTCAGACTGTGGAATGGGTAAGAGTTCATGTTTACCTTCGATGAAGTTTTTGCCATGAGCCTTCATCACCGAAGCAGCCCTGCCGGTCCTAAGCAGATCAAACCAGCGGTGTTGTTCCATGGCCAGCTCTACCCTTCGTTCTTTCCAGATCAATTCCCGGAGTTCAGTCTGGTCGGTGGTCGTGATGGGTCGCAAAATCTGGGGTGGGAGGGTACCCCGGGCCCGGTCGCGGATCATATTGACATATTGAAGAGCCTGATCGCTTTGCCCGGTTTCGTTGAGTGATTCTGCTGCGATCAACAGCACATCGGCATAGCGGAGAATCCGGATGTTACCACCACCCTGATCGCTTCCGGCACCCCCTGCCCGCTCGGAATCGGGTACCCAGGCCTTTTGATTATACCGTTCGTTAAACATTTCGGGATTGTCTTCCACAATGTAACTGCCATCGGGTACCACTTCTCCCACATAGAGTACTGTGGCTTCACGCCGGGGATCACCCGGTTCGTAGGCCCGGACCAGATCATCCGAGGGCCGGTTAAACCCCCATCCCTTCGATGGCCGGATACTTTGTACCTGGTTGAACTGGCACCAGCCTCCGATGAGGGAAGCAGTAGCCTGCACCTCAAATACAGATTCAGGACCATTTTCTCCTTCCTTGCTGAAGATCCTGGCATAGTTGGGGGCCAGGCTGTATTCGTTACTATTGATGACAGCCATGGCCATAGCTGCCGCTGCATCATATTGCTTTCTGGTGAGGAATACCTTGGCCAGCATTCCCTGAGCTGCGCCTTTGGTAACCCGGCCCAGATCGCCGGCTGCATATTGGGATTTTAAGGGTAAGACTGCAGCTGCCTCCGTTAAATCATTGATAATTGCGGTATAGACTTCATCCACTGAAGCCCGGGGTATGCTGATATCTTCCCGGCTGAGGGGTTCCAGAACCAGAGGAATACCTCCCCACCATCGTACCATATTAAAGTGAAAATAGGCCCTCAGAAATCTGGCTTCGCCCACAATCCGGCTTCGCAAAGCAGGATCCATCTCAATTTCCGGGACTTTGGCGATGACCCAGTTGGCTCTTTTGATGCCGCGGTAGTATCCCTGCCAGCTGTCATCTATGATCAGACTTCCCGGATCCATCGTAAATTCATCGGCGACCAATACCGGTGCACCATCAGAGGGCGTACTCCCTTTGTCCGCATCGTCTGATATCATATCCGTCAGTGCAATATAGGCAAAAACATGAACCCGAAAATCCCGTAACATTTCATAGGTGGCGTTGACGGACTGGATCGCATGTTCGGCAGTAAGAAAAAAGTTGTCGGAAGTTAATTGCCCCAATGGTTTTTCTTCAAGAAAATCTTTCGAACATGCGCTCAGTATTAAAAGGCTGAATATGATGGATGTCGATTTCATTTTTATTTCTTTAATTTTAATTCCGGATTATTCTAAAAAGAAACATTTAGTCCTACATTGTAGGTCTTTGCAATTGGATAAATACCCCGGTCGATTCCTACTGACAGTACATCACCGCTGGTGAATTCCGGAGCATAACCAGTATATTCAGTTGAAGTGAAGACGTTGGTGCCGCTCAGGTAGATCCGGAATTGCTGTACGTTAAATTTGTTCAGAACACCGGAAGGTATGGAATACCCAAGGCTGATATTCCGGATACGCCAGTATGAACCATCTTCCAGAAACCGGTCTGAAACCTCATAATTGTGACCTCCATTGGTGATCCTGGGCTCAGTGTTGCTGCTTCCTTCTCCGGTCCAGCGATCGAGATACGATACCTCAAAATTATAGGTGCCAAAACGGGCCTGTTTTTTTGAATTGAAGATTAAATTTCCCTGTTGACCATTAAAGTCAATCGAAAAATCGAAACCGGCAAATTCCAATCCTATGCTCGCACCCCAGATGAGATCGGGGATAGCACTTCCCAGATAAATCCGGTCTGCCGTGGTAATGATGCCATCGCCATTGGTATCGACGTAGCGCAGGTCACCAGGCACTTCCACCCCGATTTTCGGAAGCGAGGCAATATCTTCAGCATTTTGAAAAATTCCTTCGGTTCGATATCCGTAGAAAGCCCCAATCGGTAAACCCGGGATCGTGCGGGTACCAAATTTCCCACCGCTCAGTGCCCCGCCAATTAGTTCGGATTTATTTTCGCCCAGTTCGAGGACTTCATTTTTGACTGTACTTAAGACTATCCCGATGTTATAATTCAATTTGCTGATCTGATCCTTCCAATCGAGTTTCAGGTCGATGCCTTTATTTTCCACCTTGGCGGCATTGACAAATGGAAAATTATCCCGGATGCCAAAGTGACCGGGTAAGGCCAGGTCGATGAGAATTTTGTCGGTGATCCGGTCGTAATAATCAATCTCTCCGAGCAACCGGTTATTTAAAAATCCAAATTCAAATCCAAAATTAAACTGTGAAGTTTCTTCCCATTGAATGGTGGCATTTGGGAGCCCTTCAATGGTAGCCCCGACATTCAGCTTTTCATCCGTACCAAAGGCATAATAGAAGGGACTGTTGACCAGCGGCCGGCCGGGATAGGCGCCAATTTTATCATTGCCAATGACTCCCCAGCTGGTCCTTAATTTGAGCCGGCTGAAAAGCAACTGATTGGCCATGAAAGGTTCGTTGATGATGTTCCAGCCCAGGGCGAGTGACGGGAAATAGCCGTAGCGATTTTCTTCTCCAAATCGTGAAGAACCGTCGGCCCTGAATGAACCGGTAAAGAGGTATTTTTCCCTGAAGGTATAATTAACCCGGAACAGATAGGACAACATAGCCCATTCAAAAGCCGTATTGGAATTACTCGGCTCATCACTGGTTGCTGCCGCCAGGTACAGAAATTCATCCGTATCACCGATCAGATCTCTGCCGGTGGCACTCAAATTTTCGGAATTGTAGATCTGCGAGGTTATGCCTCCCAAAACCGTGACCCGGTGATTGGTCCATTCTTTAAAATAGGTTAAGGTATTTTCCCACAACCAGCTTTGTACCTGATCACTAATGACTGTCAGGACACTTTGTTCGTTTCGTTGGGTAGCCGAAACAAAATAAACGGGTGTGAAATTCTTGCCTCTAAGTTGGCCGATATCCAAGCCGAGATTGGATCTGAAAGTAAAATTTTTCAATATTTTGATATCGGTGTATGCATTGCCAACCAGCCGGTATATTTTATTTTTATTGTTGGAATAAAAAATACTGGCGATGGGATTTCCGGTAGAAGCATTTTTACTTAGGTCATTAAATGATCCGTCTTCTGCTTTGGGAGCAATGGTGGGATCTGCCCGGTAAACAGTTTCGGATTGATCGGGTGAAATCGTTTGCCAGGCACGGATCATGGCCAGGTTATGTCCAACAGTAACATGCTTGCTGACCGTATATTCATTGTTTAACCGGAAGGTAAAACGTTTGAAATTGCTGCCTCGTTGAATTCCGTCCTGGTTGAAAAAATCACTGCTCACCTGATAACGGATTGCTTCACTACCGCCCCGCACTGACAAGGAATGATTTTGAATTGGCGCTGTCCGGTAAATCTCATCCTGCCAGTCGATGCCTTCACCAAAGATCGAAGGGTCTTGAAAGATGGGGGTTCTTTTTTCATTAACGGCCAGTTCATTGGCCAGGGTAGCGTATTCGTGCGCGTTGGTTAATTCAATTTTATTCGTCAGTTGTTGCCAGCCGGTATAGGTAGCCAGGGATACCAGGGGCTTGGTGCGGATCTCTCCCTTTCGGGTAGTAATGATAATAACACCGTTGGCTCCCCTCGATCCGTAGATGGCTGTTGCCGAGGCGTCTTTCAGCACTTCGACCGATTCGATATCCTGTAGATTAATGAAGGAAATGTCATCGAGAAGCATTCCATCAACCACATAGAGGGGCGACGCATCATTTAATGTGCCTACACCCCGGATCCGGATCTCTGCTCCTTTTCCGGGTTCTCCCGATGCCGGGGTAACCTGTACACCGGCAATCTTACCCTGTAATGCCTGCTCAAAACTGGAAGTAGGTATTCTTTGCAATTCTTCAGAGCCGATGGTGGCAATCGCTCCCGTAAGATCACTTTTACGCTGCACACCATAACCAACCACGACAATCTCATCCAGCGTCTGGATATCACTTGCCATGGTAATGTTCCAGTTGTTCTGACCTGCGATCGAAATCTCCTGGGTTTGATAGCCAATGTATGAGAAGATCAGCGTTGTGGCTCCTTCCGGCAATTCCAGGGAAAAGGATCCGTCAATATCGGAAATAGTCCCCTGATTCTGAAAATCCCTGACTACAATGTTGACTCCGATCAATGGTTCACCCTGAACATCGGTGACGAAACCACTGATCAATTCCTGTCCGCCTACACAGAGTGGGAGAAGAAGACAACCGATGACAACCACAATTCGGCACATAAAATCGAGTTTTGTCATAATCATGATTTTAGAAGGACTTTAAGATTTAGATCAATATCCGAGTCCGGTCCTATTCCAAAAAGAAATTCTCCCGGTTCGGAAATCCAATTTAAATCCTGATCGTAAAATTTCAGATCTTCTGCAGAAAGCCGGAAATGAACCAGTCTGCTTTCTCCGGCTTTTAAAAATATTTTTTCAAATCTTTTTAATTCTTTGACCGGACGGGTGACAGAGGCTACCGGATCGCGCATGTATAATTGTACAATTTCATGCCCGTCTTTTGAACCGGTGTTTTTTATCGTTACTGAAAAGTTTAACGGTTCATCCGTTTGAAATTCAGTTTTATCGACCGAAGGGGAGCTATACTCAAAAGTCGTAAAGCTGAGCCCATATCCGAAAGGATATAAGGGAGCATTGGGTATATCCAGGTATTTACTCGTGTATTTCTGGTCCGGTAGTCTGGGCCGTCCGGTATTTTTCATATTGTAGTGGAGGGGAATTTGTCCTTCATCAAGGGGGAAGGTGACCGGCAATTTCCCTGAGGGATTATGATTTCCGAACAGTACATCGGTAATCGCCGGGCCGGCCATGGTGCCAGGTTGCCAGGCTTCGAGAATGGCGTCGGAAATTTCTGCTTCCTGGGGAAGGCATAGAGGCCTGCCGTTAATTAATATCAGAATCAGTGGTTTTTCTAAACCGGATAACCGCTTCAATAATTTCTGTTGAATTTCGGGTATGCGGATTCTGGCCCTGCTGGCTGCCTCACCACTCATGTTAAAGTGTTCACCTGCCACCATGATGATTTTGTCGGCACTTTTTGCGAGATCCATGGCCTGACCAAACATGGAAGTATCGTTGCCTTCTGTTTCGCATCCTTTGACATAATTAAAATTGCGCTCTTGATTAGTAAAAGCATCCAAAAGAGTGATGACGTCCCCGGCTTGTCCGGCACCGTGCCAGGAACCAAGCATATCGACCGGCGAGTCAGCCAATGGTCCGATCAGGGCAATTTTTTCGGAAGGACTTAGCGGTAAAGTCTGATTATTATTTTTCAGCAGGACCAGGGAGTTTCTCGCCATTTCGCGGGCTGCAGCTTTATTGGCATCAGAGAGTATGATGGTTTTTTCCCGGGTTTCATCAGAATAGCGGTAGGGATCATCGAAGAGTCCCAATTTATTTTTGACCATCAAAATCCGTTTGACGGAAGAATCAAGTTTCTCCACATCAACCCTTCCGGACTCAATTAATGCCTTAAGATGATCATAATATACCGCTCCCTGCATGTCCATATCCACTCCCGCATTGATAGCTAGTATGGCAGCTTGCCGGTTGTCGGCAGCATAACCGTGAGCTACCATCTCATTGACCGAAGTATAATCGGAAACCACAAATCCTTCGAAATTCCAGGTTTTACGAAGGATCTCTTCCAGCAAATAGGTGTTGGCCGAAGCAGGTACCCCATCGAGTTCATTAAAAGAAGTCATAAAGGTGGCGACTCCGGCCTCGATGCAGGCTTTAAACGGTGGTAAATAAGTCTCCCATAACGTTCGACGTGAGATGTCGACCATGTGATAGTCCCTACCCGCCTGGGCTGCGCCGTAAGCCGCGAAGTGCTTGGCACAGGCAAGGAGGGTGTTGGGTGCGGCAAGATCGTTTCCCTGGAAGCCCCTGACCCTGGCTGCTGCAATCAATGAACCCAGGTATACGTCTTCACCGGCTCCCTCCGCAATACGACCCCAACGCGGATCCCGCGCAATGTCGACCATCGGGGCGAAAGTCCAGTGCAACCCCCCGGCAGTAGCTTCTTCGGCAGCGATCCTGGCTGATTTTTCAATCAGTGGGAGATCCCAGGAGGCGGCCTCTGCCAGAGGAATGGGAAAGATGGTCTTATATCCGTGAATGACGTCGTAACCAAAGAGCAGGGGAATGCCCAGGCGACTTTCCTCAACGGCCACCTCCTGCAGTTGAGCATTGTAAGCTGCAGTATATGCATTGAATATATTACCCGCTCTTCCACTCCGGATATCCTCCAGATAATTGTCCCTGATGCTGGGTCCCGTCGTTGCCCAATCGCTGGTAAACAAAGTCAGTTGTCCGATCTTTTCTACGATCGTCATTTGGCCGATCAACGAATCGATTTTTGATTCCGTCCAGGACTGGGCATTCGTCATTTGATTAATCAGGATACCCAGAAAAAAAATCAATAGGTATTGCTTCATCATACAATTTGTTTTTTCAATGCTCTAGCGATCAATGCTGATGTATTCCGGTTGGATCGTCTGATCTGACCTGATATTTCAAAGGAAGTTGTCACTGACCTTCTATATCATCCAGCCAACCACCTTTAAATCCTGCTTTCCTTAATCCTTCAATGATGTATGGGCTTTTTTTCATTAAATTCCAAACAAATTCATTTTCGTAATTCTGTAATTGTAGGAGAATGGGACCCTGATCAATGCCCAGATAATCATGGTCAAACCATCCCGTATTTTGAGTTTCGTCTGTAAATGTGAAGCTCAGATTAAATGCATCTTTAAATCCGTATTCACCAATAAGGTGGTTGTAATTATTTTCCCACATATATTTCAGAGCAGCCAGACATTCGTCCGGAGCAAACGGTACGGACCCGCCTGCCGCAGTAGGAGCGAGCGTACCATCGTCACGTACATAGAGGGCAGACGCTCCCCGGGCACTGTAGGTCATGAAGCGGAGGGGATGATTATTCCAGACCGTATCGAGTTCAGCCGGACCATCACAGGCTGTGAGACCCCATTGCTCAGGTCCGTAACCGGCAAATTGATGAGGATTTTGGATGCAGTAAGCCCGGTTGGCCAGGGTAGCGCGACGGGAATTTTCAAAATAATCGATCCCTTTTTCCCTGATCCAGGCGTCCTGGATTCCCCGGAAATCAATATATATGTGACTGTATTGGTGACCAAACAGGGGTGAAAACTGTAAATATTCCTGACCCTGAAAAGAACCCCACTCATACGTCGATGTCCATCCCCGCCAGGCGTCCGGAGGTATGGCATGAGTGGGTGAGCCCATCGCCATAATCAGGAGAATCATGGCTTCATTGTATCCGTTCCATGAAGCGGGTATAAATCCACTCTCCGGGTGCCAGCCCATACTGAGCCTGTTGTCATTGACATACATCCAATCCCATTCTACCCGACGGAAAAGGTCATCGCCCAACTGTCTTATTTCGTTTTCTTCCGGATTATTCCGGTCGAAATACGCTATTGCCGAAAGGATGCCCGCCATCAGCAGTCCGGTGTCAATACTCGATAATTCGACATTTTTGAAACGCAGGGCCTTATCAATGGTTAGAAAATGATAAAAGAACCCTTTGTATCCGCCTATCCCGGAATTTTCCGGCCCCTGCGGTAATTCAGACAATATTTTGAAGGTTTTGAGGATACGGTCAGCCGCTTCTTTCCGGCTGATATAACCATTTTCCGCACCGATTAAATAAGCGGTAAATCCAAATCCGGTAGCGGCAATACTGGAAAATCTTAAAGTAGGATGACGATCGGGAATTTGCAGGTTATTTTCATAAGCTAGTTCCCAGAAATAATCGAAAGTGCGTTTCTTCAATTCTTCAACTGAAAAAGAAGATGGTACTTCTGAAGGTATTGGTTTGCCAGCCTGGTGCTGTTCCTGGCAGGATAAAAGCATGATAATACCCAGGAAATAACAGAATAAAAAGGAAGATTGGGTGCTGTATTCCAATTTCATAGAGGAAAATTGCGGAGAAAAAAACATGGGTGCACTAGAATTAAAATGCACCCATGTCGTCAACTCATTTAGTACTTGACAAATTTGGCATTACCAGCCAATTTACCTTTCAGATCATAAACCTGTACAAAATAGATACCCGGTTTAAACGTACTTACATCGATCTGTGATGAGGGTACATAACGCTCATTGTAAGTCATTAACCGCTGACCGACCGCATTGTAAATTTCGATCCTGCTCATCTCCTCCGGTGCTTCGATCCGGATGACATCGATAGCGGGGTTGGGAGCAACGGCAAAACTTGGTAGTGGTTCAAAAGAGAAGGTGCCGACGGTTTCGTCACAGCTGGTGCCACCAACCCGGATATTATCGAAATAGTAAATCTTGTCTTCCGTCGGAATATTGTCAAAATCCAGGATCAGTGAAATCGTTTTAAACTGGTCGTTGGGGAATGTATTAAAATTCCAGGTGACTGTCTGCCATTCATTAGGAGTCGTGTACTGCTCTACAATATCTCCTGTGGTGTTCACGGTCAGACCTGATTCCAGTTTAAATATTACAGATGCGGCATGATCCATAAGAATGTCCATACTGATCGTCTGATTGGCCGGATCGGTAAAATTAATGGGCGTTTCACCCCTTAAAAATACTCCGGACCAGGGATCTACTCCGGGTGCTTCAGCGGCTTCTACAAATCGGGCAACCGTTTCCGAAGTATTGACACCCTCTTTCAACGGATTGGCCACTTTCTGGATGGTGCTGTCGGCATAGACTCCGTTTGAGAAATAAATCCAGCCATTGGGGTTGTAGGGCTCTTCTTCAAAATTAACAATGCAACCTTCAAAAGGAGCAAGACCCCAGCGAATATCATCCCAGTAATAAACCTCTCCGACCGTCGCAACAGCCCCGGCATTCATAAACAATACCAGTTTGTTATGACCCTGTCCTGCCACCTCACTGAAATCAATCGAATAGGTAACCCAGGTTTCGGCCTCGGTCACATCCATAAATACCTCTTTGGCAGGCCCGGATCCTCCCTCCAGCTTGAAGAGCATAGGTACCACTCTGGGAGCCCAGATCTTCATGTTTAGCTGGTTGTAATGGGTGAGATCAAATGGCTCGGCAAATTCATAGACAAGTGCCGCCCATTCACCTTCCGGTTCAGTGTACTTACCGACCGTGGCACTGTTGTTACCCATCGAAATATCCGGATTGGGTGATACTTCAAGGTCGGCAGCACCCAGGCTGATGGTTCCATTGCGCTGGCATTCGAAATCGTCGACAATTCTGGGATTGGCTTCCACTCCTTCGCATGGATCAACGGTAGTTTCTCCCTGACTGAGGTTGTCGATATAGTACGGACCGGTCAGTTCGGTTTCTGCATCAAAAATCAGGTTGATCTGTCCAAAATCGGTAATGTTGGCTGAGGTAGCAAAGTCAAAGGAAACCGTGGTCCATTCTCCGGCCAAAGGTATATCCCGGGTGACATCTTTGTTACCTTCCACGGCACTGACTAACTGCATAGTCACCTGAGAGGCTCCTTCAGGTGCCAGGATCTGTAAATTTAGCTGGGTGAATTCGCTTAGGTCCAGGGGATCCAGTAAGATTGCGGTCAGGGAGCTAAAGGCATTGCTGCCCCTGGTATAGGAGCCGACACTCAAGCTGTTGTTGCTACTGCCCATGTCCGGGTTGGATACGATTTCAAAGGTTCCATTGGCCGGATCATTGTCGCCCGGAAACCAGGCCAGTTGCCCACCGTCTTCAAAATCCTCCAGAATTGTAGACTCGATGGTCTTTTCCGTCCAGATAATCTCGTCGACATAAAAGGTTACTGCGGTATCAAAAGGCGTTCCTGCGGCGAAGAAGATGCCGATTCGTTTGTGATTTTCCGAAGCATAGGCACTGAAGTCGGCGCTGTAATCCACCCACGTGCCGGTCTCTGGTATGTCGATAAAAATTTCCTTTACGGGAGAAGCACCGCCTTCCAGTTTAAACAGAATCTGGCCGTCAACCGGCGACCATATTTTGGAGGTCAGGACATTAAAAGTCGACAGGTCAAGGGCATTGTCGTAGTCGGCTACCAGGGCAGCCCAGGCTTCTGCGGCCGGTTTGCTGTATTTTCCAACCCCGGCAGTACTGTTGACCGGAGAAAGATCCGGATTATCAACGACTTCCAGGCGGTCCCAGCCATGGTCGTAAGTGGCATTGCGCTGACATTCAAAATTATCGACGACTCCGGCCAGAGGTTCGGTACCGGCACAGGAGTCGGGCGGATACAGAATCAAATTATCAAACAAATAGGTATCACCGCTTTCCTCTACGCCGGGATCGAAAAACAAAATGATCTTGGTAATCGTGGTAAAGTCGGCTGCCGCACTGAAGTCCATGACATACTCGCGCCAGACATTGGCCGTAGGGATGTTCATACGGACTTCCCTGGCTTCGCCGCTACCTTCAAACTTTAGAATAAATTCGGTTTTGACCGGTGAGTATATTTGAATACTTGCTTTATTCAGGAGACTTAGATCGATCGGAGTAGATTGTTCATGAATGAACAAACTAAAACTGTGCATATCTGATTTGGTGTACGAACCGACATTGATACTTGGATTGATCCCCGTGGTATCCGGATTTTCCACCACACCGGTAAAAGTTCCGTCGGCAGCCACCCAGTCCAGGCGGGCACCATCTTCAAAATCTTCCAGAACCAGACTGTCCGGAGCCGGACCGGCAGTAATGTTATCGAATAAATAAGTACTGCTATCTTCCGCATTTCCCGGAGCAAAAAAGATAAGGAGATCTGTCATCGTAGTGACTTCCGCCTTCGACCGGAAATCATAGACCAGTTCAGTCCAGACGGAGTCCCGGACCGGCCGGCTGTCCTCAACGGCATTACCGCCACCTTCCAGTTTAAGCAGGACCTCCGTGGCAACGGGTGACCATACCTGCATCCGGAAAATATTATTTTCCGAAATGTCAAAGGGAGTAGCCATCTGAACCCGGAAAAGACTATAGGCACTACCGGCTCCCTTGGTATACGAACCCACATTGTCACTCTCGTTGATTCCTGTGGTGTCTGGATTGGATACAATGCCATTATAGGTGCCATCGGTGGCAATCCATTCCAGCTTACCATCGTCTTCAAAGTCCTCCCATACTACCTGGGCAGAGAGGGTACCCACTACAAGCATCATGAGCATGAATAGTAGATTTTTTTTCATTTTCTGTCGGTTTAAAAAGTAATTATTAATGAAATTGAAAGGTTCAGTGGTTTCTTAATAGTATTTTTTCTGTCAGTATAGCTTTTCCGGCAATGATCGTTAGATAGTATATACCTGGTACCCGGTTTAGGCCAAGGTTCACCCAGGTCTGATTATTGTTAATGGTAGAGGATAAAGGAATGTTTTTTCCCTCTAAATCCGTGAGGAATACATCATTGATGGTTTTGTCTGGCAATTCAATGCAAACCAGCCCTTCACTGGGGTTGGGGAAGATCTTAATATTCAGACCGGGTTCATCAATTCCGGTGAGTGAACTGTCTTCGGTAAATCCAATTTTTTCCATAGCCCCGGTGATTTCCTCATTACGCATAAAATAATCCCATAATAAACCGGACCGGTAGTTTTCGATCATACAAATAATGGGCCCCTGGTCAATTGCCAGGAAGGAAGTGGAAAACCAGTTTTCCGACGGATTGAAAGCATCATAAAAACCCATAGGACCCCAGACTTTTTCGCGGTACATCGAAAGAAAATGTCTTGCTGCAGCGAGAGACTCCACCGGAGTATAAACAATGGAACTCAAAGCTGCTGAAGGAGTGATCGTCCCGTTGTCTGCACTGTGATTGGGAGCATGAGCATGATATCCGTGAGGGTCGTCACTGGCCGTCAGCCCCCAGCAATCCGGTCCATATCCCTCATAACCCTTTGGATTTTCAATGCACCAGGCCCGGTTGATCAGCGTTTGATTCTGGCCCTGAAAGAAGTAGTTGGCAAAAGCATCGCGTTTGTTTCGGGGATCGAAACCCAGAAAGGAATAATGGGTAAAAAACAGTGGACCGCCGGTGTCGTTACCAACTTCAAGTTTATACCCGTAAAAAGTCTTTCCATTTTGGTATTCACTGCCCGCCCATCCTTTTTCATACATCCCGGCGGGCAGTGGGTGGGAGGGTGAAGCAATGCCCAGAATATAGGCAATCATCGTTTCATTCCACCCCTGGACCGGCAGATTGAGGTCAAAGCCGAAGGTTGGCGACCAATGCCAGAAAAGTACCTGATTGACCTGCTTCCGGTACCAGTTCCATTCCACACCCTCCCATAAAGAGGTAATGTCACTTCTTAGTTGGGTTTCCTCCGGAGTCTCGCGGTCAAAATAGGATCTGGCAGTAAGCAGTCCTTGCAACAGAAAGGCGGTTTCGACCAGATCACCTCCATTATCTTTGGTGCTGAACGGAATCACCTTGCCGGTATTTCCATTCATCCAGTGTGACCAGGCACCATGAAAACGGTCAGCCGTTCCCAGGAATTGGATGACTAGTTGTAGTCGCTCAATGCCTTCTTCCCGGGTGATGAACTCCCGGTGAATGCCAACAATGATCGCCATGATTCCAAATCCGGAGCCACCACTGGTCACCAGATCGCCCGATGTATTGCGTTCCCGCACCATACCGGATGCGGGATGGGCAAAGTCCCAGAAATAGCGGAAGGTAGCTCGCTGGATTTCCTCCAATAAAGCGTCATCACCCAGTGATAGCAGGTCATCTATGGGATCTGCATGGTAGGTGACAGAGCCACCATTGGATGCCGGATACGCCAGGGTAAGAAAACAAATACTGCAGATATAAGGATAGAACCGCCGGGGCCAACCATACTTTCTTATTGAAAAGATGCGGATTGAAAGGAGGATAAATAGGTTGATGGTAAACCAGTAAATCATGGAATTTGGCTCTATGGTCTCTTACAATTTTAACCAATTCGATTGAGAAAAGCCAGTTTTACACCTCACCTTAACTACGCCAATAGTGATAACTTATGTTTTTTAATTGTTGAGCATATTTATTAAATAGTTGAAAATTAGTATTTTATGATCTGATCGTGGGAAGGCTATGAAATTTACTCCTACGCCATCCGAAGCATACCCATGATTAGTAGCGCAACAGGATATCCAGCAGATTTTCGTCGTGCTCCAGTTTCATCTTAAGCCTCAGGCGATACCGTTTATTTTCGACTCCCCGGATACTGATATTGAGCAATGGAGCGATTTCCTTGGTAGTTAAATTCATTTTGAGATAGGCTGCCAGTTTTAAATCGCCATAGGTAAGATCCGGATAATCATTCTTCAGAGACCGGAAAAAGGTAGCATGAACATCATTGAAGTTGGTTTCAAAGACCTTCCAATTATCCCGATCTGACATATGTTGCTGGATGAGACGGATTAATTGGTGGTATTGTTTGTCCGGAAATTGTTTTCCGATACCAGACCGAACTTCCGTGATCTGTTCGCGAAGTTTAAGCAGGACCTTGTTTTTTTGAATGATGTTCATCGTGGAATTGGCAAGTTCTTCACTCTTATGCCGGATTTCCCTTTCCAGGAGTTCATTCTGGAGGGCCAGACGTTCCCGATTGATTTCCCGTTCTTTTTCAATTTCAATACGGCGGGTCTGTGTCTTGAGACGTCGGTCGTAATAACGATAAAGGATATAGACCAAGCCGATTATCAGAATGAAAAACAACACTCTGGCTACCAAAGTCTGGTGCCAGGCAGGATCCTGGATCACTTCTATAGCCAGGATGGGTTCTCTTCCTTCATATTGAAGATAAAAACGGTAGATACCGGGAAGAAGATTGGTGTATTCCTTTCGATGAAGTAACGTCCATGGTGACCATTCATGATCGAAGCCCTCCAAACGGTACCGGAATCTCTGGTTAGCTGTAAAATCGTAAGAAGCAAAGTGGAATTCGACCCGGTTGATCTTCGGTGAAAGAGCCACTGGTTGGTCAATGGAGTCGATCGATCCGTTCAGGTCATACCTGAGTTTACCAGAGCGATCCCAGGCTCTGAACTGCGAGACCGCAGCCTGCACCAATAGTGGATCTGCAGGTTGATTATGCCAGGGGTTGAAGATCGCATAGCCATTCTCCAGACAGGCGAGGTATCGATTGTTCTCCAGATGAACCAACTTTTCGGACCCTTGTACCAGATCAAGTTTGATGTGACCCAGATGCTGATCTTCCGTCATCACATCTATGCTTCCGGATCTAACCAGAAAGTAGAGATCACTATCGGTGGTGATAATTTTATCAAATTTGAGTTCTTTCGGCCATGGAAACTGAAAAGGAATGAATGAGTTTTTCTCCGAATCAAAAGAATAGTATTGTTGGCCGCTTAGAAAGAGTAACCGGTTGTTAAATTCGAGAAGCGACACATTGAAGTCGCTCGGTAGTCCATTGATCGGAGAAAATGCCTGGAGCTCCAGTACACTGTCCTGTTCAAAATCTATCCGGAGGCGGTGAAGACCCCGGTAGGGATTTACCACCCACAGCCAACCCTGGTCATCGAAAGCCAGTTGTTTTACGACACCATTAAATCCGGTAATCGAATGGCCAAATGACCAGCCATTGGCCTCTCTGCTCAAGGTGATCAATCCGGTATAGGTGCCCTGGACGAGCTTGTCTTTTCTTCCTTTGACAGGAACCAGATGCCATCCACCGGTTACTTTCGATATTTGTTTAATCCGATTATTGCTGATGGTATAGGTGCCATTATTATGACCACAAAATAACATTCCATCGATCAGCTGAAGATCCCACACCTGTCCCTGAGTGCCCTCAATTAGTTGAAATCCATTTGTTAGGGATTTACTCAGGAGTGATCTCGCAAAAAGCCCCTGGTTGGTCCCGATAAATAATTGCTGATTATATTCGATAGCGTCGTAGAGGGTTCCGATCTGTCCACTGTTATCAAGATAATAAACGGATGGACCAGGTAGATCAATCAACGCAATACCGTCATCCAGTCCCACCCACAAATGGTGCTGAGCATCTTCAAATAGAGAAAGAACCGTATTGTTTTGAAGCCCGCCATTCTTATTAATATGGTACTTTATTGATCCCTGCGAATCCAGAATGAGCAATCCATCGGAAATCGTACCAACCGCCCAGAGACCGCTGGATAATTGCAGCAATTTATTGATCTGGTGGATTTTCAGTGTCTTGTCGGCTTCGGTCGGAAAAAGGATGATTTGCTGCCTTTCTATTTTAAAAAGTCCATTTTTTTCGGTAGCCAGCAGCAGTCCATGCTCTCCGTCAGGGCTGATCCCGGTGATTTTCAGGTCGTTGATGCTTGACTGAGGATACAGATGGGTAAAGGAGTCAGCCGAAAACTGCATGATGCCATTGCCAGTCACCTGCAAAAGGTAGGTCTGGCTGTCGATAGGATGCATAAAACGGATCGATTGGGGAGGCAGGATCCGGATGAGACAGAGCTCATCGTATTTAAATACGGTACCAAAGGAATGGAAATAGACGGCTGGTCCAATCTTGAAGATATTCCAGATTTCTTCCCCATCGGTTAATTTGCGGTCAATTAGTTCGATGAGACTATGATAATTCAACTGTCCGGTTTCGTTGGTAGCCCAGTAGCCAAATTCTCCGTACGAGCCGACATAGATCCGGTCCTGGTCAACCAGTAGTGTACGAATAATCTGTTGGTGTGGCATTTCATAAAGTGACCAGTTGACCCCGTCAAAGGTCATCAGCCCCGCGGTATTGGCAAAAACCATTAATCCATTGGGCATTTGGTCGATCTGCCAGTTCTGTTTCTGACCCGCATAGTCCACTTTGGAAAAGTTGACAATGGCAGGCACCTCCGGGCTCTGTCCCGACAACTGGCAGACTGGATAGATCAGGAGGCAGATCAAAATGGCAAGCCGGTATGGTAAGCTTTCCTGGTTCATGGTTTGGCTATTGGCTTACTCTTCTCAAATCATCCGGATAAAATCAGTTTGTGATTCTGACTGAAAATTAAGAACTTGTAACCTCTCTATTCTTTGCAGTATAATTAATTAAATCTGTCAGTGGCAAAAAATATTACAGAAAATGAATAAACGCAGATCTTTTATCAAGAAAGCCGCTTTGGGTACTACCGCTATTACCCTGGGTGTGCCGGCAATGGCCATGAGTGCAAAGAGCTATCGAAGGGTACTCGGAGCCAATGATCGTATCAATATGTGTGTCATCGGTGTTCGGGGCCAGGGTTTTGGTCACCTGAGGCGTTGGGCCGGGATGGCCAAAGATGACAATGTCATGGTCAGGACTATTTGCGATGTAGATGAAGCACTATGGGCAGAACGCGTAAAGGCAGTCGAAGACATCCAGGGATCAGCGCCTGGTACCGAGTATGATATGCGCCGGGTATTTGATGATCAGGATATTGATGCGGTCTCCATTGCAACACCCAATCACTGGCATGCCCTGGCCACCATTTGGGGCGTTCAGGCGGGCAAGGATGTGTACGTGGAAAAACCATGCTCACATAATGTATTTGAAGGACGCAAGATGATCGATGCAGCGCGCAAGTATCAGAAAATTGTCCAGGTAGGTTTCCAGAACCGCAGCATCAATAATGTACGCAAAGCCATCCAATTCCTGCATGATGGAGGAATTGGTGAAGTCTACATGGCCAAGGGACTTTGTTATAAACCGAGGGAGTCTTTTGGCATTTCTCCTGATTCCGATCCGCCGGAAGGGTTGCATTATGATCTTTGGTTGGGACCGGCCAAATGGAGGTCGTATAATGAGAAAAAAGGTCATTATAACTGGCACTGGCATTGGGATACCGGTAATGGAGATATTGGCAATCAGGGTCCACACCAGTTTGATATCGCCCGATGGGGTCTCAATAAGAATGAGCATCCGGTTAAAGTATCATCGTACGGAGGTTATTACAAATACTCCGGTGAAGAATGCAGTCAGGAGACCGCCAATGTCCAAACCGCCAACCTGGAGTACGCGGACGGAAAATTATTGCAGTTTGAAGTCCGGGGGCTCTATACCATGGGAGAGGGAAGTCTCGATGTCAAGATCGGCAATCTTTTCTATGGTACGGAAGGATGGATGGAAATCAACGGAAGTACCTGGAAGACCTACATGGGCCGTGATAATGAACCGGGACCCGGTTCGGATTCGGAAGATAAAGGCGAAGAACTGGGTTACCTGGCAGCCCCGGGTGGAGGCGGGCATTATCGCAATTTTATTGCAGCGGTCCGATCGCGCAAAATGGATGACCTCACCTGTGACATCGAAGAGGGTTACTATTCGACGGTGCTGCCCTTGATATCAAACATCTCTTATCGTTTGGGAAGGAATCTTCAGTTTGACGGTAAGAAGGAGAAATTTGTCAACGATATGGAAGCCGATAAAATGCTGACCCGGGAATACCGTAAGCCATACGTAGTTGATACGCATGTCTGATGACCAGTCACCAGACCCTGCAGTTTGTCCAATCATTTGCCGGGTCTGGTGATTCCCTGCACCGGAGGACCAGCCTCCATTGTCGGCTGAAAGTTGGCCTGCAGGATCTTCATGCAACTGGCAGCTATCTGATTTTGCCAAAGCTGAAGGGGGACTTTGACTTCTCCCAGGGCAGAGTATCCGGGCCTATCACCGCCAGCCAGATATTTCCTGCGCCTTCTACTTTACTGCCGTGGTTGCGCCATTCTCCTCCCTCGTAGGTGCCCCTGCCGTGATCGGTCGTGATAATCATGGTAGTTTTACCCCGGTAGAATCCCGACCGCTGTACCATGTTCCAGAGATCTTCGATAAACTGGTCGGTTTGCCTGGCCGACTGAAGATAGTGATCGTAACGGCCATCATGGGCGAAGTCGTCCGTTTCACCGTAGGCAATATAAACGACTCTGGGATGGTGTTTCCGGATGTAGACCTTTGCGTAATGGTGGGTGAAGGCATCCAGGCGAACTGAAGACCAGGGACTTGGTATCTCGTCCTGCAGTCGATTCAACGTTTTCTCTTCTTTGCTCAGCCTGTTGCCTGTTGCCTTTTCAAATCCGGCGTTGACCGGAATTCCACTCCGGCTTTCATTGATGATGTAGGGAAAAACATCCCAGGAGCCAAAGGCGGCTACCCTTCCCCGGTATTGCTTTGTCTCATGAAGTAGTTCAAGGAAAGTTTTATTTGGATTATTGATTTTTTGGTTGGAACGGATATTTTGTGCATCGGAATAGCCACATAGTATTTCGGCGTATCCGGGGTAAGAAAACAGGAAAATGTTGGTGCAGTTGACATGATTATCATAGTACCGGTTGCCGTAAATCTGTCCTTTTTCGGCCATGCTCCTCCAAAAGAAGGGCATCAGGGTTTCCCGGCGCTGCTCGGCGGTCTTACGCCAGAATTTCTCTATGAGATACCCGGTATCCCGGACAAATTCCGGATTGCGAATCAGATTGGAGTCTGCTCCCCCAAACAGTTCCTGCCAGCGAAATCCATCCAGAGTAATCAGAAACAGGTTTTCGGTTTTGTGCTGGGCTAAAAGCTCTGAATGCAGCAGAATGGCAATGAGGAAGGTCAACAGGAATGGATGCAATTTGCCGGTCATAAGTCTGATTTGAGGATAAATATAGGACAAGTCACCGGAGAATCACAAAGGCTATTTCAGTCAAGCATGCTAGGGATTGTGCTATCCATGAAAAAGGATGGCCGGGCCTGGCCCGACCATCCTAACCAATAAATCCGCTTAATTCTTAGTCGTTTATAACTTGACAAACTTTTGGGTTTGGAATCCCATGTTTGTGGTTAGTCTGACAAAGTAGATCCCTGTTGGCAGATCAACTACCGGAATATGCAGTTGGTTGTCCGCGATATTCCTGATTTTTTCCCGGTACAGGGGTTGTCCGGCCAGATCACTGATGCTTAAATGCTCGGCACTGACCTCCGGTGACCAGCGTGCCGTGATTTCGGTCTCGGCAAACCCCGGAAACACCAGCAGCCGGATGTTTGCTGCCAGGTTATCTCTCAATCCTGAAGAAATACTTTCTTCTATGCTCAATGCCGTGGTATCTGGTAGGTCTCCGGTCACATCAAAATCGGCATTGACTGCATTGCCGGCTGCGTAGAAGGTCACTTCACCGGTTCCCGCTTCCGGGGCAGTCCATTCGATTTCAAATGTACCGGTATTTGAACGACTGCTGTGTTCGAAATAGTCACGGCTGTTAATGGTGGTGATCTGGGTGCCATTGGCCGGACTTCCGAATTGACCGGCGCCCGCATTGTCACCGGTGAGGGCCACGGATTGAAATCCATATCCTTCCGCTCCGGTTGCGGCAATACTTATCTTCAGCGTATAGGTACCGCTTGGCTGATATTCTGTGACCGGTTCATCACTGGTATCTAGCAGCTGAAGGGTTACCTCGGTTCCAAAATTTCCCCCTCCATGACACTCATTGCAGAAGGCTGGAGACACAGGACTGCCGGTTCGATCCAGATTTTGCACTTCACCAGGTCCGCTTGCATTGGAAAACCAGCAATAACATCCCAAAGCAATAAACATTAATCCAAGTATAGGCTGTTTCATGTTTTCAAAGGTTATAATGACTTAAATCTCTTTAGTTTTAAGTGCTACACTAAAGTTCGCTAATACACCGGGATTTTAAAACCCCGGAACAGGGCTTCCTGCTGAATTGGTTGTTTTTACTTCTGAATAAGCCTTCTTCGCAGACGATTGGTACGATTTTGCAACCCTCGAGCCGGATTTTGTCACTGGTTCCTCGAGGTACCCCGGTAGTACCCGATCTCAGATTGGTTGGAAAAGCCAGGGAAATAGCCCTATATTTGAAGGTTTGACCTTCATCGCATGTTTAGTAAAACATTTGCCCTGGAAAACTACTTTATGCATATCCCGGAGGTAATGCTCGACCAGGGGCAGAACTTACTTACGGGCAGAAATTCTCTGGAGATTACCTGCGATGATAAGGGATTTTGGCTCTTTAAATGGCATGCTCAGGATGAGATCGAAACGGAAGTGGTGACCGGCAGGAAAAATGTCCGGGCATATTCCTGCGATTGTTCCGTTTTTCTGGAGCGGAAAATGTGTCCTCATGTTGCTGCTGCTTTGTTTCATATTTTCCAGGTTACCCAGAAGGAACAAAGAAAGAAGGAACAGAAGAAAGTCCGGGTAAAGCCGCGAAGCCCCCGTATTCAAATAAAACACATCATCAATCAACTATCGGAAAAGGAACTGAAGCGATTTTTGATCAGCCAGGCTAACAAGAACCCCTTGTTGGCCGGTGAATTGAAGGCACTTTTTGCGCATAAAGTTGATTCGCCGGAGGGGGACGAAAAATATTTCTTGGTCATTAAGAATTATCTGTCGGCGTTGAGTCAGGGTAAGCTTAGCGAACAGAAATTTAACAGGCTGTCTGCCTATCTCACGAATCTTGTACGGCATGGGGAAGATCTGAATTCAGAAAAAAATTACCGGGAGGCGGCTTTGATCCTTTTGGGATTATTAAAATTCCTGGCTACTGCGGTCGTCCGACTCCGGTCACAACCTTGGGAGGCTTTGTCAACTGATGTTCATTGTTTTCTCGAAAAGTTGCTGCAGGAGCCTATGTCTCCATCATTCAGACTCGATTTTATTAAAAAATTAAGAGCCTTGTATCAGGATGAAAATTATATCATTCTTGATGCTAATAGTAATCTTTTCTCCATTTTATACGACAATGCCGGTGATGAGAAAACGGCTATTTATTCTGATTTAGTGAAATCTACCCAGCCTGACTCTGAAGCACTCCCTGGTCTTCTGGCTTTATTCAGGATAGCTCTTGATCAGAAGGATATCGAGATGTTGATGAAGATCACAGGTCATCATCTCCATAATCTGGTGGTACTTCGCCATTTGTTGGAACTGTCCTGGGGGAGAAAGGATATACCGGATAAGTTATTGCGATTTGTATTGAAAGAAAGCAAAGGACCGAAGATCAGAAAATGGGCATTCGACCAGTTGATATCCCTGGAATCAGATCCAAAGCTTATCGAAGATATTTTTATCAACTACCTTGTATCGGAAGAAAGAGCCGATTTATTGCCGGAACTGAAGAGTATGTCCGGTCAAGACTGGCCGGAAGTGGTTCGGCAGTTAACAGAGTTATTGGATCAAACCCCCCATAAACGTTTACTCCTGGAGTTGCTGGTGCTGGAAGATGATCTGGAAGGGGTCATTGACCTGCTCAACCGGAACGACGATGCTGGACTTCTGCTGTTGCATGCTGATTTCCTTTACAGGAAAAACCGGAAGTATCTGTACCAGCAATTGGAAAAATTGATCGATCACCATCTGACCGACCATATTGGATACCAGAGTGCTGACTATATCCTTCGTATTTTTGACCGCCTTGCTTCCCTGGGGCTTACCGGTTTGATTGAGGATTTACACCGGTCGGTTTTAAGAAAATTTCCGGAAAGAATCTATTTGATCAAGTATCTTAAGGAATCTGCGGCATGGATATAGAGTTGTGGTGGCTTGGGAAGACAACGCAGAAATATCTCCAAACCGGGATTATTGAATATCAGAAAAGGATCCGTTATTTTCAGCGATTTGAGATCAGGGAATTTCCTTCCTCAAAAGTGAAAAGGCCGGAAGATCAGGTTATCGTTGACGATCAGAACCTTCTGCGGCAGATGAATCCGGGAGATCTGGTAATTCTCCTGGATGTAAAGGGAGAACAATTCAGTTCAAGGGATTTTGCCCGGTATCTGGACCAATTGCTTAGCAGACCGGCCAGAAAGATCATTTTTATTATCGGCGGACCTTACGGATTTGGAGATGTCATGCGTAAGCGGGCTGATTATTTGCTGAGTCTTTCGCTGATGACTTTTACCCACGACCTGGTGCGTCTTATCTTCCTCGAACAATTGTACCGTGCATTCACTATCAAAAACAATTTACCTTACCACCACTAAAAATCAATCATAAAATAATAATAATTGCTTTATAAATAAATATTTATGTCCATTACGGTTATTCTGGTTATCATCACTGGCCTGGTATCCTATCTCTGTTTTACCAATCAATCTCTTTTTTACCGGTTGGCACACTGGCCGGCAAGAGAGTACCATCATAGGGAGTATCACCGGTTGATTACCTCTGGTTTTGTTCACGGAGGATGGCTCCACCTGTTGATCAATATGTTTGTCCTCTGGAATTTTGGCGAAATTGTGGAGCGGCATTTTGTTGTTTTTTTTGGTCCCGTGAGAGGCCTGGTTAATTATGTGCTGGTTTATCTGCTGGTCATCATTTGTGCTTCACTCCCCAGTTATTTTGAAAAGAAAGATCAGGAAAATTACCTGGCGGTGGGTGCCTCGGGCGGTGTTTCCGGTATTGTATTTATTTATATTTTATTGTATCCATGGCAATTGTTGTACCTCTATGCATTGATTCCCATACCCGGAATTATTGCCGGTGTACTGTATCTTTGGTACTCATCGTATGCCTCCAAGAATGTGAGAGACCGTATTGATCATCAGGCCCATTTTTACGGTGCCCTTTTTGGATTGGCCTTTACCCTGTTATTAAAGCCTTCCTTGTTTACCGCATTCTTCAGAAGTCTCATCAATGATTTTCCGCTCTGATCTTCACTTCAAATACCGGATTTCCTCATCTTTAATATTATATGGACGAACCCCGGATCGGCTATCCGGTATGACGGAGGTGAATAGTGATAAATGTTTAAATTTGACGGTTATCCCAGATTTTGGTAAATGAGAGCTTTGGTCATTTCAGGAGGTGGTTCCAAGGGAGCTTATGCGGGTGGGGTTGCAGAATATCTGATCCGTGATCAGGGCATCGATTACGATTTGTTTACCGGCTCATCAACCGGCGCACTGCTGGCTCCGTTACTTGCGGCAGGTGAAATTGATCATGCGAGAAATGTCTACACCAACGTAACCCAGAATGATATTTTTTCCACCCATCCTTTTATAATCCGGAAGAAAAACGGGGTCTATAAGTCCCGGATTAATCACCTTGGTATTATTAAAATGTTTCTGAAAGGTAAGAAAACCTTCGGCGAAAGTTTTGCACTGCAGACCCTGATCCGAAACACTTTTACGGAAGAGCACTACGACCGGATAAGACTACGGGGAAAAAAGGTGGCGATAGCTGTCTCCAATTTCAGTTGTAATGTGGTTGAACACAAATACCTTCGGGATTGTACCTACGAAGAATTTGCTGAATGGATATGGATCAGCGCTAATTTTGTGCCGTTTATGAGTCTGGTGATTAAAGATGGTCAGGAATATGCTGATGGCGGGTTTGGCAGCTTTATCCCAATCGAAGAGGCGATCGATGCCGGCGCTACCGAGATTGACGTAATTATCCTGACACCCCGGAATAAAATCGTTAACAAATTACCCAGCAGGAATGCTTTTTCCCTGATGCTCTCATCAATGGATTTTATGTTGTCGCAAATTGCCAGAGATGAAAAATATATCGGATTGCTCGAAAGTATGCATCATCAGATCAAGATACGGTATTTCCACACGCCCCGGGTTTTGACCGACAACAGCCTCTGTTTCGATCCGCAACAGATGCGGTTGTGGTGGGATGAGGGTAGGGCATTTGCCCGGCAGCGATACGAAACCCAGCTAAATCTCGCTGAACCTACCGATCTGGGACTTATCCAATAAACCCGCGTACCTTCTGCTTTAATCTTCGATCAGGATCCCCATCTTGCCTATCCTGGCATCGCGGAGAGCCTCCAGGATCTCGGTCTGGCTATTCATGACAAAAGGCCCGTATCGTTCCACTGATTCTCCAATGGGTTGGCCGGCAAGTAAAAGAAGACTGCCGGGTTCTATGATCTCCAATGGAATGTTGCGTCCATCCGGATCGAGCACAGCGATATGCTTTGGATGGATGAATTCTTCGTTTAGCCGGGTGATACCACCTATCTGGTACAACAGGCAGTTCCAACCACCCGGAACATCAATTTGGAGAAATCCCGGAGTCAGTAACTGATACTGCAGGATCAATAGTGGACTTTCCGTCCGGATCGGACTTTCCCTGTTTTGATATTGGCCAGCAATCAGGGTCCACCGGAACCGGCCCTCTTCATCGGTTACGGTGGGAGTATTTTCTTTTGACAGCGGTTGATAGGAGGGTTGCTTCATCTTGGACGAGGAAGGGACGTTCACCCAAAACTGGATGAGTTCCAGGGTCCCTCCTACGGCTGCAAGGGTGTCGTCCGGTCGTTCGGAATGGGTAATCCCCATGCCACTGTGCATCCATTGAGTACCCCCTGCCTCCACTACCTGATCATTACCCCGGCTGTCCCGGTGCCTGATAGCTCCCTGGATGATAAGGGTGACCGGAGAAAATCCCCGGTGAGGGTGGGGTGCAACCCCCAAATCCCTGGATCGCTGACCACCGGGTAAGATCGTATTCCAATGATGTACCAGGAGGAAGGGATCGACCTGGTCAAGGTGATCGACAGGCAATGCCTGATCTATTAAATTATGGTCTACCTGTACCTTTTCAGCCTTACTCAACCACTGGATCTTCTTAGTAGAACTTTCCTTTGTTTTCATAAGCAGACTAACAGCATACCTACCCTAAAGGTTTTTTCAGGATACAAGAGGGGTTTTAAGGCCCTGAGAGGTTAAAATTTGTTAAATCGGGAAGAAATCGAATGAAATCCTTGTTTCCAATGTTAAATAATTGTAAACTTTGTGTAAATCAGATATTAAGATGAAATTTAGAGAAAGTCAGAGCTTCCAGTATTGGGAGGTGAAAGGGATGTTGTTGTTGCTTGGTCTGATCGCCTCTTACCGGGTGATTGAGCACCTGATCAATGGTGCAGATCAAAAGATATGGACCTATGTGATCATTGGTATATTGCTGATCATCAGCTATCTGTGGGTTAGTCGTCTCAATATGGAAGTTGTCATTGGTAAGAAAGGTATCAAGTATGAACTGCACCCACTGGATAACAAACATAAAATCAAGTGGAAGGATGTGGAATCGATCCGGGTGGTTGATGCTTCGGTAGCGTCGCAGTTTAGTGGGTGGAACAAATATTTTGGTCCTGATCAAAAATATGCCAGCCTGGTAGGCAGAAGAGGTTTGCAAATCAGAATGAAAGACGGACATGAGATTTTTATAGGCCTGAAAAGACCTTATGAAGCTGCGGATTTTATCGATCAGCAACTTCCACACAAACCAGTGAAGGAGATCTCCTGAGAGCATCTTTCAGAATCCAAGTTTGACATGGAGAATAAAAAAAAGCCCGGGCAGACTGCCTGGGCTTTTTAGTTTACTAATATTCAGGATCTATTTCAAAGGAGGAAACCCGATCTTAAAGGTGATCTTTCCAGGATTTCCGTTGTCTTCTTCGTTCGGACTTTTTTTTTCGACGTTTTGATTTCCAGTCCTGACCAATCCCGGACAGTTGGTCTGAGAGGTGTTCGACCTGTTCTTCCACGATTCTGGCAATATTCTTTACGTTGATTCGCTCTCCCCGCATCGCGAGAAAATCTCCCGGAGTTTCAGCAACCGGTACCAAAGCCCAGAGCAAGAGGTAAATCGGAATACCCAGTCCTCCACCCAGGGCCACCAGAGCAAATGCGATACGAACCCAGATGGGGTCCTGAATACCGAAGTAAGCTGCCAGACCACCACAGACACCTCCGATTATTTTGTCGTCCGGATCGCGGTACAGTTTCTTCCCTGTTTTATATTCCCGGCCGGAGGGGAATTCTGTTTCATCATCTTCAAAATCGGAAGTCGTCCCGAAATCCTCGGGGGTTCCCAGTATTCGAATCACCTGATTGATATCTTCATTGGAAACGATTTTTTTCGTCTTCGTGCGCTCTTCGAGCAATTCAGCAATGCGGCGCTCTATGTCATCGATGATCTCTTCATATCCTTCCGATCGTCTAAAGTGCGATTCGATCTTTCCCAGATACTTTTCCAGCGACAGGTAGGCTTCGTCATCGATGGTAAACGGGTAGCCACCTACATTGATATTGTGCGTTTTATTCATTTTCTACCAGGTTTTTTGTTGATTGTGTAACTACGTTGACTAATTGATTCCAGGTTTCCAACAGCTCTTTGAGAAAGCTTGTTCCCGCTTCTGTCAGATGGTAATATTTTCTTGGAGGACCCGATGCCGATTCCTGCCAATTATAGCCGAGCAAGCCGGCATTCTTCAACCGCGTCAGCAGCGGATACATGGTACCCTCCACTACCAGAAGTTCATTTTCCTTGAGTTTTTCAATGATATCCGAAGGATAAGCTTCTCCCTCCGATATGATTGCCAGGATGCATAGTTCCAGAACTCCCTTACGCATTTGTGCTTTGGTGTTTTCCAGTTTCATGATGTAAAGATAGGATGATTTATAGTACTATGCAATACAAAGTACCCTTATTTGCATATTACTATATAGAATGATCAATCTGATCGACAAACGGATCTTGCAGGACGATGGAAAGGTGAGCCATCGGATTAGCCGGAGAGGGGGCGGTCCTACAACCGTCTTAACTTGAAAGTATATTTGCCAGTTCGGTCACTCCCTTCCAGGTTTAACTTGTTGCGATTGAGCCGGTCTATACTGCCAAAGACGTAGAAGTCTTCCCGGTTGAGGAAATCAAAGAAGACGGCATCGATAAAAAACTCCAGATCGGAGTTACTGTTGTCGTATACATCGTCTTCATCAATGATCAGGTGCCATTCACCCTGAAAGATCGCCTGCAGGGAATAATCGTCATAGATTGCCGTATAATCAGGGAAAAACTCAATGATGTCGTGGGTAAATTCATGGGTAATATTGTCCCGGAACAGCGCTCCGTGCTTCTTGAAAAAGACTTTCTCAAATTGCCAGGCACCAATCAGTTTGTTTTCCTTCCGGCGGATGATACCTTCCTTTGTGCAAGCAGAGACAAATAAAAGGGACAGGGCAAGCAGTAGCAAATTTTTCATGGTGGTTTATTTTAATATCTACCTAACTGGACGATAAATTAGCGAGGTAGTTGCAGAAATGAGACCGGGTAGCGACCCTTTAATCCAACTTTAACTTGTTCGTTAACAGCGCGTTAACTCCCTGGTATACCTTAAAGAAAATTAACATTTGCTCAACCCATTTCCATGGTCAACCGCCTGTCTGTGAAGCCATTGACAATGACCTGCCCCACTTTGCTTCCTTGTGAAGCCTCAGCCCGCCTGGTGCTGCCTGAATTTGCCGAATTTCCGAGGTTCCGGAGGTGCCTTCAGCTTTTATTTCATAACCAGGCAAGGCAGCCTTTACCTCCGGATGGAATTGGAAGTTACCGGGAATGTCGCAACCTCAATACTTTTGGGAGTCAATCTGTCGTTAGCAGCTGAAGTGTTTTCAGCAATGGCATGCTCTGCCATTTTGCCAGTTTATTGATTTTTTACCGTTTTATCTGACTTATTGATTAGATTTGGACCAGTCCCCAGTTTCTGATAGCTTGTCAACACTCAGATCAGATGTAAGCTGATTGATTCGAAAGCTGTAAAGTCTCCAATTAAACCATTTGAGGTCGGGATATCATTGTCTCGGCAACGAACGTATTTTGTTAGTGGTTCACCAGAGGGTTTACCAGTGGTTAATTTTTTTAAAACTGTCAAATGGATTTTACGAATCTCCAGACAATTGGAGGAGTTTGCTTTGTCTTACTGATTATTGTCGAAATTTTTTTTAGCCTCCGGTATGACCGGGAATTGTACGAATGGAAGGATTTAGCTGCCAGCAGTTCGCTTGGTATCGGTTCGGCAGTCATCGCGGTGTTTACCAAGGCACTGACGCTGGGCTTTTTCTACCTTGTTTATTACTTTTTCAATCCGGTCGTTGAGGGTCAGCACACCAATCTGCTGGGTTACTCAGCCTTTGGCTGGGCCTGGTATGTCTGGCTCATATGTCAGGTACTGGATGATTTTTCCTATTACTGGTTTCACCGGGCCAATCATGAGATCCGCTTTTTCTGGGCAGCCCATATTGTACATCATTCATCGGAAAATTTCAACCTGGGCACTGGAGTGCGCAATGGATGGGTTACTTTGTTTTATAAGCCCTTGTTTTACATGTGGTTACCAGCCATCGGGTTCCATCCGGTGATGGTCATGACCTGTATGATCATTGAATCTTTCTGGCAGTTTCAGTTGCATACCCAGTTTATTCCCAGATTGGGATGGCTGGAGAAGTTTCTGAATACCCATAAACATCACTATGTTCACCATTCATCCAACCTGGAATATCTCGATAAAAACCATGGAGGTTACCTGAATTTGTTTGACCGGCTGTTTGGTACGTTTAAAGATCTGGATGAATCCAACAAGACCCACTTTGGGGTCCTTCATCCTCCTCGGACCCATAATCCAATCGATATTCTGACCCATGAGTATATCGATATCTGGCGTGATGTACGCAATGCTCCAACATTAAAAGCTAAATTTATGTATGTTTTTGGCCCTCCCGGCTGGAGTCATGATGGATCCAGAAAAACCGTCCGGCAAATTCAGCGGGAAATGGAAGCATTGAATTTCCGGTCTCAGACTGAAATGCCCGATGAAGTTTTACGGCAAAGTGCCGAAATGGCGGGTTGAGACGGTCTTGATACGCTGATTTTCCTTGGAAAGGAATGGTCAAAAATCGATGCAGAAAGTCATACCTGTTTCACGATGTGTAGAAATATCAGACCATTATTTAATTACGACCCTCCGGCAACCGATGAGGAGATCTATGCTTCGTCCTTGCAGTTCGTCCGGAAGATCAGCGGTCGATCTTTTCCATCCAAAGAAAATGAAAAGGTGTTTTACCAGACCGTGATAGCGATATCCGGCCAGGTGAAGCATTTGCTGGAAAATATGGAAACCAGTGCACCGCCAAAAAATCGGGAAATTGAACGCGAAAAGGCCAAACAGCGAAATCTGAAACGATTTGGAAACCGGAGCTGAATGAGATCTAACTCAGAATTTCGTGTACCACTCTTCCTCCCACGTCGGTAAGCCGGATGTCCCGGCCGCTAAAACGATAAGTCAGCTTTTCATGATGAATGCCCAGCAGATGGAGCATCGTAGCATGCAGATCATGAATGGATGTCGGATGCTCCAACACCCGGTAACCGTATTCATCGGTCGTGCCAAACACGGTGCCCCGCTTGATTCCTGCACCTGCCAGCCAGATACTGAATGCCGATGGATTATGGTCTCTGCCATCTGTACCCTGGGCAAAGGGTGTCCGGCCAAATTCCATTCCAAAGACAACCAGGGTGGTTTCCAGCAGACCCCTGGATTTAAGGTCTTTCAGCAAACCCGCAATCGGCTGGTCGACGGCATGGGCATTGCGTTCGTGCCCGTCCCTCAGGTCATTGTGCTGATCCCACCGGTCTGCCGCTACCCGCGGACAGGTTAGTTCAATAAACCGGACTCCCCGCTCCACCATCCTCCGGGCCATCAGGCATTGGGCCGCATAACCACGAGTATGGGGATCTGGTGAATCAAATCCGTAGAGCCTTTTGGTAGCTGCCGTTTCACCCGACATATCCGAAAGCTCCGGCACGGATGACTGCATCAGGTACGCCAGCTCGTAATTTTTGATGGCCGATTCGATCTGTTGGGGATCTCCCAGCTTTCCGACCAGCGTCTGGTCCACCTGGCGTGCGAGCAGCATCTTATTGCGCTGGATCTGATCATGGCCTTCCAGCGGTACAATATTGGCAACCGGTATATCCCGGGCCTTGAAAATCGACGCTTCGTAGCTGGCCGGAAGAAAACCGCTTTTGAAATTGTCCAGTCCTCCCGGTGGGATCAGGCCGCCGTCCAGAACGATGTAGCCTGGCAGATTGGCATTTTCGGTACCCAGGCCATAGGTCATCCATGCACCCATGCTGGGTCTTCCCTGAATGCCATGACCCGTATGCAGAAAATAGTTGGCATTGGTATGTTCCGGAAACTCGGAGATCATCGACCGGATAACTGCGATATCATCGACACAGGTGGCCATATGCGGAAACAGATCACTGACCCAGATGCCGCTCTCTCCGTATTGCTTAAAATTCCAGGGACTTTTCAGGATCCTTCCGATATTGTTAAATTGAGTGGCATCGACCTTAAATTTCTTATAGGGATCTTCGCCGTTTTCTTTGGCCAGCCGGGGTTTGGGATCGAAGGAATCGACCTGCGAAACACCACCATCCATATAAAGAAAAATCACACTCTTAGCCTTTGGTGGATGATGAGGTAATGCTGGTAAAACACCCCCGGGTATCTTGACTTCCCTGGTTGGTGATCGCATTCCCAGGCCACCCAGCAGGCTGAACAATGCCATCCCCCCAAATCCATTCCGGCACAAAGCGAGCATTGCTCTTCGACTCAGCCGGCCACAGTGGTTTTCCATATTTTTCATTTTTTACCTGGAGATCATCGAAATTGTTCCTTACAATAAGTATATAAATTCTTTCATGTTAAATAATGAGTGACAAAAATCCGTCCAGATCGCTGCTTCGACCATATCAGGATTATCTCCAAAATTCAATGGATGGGTGGCGATGAATTCCTGACTCAGCCGGATTTCATCGGGAGTTGGACGGCGGCTGAAGGCTCTCAGGTAGGCTTCTGTAATGCGGTCCACTACTTCTCGGTGCTGTTTTATCAGTCGCGCTGCCCAGAAAGCCGACTGTTGCTGAACAAACGGATCATTGAGGAGCGTCAGCGACTGGGCTGGCACATTGGTCTCCGAACGGTCTCCAAAAGTGCTGAATGGGATAGGCATATCAAAGGTGGTCATAAATGGGGGTAAGAAATTACGCCACATCGCCTGATAAATACTCCTCCTGCCGGCTCCGTCCAAAGGGCCCGATACCGCAGGTCTCCCCCGTCCCTGTAAGAATTCCGTCAGATGCAAGGGCACGGATGGACCGTAAAGTGTGGGATCCAGACGTCCGCTGGTGGCCAGCAGGTGATCGCGGATGGCCTCAGCTTCCAGACGACGTACCGGGAAGCTGTGGAGAAGTATGTTTTCCGGATCAATATCCCTGGCTTCGTCTCCGGAAGCTGTACTTTGCCTGAAAGTCTCCGAAAGGACAATATATTTGATCAGTCGCTTGATAGACCAACCGTCAGCCATGAATTTCAAAGCCAGATGATCCAGTAGTTCAGGATGGGAGGGAAGGCTACCCTGCAATCCAAAATTATCGACGGTAGTAACCAATCCTTTGCCAAAAAGGTGGTGCCAGATCCGGTTTACCATGACCCGGGCCGTCAGTGGATTGGACGGATCGACAATCGATTCAGCCAAAGCCAGCCGGCCGCTTCCCCTGTCCGGGAAAACCTTTTCCGGATCTGATAAAGCGGTGAGAAATCGATGGGGTATTTTGTCAGGACCGGGCTGCTGATGGTCGCCCCGGATAAAGACCGGACTTTCAATGACATCACCATCGATCACTCCGGCAAAAAAGGTTGTATCCTGAAAGACACCGGAGAAATGGTTTTTGCGGATCTGATAGTCACTCCAGATCCGGGCCGGGATTTCCGTCTCCTGGCTGACACGGCCTTTCCCGTTTTCCGGAAGCAGGTCACCCTGGGAAATGGCCGGCAGGCTGTCCAGACCCAGAACATAGGATACTTCAATCCAGGCATCCGGGTCCTGGTGAAAATAATGTCCCTTACCGTTTTTACTCCGGTAGGTGCCTGGCATGATTTCTATGTATGCCTTATGGCCTTTCCACATACCGACATATGACACGTATACCGAGTCTTTTTCACCCTTGACCACCTTTGCAAGATCTCCGTAGATAGGATCCTGGATCAGTTGCAGATTGTCCATAATGATCCGGAAGGATGACTGTTTTCCTGAAGCTTTGAAAAGTATATAGTCGTGTGTAATGGTGAAAGTAAGAGACCGCAGGGCACCGGATAGTCCCCGGCTGATTTTCTGGCTGCTGGCTCTACCGGCCGT
Organism: uncultured Saprospiraceae bacterium; assembly: GCA_964428345.1. Classification (GTDB taxonomy): domain Bacteria; phylum Bacteroidota; class Bacteroidia; order Chitinophagales; family Saprospiraceae; genus JABDMH01. Next base: position 58,745 of record CAYRYD010000013.1, on the reverse strand, counting down.
TATGATGCCGGCCCGGTTTGTTTCAGGATCGACCACCACATCTCCCAAAGTGGTTGCATCGCCAAAACACCATCCATCACTGGTCCAGTTTCCGAGATCCCCTCCCCGAAAATCGCCGAGAATCTCGAAATCAATTTTCGATCCCGAGGTGGTTTGCCGGGCAATGAGGGAAGCTTCGGGTCTCTCTTCAATTTCTGAAACGGAATTCAGGTAGTCTTTCAACTCCTTCCTGAGTTGCCGGATACTGTCGATGTGAGCAGGATAGGCACTGGAAGCATAGGGCACATACAAATGCGACCTGGTGCTTTCAAAAATGCCATAAAGTGAATAATAGTCGGTGGTGGGTATGTCATCAAATTTATGATCGTGGCATCGGGAACAGGCAACCGTAAGGCCCAAAAAGGTTTTGGATGTCACATCGATCATATTGTCAATGCGGATTTTCTCCTCATCTTTCGTATCGACGGGGCTGTGTTTGCCTTCACCCATATTGAGGAAGACAGTGCCCAGAACCGATTCGTTGAAGCCCTGGTCCGGATTATACCGCGGAGGATTCATTAAATCACCGGCCAGTTGTTCTTTGACCATGGCATCATAAGGTACGTCGGCATTAAAGGCCCGGATGAGGTAATCCCGATAGTGCCAGGCTCCGATCACCGGATAATCAAATTCGTGTCCCCGCCCTTCCGCATACCGGGCCAGATCCATCCAATGCCGGGCCCAGCGTTCTCCGTAGTGGGGAGAAGCGAGAAGACGGTCAACATAGGCTCCGTAGATGCCGGGATCTGACAGGTCCAGTGTCAAATCTTCCCGTTGTGGTGGTAATCCGGTCAGGATAAATGACAATCGACGGGCCAGTCCTGAATTGGCGGCTGTCTCAGCACGTACCAAACCCTTTGTCTGCAGACGCTGGTCGATAAAATAATCGACCGGATGTCCTTCCGGATCTTGCCGCTCCTGTTCGGACGGAGGGATAAATGCCCAGTGCTTTTTCCAACCGGCACCCTGATCGATCCATTTTCCAATCAGCGCAATTTCGTAGTCAGTCAGTGACCGATTAGTCTCCGGTGGAGGCATGATGTTTTCCGGATCATCGCTCGAGATCCGGCGGTACAATTCGCTTCTCCGGGCATTCCCTTCCACCACAGGCCGGTGCCCGGAGTTGGTGCGTCCTTTCACGAAAGCCTCAAGATCCAGGCGTAGATCGGCTTTCCGGCTACTGATATCCGGTCCATGACATACGTAGCAGTTGTTGCTCAGTACGGGCCGGATGTGTAAATTGAAGTCGACGATATCCGGCAAAGTGAAAGCCACATCTTCCGTTTGGCAACCAAGCAGCAGTGATACTAAGCAAGTAATGATAATTCCACGCATCATAAAAAATGGACAAACTGAAAGAGCCAAAGCTCCGGATCGCTTTTAAATATCGGAAAAAACCGGAGTAATTCAGTTCAATCCCGGAATTTAGAGGCATGGAACATCACCGGACATTTGTACATTTACAATTATGAAAACGCTCTATCTGGTACGTCATGCCAAGTCCAGTTGGGATGACTATACACTTTCGGATGATAAACGACCTTTAAATGAAAGGGGAAAACGCGATGCCCCCAATATGGCCCGGATGCTTTATGACAAAGATCCGGATATTCGATTGTTTATTTCCAGTCCGGCTAAAAGAGCACGGTCCACGGCAAAGATCTTTGGAAAGGTGTACCATCTGGGCAAGGGTGAGATAAAGAAGGATGGCAGGCTTTATCTGGCCTCTCCGTCCCAGATTCAACAGGTTGTCCAGGAGATATCAAACGACCTGGAGAAAGTGGCTATTTTTGGACATAATCCCGGCATGACCGATTTTTTAAACCGTTTCTCCGGAGGATCTGTTGATAACATACCTACTTGCGGCATCGCCAAAATAGAATTTGATGTCGGTAAATGGAAAGAAATCGAACCGGGACTTGGCCGGATGACGGATTTCTACTACCCAAAAATGTTTGGATTGATTTAAATGAAGTATTTTATTCAATTAACGGGGCTAATCATGCTGATTTTTGGTTTGCCAGCCTGCGTAAAAAAACAGATAGAACCCCCTGAGGTCCTCCTGACCGACTCGGTACTGATCAATCTATTGACGGATAGTTATATCTTAAATGCAGCTTTTAATCAGACTGCAGGATCGGTCAAGGACAGTGTCGGCAAAGCATACAGTCGTCAGATTCTCGATAAATATCAGATTACCCAGGAAATTTTGGATCAGAATATCAATTGGATATATGCTCATCCGCAAAAACTTGATTCCATCTTCGATCTGATGATGGACCGGATGGATTATCTCGAAAACCGGATCTCCGACAACGTCTCACCACCTTCGGGATAAAAAACTGAATTTTCGATGAACGATACCGACCAAACGAAAATACTGGTGATCGATGACGAAGAAGATGTCCTGAATTTTATCACCTACAATCTGAAAAAAGATGGATACCGGATCGAAACGGCCGAAAATGGGAGGGAAGGTCTCGAAAAGGCAAAAGATTTTAAACCAGACCTGATCCTCCTCGATGTGATGATGCCCGATCTCGATGGTATTGAAGTATGCCGGCAGTTGCGGGAAGATCCCGGCTTCGATAACACCATGATTGCCTTTCTGACCGCCCGGGGTGAAGATTATACGCAGGTTGCCGCGCTGGATCACGGTGGAGATGATTTTATTGTCAAACCGATAAAGCCCAATGTATTGCGTAGCCGTCTGAACGCTCTGCTCAGGCGGAAGCAAAGGCAGAGAGAAGAAGAAAATACTTACGAATTGGGCGATCTCATTCTGGACAGGGTCAAATTTGAGGTGACCCTGAAAGGAGAACCAATAGATCTGGCAAAAAAGGAATTTCAGATCCTGGAATTATTGATGTCGGCACCAGGTAAAGTCTTCAGCCGTCAGGAAATTTTTCGAAAAATCTGGGATTCAGAGATTATCGTAGGCGAACGCACCATCGATGTTCACGTACGCCGGATCCGTGAAAAAGTCGGTGATAGTTACATTAAAACGTTGAAGGGCATCGGCTATAAAATTGAGATTTAATGTTCAAGAATTTAACACCCCGTCAAATTGCCATTTTTTCGGCAACCGTGACGGGTATTCTGATCATGTTTTTTTACTTCCTGCTGTCTGTGATGGGGCTTGATCAGTATCGGTGGAGTGAATTGATCATTTTAGCCGCTTTAATCATCATTGCCTATCTGGTCAATATTTTCTTTCTTAAAAGATACATTTTCCGGAAAATTAAATTGATTTATAAAACCATACACCGGTTGAAACTGGACCCCAGTCAGAAGCAGAGAAATATCGATATCGGTGATCATATTTTCGAAGATGTGGAAAAAGATGTTGCGCTTTGGGCACAGGACCGTCAGCAGGAAATTGATCAGCTGAAAACGCTGGAAAATTATCGGAGAGATTTTTTGGGAAATGTATCTCATGAATTAAAAACGCCGATCTTTAATATTCAGGGATATATTCACACCCTGATCGACGGTGGATTGCAGGATCCAACCATAAATTTGAAGTACCTGGATCGCACGGCAAAGAATGTCGACAGGCTGATTACCATCGTCGACGATCTTGAAACCATCTCCAAACTGGAATCGGGAAATCTGGTACTCGATATCCGGAAATTCGATATCAGGGATCTGGTAAAAGAAGTTTTCGAGTCGCATGAAATGACAGCCCAACGGAGGAATATTCAACTCCTCTTTAAAGAGGGGGCCGCCCAGTCATACCAGGTAAAGGCTGATCGTGAATACATCCGTCAGGTCCTGGATAACCTGGTGCTTAATTCCATAAAATATGGAAGAGCCAACGGATTTACCAAGGTTGGATTTTATGATATGGATAAAAACATATTGATTGAGGTAGCAGATAATGGTTTGGGTATCAGCCAGGAACATCTGAAACACGTCTTTGATCGTTTTTACCGTGTTGATAAAAGCCGTTCGCGGGAAGCCGGAGGTTCAGGCCTGGGTCTTTCCATCGTAAAACACATCATCGAAGCTCATAACCAGACGATCAATGTGCGGAGTTCGCCAAACGTTGGTTCAACATTTGGATTTACACTGACCAAGGCCTGAAGCACGAACGGAGGCTTATTTTTACCCGTAGCGGTAGAAGCCTTCACCTGACTTTCTGCCCAAGAGACCAGCATGGACCATATTCACGAGCAGGGGACAAGGTGCGTATTTAGGATTGCCATATCCCTGATATAAAACCATGAGTATTGCCAGACAAACATCGAGACCGATAAAATCTGCCAGCTCCAGTGGGCCCATCGGATGTCCCATCCCGAGTTTCAGAATCGTGTCGATCGCCTGCTTGTCAGCAATTCCTTCGTGTAGGGTCCAAATCGCCTCATTAATCATCGGCATGAGGATCCGGTTGGATATAAAACCAGGATAATCGCGTACTTCAACCGGGGTCTTGTCCAGTTCTTTACCCATTTCCATAACCGTCCTGGTCACCGCATCGTTGGTCTGATGGCCACGGATTACCTCAATCAGTTTCATCACTGGCACCGGATTCATAAAATGCATACCAATGACCCGTTCCGGATGGGTTATACCGGAAGCCAGCCTGGTGATCGAAATGGAAGAGGTATTGGTGGCCAGGATACAACCGGGTTTGCAATGCGCACTTAATTGGCTAAAAATTTTCTTCTTTAAATCTTCATTTTCCGATACTGCTTCAATGACCAGGTCCATGTCTTCTACCGCAGCAGGCAGGTCGGTACTGGATGTGATATTGAGCAGGGTTTTAATTTTATCTTCCGGTGAAATTTGGTTTTTCTGAAGCATACGGTCAAGGTTTCTGCTGATCATTCCGAGCGCTTTATCGATCTGCACTTCTGAAATATCCACCAAAACCACCGGATAATGGTGTAATGCAAAAACGTGGGCAATACCATTACCCATGGTTCCGGCACCAATCACGGCAACTTTTTTGACCATATTCAATTATAATTGATTGATGCCGGCAAAACTAATGGTTTTTTCCGGATGCAGACTAATGGCCTCCAATTGATAGCCCTAAACGGACGGTGAAAATTTTTTATACTTTCCCCTCGTTGTACAGGATGCCAGACTATGACGTACAAAACTTTTTTTGCGGTGATTTTTATGGTGGTCAGTTACTGGATGCCAGCCAGCGTTTTCGCACAGGATACCATTACCAGCGAAATTGCCAGGATTGTATTTATGGATTCCGTCGTGGTGAAAGCATCCAGACAGGACTTTTCGGTTGAGGATTTTATCGATATGGTCAGAAAAGACGAGACATTCTACCGGGCGTTTAGCAACCTGCGGGTAGCGGATTATTTTTTTTCGACCCACATGACTTTCTTCGACCGGAAAAACCGGGAATCGGCAACCTATGATGCCCGCTACCATCAGCACATAAAGAACCAATGCCGGTTTCAGGAGAAATTAGAAGAGAATATCGATGGAAATTTCCGGAGAAAAAGAAAAGATGACACCAGATATTATACTTATGATCTCTATGATCGCCTGTTTTTACTGCATGATACCACGTGCCATCTCGAGGTCAATGCGGATCCTGTCAGCTTTGAAGGAGAGGGTATGGAAGGTCATGTGGCTGAACTTAAAAAATTGATATTTGCACCAGGATCCCACAGCGATATTCCCCTGATTGGAGATAAGACCGAAATATTTTCGGAGAAAATGATAAACCGGTATCATTTTTTTATCAACTCGGTCCGGTATTCCGATACGATGGATGCCTATGTTTTTGAAGTCAGACTTAAACCGGAATATGAGCGAAAGCAGAATAACCGGACGGTAATCAAAGAGCTGATCACCTACTTTTCTAGGAAGGATTTTCAGGTGTTGGACAGATGTTACCGGCTGGCTCACTATAAAGCCCTGTATCAGTTTGATATAAAGATGCAGATTGAACTGCAGAAGGTAGCAGACCGGTATTTCCCTGCCCGGATCGTTTTCGAGGGATTTTGGAATGTTCCTGTAAAACGGAAAGAAACATCTATTTTTACCATTAAATTCGAAAAATTCCAATGATGCCGCCTGTCTGGTGGATTACACCGAAACAGGTAACTCCGTTAAAAATGAACAATACCTCCATTGTCCTCCCAGGAAATTCTCCGTCCATTGAACTGTTATTTTCAGAATCATGAAGGCACAATTAATTGGCGATATCGGAGCCACTGGTTCCGACTGGATTTTGACCCTTGATGCTGCTCAACATGCCTTTTCCCTGGGTGGTTACAATCCGGTTTCGCAAGCGGAAGAACGGCTGGACAGCTTGCTTAAGGGGTTACTCCGGGAAGTGGGATCAGCCGAAGTGGATGTCTTCTACTATGGTGCCGGCGTCGGCATTAATACCCAATTGCAGACCATGCAATCGCGTTTCCGGCAGTTTCTCCGGGTGGGAAGGATCGAATTTGCTTCCGATTTGCTGGGAGCAGCCCGGGCACTCTGTGGCCGGGAAGAGGGGGTGGTTGCCATCCTGGGAACTGGCAGCAATGCCTGTTATTATAATGGGGATGTCTTGCAAAGTGGGCATTCACTAGGCTATCCGCTGGGTGATGAGGGAAGTGGTATGGATATCGGAAGGCGATTGGTTCGCTGTTTTTATTATGAATTGTTGCCATCGGGGTTAAAAGAACACTTTGCCTCGGTTTTGCCGGCAGACCGGCTTGATTTTCTTCGGTTTTTCAAAGAACAACCGGCACCCAATCAATTCCTGGCAAGCCTGACCGAACCACTTTTAAAGGTTAAAGATCAGCCATTTATCCAAGAAATGCTGGATGAAGCCTTTACTGATTTCACCCGTTTTCACTTGCACCATTTCCCAAGAAAATCAAAAATAAATGCGGTAGGTTCGATAGCTTTTTATTTTTGTGGCGAATTTGAAAAGTGCCTGGAAAGACACGATCTCCGATTAGGGAGAATCCTGAGAAAACCGATTGAAGCGCTGGCAGCTTTTCACCTTACAACCAACAACAAACTATGAGCAGAGAAATCAGGAGAATCGGAGTGTTCTGTTCAGGAGGTGATGCTCCTGGTATGAATGCGGCAGTAAGGGCCATCGTGCGCACTGCGGCATTCCATGATCTCCATACCTATGGCATTTACAACGGATTTGAGGGAATGATCGAGGGAGAGGTGCAAAGACTGGAGACCAATGATGTGGCTAATATTATCCACCGCGGAGGAACTATTTTAAAAACCGCCAGGAGCGAGCGTTTCCGGACCAAAGAAGGCAGGAAGATGGCCTTCGATACCCTGTTGGCTCATGATATTGATGCATTGATTGCGATCGGTGGAAACGGAACCCTGACCGGGGCCAATATCTTTGAAAAAGAATACGACGTCCCCATCATCGGACTTCCGGGCACCATTGATAATGATTTGTTTGGCACCGATTTTACCATCGGTTTTGATACTGCGGTCAATACGGCAATTGAAGCGGTTGACAAAATCCGTGACACTGCTGATTCCCACAACCGGTTATTTTTTGTAGAAGTGATGGGACGGCATTCCGGATATATAGCTTTGTATACGGCGGTAGGTAGCGGGGCCGGAGGGGTGCTGATACCGGAGTTGAAACAGGATGTCGAGTCCCTCCTGGCGTTCCTGAAGAAAATGCTGAAGCGAAAACGGCTATTCGGCCTGGTGATTGTAGCTGAAGGCAACGAGAATGGGTCCGCCCAGCAGGTCTCGGAGATGGTCGCCAAACGGCTCACCGATTATGAAGTGAAGGTGGCGGTCATTGGTCACCTTCAGCGTGGAGGGTCACCCACAGCCATGGACCGGATGCTTGCCAGCCGGACCGGTCATGCCGCCGTTGAAGGTTTGTTGAAGGGGCAGCGCAACGTAATGTGTGGTATTCACGATAATCAGATTGTATACGTTCCAATGGCCGATGCCATTAAGAAGACCAAAGCCATTGAGAAGGAAATCCTGAATCTGGCGGAATTACTGTCTCTTTGAAGATTCGATCCAGGCTGGAAGAGTGATTGGGTTAAAACGTAATCGGCTGTTCCCGTAAGTTGATCTCCTGGTCGCCTTTCTTTAGAGTAATCGGCCATGTGAATGCTGATGGATATTCGCGATTGCAAGAAAAAAGGTCTTTATCTGCTTGCTGTCTAAAAGCTTTTCTTAATTTGGCGCCTCTTTTTTAACAGGAATCTAAAATATATACCAACATGGCAAATATTGGATCAAAAGGCACGATCGGCATATTAACCGGTGGCGGTGATGTACCCGGCTTGAACCCGGCTATCCGGGCGGTGACGGTAAGGGCACTCCGTGAAGGTTACCGCATTATTGGTTTGCGCAGAGGATGGGGAGGCATTATTGATGTGGTGCGTGACAAAAAGTATGACAACAGCAATAACTTTATAGAATTGACCCAGACGGTCGTTGACCGGGCAGCCCGAACCGGAGGCACTTTTCTCCATACTTCCCGTACCCGGCCCAGCCATACTGCCAAGGACCGGGTGCCCGAACATCTTAAGGATGTTTATAATGCAGAGTACAATGATATGACTCCTGAAGTCATTAAAAACCTGGAGTGGATCGGCATCGATTACCTGATCACGATTGGCGGTGATGACACCCTCAGCTATTCGGTGCATCTTTTCCGTCAGGGTGTTAATGTCAATGCTATCCCAAAGACGATGGACAACGATGTGCCGGGCACCGATTATTGCATTGGTTTTAGTACCTGTGTAACCCGGACCATCCACATGACAAATAACCTGCGTACTTCAGCGGGGTCGCATGAGCGGTTCATGGTGTTGGAGGTTTTCGGCCGGTATGCCGGCTTTACTGCCATGTTGCCAACGATGGCGGGTGCAGCCAACCGGTGTCTCATTCCGGAGCATCCCTTTAACGTTGAGCAATTAACGGAACTGATGGTGGCCGATCGCAGAAACAATCCGAGTAACTACGCCATCTGTCTGGTATCGGAAGGAGCGGTTTTTGAAGGAGGTGAGATGATGTTTGAAAGTGCGGAGAAAGATGCTTATGGTCATGCCAAACTGGGAGGAATTGGCGATATGGTATCTGCCAAGCTAAAGGAACTTTCACCCAAATACAATAACGGTCAAACCATCAACAACATTACCCAGAAATTGGGTTATCTGGTCCGCTGTGGTGATCCTGATGCCATCGATTCGATTGTACCCATGGCTTATGGAACGATGGCTCTTGACCTGATCCTCAGAGGCATTCACGGCAGGCTGGTTGTCCTGAAGAATGGCCGCTATGACCATGTACCTATCGAAGTGGTCACCGCCACCAAGAAACTGGTCAATGTCAGGAAACACTATGATACCGAAAAGTTGCATCCTATCTACCGGGATTTTGAGATGCTGCCTCTTTTTATTATGGCTAGTGAATAAACATGAATCCGCACGGATTAATAAATAGAGAAAACGGAAAGGCAGGGATGGTCCCTGCCTTTTTAATAGGCGACCATTGATGACGATATTGGATTGAATTGATCGTTCAAGGCCATTCGATTTTTATGTATCATTGTAAAAACACCGCTTGTGTTCCGCATTTATTTTCTTTTACTGGTGACTGGATTTTATTTTTCGTGCCAGTCAGACCGGCCAGAACCCGCTGCCATATCGACTGATCCGGCACTAATTGCTGCCGGGCAACGTACTTTCGCTCAGGATTGCAGTCCGTGCCATAACTTCAGACAGGACGGCATTGGTCCGAACCTGGCTGGGATTACCCGGGAGGTTTCTGCCGACTGGATCGCCAGGTTTATTCGCAATTCTCCGGACTTGATTGATGGGGGTGATGAAAGAGCCCGTCAGTTATTTGATAAATACCATGTTTACATGCCACCATTTGGCACGTATTCAGACACCAAAATGGAACAGCTGATTGCATACCTTCATACCTTCGATAAGCCGGTACCGGCAGCCGCAGAAGATAGTCTGGCACTGAGCAATCCGATCGAAAGGCCGATTGAAAATAGCGGAGTCGTCGTTGACATGGAATTCGTTACCCAAATACCATTTTCCAGTGATGAAATGCCACGAACCCGGATTGTCAAGATGGATCACATCCCCGGGTCCAGACGCCTGTTTGTGGCCGATCTCCGGGGGCAGTTTTATGAAATCGTTAACCAGAAACCGCAATTGGTACTGGACCTCAATATTTTGTATCCTGATTTTATCCATAAGCCTGGACTGGCAACCGGATTTGGTAGTTTTGCCTTTCATCCGGAATTTCTGCAAAATGGCCTTTTATATGTATCTCATACCGAACCACCTGGAACAGCACCAGCCGATTTTGAGTATGCCGATTCCATCAAGGTGACCTTACAATGGGTTCTGTCGGAGTTGAAAATCAATAATCCTGCCGCCCGGCCATTTGAAGTGACCGAACGCGAACTGTTTAGGGTAAATATGGTGACCGGAATCCATGGCATGCAGGAAATTGCTTTCAGACCGGATGTAAAACCTGGTGATAGCGATTTTGGAAAATTATTCATCGGAATAGGCGATGGCGGTAGTGCCGAGAATGGATATGTTTTCCTGGCTGATAATCCGGGTACGGTGTGGAGTACCATCTTAAGGATTGATCCGTTAGGGTCAAACAGTAAAAATGGCCATTACGGCATTCCGGAGGATAATCCATTTGCCCAGGCCCCAGATAAGCTACCGGAGGTATATGCTTACGGATTTCGGAACCCGCACCGCCTGACCTGGGATGATCAGGGACGAATGCTGGCAACCTGCATTGGCCATCATCGTATTGAGGAGGTCAATCTGATCCTTCCGGGAAATAATTACGGCTGGCCTTACCGGGAAGGGACTTTTGTCCTGAATCCCTATGTGAATATGAGTAATGTTTATCCTTTACCGGGAAAAGACGAAACGGAATATACCTATCCTATCGCCCAGTATGATCATGAAGAAGGAAATGCCATCTCCGGAGGTTACGAGATTATCAGCGATGCCATCCCGGAATTAAAAGGCAAGTACATATTTGGCGATATAGTGAGGGGGCGTTTGTTGTTTATCAACAGTAGCGAGATATTGCCTGGTAAACAGGCCAATGTCTATGAATGGCGTATTTCGCTGGATGGGCAGCCTTCCGATCTCGTGAAGCTAACCGGCACCACCCGGGTAGATTTACGTTTTGGCAGGGATGCAGAAGACAATGTCTATATCATGACCAAGGCTGATGGTAAAATCTACCGGTTAGGAAAGCCGGCAAGTTAATCTGCATTTCAAAAGGACTAATCCCCACCTCTGTAAGGGGATCAGTCCTTGATATTAATTGCATGCATTGCCGGTCAGCCTGCGATTTTTGTCAGGATCTGGACAATGATTTCCTAAAATTCGATGCGGTAATTCAATACCGGAAATAAACCGGTATGGGTATCATACCCAATCTCTCCTGAAGTGCGGTTGTAATAATTATCCAGGCGGTTGAGGTGATTGGTGACATTCTGAATGTCAAACATAAAGGCATGGGTTATTTTTGTCCGGATAATTTTGTAGCTCAAACCAATATCAAAGCGATAGTACTGACCAACAGAGGTAGCGAGAAAACGGGTTTCATTCCTGACCGTATGGCCCTCATCCCGGGATGCCGGAAGATCAATGGGCGTCACCCGGTTACCACCGTTAAGTACTATTTTTCCGTTAAAACCGAGGATCCGGTTACGGTTTTTTCCGGAAACAAATTCTTTTCCGGCTAACAGGTTTGTCTGATACATACTGTTAAATCGAGTGTTATACCAATTTCCTGACCAGGTTTGGAATTGTGAATTGAAAAGGCTTCCGGTTAACAGGAAATAATACGAATCACTAAAATTTTTCTCCAGGGTGATATCGATGCCATAATTCCTGCCGTACCCTTCCGCCCTTGCTTCGTAACCGCGAATGATATCCCAGACATCGAGGGTATTGAGAATCGATTTACGGCTGCCCGTCACTGCTTCTACCGGTACATCGTATAGATGCTGGTAATAAATTTCCGTTTTTATTCTGAAATTCCTGTTTATCCGGTAGTCGTATCCCAGGACCAGGTGGGCCGACTTGATGTAGTCGAGGTGGCGGTTGGGAAGGGTCCTGTCTTCGCCTGGCAATGTAGTTTCGGTAAAATAAAAAACCGGATGCTCTGGTTTCGAATGCAATCCCATAGCAAGATACCAGGCTTGTTTTTCGTTCGACTGCCATTTAAGGGCAAGACGGGGTTCAAGGCTCCCTTTTTTAGTGAGTGCAAAATAGTTACCGTGTAACCCCGCGGTACCGGTCAGGCTTTCATTGAAACGATGCTTCCACTGAATAAAACCCTGAAATTGCATAGCCGATCCTGTGTCTTGTAAATAAGTCTCATAGTTTTCGGCATTTTGATCATAATCACGTGCGTAAAAATCGAATTGGTGATAGCTCGCAATGACCCCGGTTTTAAAACTGTTTTTGGCGTTTAATTTTTGATGATAGGTGCTGCTCACCCGGTAGATTTGATTATTAAAACGGTTTTCAAATTCCTTGATATACCGGTATTGATCATTTGCATCGAGATGGTAATCGTCGTTGGTGTTCTGATCAGTAGAAGCGGCGATGACCGTATGAAGATATCGTTGACCACCCATCAGAAGTTTGTGAGAAAGTCCAAGCGTGCCGGTAGTTTGCCGTTCATTAAATCCAGAGTCATCATCGGTTTCTTCCCATCGGGTGGAATCGGCAACAGGTTCGAAATAGGCCCGGTTTTTTCCCGCCAGACCAAAAATATTAAAGGTTCCCCACGAGGATTTTGGCAGGTAGATATTAAAAGATAAATCTCCGTATTCCGGAAGAACATCTCCCACCGGGTTAAGTCCGATTTTCTGCAGAATACCCAGCGTCGAATATCGGAAATTCAGCAAATAGCTGCCATCTCCTGGTTTACCCAGGGGCCCTTCGGTAGCCACCTCTGTACCCAGAATACCCAGCATAAAAGCATGCTCTCTTTTCTGATTATTGCCTTTACGCAGATTGAGGTCAAAAGCACCGGCGGTCGCATTCCCGAATTCAGCCGGGAAGGCGCCGGTGTAAAAATCGGACGAAGCGATCAGACTGCTGCTCAGCATACTGATGCCTCCTCCGCTGTTGCCCAGACCCCCAAAGTGATTGGGATTGGGTATTTCGATACCTTCCAGACGCCACAATACACCCCTGGGTGAATTTCCGCGCACAATGATTTCATTAAACAGGTCGGAAGTGCCTCCGGTGGTGGAGACACCGGCAAAATTCATGGCCATCCGGGCCGGATCAAACAAACTTGAGGCATAACGACCGGTTTCTTCAACCGAGAAAGACCGCGCACTGGCTATCGCCATTTCATTGAGGGGAACGGATTTATCGCTGTTGGCTTTGATGACAATTTCCTGCATCGCTACGAGTGCCTCCGTCATCCCGATTTCCATCACCAGTTCTTTGCCGGTCGTAATCAGTACATCGTTGATAATGACCGGTTCATAACCCAGGTAGGTCACCGTAATATTCCGGCGTCCGGCTGGTACCTGTTCGATGACAAAGTGGCCGTCTGCGTCGGTACTCGTGCCGAGCCCGGTATTTTCAATCACCACATTGGCACCGGTCAAAGGCATCAGGGTTTCCTGTTCAAAGACGGTACCCCGGAAGGTCTGAATGTGAGTTTGGGCAATAGTTATTAACGGCATGGCGATGCATGCCAAAAGGAAGGCAAGGGTTTTCATAATTATCCAGGCTGTTTTACATAGTTTATCAAATCGGAATCATATCCTTTACCTAAACCATGATGCAGAAGATGAAGGAGTACCCCTATTGCCAGGTGTATTTATTTTTTAGAAAGTAACTAAACCTGCTTTGGTCTTTGCCTGGTCGGCAAATCATTGTGAGTGGACTTTCTGGATTTGCCGGGATTAAATTTGAAAAATCAGCTGTTTTCTGTCTCTATATTATGATTATGAATTGAAATAATTTTTATCAGCCATAAAGAAATAATCGGCCACGCAGGGACTTCCCAGGTTTAATGAAAAGGGCCTGCCCCCTGGCAGGCCCGCCGAAAACATTTGGTATGAACAAAATGGCAGGATAACTGCCCTTTTTGAAAGAAAAAGTTTTATCTAAAATTTGCCGTTTGGGTTTGACCAGACTTCCTGTGCCGGAATCGTCTCGATCACATCCCAGTGTTCCACGATTTTATCGTTTTCAAGGCGAAAAAGGTCATAGAAAGCAGCAGCCTGTGCCGGTTGACCATAGAGACCTTCGCTCAAAGTCAGCACGAAATTGCCCATAGCTATGGTTTGATGCCGGGTTTCATATTGTAAGGTGAATTGCTGGGCGGACAGTGAATCCATGGCAGCCAGAAAACCGGAAAGGCTATCGGCCATCATCGGATTGTGTTGTATCAGATTTCCGTCTTCCGGGAGAAATTCGGCGGTCAGAGGGTAGTCTCCCTCAATCATAACCCGGGTAATAAAATCATTGACAATTGACCGGTTGTTTTCGGTCTTGTCCAGATCACTTATCGTACTCGGTCCATCCGTCATCCGGCGGCCACTGGTATTTTCCGGCTGATTTGCCTGGAAATTGTCCCAGTGTTCGACCATCAGTCCATTTTCAAAACGGAAGACATCAAATGCGATTTTTTGCTCCCCGCTGATGGTATATTCGGAATGCAGGGCGACCAGGTTTTCATCGGATAAAGTACGGATGATCTCGACCTGGGTGTTTGCAAATTCACCATTCAACATAGCATCTACAAAGGGCTGCCGGCCATCTTCCATCTGATGATTATGCTGGATAAACTGATCCGGATCAATATACTTCATTGCCTTGGAGGTATCTCCTGTTTCCAGACTGATCAATAATTCGGTTGCTTTTTCTTCATTGGTCAGTTGCTCATCAACAGGATCCGGTGCATTGTCCGAGTCTTTTTCGCACGCAGCGATGGTCAGGATTAAGAGGAATAAAAAACCCCATGACAATTTTCTCATAATGTAATTTTATTTAAAGGTGAACTAAAAGTAATAGGTAGAGTTTTCCCCCAATAGGCATAAGAATTTCATATCTGTTGCAGGCAGAAATAAATTTATTGGTACTACTAAAATTCGTATTTGAGCGTGAGAACATCCGGGAATGTGCTTTTTTGAAAATTCCCGGTTTGTGGATGTATTTTTTCAATACATAAATACCAAACGCAGGCTAACCTTAGAAAGTGTATCAGAGAATGTTAAGATTTCTCTTTGTCTTGATTTTTTAACATTTTTTCCAAGAGAACAGTGGTCGGATTTGCCTGCAAAGATGTCATTAGCATCCTGGCTGATTTTATTATATTCATCAGTCTAAAACGAAAATCAACATGCAGAAAAACAAAGTTTTCGGCTGGTCGATTGCAGTCGCTCTGGCCGGCTTTTTGTTCGGATTTGATACGATCGTCATTTCCGGTGCCGATCAGCCCATCCAGCGCCTGTGGAATACCAGCCCGCTTTTCCATGGGGTTTTTATTATGTCGGTAGCCCTTTGGGGTACAGTGATCGGAGCTCTTTTTGGAGGTATACCCTGTGACCGTTACGGACGAAAGAAGACGTTGTTCTGGATTGGTATCCTCTACCTGGTATCGGCGGTTGGATCCGGATTAGCCTGGGACCCTGCCTCATTCTCCTTCTTTCGTCTTATCGGTGGTCTGGGGGTAGGTGCTTCATCGGTGGCTGCACCCACCTACATTGCAGAAATCTCTTCACCTGCCAACCGGGGTAAGCTGGTCGCCTTGTATCAGTTTAACATCGTCCTGGGTATTTTGGTGGCCTTTCTTTCCAACTATGTTATTGGTCTTTGGATACAGGAGCATGCCTGGCGCTGGATGCTGGGGGTGGAAGCCATTCCGGCATTGATCTATTGCATCTGGGTGCTTGGCGTACCGGATAGTCCCCGGTGGCTCTTGTTGAAAGCCGGCCGGGAAGCGGATGCCCGGCAGGTGCTGGGTCATATGTATTCCACCGTAGAACAGGTCAATAAAGTTGTGTACGATATTACCCATTCAATTGCACACACCGTGAAAAACGGCTTGTTTCAGGGTAAGTATAATTATGCATTAATGCTGGCTTTTCTGATTGCTTTTTTTAATCAGCTCTCCGGCATCAATTTCGTTTTATATTATGCGCCGCGCTTGCTGGAAGCTGCGGGTATCGGAGCCGAAGATGCCTTGTTTCAGTCTACCAGCATCGGTGTGGTTAATCTGGTATTTACGTTGCTGGGTATGTATCTGATTGACCGTATGGGCCGACGGACCCTGATTATTGTAGGATCGGTTGGCTATATCATCAGCTTAAGTGTTGTTTCCTGGGCTTATGCGACCGATGCCAGCCAGATCATCCTGCTCAGTTTTGTTTTAATGTTTATTGCTTCTCATGCTGTTGGTCAGGGAGCGGTGATCTGGGTTTTTATCTCCGAAATTTTTCCGACGGATGTACGGGCCAGTGGTCAGGCCTGGGGCTCGGGGACACATTGGGTTTTTGCGGCCCTCATTACTGCACTGACTCCCTTTTTTATCAACCTGGTAGGCGATAATCCCTGGCCCCTCTTTGCTTTTTTTGCGGTGATGATGGTCCTGCAGTTGTTGTTTGGAATATTCGTCATGCCTGAAACCAAAGGGGTCAGCCTGGAGGATCTGGAAAAGAAAATGGTAAAAGGTTAAATTGTAAATGACCTGCATGTTTTAAAATACTCCCGGGAAGAAACCATGTCAAATAATAAGCATAAAGTGTTGAAACGAAATATTTTATTCAGTCCGGTTATTATTTATTTATGGCTGTTTATACTGATTTCCTGCAAGACCGATCAGTCTGTGCCAGGTCAGGTCGATCAGGCCGAAGTAGCTCCTTACCGGGAAATGCACAGGCCTCAATATCATTTTTCACCGGAGAAGATGTGGATGAATGACCCAAACGGATTGGTCTTCTTTGATAAGGAATACCACCTTTTTTATCAATATTATCCCGATAGTACCGTCTGGGGTCCGATGCACTGGGGACATGCGATCAGTAAAGACCTTATCCATTGGGAGCATTTGCCAGTTGCCCTTTATCCGGATAGTCTCGGATATATTTTTTCCGGCAGTGCGGTGGTCGACTGGAAAAATACCAGCGGACTTGGTCAGGGTGACCAACCTCCCCTGATTGCTTTATTTACCCATCATAACGCAGAAAGGGCAAAGAGTGGTAATACTAATTACGAATCTCAAAGTCTGGCTTACAGCAATGATAAGGGACGTACCTGGACAAAGTTTCATGGCAATCCGGTGATCAGGAATCCGGGGATCAAAGACTTCCGGGATCCTAAAGTCATATGGCATGAAGCATCCGGTCAATGGGTACTGGTGCTGGCAGCTGCCGACCGCCTGCATATCTATAATTCGCCGGATTTGATACAATGGAATTTCGTCAGTGAATTTGGTGAGAAAGAAGGTAATCACGATGGAGTCTGGGAATGTCCGGACCTGTTTCCACTTATGATCAACGACAAAGAGAAATGGGTGCTGATTCAGAATATCAACCCTGGCCATCCGAATGGTGGCTCCGGCACCCAATACTTTATCGGCGAATTTGATGGAAAAAGTTTTATAAATGATAACCCACCCGAACTCAGCCTCTGGTTGGATTATGGCAAGGACAATTATGCCGGAGTAACCTGGTCGGATGCCCCAGCCAAAACCGGCCAACGGATTTTTATCGGTTGGATGAGCAATTGGCAATATGCTCAGCAAGTGCCTACCAGTCCCTGGCGGAGTGCCATGACGCTACCCAGAACGCTACAACTGGTAGACACCAAGGCCGGACTGCGCCTTTCTTCTTTTCCGGTACCAACGGTTACTTCACTCCGCAGGGAAGCGGTGGCTTTCAGCCGGGGTGATCACCGGGAGAAATTGGAATTATTGCGAAATGTTAAAAATCGGGATGGACTATACGAATTACAGCTGGAATTTGAAAAACCAACCCGGGGAAAGATCGAACTCGAAATCTTTAATGCAGTGGGAGATGTATTGTTTGTTGGGTATGATGTGGATCAGAATGAGTATTATGTAGACCGGCTTACCGCCGGTCGATCTGATTTCAGCCGTCAGTTCGCCGGGAAGCACGTGGCTCCCTGCTATTATAATTTTACAAAGGTGAAAATGCACATTTTTCTGGATGAGTCTTCCATCGAATTATTTGCCGATGACGGCCGTACCGTGATCACGGAAATTGTTTTTCCTTCCAAACCTTATACCGATATCACCCTCAATCCGGATGAATTGCCCCTTAAAATGATCCGTGGCCGCGTTTTTGAATTGAGTTCTATCTGGTAAAAAGTGTGGTGTTATGGTATTATGGTGTTATGGTATTATGGTGTAATGGTTTCACAGTATTATGATTATCGTCACCCTGAGCTTGTCGAAGGGTGGTTTTTCCAGCGCACTGAGAAGTCCCCTTTTAGGGGATTTAGGGGTTCGGGTATTGTTTAATTGTATAATCTG
>CAYRYD010000013.1:0-40105 GCA_964428345.1 uncultured Saprospiraceae bacterium | reverse complement strand
GATTTAGGGGTTCGGGTATTGTTTAATTGTATAATCTGATTATAGTCATCCTGAGGTTGAAGGTTGGTATTATGGTGTTATGGTATTATGGTGTTATGGTATTATGGTTTCACGTATTATGATTATCGTCACCCTGAGCTTGTCGAAGGGTGGTTTTTTCCAGCACACTGGGAAGTCCCCTTTTAGGGGATTTAGGGGTTCGGGTATTGTTTAATTGTATAATCTGATTATAGTCATCCTGAGCCTGCCGAACGGGTCACCCTGAGCTTGTCGAAGGGGAGCCAAAGACGAGCGCTACCTTCCCGTCATGACCTTTTTTCCTTTATATTTTTATCACGGCGAAACCAGCAGCTGATCAATAGTGATGTCAATATTCCGTACAGATAAGCGACGTTGGGCAAACTGCCGGTAAGTTTTAATGGCTTTCTCGATGCTATAGAAGACGGTATGTTTAGGATTGATGACCTGCATGCAATGAATTTGATACAAATATAATTGATACATCACATCATATAAAGCTTAGTTTTTTACCCTCTTGAGCAAGATGTCCCTTCCTTTTCAAATTGCCGGCCACTATGCCCTCAAATCTGCCATCAGCAATCTGAAATCAGCAATCTGAAATCTGAAATCTGAAATCAAATGAGCTCCATCAGCCGGTGGGAATTGTGAGGAGCACTGGTGAATTTGCCGGTGTTAATGCTGAAGTACCCCTGGTTAATGCTGAAGGGTGGATCTGCCCTTTGATGCAATTCACTGGCAGGGTCGGTAATGCTTCGATGTCCCCGGGCAAGGATGGTACCGGCTCTGAGCTGGTAGGGACCACTTACCCGGATACCGGGAACAAGATCCTTCAGCGCAATTAGCGACTCATCGATCAGTTGTTGGTAGCTATTCTGGTCAATCGGTCCCTGTACGATAGACTGCCACCGTTCAGGAATCATGATATCCGATCGTTGTTCGGTCATACAAGCGGAATACCAGCTGAAATAGCTGTATTTTCCTGCGGGATAATGGACATAGTCACCGTAAGAACCCTGGACGACTGAGAAACTGGGGATGTTTTCCGGGGAAGGGACTGGAAAGATTATACCGAATTTCAATCGGTGTGACCATGCCTGGTCATCGCCTGTACCCATCAGCTGGTCCAGCTGTCTTTTACCATCCCAGGCGGCATTGATGACAATATCACTTTTCAACTGGATGGTATCACTGCCAAACCGGCAGGTAACGTTATATCCGGATTCATGCCGGAAGATATCCACTACCCGGTGAGACGGATAGATGGTGATGCGCTCATGCAATCTGATCTCCTCAACCAATAATTGGCGGAGTTGTACCGGATCAATGGCATATTCCTCTGTGGTGAAAATCGCCTCCACTTTCTCGGGAGAAAAGATGGATGACGTCGCCTTTTTCCACGAATACAAGGTCTCCGGTCTTTTACCGAGATAATGCAGTCCCTTGTCTTTGAGCAGGTTTTGACATCCATTTTCTACCAAAGCATAGTGCTGGTTTAAAAAATCCGGAGGAACCATGGAATCACGAGCAATCAGGTATTGAAATTTGTGCGACTTGATCTGGTCCCAGTTTATTTTTTTCTGAATTAACGTTTCCAGGACCGGAGCAAACATGAGGGCATCGGCCAGCATTTTACTGGTTGTCCGGCCACTTTGATCCAGGGCATAGATGAATCCCAGATGGATTTTTCCTTCCTGGTTCACGCTGGCTCGTTGATAGATATCAGGACTTCGCTCAACCAAACGGATATGGTATCCTCTTCTCAGGAGTTGCAGGGCAATGGTACATCCCTGGATACCGGACCCGATGACGGTGGCTGTCGGCTTAAAAATCACAGGCTTGCTTTAACCGGGTGCGAAAATCTTCTCTTAGTTTGACCTGAGACAAGGAGGACCTTAACCGCGCTGCCTGCCAAAGGTCCCGGTTTTCCTGTCCGAACCGCTTCATGAGAGAGCCCATGACTGTTTCCCGGTTGTCCCTGCAAAGATTGTTTTCTTTCAAGAGATACAAGCAATCCAGACAATGATCAACCCAGGCATTCAACATTTGCTCATCATTCCATTGTTGCCATTGGCGGTGTAACATACGTTCATGATATCGCTTGCGGTAAAGGGTCCGTGCCAATCGGATCAGTTCTCCGCAAAGAGCAAGTTCCAGTCCCCAGAGTGTATCTGCGGCAAAATTCAACCTTGGATTCTCCCGAAGAAAGACCATCTTCCCCAAAGCCTCACGATTGACCAATGATCACATCACCACGGCATTATAATGATTGCAAAGATAGTTGGTAATGCGTTTCATCCTGCTTCCGGCCACCGAAGGCTGGACGATCTTCTGATTTGATGCGCCAAAGCATCGAATATCGCAATAGGCAGCTACTGCCCGCGGACTTCGCTGTAACCTGATCAGAAGCCGGCTTATAAATCCAGGTGCAATAATATCATCATGAGGCAGTATGCAAAAGTAGGGTGATTGCACTGCTGCGAGAAGGAAGTTGGTATTGGCCACCCAACCCAGACGCTGAGACTGAACGTACATATGGATCCTGGAATCCTTAAAATTCTGTTGAATGACGGTTTCGGTATCATCATGACCGGCATCGACTGAAATCAGCACCTGTATGTCAGGATAGGTTTGGTCCAGAACCGATTGAACTGTTTCGGCAATAAATGCCGAAGCATTATAGGCGGGAATACAAATGGTGACCGGGCCGACGACGGGGTTGAAAAATCTGCGGATCGCGAAGAGCATGCCGAATCGTACTGTGGGTGGGAAGATAGAGAAATTGAGATCGATCAGACATTTGTCGACCACATTTTTACACGGAGACTGGCTTTGAGAGCATAGGTCCACCGGATCTTCACCATTCAGAGCAGAACTACTACCCAAAATCAGACTGCATTTAGTACCAGCGTTTCGTTATAGTGGTATTACATTTAATCAATCAGCTTTGAACTATATTCATGGTACCCATGCCGAAGAACAGGAAAGGCTATACTTCCTGAACCAATTGCTGAATGAGCGCTGCCTGCAGAAAATTACCCTGACCGGAGATGAACAGATCCTGGATATTGGAAGCGGTCTTGGTGTCTTTTCCCGGATGTTATCCCGTCGGTTAAACACCGGCAGCGTGGTGGGAATTGAAAAATCGACAGATCAACTGGATAAAGCCAGGGTCCTCGCCCGGGAACAGGGGGAGGTGGATCTCGTTGATTTCCGGGAGGGAAGTGCCTACGATCTGCCTTTGAAGGCAGTGGAATGGGGAAGTTTTGATCTGATTTTCATCAGGTTTGTCCTGGAACACCTGAATCACCCACTTAAAGCCTTGGAACAGGCAAGACAAGCTTTAAAGGATGGTGGGCGGATTATTTTGGTGGATGACGATCACGCCAATTTTCGCATTACCCCACAGCTCCCCTCATTTGATCTGCTATGGACATTGTATTGTAAAGTCTATGAGCAGATGGGCAACGATCCGTACATCGGTCGCCATTTGGTTACTTTGCTGCACGAGGCGGGATTCCGGAATTTTAAGATCGATTTCATTCTTTTTGGGGCAGCCGCTTCGGAGGCAGATTTTTATCATTATGCCAACAATCTTTTAAGCATATTGCAGGGAGCGGGACCAAAGATCAGGGAGATCGGAAATTTGGATCATCGTACGTTTGAACGATACCTGGATGAAATCAAATCCTGGAGTCAGCGAAAAGATGCGGTGCTTTGGTATACCGCAAATTGGGCAGAAGCGGTGCGCTGAGAGGGTATCGCTGAAAGATCCTGAACCGCAAGAGAAAAACTGGAAGTCAATTAGCTGTTCATGATGATTATGCCGGTTATTCCAGCGAGAATCATTAAACCGTAACCGATCAGGACCTCCTTTCTCAGGTTGGCACTGCCTGCCCAGAGGGCGATTCCCAGCTTGACAACAGTGTTGGATATCGTAGCCAGGACAATGGCATTCATGGCAGTAAACAACGCGATCGAATCTCCGGCGATTTTTGAAACGGAAATGGTAATGGCATCAATATCGGTCAGACCGGCAATGGTGCTTGAGAAATAGATACCCTTGTTGCCAAACTGGTCATTGGCATAGCTGACAATCAGCAGGATACCGGTATATAATGCGCCGAATAAGACAGCATCCCGCAGGTTGAGTGGTTCACCCAGAGGTAGTTGATCTGGTTTCATGTAAACGGAATCCTGGGTTTTGAAATAAAAGATGGTGATTCCAAAAGCCGCAGCCAGAATTAGCAGGAGCGGTACCAATATGCCCGGAAACAGTGATGGATTAAATACCGAAATCCAGATAAAGACCCGGACAACCATGATTGTGGAAGCGGCGAGGATGGCAACCGCACAACTTTTGGAAAGTGCAGGATTCAGTGTACTTTTTTTCGAAAACACCCAGGTCACCACCGTACTGGAAACCAGGCCTCCGACGATGCCAGTGAGGAGAATCCCCATATTGGTGCCGAGGAATTTCATCAACATGTAGCCGACAAAACCCACACCTGAGGTCAGGACGATCACCCACCCGATTTCCCGTGGATTGATTACATTGTAAGGACCAAGATTCTGATCCGGGAGGAAGGGAAAGATCAGCAGCACGACGATGACAAACTGGATGAAGGCAAATAATTCGGTTTGGGTAATCCGGCCAACGATACTTTGAAATTTAACTTTGAGGGAGAGGAAGATAAGGATGATGACGGTGAGCGGAAGGCTGATTTCAAGATGCCCCAGGAAAGTTAACGCGCCCAGGATAAAAACCAGAAAAGTGGTCAGTTCGGTCGTACCACCAAGTTGTCCCCGGCTGGCACTGATCCAGTAAGATACCGACACGATGGCGCTTAACCCGAGAAGTCCGGCGATCAGGATCCAGTAAGAGAATAGGACGCTGAGCATCATGCAGAGAAAGCCCATTATCGAAACCATCACAAAGGTGCGGAGTCCGGCAAAAATCTCCTCTTGCCGGGAGAGCGAAGCATGTTCCCGTTCCAGGCCTATGACAAAGCCAATGCCCAATGTGAGCAGTATCCGGATATAAAACTCGGTTTGAGTGATCTGGAAATTTTCCGTTTCGATAATAATGATTTCTTCCAACGTTCCTCAGGATGACTGCCAAAAGGTAAGAAAGTTCAATTAATAGTTGATTGTCGTGGTTCCTCGTAAATTGATCATCCGGTATGGAGAAATTCCTGAACGCGAATAAAAAAAATGAAATATCTTCGCCTATCGCTTTTCATCGACATTTTCACTCTGATAGTCGGCTAATCCATTTTCCAGTTTAAACGTTGCGTATCTATACAAAATGAAAATTCAATTGATGAAGACTACAAATTTTCTAACCATCCGTGGTCTTTGCCTCATTCTGGGTTTTGGTTTTTTGCCACTGTCAGAACTGATGGCTCAGATTCCACCGGCACCCGGTGCCGCCAACCGGCAACCGATGAACATCGGCCGGTTTTACGGACGGATCGTCGATGAAAATGGGAAAGGAATCGCCTATGCCACAGTGTCCCTGTACCGGATGAAGATCGATTCCGTTACCAGGGAGCCCCAGCCGGAGTTAATTACCGGGCAGATCACGGATGAAAAAGGGGACTTCAGTCTGGAGCAATTGCCGGTGGCCGGTGATTTTGAATTGAAGATATCGTTTCTCGGTTATACCGAAATTTCACAGAAAGTCAGTTTTGGTCTGAGCCGTCCGGGTGCCGGACAACGGAACGGTAATCGCCCTGCTACGGGAGATCCTTCAAGGATGTCTGCAGATCGTTTTGATGTGGATCTGGGTAATATCAAACTGACTCAGGAGGCCAAGAACCTCGCGGAAGTCACTGTAACTGCAGAAGCAACCAGTGTCCAGCTTGCCCTGGATAAAAAAATATACCGGGTTGATAAAGATGCCAGCGCTGCCGGAGGTACGGCCGTAGAGGCCCTGAAGAATG
Organism: uncultured Saprospiraceae bacterium; assembly: GCA_964428345.1. GTDB lineage: Bacteria > Bacteroidota > Bacteroidia > Chitinophagales > Saprospiraceae > JABDMH01. The sequence goes on along the minus strand of CAYRYD010000013.1, from coordinate 34,142 downwards.
TACCAAGTCTGGCGGTTGACCTGGATGGCAACCTTTCCCTGCGAAACGGCTCGCCCCAGTTATTTGTAGATGGAAGGCCGACGACATTGTCGCTTGATCAGATTGCCTCAGATGCCATTGAATCGGTGGAAATCATCACCAATCCTTCCGCCAGATACGATGCATCGGGAGGCCAGGCCGGTATCGTCAATATTGTGCTGAAGAAAGAAAAGCGAATTGGATACAATGGAAGTGTCCGGCTGGGATTTGACACCCAGGGTAGCAATAATGTGGGTGGCGATATCAACCTCCGGGAAGGGAAAGTCAATGCATTCCTCAATGGAAACTATAACGCCCGGCGGGGAGATTCATACAGCATCACCGATCGCAGGAATCTTTTTGGTAGTCCCCTGACCAATATCCACCAGGAAGGATCTGGTCAACAAAAGGGATTTTTTGCCAATGCCCGGGCCGGACTGGACTGGTTTATGGATAACCGGAATACCATTACCTTCCAGGGGTCCTTCACCCGGGGCCAGTTTGGGAGACCGGAAACCCTGGATGTGCGGACGGATTCCCTTTTTACAGCGGAGGTGACTTCTTCGGAGTATCTCCGGGAGACCGATGGAGAACGCAATTTCCGGAATGCCGGAGGATCGATCCTTTTCAAGCATATTTATCCCAAAAAAGGAAAAGAGCTCACCGCCGACATTAATTACAATGATATCCTCTTTCGAAATGAAAATGACTATTTCACGAAATACGTTAACCGGGGCACCAATCTGCAGGAGCGGCAAAACGGCGAAGGAGGGACCAACATGCTGACTGTGCAAACCGACTATGTCGATCCCTTATCGGATAAATTGAAACTGGAAATGGGTGCGCGGGCTTCTGTCCGGAAAGTCGATAATGATAATTTTAATTTTTTCTTTGATAATCAGACGTCTTCCTGGGTTCAGATTTTCAATTTTACGGATCAATACACCTTCAATGATCAGGTTTATGCCGCGTACACCTCCCTCAGTCATCAGTTTCCCAAATGGGGATATCAGGTGGGCTTACGGGCAGAAAGCAGTACCTATAAAGGAGAACTGACCGGCGAATCCAACTTTCAGAATGACTATCCACTGAGTCTGTTTCCCAGCATTTTTGTCACCCAAAAACTGAATGAGGAAGACAATATTCAATTTTCCGTGACGCGGCGTATCAATCGTCCCAATTTTTTTCAGTTGATTCCCTTTGTCGATTATTCCGATTCATTAAATCTGAGGAAAGGAAATCCGGATCTGGTACCGGAATTTACTACCTCGGCTGAAGTATCGTATCAGAATATTCTTAAGAACGGACACAACATATTGATTACCGGTTATTATAAAAGGGCCAAGGATCTCATCACCAACTATCAATTTACAGAAGCGGATCCGTTGAGGGAAACCGAGATCGTCATTGCCACCTTTGCCAATTCGAGCAGCAGTGAAGCTTATGGGGTTGAATTTACGGTACGGAATCAACTGGCAAAGAAAATCGACCTGACGTCCAATATCAATCTCTATAATTCCCGGGTTGATGCATCGAATATCGAGATTGGACTGGTCAACGAACAATTTACCTGGTTTGTAAAGGAAAATATGAATATAGGCCTCCCAGCCGGACTGAATTTACAATTGTCGGGGCAATATCAAAGTAAAACGGCATTTTCTCCCAACGAAGGCCGCGGTCGTTTCCGGGGTTTTGGTGGAGCCAATAATTCGGCCCAGGGTTATTCGACACCCTATTGGTTTGTGGATGCCGCGCTTCGGAAAGACCTGTTTAAGCGAAAAGCCAGTATTTTCCTCAGTATGGAAGATGTTTTTGCCAGCCGGAGACAGGGCTCCTATTCAGAATCTGCCTTCTTTATCCAGGAGAATGAACGCTGGCGCAATTTCCGGGTGGTAAGGGTGAATTTCTCGTACCGTTTCGGAAAAACAGATAGCTCCCTGTTTAGACGAAAGAACATGAACGTCAACGACAACGGTTCTGACATCATGGGGTAGGGGATCCAAGGGGTCAGGACCCCTTGGAACGTCCATAGTACGTTTGGGAGTTCATTGGTCAGCGAATTCAAGGAGTCAGGACCCTTGGAACGTCCACAGTAGGTTTGGGAGTTCATTGGTCAGTGATCCAAGGGGGCAGGACCCTTGGAACGTCCATAGGACCTTGGGACAGTCATTGATCAGTGATCCAAGGGGTCAGGACCCCTTGGAACGTCAACAGGACCCATTGGAACTTTGACGGGAAAATTCATCGCCCATTGCAACCTTTTTCCTCCGGCAACAGTCTTTACCCTAAAATTCCGAACGGATGACACTGCACGTTGTCAAAATGGCGTTTCGCAATTTCCGCCGTCATAGAAGTTCTTTTTTGATCAATGTCATCGGTCTGGCTGCCGGCCTGGCTTGTGCCTTGCTGATCTTTTTATGGGTCCACGATGAGTTACAGATCGATCAGTTTCATGCCAATAGCGATCGTCTCTACCGGGTAATGGAACATCAGCAGTATAAGGAAGGAATTATGACCACCCGGTCAACACCCGGATTGCTGGCCCAGACCCTGGCTGAAGAAATTCCCGAAGTGGAATATGCCGCTACCATTATGTGGCCTGAAAAACACACCCTTACTGCAGGTGACCAAAATATCAAGGTGACCGGTTACCATGCCAGTGAAGATTTCTTCCGGATGTTTAGCTTTGATCTCCTTGGGGGGCAGCCTGAATTGGTATTAAGACAACCGTCGTCCATGGCCGTTTCCCGGACCACGGCTGAAAAACTGTTTGGCTCGGTAGAAAATGCCCTTGGTAAGACCATCGAATATGATCACAAGAAATTTTACTCAATCACCGGAGTTTTTGAGGATGTGAGTAAGTATTCGTCGATGGAATTTGACATAGTTACTCCCTACTTCGAATACCTGCAGGAGAATGATTGGTTGAGAAGCTGGGGCAATAATTCACCGCCAACCGTGATTATTCTGAAAGATGGTTCGGATCCTGATCAGGTCAATAAAAAGATTGCCAATTTCGTTAAAGAGCGTTCCGAAAATTCGAACGTCGTTCTTTTCCTGAAACCCTTTTCCGAATCCTATTTATACGGCCGTTATGAAAATGGAAAACAAGCTGGTGGCCGGATCGAATACGTACGTCTTTTTTCGGTGATTGCTGTATTTATCCTGTTGATTGCCTGTATTAATTTCATGAATCTTTCGACCGCCAGAGGGTCACGCCGGGCGAAGGAAGTCGGTGTTAAAAAGACTTTTGGCGTAGAGCGATCCACGCTCATTTACCAGTATCTCACAGAGTCGGTCCTCACTGCCTTTATCGCCCTACTTTTATCGATTGTATTGGTAGCTTTCTTTTTACCGAAGTTCAATATGCTTACCGGCAAAGAAATTTCACTGGCCATTTCTCCCGATCTCGCTGGTACCTTTTTACTGATCACCCTGATTACCGGACTGCTGGCTGGCAGCTATCCCGCACTTTATTTGTCTTCTTTCAAGCCGGTCACGGTGTTGAAAGGTGAATTAAAATCGACATTGGGAGAACTTTGGGCGAGGAGAGGGTTGGTCATTTTTCAGTTTACCTTGTCCATTATACTGATCATCAGTGTCATAACGATCTATCAGCAGGTACAATATGTGATGCGAAAAAATCTGGGCTACGATAAAGACCAGTTGGTGCATTTTCAGGTAGAGGGAAAGCTGGAAGAAGCTGCCGACGCTTTTCTCACTGAAGCCAAAAGATTGCCGGGAGTGGAAAACATCTCGACCATTGGCCACGGCCTGGTCGGTCAGCAAAACAATACCAGCGGATTGAAATGGGAAGGAAAAAATCCCGATGACCGCATTTTATTTGAGAATGTGCGGGTAAATTATGATTTGCTGGAAACGATAGGTGTAGAACTTAAAGAAGGACGTTTTTTTTCCCGCGAATATGGAGCAGATACGAACAAGATCATTTTTAACGAATCCGGCATTAAAGTGATGGGGCTTGAAAATGATCCCATTGGCAAGATTATTACCCTCTGGGATGAATATCCCATGGAAATTATCGGTGTGGTCAAAGATTTCCATTTTAAATCATTGCACGAGGATATCAGCCCGTTGTTTTTCCGCCTTTATCCCGAACAGACCTGGATGGTCATGGCCCGTATTACCGCCGGAAAGGAAGAAGAGGCACTCCGCAATCTGCAGGACCTATTTGAAAAATTTAATCCGGGATTTCCCTTTGAATACCAGTTTGTCGACGATGACTATGCTCGACAATATGCAGCCGAACAACGGGTGGCCAGTCTTTCCCGGTATTTTGCCGGGTTTGCTATTTTGATTTCCTGTCTCGGTCTTTTTGGTCTGGCTGCGTTCACAGGAGAATTGAGAAAAAAAGAAATCGGAGTGAGAAAAGTACTGGGTGCCTCGGTTTTCAATGTCGTCCTTTTGCTGACCAAAGACTTTACCCGGTTGGTGATGGTTTCGATTATCCTGGGTATTCCGGTAGCCTATTTTCTGGTGGACAACTGGCTGGATCGATTTCAGTTTAAGATTGGACTTCACTGGTGGTTTTTTGCCGGTGCCGGTGTGCTGGTACTGATCATCTCCTGGCTGACAACCAGTTCGCAGGCATTCGTCGCTGCGTCCGTGCATCCCAATGAATGCCTGAGGGATGAGTGATTTTGGGTATTCTTCAGCAGAGTCTAAGATGGCTTATTCATACTCCAGTGACCGTGCACTAATTTCCACTGTCCATGCCGTTTGGCATAGACTGATGTTGCTCGCCATTTGGTCAGAGGAGTATCATCCGGAGAGAAAGGGTGGTATTGAAAAATCAATACTGCTACGTCCCCCAGCATTTGGATATTGGGATTGATGATTTTATACTTGTGCTCAGGGATCATCGACGCTATATTGTCTGCATAATCTTGCACTGCTTCCAGACCAATCACACCATTTTGCGCTCCGATATCGTCAAAATAGGTCATATCTGAAGCAGCGTGCTTCAGATATCCAGGTACATTACCAGAAGACCAATTGTCCAGGGCTTCTCTTTCAAGAGTGAGAATTTCATTGTCGATAGACATTTTAAATTTGTTTTGCCAAGCTGCAATTTAGTGATTAATTAGATAAGGATCAACCTATTGTATTTATTCTAGCTTATTGTATTTAATTGAATTTGGAGATCGAATTATTGATCACCTGGCTAAGCTGTAAGGTTCATTGAGGATAATATTCTTTTAAATCTTGCTTCGTTTCGGAGATCATCAAAAATAGGATCAATGCTAATATAGGGTAAATTTGATTCCCTGATTTGTAATGCTTTTTCCAGATAGTGAAGAGCAAGTTCTTTCTTCCCGGCCCGGGTATACAAAGTTGCAATTTGCCAGGTATTTTCCGAATAGCTATGTGAACGATCAATAAATATTTCAGCCGCTTTGACAAGCGACCGGGTATATCCTCCTTCCTTGAAACCAGTTTCCAAAGCTCCTGAAACTTCATAATCACCGGCATTCTCAAAGGACTTCTTAAATATTAGATAAGCTTCATGATACATCTTCTTATTGTGAAAAATCGATCTCAGAGTTGACAGAGCAACAGGATGATTCTTTTGCTCCTTCAGGATTCTGATAGCGACACCTTCCGCCTGGTCATATTTTCTCGAGTAATTAAGTTGCATGGAATAAAGAGATTGAATCAATGGATTAAAAGGATCCAGTTCTATAGCTCTTTTCATCTGAAAATCGGATTCCGCACCATTTTCCAGGAACAAAAGCAGGTGAGAGTAATAGGCTGAAGCTAAACTATGATTGGAGTTGACACTGAGCACCTTTTCAAAAGCATTGACACCTCCTGCCCAATCCCATTCAATCCAAACACTGATCAATGCATCCCAAAAGTGGGAATCTGCATGGTGTTCATTCAGTTTCCGGGTTTGCCGGATATGGGTATAAATTTTCGTTACTGCATCATGCGGACGAGTGTAACCCATGATCAGGCGACCCATCCAGATCGCGGCCAGGCCCGAATATGCCAGAGCAAAACCCGGATCGATCTCCTTTGATTTTTCAAAGTACCCCTGTGCTGTTTCCAGATCATCTTTGGTGAGTTTTTCCCAATGAAAGAGCCCTTTGAGGTAGGCTTCATATGCCTTTGGCATCACCGGATGTGGGTTATTTAGATACATCTGTTCCTGAGGAGTCAGATTTGCTTTCAGATGCTTCGTGATATCCTTTACTACTTCACTGTAAAGAGCAAATACATCTTTCAATTCTTTTCGATAACTCGCTGCCCACACATGTTCCTCCTTTGGGAATGCCCTGATCCATTTGACATGCAAATGTGCGTTTTCGCTGTATTGCAACAGAGTTCCCTCTAGCACGCCGTCAACACCTAATTCCTGTGCTATTTGCGGTACTGCCTTAGATGTATCGCGGTATCGTATGGTGGATGTTCTTGAGATCACCCGGAGTGATTCTATTTGTGATAGTTCACCAATCAGGGCATCCTGAATTCCGTCGAGAATATATTGTTCCTCTTCATTTTGACCCAGACTTTTGAAAGGCAATACAGCCAGCGAAGTTAGATCAGGTTTGGAAACTAATTGACTGATTTTTTCTGGGCTTGGAATAGGTAGAGGTCCCCCCACTATGGCATAGGTAGGTACCCTGTGAGGGATATTCTTTAGGAGCAGTTCTCCCAGGAATTTAGATTGAAATTCTTTGGGTACCTCGGTTGCTGACAAGACAGCTTGCGTAATATAGATTCCGCCCGGTTCTGCAATGGCCTCAATTCTAGCAGCAATATTTACACCATGACCAAAAAGGTCATTGCGGTCTATATTCACTTCTCCCCAATGAATCCCAATTCTGATTTTTGCATCGAGATCCTGCGACTCCTTTTGAATTTCAATGGCGCACTTGACTGCATCCCGGGCCTGGTCAAAATTGGCCATAATTCCATCTCCCATTTCTTTGATCCAATGACCGTTGTGCTTTTCAATTAAGGATCGCTGGATATTGCGATTTTGTTTAAGCAGATAAAGTCCCTTTGTTTCACTGGTAGCCATCAGAGCAGAATATCCTACAATGTCAGTAAACATAATGGCGGTGAGTCGTCGCAGCATGATACTTTGAAGTTAATGAAAAGTCAATTTATGTTCTTCAGAGGGAGGTACCTGTCATAATCTGTCCGGCTTATTTTCTAAAAGGGTTGTGTCCCTGAATATCTGTTCAGGGTCAAAACTGATCAGATCAATGAACAATAAGTCGGGTAAAGAAGTCATTATAAGGTACCATATCTGTCAAATCATTAATAGTCCTGAGATGAAAACCGACGAATCCTCAACTGGTTCCAACCACGACACCAACCTGGTGAAAGTACCCGGACAATTATCAGAGCCATGGTACCGGCATCCGGTATTGAGTGTAATCCGGAAAGGTGCTTTGCTGACCTTGCCTGTCCTGATCTTTATTACACTTATTTACCTCCTTTCCCAGCTGATTTTTAGTCTATTGGCACCAATTACGATGCTGTTGGCTCCCAATGTAGATGTTACGCCCTGGTATATGCATCTACTGTCGTTACTAATCTTACTGGGCTTTTTTTTACTCGTTGGCTGGCTGCAGCGGAATGGTGCTATCACGGAAATGGCGGGTAAACTGGAACGAAAATACCTGCACCCACTGCCATTTTACACGGTCATACACGATATGGTCCAGCAATTCGGAGGACTGAAGAAGATGCCCTTCACTCAGGTGGTACTGGTGGATCCCTACGGCAATGGTGTCTACCTGACTGGTTTTGTCAGCGAAGAGGTACATCCCGACCTGTTTACCATTTTTGTACCAACAGCCCCCAATCCACTCAATGGCAATTTATACCACGTACCCCGGTCTAACCTGATCTTTCTCAAGATTTCGCCAGATGTAGCCATGCGCACCATTGTCGGCATGGGTAACGGATCTTCGTATCTTTTTACCGATGTAAAATCCGGCGTGACCGATCAGGAAGTGATCGAAAAGATCAGCGCCTGACACTCACCCGTTCGATACGCTTAGCAACGGCGATTAAAATCGCCGCTCCATGGCACTTGCTTCAAGAATATCGGCCCTCCATAACAGGACCACCCTTCGGCAGGCTCAGGGTGACTTTGGTCCTAATAAATCATTAAACAATTGAACAAGACCAGGACCCCTAAATCCCCTAAAAGGGGACTTTATAGTGTGCTGGAGAAACCACCCGTTCGGCAGGCTCAGGGTGACAGCACCCAGTTAAACAATTCAACGATTACAATTCAACGATTAAACACACTTATACTGCGGCGATTAAAATCGCCGCTCCAATGGTACTTACTCCAACAGTAGCAGCCGATAACCAAAAAACCACAAGACCACAAGACCACAAAACCATTGCTATGGTTCCAGTCCGATTTTTCTGATCAGGACATCAAATCGAGGATCGGTGCGCAAATTGTCCAGTTTTGGGTCCAGCTTCAGACTACAAAGCGATTCTTCCCGGCGGATATAACTCTTTTCGAGCCATTCGAAAGCGATATCGTTCTCTTTCAAAGCGGCATAGACCAAAGCCATACCCCGAAAATCATTGCTGGTAAGTTTTCTTTCATCGGTGTATGGAGCAATGATTTTTAGGGCATCATCCTGATACCCGGCAGAAGCATAGATCTGAGCCAGTGCTATATCGGTTTTCACCGGATTCCCGGTTTTTCGTCCCCATAGTTGGTTCTCGGCAATGGCACCATGCATCATGCCCGTGGCGCTGTAAGCCAGGGAGAGCAGCCGGTGCGCATTGGCAAATTCCGGATCCAGTTCAAGGGTGCTCCGGGCCATGTCGATGGCCTGATCATACTGGCGGATATAATAATAGAAAATGCCTTTGTCTTTCAAAATGCCAGGGGATACCGGATCGAGCTCAATGGCAATATTAATCTCCTCCATAGCTTTTTCCGTGTTCCCGGTAAATAAAAGCCACTCGGCATACCAGTGATGACCGGTGGCGTAGTTGGGATTTAATTCCAGGCCCAGCTGATATTCCTTTTCTGCCCTTTCCCAGTCCCATTCATTCAACATGACCGAGATTGCCAGAGAAATATGGGCTTCACCCAACTGGTTGTCAAGTTCGAGAGCTTTTTGGATAGCGGTTCGTAATTTTGGCAATAATTCCCTGCGCGACATGATGGTAAATTCACCCATCAGGCTATAGGTGTCTGCCAGTCCGACCCAGGCCGGGGCATAGTCCGGATCTTTTTCCAGTGCTTTTTCAAAATACTTGATCGCCGATTTCAGGGTGGTTTCATTTCGTTTATTCCACAGGTAGCGGCCCTGAAGATAGCATTGCCAGGCTTCGGTATCGTCGGTATATCTTTTTTGTAAATGGGTTTTTTCTTCTCCGGTAATTTTCATCCGAAGGGCTTCGACAATTTTTTCCGACACTTGTTCCTGGATCAGAAAAATATCATCCATCGTGCCCCGGTAACTTTCCGCCCAAAGGTGGACATCACGGGTCGAGTCTACAAATTGGGCTGTGATCCGTAAATGATTGCCGTGTTTCCGGACGCTTCCCTCCACAACAAAGTTGGCACCTGTTTCGTGGCCAATCGTTTTGATGTCTTTACTGGTTCCTTTATATTTCATGGAGGTGGTTCTCGAAATCACCTTCATGTCCTTCAACCTCGACAAAGTAGAAATCAGCTCTTCGGTCAGACCATCGCTGAAGTAATCCTGATCGGGGTCATTACTCATATTGACGAATGGTAAGACCAAAATACAGTCATGCTGAATTTTCTCACCTTTACCGGCCAGCCTGTGAGACTTGGGAATGAGGATGCCCTGATTGCTGATGGCATAGATGTCCATCTGTTCTTTAACATTTTTCAGTAGAAATTTTCCCAGCGGGACTGTGCGGATATCTCTTTGATTCTTAATGTCATCATAGACCTTGGCAGAAATAAAAATACTGCCGGGTTCGGCCAGTGACTCCATTCTGGAGGCAATATTGACTCCATCTCCGAAGGCAGAGTGTCCATCAATGATCACATCACCGGTATGGATCCCGATGCGTAATGGCACCCTGGGATCGGTCTGCATTTCCCGTTGGAGGGCAATCGCTGCCCGGACGCCTTCAATCGTACTTCCGAAACTGCACAAGGCACCGTCGCCCCGGAATTCCAGTAATACACCGTGATGGGTCTTTACTTCTTCCTCAAGTTTCTTCTTCAGCTTGTCGCGGAGCATCAGTGCCCGGGCCTCATCATCCTGCATGATGGCCGTGTATCCGTCAATATCCAGAAACATAATGGCAGCGAGCTGATGCATCCGAACCATGGCTGAAATTTGAAAGTGAAAGTTACTAAAAAGGGGGATGAAGAATAGTCTGGCATTATCGAGTGTGTATGAATTTGAAATCTTCCGGAATAACCAAGACCTGGATTTCCTGATCTTGACCATATTACTTTTACTTCGACCCCAAGGTCAGCGCCTCTTTTGAACAGATCCTGTCACCGGGCTTTTCGGATTGATGACCTTGATCTTGTAAAAAATGCTATCCAGCGGTAAAAAATCGGGAATTGATTTGTAAGCGAATGGCTCGTTGTTTATATTTAGGAATCCGAAATGAAATCCTCAAAGATCTTTCTTACGGATTTTGTGTTTGAGCTGCCTGGTTGAAGGATCAGGTGGCTTTTTTTATTCTGCTGGGTGAAGAAACCAGGGAGGTATCCTCCTCCCATATTCATGAAAGGGGTGTTTCAATTTCGTGGTATCTGGCAATAACAACCAGGAGCAACGACTTACAGAGGACTCTATACGAGTTTCTTCAAGGGGTCATGACCCCTTGGACCGTGATCAATGAATAAGTGCAAGCTACCGGTTGATCAAATCATACCATTGGACAGGGAATGGAATATAAAAGGACCGGATTGGCAAACTTCTATACTTCTAGATCATAATGGTGATGGCAATTACCTGATCTGTTTCGATATGTTCTGTCCTTCTGATTTCTGCCTTGAGAGGCAACACATAGGCATGGTGATGGGTATCATACCAAATGGCGGTTTCCCAAATCGTATTCCCAATTTTGGCTTGGCATTTTAACCTGCCCCAGCCTTCTTCCCATTTCTGGAATAGTCCTCTGATTTCTTCAGAATGAAGTTTTGGTAGAGATACAAAATACCATGCTGCAGGACCATGGTGTTTCCACACTTTTGATTCGAAGGTATAGGTAGCTTTCATTTATTAAAATGTGCAATGATTTGTGATTTTTAGTTTACCGTATGTCTTCAGGGATATGGTTGGCAGTGGTAGATCTCCCGGAAATTGGGAGGTATATATAATTTTGATGTTGGCTACTGAAGGTTTGTCAAAGACATTGTTTATTCAGGTATCCAATTTCGAAAATGGGATCTTTACTATAGTCTTCGTACCCTTTCCCGGATTACTCTCTATTGTAAGGTCACCCCCGAGGTTTTCCACCCGTGATCGAATATTCTTGAGACCAACTCCTCCGGATCTCCCATTTTGATCAAATCCTTTACCATCATCACTGACAGTTATGGTAATGCTGTCATTGTATGATGAAAGACTGACCCAGGCATGCTGAGCGTCTGCGTGTTTAAGCACATTGTTGATCAGTTCAAACGAAATATTATAGAAGGGATAGACAAGATGTGGCGGGAATTGCAGCTCGTCTGAACCGGTTATCAGGTTGAATTCAACCCGGTTACTGATATTCAGTTGATTGACCAGATTGCTGAGCGCGGGCACAAGACCCGTTGCCTCAATTTCTTCCGGCATCAGATTGTGGGCAATCAGACGAATATCCCCATATACATCATTGATTAACGTAAGCGTGTTATCGATGATCTTTCTCACATTGGGCTCTGCAATTCCGTCAAGAGCCTGCAACTGCCACCGGATCGCAGCCACCTTGGTATTCAGGTTATCGTGGAGCTCGGAAGCAACCCGTCTCCGTTCAAGTGTCTGGCCTTTGATCTGAGCCTCCAGTATTTCTCTGTTTTTAGCCTTCAGTAATTTATTGCTTTTATTTAGTCGCAGGATCGTCCAGATTCCCAGTATGATCAAAAGGGCACCAAGGGCAATGATGCCAATCAGGAAGTTCCGGGTATGCCGTAGATTTCTGTTGTTGAGTTCGGTAATCAGTTGCTCTTTTCGTTCATTTTCATATTTGGTCTGCAGCTCCGAATATTGCCGCAGGAGTTCTTGTTTATTCATACTGTCCTGCGATTCGCTGAACTCTTCATAATACAGAAGTGCCTTTTCATAGTTGCCCAGACTCCGGTACGTAGTATAAAGTTGCCTTTGGGCCCTGGCCATCAGTTCCAGCCAACCGGTCTTTCTGGCAAATTCATAGGACTTTTCAACCAAACTCACCGCTTCGCTGTGCTGGCCATTATCCATGAAAATCTCCGATTTGTCAATGTATAAACCATACAAGCCATTGTAGTCATGATGTGCGCGGGCAATTGAATCTGCGAGATACCAATAAAAGTCTCCCTTTTTCGGCTCATTTCTCCGGTAATAGACATTTGACAGACCTCCATAATTGTCGGTGGTTTTAGCAGTGAGGTTCCTTTTCTCAACGATCTCCTGTGCCATTTCGTAGTATTCCAGAGCTGTCTGAAAGTCCTCAATACCAAAAGCACTGTAATAATGATAGTCTCCCAAATAGTCATAGATATAGTACAGAGGCAGGGGATTAGCGGAAAGTCTGGCATAGGGTTTTGCCTGTTCCAGCAAGGTAAGACATTGCTGGGGAGAACCCGAATTGCTCAATAAAAAAGCGGCATAAATGTAAGTCATTGCGATCTCACCGGCATCCACACTGGTCAGCTTGAGCGAATCCACGGCTTTCAGATAGTATCCCAAGGCCGAATCGAGCTGTCCCGAACGGTCCAGCACTCTCGCTTGAGCCCGGAGATAAAGACCGGTCACCAGAGGGGTATTAAATTGTTTGCTGTAATCTGTAAACTGACGAAAGTAGTCAGGCAACCTTTCATCCCGGTAATAAGCCATATTTTCAATGGTTCGGCTGAGGGTCATCAGATAGGTGGTATCCGGGGAATTGTGAAATGCAGAAGCAAGCGAGTCGGTAAGATGAGCTAAAGAATCTAAAAAAGGCCGGTCCTGGGCCGGTATTCCGGCGACGGAAATCATTAGTCCATAAATTGATAAATAAATCCTCCAGGGTCTATACCAAATCATATTTCAAGGCAAACTTGATCACTCCGATCACATTTTTAGCATCCAGCTTCCGCATAATATTGTGTCGATGGGTTTCAACTGTACCCACACTGATAAATAGTTTCTCCGCAATTTCTGCACTGGAATGTTCAAGGGCAAGCAGACGGATAATCTCCAGCTCTCGTTTTGTAAGCTGACTGAGTTTTTCTCCTTCCATCAGATCCAGATGATGTGAAGGTGCTTGTGTGAGCATGGATTTCATCACTTCCTCATTAAAGTACATCTGCCCTCTGGCTACTGTTTTCACCGCCAACTCCAGCTCCTGACGATCCGCCTTTTTCATAACATATCCCGATATTCCGGCCCGGTAAGCATCCTGAATGGCATCACCCTGATCCGCCACCGTCAGCATGATCACTTTCACATCCGGATAAAGCTCCTTGATTTGAAGGGTCAACTGCACTCCGTTCATATAGGGCATGCTAAAGTCTGTAATGACAATTTCAACCTTTTCTTTGGCCAGAGCTTCCGGTACATCTCTGGGATCATTGTAGGCACCGACCACTTCCACCTGATCGATCAGGTTAAAAAGCAGGCTCAGGCTGTCTAGAATTATTTGATGATCATCAACCAGAAGGACCCGGATCGGATTTTGTTTCATTCCTTGTTCTGTCTTTGGATTAAGATAATAAATTTCCTGGTCAGACCATCTTGAGATCCTGTTCGAGGCGACTGGTGATGATCTCCAGTGGTGTCTGAATGCTATAGAGACACTGCATGGTTTCGGTACTTGAGAAAGATCCATTTTCATAGTACTTGTTTGCCGGTGCACCCCCTCCGCAGAATGAGAAGTAAGGACAGGTTTTTTCGCAATTTTTTATCCCGGAAGAAATATCGTTCCACATTCTTTCGAAAAGAGGAGTATGGGCTGCCTGCGCAAAAGTGGTGTAATGGACATTTCCCAGGATGAAGTCCTGATATTCTTCGTTCTTCTGACCTAATAATTCCGGAGAATAGGTGGTAAAGTTACCTTCAATATCCACGGAAATAATCTGGTATGGATTATTTTGCTGAGTGATACCGTGATTGGAAAAATAATCCAGTGGAATCTGGAGAATTTTCCGTTTGGCATCGTCCAGTTCGCGAACGTGGAGTGGATTCTTATCATCCAACTGCCGTTCATAAAGAGTTTGATAGAAAGCATGTAGAATGTCCATGGATGCCTGGTCAGTTGATAAGGTCGACTCCGTGTGGATACCTTCAACCTCTTCGATGTTAAGTCCCAATTTTGTGACTCCCAGGTCTTTAAAAAAATCGTAGATATCATCAGCATGGATCAGGGCGGCCTGACTGATCACAGCGATGGCATGAAATCGGATGTGGTGTTTTTTCAGGTAGCTAATACCGGCCATTACCTTGGAGAAAGTGCTTTTGCCAGACCTGGTGAGCCGGTTAAGATCATTTAATTCCTTCGGGCCGTCGACACTAACGCCGATCCTGATACCATTTTCTTTAATAAATGTGCACCAGTCATCATTCAGTAAGGTGGCATTGGTTTGCATGTGATGATTGACTTTGGTAGTCGCCGGAATTTCACTATGAATAATTTCGAAAAGTTCCCGGTAGAACTGTAGGGGTACTGCCAGTGGTTCGCCGGCATGCCAGACGAAACTGAGCTCCTGTCCCAATAACTCATCATTGATCAGGTGCGATATTGTTTTTCTAACCGTTTCCTGAGAAATCCTTTTTTTATTTAAACGGTCTGGAAGATAACAATACTTGCAATTAATGTTGCAGAAGGGAGATCCCTGAATTACCATTAGTTCTACCGGTCCCAATTTCTTTTTCATGAAGTGTCTTATTATATGGACTCTAATTAATTAATAGTTACCCCAGTTGTCCCAGTTGCCCCAATTATCCCAGTTGCCCCAGTTATCCCAGTTTGCCCAGTTGTCCCAGTTGCCCCAATTATCCCAGTTTGCCCAGTTGTCCCAGGAACTGGCTGCATTTCCCGGAGCAGCGTGGTGCGATACCAGATCCACTACAGATTTATCACTTTGATCCATTTTCGATGATCTTAAAGTAGTGCGTATCTTAAGCACTCTGTCCTCAAAATGAGATCTGTTTGCGGGTTTTGCAATTAGTGTAAGAGGAAGCATTCCAACCAGTACGATGATGATCTTTTTAATGTTAGTCATGGCTTAAAATTTTAGTGATTAGTGAATTAATTATTTTGATAAATCAAAGATCACCAATGCCGGGATGGTCTGAAATAGGCATTCTTCTGTAAATCTGTTGGAGGAATCATAGAATTCAATCTAAAGGTTTGCCTGTAGATAGTTTTACCCAGATCTCAGGAAGCAGTAAACAGCCTTCTGATACGCTGAAAGAATCCGGAGGTGACCGGTCTGACATTAAAAAAGGAACGCATAGTGATCTGGACGTCCTGATGTTTCTGATCTTCCGAGCTGCCATCGTGAATCAGGTTTTCGGTGGGTGCTATATAAGCTTCAAAAGGATCAAGGCGGATCCGGATGACCGGGTAATCTGCGTAGTTTGTGAGAAATTCATGAATAAGAGACCGGGCCCTGGTTTCATAAGGCTTGTCCAGGAGCAATTGCAATTGCTTGATCTCCAGGTTG
Source organism: uncultured Saprospiraceae bacterium (assembly GCA_964428345.1). Taxonomy (GTDB): domain Bacteria; phylum Bacteroidota; class Bacteroidia; order Chitinophagales; family Saprospiraceae; genus JABDMH01. The sequence continues at coordinate 18,286 of CAYRYD010000013.1, read as the reverse complement.
ATAAACAGGAAATAACGTGGGCTAAGCCCCAGATTGATGCACATCCGGTTGCGCACTTCAGCCAATTCATCCAGTGATTTTTTTTCCCACGAGTCCAGATGCAATCCCAGATAGCGGTTTTCCCGTGGATTGAAAGTTACCGTGCGCAGGTTCCGGGGTATGCAGGCTATGCGGTGGGTAGTCATTGGTTCTTCTACCCTTTGAAACTGTCGGGCCCATTCTTCTGTGGCTTCTACCGCCACTGCATGGGATGATTTCTGCATCAATCGCTGTATATCAGATTCGTTGTGCGCCTGGTGAATCCCGGTATTCATCCATTTCGCTCTAAGGTCATCCGGTAGCTTGACCAGACCTATGCTTTGATAGGCAGGTTGTTCTTCCGGCCTTCCCACGATCATGTCCCATTCCTCCTTATCCGGTTTTCTCCATGGCAATTTAGGCACAAAGGTTCCTTCGGTGGCAGGCAGATTATTGAGTACAGAGACCTGCTCGGTTCCGTCACTCAACCTGATCCTGTCAGCAGTTTCCAGGTTGGTGTAAAGTTTTATTCCAGGTAACATAAATTCGGATATTTTTTCAGGTTAGAGAATGCGTATTATTGCAGGTAATAGGTGATTCCAATTTGCCCACCAATGAACCGGAAGTCCGTTTTTTCACCGGGATCATAATCCGCTCCACTCAAGGTAATGGTGGAAAATTGTCCGAACCGGCCAAAGGCCGCGAATTCAGCAGCCAGGTTCGGTATGATGAACCACTGGAGGCCCACTCCGAATTCGCCCCCTATGCCGCTCATCTTTAGAGTATAGGTCGTCTCAAAGATGTCATCCAGAAAGATGATAGGATCAATTTTCATGCTGTATTGACCGATGCCTGCTTCGAGAAAAGGCCGGATTACTTTCAGTGTTGCTCCAAAATTTACCCGCACCCCACCATGCAGCACCTGTTGGCTATATTTGTCAAATTCATCGCTTTGACGAAAGTTACTTTGACTATAGCCCAGATAGACACCAAATTTTTCCAGGATGCCATAACTCATTCTGAATCCCACACCGATTCCATTGGGTTCGGTATCATCCAGTTCTCCCACGAAATAACTGTTTGACATCCAATTGGAATATTTTCCATACAAGCCCAGTGAAAATCCGGAAATGGAGGAACGGATATCCTGCGCCGTCAACGAGAAGGAACCGGATATCAGGAATACCAGGAGGTAGAAAGTCAGTTTTTTCATGGTTGTCTTCTTTATTGTTGAATCTGAATGTTTAACATTTGAGGTTTCAGTCGAAGTCTCCGGAGCTGAGTGCCTCTTCGAAATATGATCTCAGCAGCACCTTTGTCGCTATATATCGGATATTGCAGGGAAACCCAGTCACCGTTGACAGCCTCGACAGACTGAACCTGGATGGCCAGGAAGGCTTTGGCCCTGGTTTGTGAAGACCGGGCCTCCCGTATGACTGCCTTGATACGGGCACCAGATGCGATCAAAAGATGCCCGTTTGTGTATACCGGAATCTGGTTCTCCAGAAAGAAAATTTCGTTTTTTTGGTTCCGGTCCGAAGAAATGTCCTTGCTGAATACGGCACTGATTTCCAGCTCAGGGACAAGGAGGGAAACAGTTTCTACTTTCTTTTCGTCTTGAACAATGGTGCCTGAAGGCTCGTCTTCCGTGCCTGGGTTGGCTGGTTCTGAGGTGCTGTTAACGTCTGTTGAATCGGGGCGGGAGGATAAGGTATTGCCAGTATCATTTTCTGAAATTTCCTCGCCGGATTGCTCCGTTTTTTCTTCTGATTTTTTTTCCTGTACAGGTACAGCGTTCAATGGGGGAGGTTTGGAGTCTGTGACGGTTGATGGCTCCGGCGTCTTTTGGGGAACATTTTTCTCTTCATTGTCTACCGGTTGAACGGGAGATTTCTTTTCTGTCTGAATCTCAGTCCATTGACTGGAGTCCACACGGTTTAATGGTATGATTTCTTCCTGACTGGTGATTTCCATGAATGCAGTTTCCGGTTCATTGTCATCCTCCGGTTCGTACTTTGGGTTGACTGCTGGCCAGATCAGTCCACCGAGGAAGATCGGAATAGCGACGAGCAACGAGATGGTGATGATCTTGCCTTCGGTGCTGTGCCATAAGCGGTCGAAATGTCCGGAAAAGCTCTTCCTGAGTAAACCCGCTATTTTGTCGGAGACCTCTTTGACCGACTTATTGACTTTGTGGTTTATCACTGCGGGACTGGATTCCAGCTTGATCCTGCCATAGTTACCCAGTGCACTGAGGTCATCCAGTAGTGACTGAGCCGATTCATGCCTTCTTCCGGGATTTTTGTGCAGCAGCCTTTTGACGATCCGAATTAGCTTTGCCTGGTCACCGGATGAGAAAAGCGATTGGATGGATGGAATCTCAAGGATCCTTTGTCGACCAGACGAGTTGGAACCCGCATTGGGGAGATGACCGAATAACATCTCAAAGGCAACAACTCCAACAGCATACAGGTCCGAAGCCACCGAGGGGTTCCCACCTTCCAGGAGCTCAGGAGCAAGGTAAGCGGTCGTTCCTATGACGTGATTAACGCGGGTCAGGCGGATGCTTTCTTCAATTCTTGCGATCCCAAAATCCATTAGCTTTACATATCCGTCATCACTCACCATGATATTGCCGGGTTTAATATCACGGTGGATAATTCCTTTCTGATGGGCATTTTTCAGGCCTTCCACCAACTGAATCAGGATAGGCACCACTGATTTTACCGAAAGAGATCCGAATGATTTGATGATTTTCTCCAGATTTCTACCACTCACATATTCCATGATCAGATACTGCCGGCCATCTGCTTCCAGGAATTGAAAAAGTGTGGTCACATTTGGGTGATTAATCTTTGCCGAAAGGAGAGCTTCATTTTTAAAGCGACTTAAAAAGACATGATCGCCCCTGAGGTGTTGATGAAGCATTTTTACAGCCACTTCACGGTCGAGAAGGATGTCTCTGGCCCGGTAGACAGTGCCCATTCCTCCTTCACCAAGAAGCTCAATAATTTGGTACTGACCAATTCGCGATCCGATCATGATAGTTCAGTTAGGAATTCGGTGGGATGTTCACTTCCGGTTTCGTCTTCAGATTCCCGGATCAGAAGGACGGAAATATTATCGTGACCTCCCCGGGCTTTGGCCTGATCAATCAGGATCCCGGCAGCCTGTTGAAAACTGTTTTGGGAAATGATATCCTTGATCTCTTCCGGTAAAAAATATTCGTACAATCCGTCACTGCAAAGCAGAAGTGTATCGTGTTTATCCAGCGTCATTTCGGACGTGAAAATATCTCCATGCCTTCCGGAAATGGTGCCCAAGGCCTGGGATATGATGTTACGTTGGGGGTGATGCAAGGCGTCGAAAGGATCAATTTTACCGTGATTTAGCAATTCCTGGACATAAGTATGGTCCTTGGTGAGCTGGTAAATTTGATCATCCTTGATCAGGTAGGCGCGACTGTCACCGATATGCCCTATGTGCAGGGTGCCTTCCAGCACTGATACGGCTGTGCAGGTGGTACCCATACCTTGCAGGGATCGGTTTCTTTGGGCTTGTTTCAGGATGGCTTCATTTGCTGCAAGCATGGCAGCAGCCATGGCCTCTTGCGGGCGGGCTGGCGACTGGTAATAGCTCTGTGAAAAAATCTTTACCGCCATTTCCGAAGCAATCTCCCCGGCGGCATGACCACCCATTCCATCGGCCACAATACCCAGGTAGCCTTTCAATTGCCGTTGTCCTGAATCTGGTGGTCGGACAAACAGGATGCGGTCTTCGTTATGTGGCCGGATGCTCCCGATGTCGGTCATGGCTATTGCCCGGTAGTTCCTGACGGGATTTGGTTCCGGATCCGGTTTGGTTTTCTTCCTTTTTCTCCAAAACATCGTCTATCTGATTTTTCATTGATCTGTTGATATCCATTTTCGGAAAAATCCAGCCAGGCCTTTTTTTCCTTTTCCTTCCCGGTGTTGTTCCAGAAAGTGACTGAGCTCCTTTGCGGACCATCTTTTCTGTACCCTGGTGGTTAACAGGTTGTTGAGGATTTTCCTGGCATCCTTTGACACGGAGGGATTAAAGACTTCAATGGGTAAAAAGTCATTCGATTGAATTTTAGCCCGGAGTGCTTCTTCGTTTCTGTCTGCAAATGGCAGATGGCCGGTCAGCATTTGATAAAAAAGCACACCCAGGGCCCAGGTATCGATTTTGGGAGTTACCAGGTTTCTGAACTGCTCAGGCGCAACATATGGTGTAGAACCTACAATAAATCCCTCATGGGTAAATCTGGTGGCAAATTGTGATTTGGCAATGCCAAAATCGAGGATTTTCACGGTACTATCTTTTTGAACTTTTATATTGGAAGCTTTGAGATCCCTGTGAATTATCTGTCTTTCATGCATATAAATCAGGGCATCCGACAACTGACGCAATAGTTTCAGGGCATAATTCTCGGCCAACTTTCCCTGACGGTTCAATAATTTTTCCAACGTTAATCCTTCCACGTATTCCATGACGATGTAAGCCTCTTCACTATTCCCGGAATAACTGATGAATCGGGCAATGTTCGGATGTTGTATCTGAGCCAGTAATCTGGCTTCCTCCTGGAATCTCGTTGCCATATCCAATCGGTGCAGCCATTTGATGGCGACCGGAATTCCGGTGGATGGGTGTATGGCTCTATAAACCTCACCCATTGCACCGGAACCCAGTCTTTCGGTAATCAGGTACCGTTCCACCCTGTTTAATATTCTGAGATCTGACATAACAGATGTACCCTGTCCGGGATGCGATGAATATTTAATTAATGACACGTTGGGTTTTCATGAGTTCGATTCCGTAACGAATCGGCAGGGCAAACGATATGGCTGTAGCACCATCCCACTTACCCGATGTGAATATGGCAATGACATTACCATCACGGTCAAATACCGGCCCTCCGCTATTGCCTGCCCCTGTTTCGCTGGTTGTCAGCTGGTAGACATCTCCAAACATACTGAAGTAGCCTTCAGTGTTGGTACCGGACAATTCAGTTTTTCCTTTGAGGATCTTGCCAATGGAACAATCCGTTACGGTTGGATCAGGTACCTGTATTACCTGGGAGGAACGGTTGAAAACATCGTCACTGGACTTTACCACGATTGCATCGGGAGATACTCCCGGATAACCCATGACCACAACCTTTTGTCCCGGCGCTATATCCGTATCTTTTTCCTTCAGAGTCACCGGTTCAAGTTCGCCTGGCAGATCGATCTTAATCATTGCGACATCGTGCGTATTGCTGACCCTCACAATCTTGGCCGGAGTACGCAGGTCATTCTTGGCGAAGGTCACATCCATGTAGGATACCTTGCCTTCCAGGATTTTTCCGGAAATCGGTTTCTCACCGAAAAGCTTGGATTCGGCCGGCACCCAATCCATGGGAGGGTACTGAAGGATTCCTGCCTGTTGCAATCCCTGGGGAGTGATCTTGTACAGGATTCCATTCTGTGCGTCAGGTGGAAAATGATAAGTAGTGTTCCAGTTGGCCGCCACATGCCGGTTGGTGAGTATGAAACCATTTTTATCCACGATAAATCCTGTACCGGTTGCCCCGGATACGGCAATGGGTCGACCCGCCTCAATATCTTTCTTCAATCCCAGGAACGGCTCAATTCGACCGTTCAACTCGATATACAGGGCAACCTCCATTTTCTGCTTGGTCTTCTTGTCCTCCACAATGGTATACCGGTGGTATACGTCATCTCCGGTTTCGGTATGGATTAAATTGTAACCAAACTCGATGAAAACCACCTTGTTGGTGTTTTTAGCGGCAATGGCCGCCGGATCAAAATAATCGGTGATCGTTTCCTTGTGGTTCACAATCACTTTTTCTGATCGTAGCTTATCCTTAAAGGCAAAACCGGCTGCCGCAAAAACGATAATCAGACCGGCCAGGCTGGCGAGCAAGGTACGGGAGGCCCGTGACCTTTCTCCCCTGATGGCTCTTTCGAAGGTTTGTCGGCCAATCGTTTCTTTCAGCATAGGTGTGGCGGCCGCATTGAGTTCCATGGGCATTAGTTCTTCGGTGTTTGCTGAGCTTTGGATATTGATCATCTGGGTCTGTGCCATATGACTGGCCGGACGTGGGTTCAGTTCAAATTCGATCACAGGACCGCCTAATCCAAACTGCAGGCGATCACCAGCCTGGAGTGGGGCACTTTTTTCAATCCTTTCATCATTGAGAAACACCCCATTGGTACTCTGGAGATCCTCAATGGTAAATTTTTCAAAATTGCTCCAGGTGATGACAGCGTGCTTTCGACTTACCATGGTGTCAACTTCCGGATCAAACTGAACGTTGTTGGCACTATCTCTTCCTAATGTAAGCCTGTCAAGACTGTCAAAATTGAATTCTTCAACCTGATTGGCTTTACTACCTTTTCGATGGTAGATGATGATGGACTTTGTTTCTTTTTTCATGACACTGATCTTTGATATTAATTGATGATTACAAAGGTCAGCAAGACAGTCACCGGAATGAATACCTGATTTCCTACAATTCTCCCTTGGGAAACCTGTAAATTCCTATCCATGAAAACCTGTAGATGAAGCTTTTGATCACCAGTATTGACTTTGGCCATTACCGGCTTACCCGATTCTTGAGGGTACCGGCTTTGGAAAAGTGTAATAGGGCTGGCCATCGAGGAAGGAAGAGGGTGCGTCTCACCAGATCCAACCATTCCGATTTGGATATGCAGTCGTTTTGCGCAGGATATAGGATATCCATACAAACCACTAGGGGATCCAGATCCATCAGAAGGAATTTTTTGGTACAAAAGAGGTACCGTATTCGATGAAATTTCATCATTTCGCGTTATATTATCGTTATCAAGTAGTTGGAATCGTGAAAAATCCGATGCGAGCTTTCGCAAGCCCCAGTTAGTCTGCCGAATATTATCTCGTATGAGCACCCGTGCTACCTTTTCACTGCTGTTCTTATTATGTTGTCTGGCTTGCTCCAAGGAGGAGACGCCACGTATGGTTGTCGTCAATATTCCTGAAGAGGTACAACCTTATGTAGATCGATTTGCAGCTGAGGCTGCAGCACGTGGTAAGGTCATTGACTGGTCAGACATCAGCCTTGAAATCACTTTTCAGGCTGATCTGGCCGATACCCTGGCTGGTTTTTGCAATGACGGAACCATTGTGATCAGCAGGCAGTTCTGGGAAACAAGGAGTGATAATCACCGGGAGGCCATGATCCTTCACGAATTGGGTCATTGCGTTTTGCACCGGGAGCATCATAATGCTATTCTGCCAAATGATGAATGGCAGAGTATCATGCGGGGAGATCCATTACCGGCCGGCAGGTCCGGCTCCATCAATTACAGTGGAGTCAGGCGCCAATATTACATCGATGAACTCTTTAATCCACATATCTCCGAACCCGACTGGGTCCATATTGAGGAAGAATATGATCTTGCGGGGGTGTCAAGGGATACGGTATTGCACCTAAGCAACATCGGAGGTTTCAGCAGAAACATGAGTCTGCCAGACAGTAACGATTTTGAGATTGAGGCACTGATCGATTTTCAAAACAGTACGGATATTGTCGGTCTGGCATGGGGAGGCCAGCAAATCCAGGATCAGATTATCGTGCATTTTAATGCCGAGGGGACATTTGTAGTCAATGCCGGCTTTTCAGAACAGGGTGTAATCTATCAGCGTGAGAATTTTGCGGTCCTCAATGACACGGTCAATCTTATCGGAATGCGCAGACGCGGCAATAAGTACTATATTTTTGTCAACCGTGAGTTCGTCTACTGGATGGATGTCAAGATGCCTTTCGTGAACAGATTTCAGGTAGTTGCCGGTCTTGGTGGCAGGCCGATCTTCAGGGAAGTATATGTGCATAAGTTGTTACCGAACTGATCGGATGGTAGAATCTCCAGGTAAATCCTCAGCCCCCAAGCTGCTGCCATGGGTACCGTCTGTCGGGAAACCCTCTTATGATATGGTAAGAATCAGGTACTCTTGTGAGGTTAAGCGTGCATGTAAAATCCATGTTTAAATGGATATGGATTGAAGTGATAAGCAATAGAGCGGCTGTCCGATGGCGCTCCATAGGGCATTTGGATTATTTCACCCCTTCGGGGTTCTGATAAGGAATTCAATGTCAATTTCTACACTCATTTCACCCCTTCGGGGTTATTCTACCAATGCCTCATTCAATTTATCAACAGTGGTCGCTATTCCATTGCTATCTTTTCACCCCTTCGGGGTAATGACATGAAATCTATGGCCTCTATCCGAAGCCTCTCTAAGGCTTCGGCCTCTGGAAGCCGTAGCCCTGGTTCATATGGTATTGGTTTGAATTGAGTTACAATAAAAACAGCCCGTCTTCGCAAAGCTACGGCGGGCGGAGGCAGACTCGTCTCCGTCTTAGCTAAAGCTTCGACGGACGGTGGCCGAAGCCTTTTGTCATATGGTTTTGGTTTGAATAGTATCACTGTAAAACAATCTAGCCTTCGCCAAGGTTAGGGTGGGCGGTACCCTCTTTCCCTTGATCTTAGATCTAACTCAACCCCTGGCTTCCTGAAGTGCAGAAAGTTTTATTATTCGTTTACCTTTTTGTCGGGATACACATATCCCTTATCAAAATATCACTTCATGCAAACTATTGGAACAACTAGCTGGCTATTGATTTCGGCTCTAAGCCTTATATCCATTATCATCACTATGCATGGATGCACTGTATTGGGCCTGTTCGTGGGTCATTCTCTAGATGAAAGAAAATTTTCTACCGACGCGGTATATCGGGTAGACCAGTTGGATAGCACCATGATTGGTAAAAACCTTGAAATACATGCCATATCCGGTACTATCGTAAAAGGCTTGTACATGGGCAATGAAACAATTGCTTACGATAGATCCATAACACTCCTTCGTTTAAAAAGAGGCAAGGATATTGCAAGAATCGATCATTCAACCATCACAGAAATCCGGGTCTATGCCGAAAAGAAGAATGCGACGTGGATTCTTGGCCTGGTCGGTTTGACAGTAGATTTGTATATTTTGAGAGCCTTGTGGCGTTCGATTTGGAACGACTGGGATTTCTGATTAAAGCATTTCGAAGAGATTTGAGTCTGATGCGGACTCTGTCTGAAACCTTCGCTATGGCTTCGGCCTCTGGAAGCCGTAGCCCTGGCGAAAGCTGGCAATGAACTTTACTGGGGAGCCTTTTAATAAAATGTCTTTTTGCGAATGCTCTTCCGGATCCGGTTTTCAGGTATTTTTCCGTCAGGGTTGCCTTCCACTCATTGTCGAAAGCAATGAAAGTCACTAATTCGAGAGATAACCGGGTCGGGTAAAGGATACTTGCCCTTTTTGATGACGCTGCAGTCTGTGGTCCAGATCATTGGTTTTTCCGACATAGTATCTGTCTGCCTTCGCAAAAGCTGCGGCAGACAGTGCAGTCAGAACATCTGAGGATGTAGACTTTCCAATGGTGATTGTCAAGCGGACTCTGTCTCCGGCTTCGCTAAAGCTTCGACGGACGGTGGCCGTAGCCCTGGTTCATATGGTTTGGCTGAAATGGTGTTACTATAAAAAAAACAGCTCGCCTTCGCTAAAGCTACGGCGGGCGGTGCCCGCTGACCCTAAAGCTGCGGAGGGCGGTGCCCGCTTCGCTAAAGCTACGGCCTCTGGAAGCCGTAGCCTTGGCAGAAGGCTATAATGGGGACTCTTTCAGTAGAAATGTCTTTTCGCGTAGGCTCTTCCAGATCCGGTTTTAAGGTATTTTTCCATCTGGGTAGCCTTCCATTCATTGTCGAAAGCAATGTAAGTCACTAATTCGAAAGGTAACCGGGTCGAGGTAAAGGATACTTGCCCTTTTTGATGACGCTGCAGTCTGTGGTCCAGATCATTGGTTTTTCCGACATAATATTTGTCTGCCTTCGCAAAAGCTACTCCAGACGGTGCCGACAGAACATCTGAGGATGTAGACTTTCCAATGGTGATCTGAAAGCGGACTCCGTCCGCCGAAGCCTTTTATCATATGGTTTTGGTCTAAATGGTGTTACTATAAAAAACAGCCCGCCTTCGCTAAAGCTACGGCGGGCGGAGGCGGAGAAGGAGGGATTTAATATTATACCCATTAAGTCTAAATACTTTGTATTAACTACCTATTTATCAATAGCTTATACTCATATACAAGCTAAACGCCTGATTCCCTGAAGGTACTTTGTATAAAATAAAGTGTCCCCTATCTGTACTTTATATTAAATTCGCCTATAATATGGCGAAATCAAAGTTTTACCTGAAGGAACCCCAAGCTACCCAAGATACACCGGTTATCTTTTTCTTTTCGTTCGGGGGGCAGCGGCTGAAGTACTACACCGGCGAAAGTATTCTCCCATCCCGGTGGAACGAACGCCAGCGGATGCCCAGGAACGAAGAAAACAGTTCTGTACTGGCAAACCTAACCATCAGGTTAAACCGGATCAGGACGGCAGCAGAAGAAGAATATTCCCGATTGCTTCTGCTAAAGGAGATACCAACACTGGACAAGATCCGGCACGCCATCGACCAGGCGGTCGGCAAGGTGGAAAACACAGACCATAGGAAGACATTACAGGGCTATATAGAGCATTTCATACGAGATAGGGAGAAGGACCCCAGATATAAAAAAGGATCCATTACAGTGTACCGGACAACTCAGAAGCACGTAATGGCATACGCCCCCAAACCGGTTTTATTGGATGCGATCGATAAGGATTTCCTTAAAGGGTTCGTTAGGTACCTTCAGGGGCAGACCAGCCCGATCACTGGTAATTATTTTACCGGAAACCATGTGCATAAAATATGCTCAACCCTGAAGACTATCTTCAGTCAAGCTATTGAAGATGATGTTACGACCAATCCGGTCCTACTGAAGAAATCCATATTTCCGAGTAAAGACAAACCAACTAAGATTGCCCTATCCAAAGAGGAGATCAAACGGATCTATTACCTGGACCTCCCGGCGATAAATCGGGCGGACGGGGTGCCATACCATAGTGATGACTTAAAGTACCTGGAAATCAGCCGGGATTTGTTTTGTATGGCCTGTTTTACCGGGCTGAGATACTCCGATTTTTCAAGACTGAAGCAATCCGATTTTATCAAAGAGGGGGAGACCTGGTTTCTCAGCAAACGTACCCTAAAGACATATGAAGATGTCCTAGTCCCCCTTAATCCGTTAGCTGTGGAGTTGGTCATGAAGTATGACGGTAAGTTCCCCCAAGCCGTCAGCAATCAGAAGATGAACGAAAATCTTAAGACCATTGGTAAAGCGGCCGGCATCGATGATGTGGTTTCGGTTACCCGGAAAGAAGGAGGCGTGTCTGTTACCCGGGAATATCAGAAATGGGAACTGATCACCACCCACACCGGCAGGCGATCAATGGTTACCAACTCACTGAATGATGACGTACCAACGGAGACCATAAAACAATTGGGCGGCTGGAAGTCTTCCTCATCGTTCGAAAAATACAATAAGACCAAACAAAAGGAGCACGCCAAACGGGCAGCAAAGCATAATCATTTCAAAAAGTATTGAAGATGAGTAAAATCGATATTCTAGTGAAAGACGGTAACTTATATAATGAAATACTCGGCTACAAGCTAAGGTCAGAATTTGTTTCGAAATTTATTGAGGATCACCAAATGGATACGCATTTCTCATCATGTATTATGAATAATGTTTTTCGTATTAAGAACGAATTAGAATTCAGGGCTTCTCTCGAATTCGATGTAGTGAACTTCTACAAAAATAAAAGGGAAGAACTGATGCTGCAGTCATTCAAGGGTGAGTTCCGTGAGATATTTATGCAAGCACATGGGGATCCTAAAGCCTACCTAAAATTAGTTTTACCTCAGATATATTTTAGAAGAGAAATCTTAGAAGAATACTTTACTAATAAGTGCTGGACGCCTGAATTAATGAGACTTGAGTTCTCGCAAACCTTCTCTATACTTAAACAAGCTCAACATCTTCAACAACTTATATCGGAACTTGAATCACGTCAGATTGAATTACCAAAGAAATTGGTTCCCATCAAATGGCTTGGAAAACAACAGGAACTAGCTGAACTATTTGTTGAATTGGAAAGGAAGGGATGGATTGAGATTACCTCTAAGAAAACTATTCAGCTATTATTCGAACCTTCTGCATCAGTATTAAGAATGTTGGCGCCAGGACAGTCCAGAGGAATATATGACAAACCCTATCCTTATATTTATAAGCCTCGATATATCAAGAAATTCGACCTAATTAGACAAAGGTGAATATGTAACATACACATAATCATAACTTTAGATGGTCTACCTAAATCAACTACATTGACAACTTGTATCCATTTGATATAGATTTGCTTCATAAAATCTATCACTATGGAGCAACAAGTATGGTTGATCTCGGAAGAAAGACTCAGAAGAGTCTTCAAAGAAATTCTAAATGAACATCGAAGCGATCAACTTAACCAACATTCTTTACCCGAGCTATTAACCAGGTCCCAGGCAGCTAATGCATTAGGTTGCTCGCCAATTACTATTGACAATTATGCCCGAAAAGGGATCCTAGAACGTGTGATCCTAGGTAATCGACGAGTGCGGTTTCGAAAAGATCAGATCCTTAAAATCTCCAAATTAAGTCAGTCCAAAGAATAACCAGGATTTCGGTAATTCCTCAAAAAAAAAAGCCCGAGCCGTAACTCGGACATTTTATAAATTTCAAACATTTCAGCTATGAAGTTACAAAATACTACTTTAAAAGTCAATCAGAATGGCCATAAAAAAAATGTCGTAAGCCCAGTATCAACTAAGCCCAGTTCTCAAGTTAAGCTTACACTACTTTCATCGGAGAAATATGTCTGGAAAATATGGGAGTTCAAAAGCGTGGGTCAACGATACGATTTAAAGTCTATTTTTAAAGAAGGTGTTCTTAGACTCTTGTCGCGGGCTAAGATCCAAAAAATTCCTGGAGTTGATAAATATGTGTGGATCGATCAAAATATTGTAAAGAAGATGAGTATTGAAGATATCAAGAGGTCTTTGAGAATGTGGATCGATAAAACAGTGCTCGATATCCCTGCATGGGGAATTACGAAGGAGGCGTTTGTCGAAATGTGGCACAAACATTCTCACTTGCTTCTGAACGCAAATTGGCTTGAGTACCTCGATAAATTTGATGAAGGTAAGGTCTTACGAGATGAACAAGATCGATCTTATTTCCCATTTCTTAATTGTGTTGTCGAAGTTAGATCTAGAGGTCTAACGAGACATTTGTATAAAAACATTACGGGATTGATTTGGGAGGAGCAGATGATTCAGCGAAACTTTTGTTTGGATAATACCAGTTCTCAGTTCTCGAATTTTGTCAGAAATGTCTCAGATGGGAATGAAGAACGAATAAAGAATTTGCGAACAGCAATCGGATATTTACTGCATGGCTTTTCCGATCCCAGCATATCCAAAGCTGTTATTGCTTATGATGAGGAATTTACAAATGCCGGAAGACCTGAAGGTGGAACAGGAAAGGGAGTTTTAGGTCAAGCCGTTGCACAATTGCGGTCCCTAAAAATACTCGACGGAAAGAAATTTGATAACAGAGATCGCTTTTCTTTCCAAGGTGTAACCTTTTCGACACAGATCGTACAAGTGGACGATGTGGAAGAAGGGGATAAAATGTTTAATAGATTCAATTCAATTTTATCTGAAGGCTTGGAGGTCGAAGAGAAAAATCGATCTAGTTTTCGAATTTCTAGAGATCGACTACCAAAGTTTTACTTTACTTCAAATATTATATTACCGATGGAGGGGAACACTCGCAAAAGAAGACAACACATTGTCGTATTCGGATCTCATTATTCCAATCTGGAACGGGCAGGTTGCCAACAACCAATTATTCATGAGCATGGAAGTCGGTTCTTCCATGACTGGGATTCAACCGAATGGAAACGGTTTGATACATTTATGTTAGGATGTGCGAGATTGTATTTGGAAGAAGGTTTACTCAAGTATGAGCATCCGAGCGTTAACAGAAACCGACTCGCGCAGACAACTTCGCAAGACTTTGCTGAATGGATCTTCAACGCAAATTTACAAACCAATGTATGGCATGATACCAGGAAACTCTTTGATCAGTTTGTTGGGCATTATGATGGAACAGCTGGTCAAAGGCAATTTTCGAACTGGATCGGAAAATTCTGTGATATTGAGGATCTGAACCGTACGATTAAAAGATCTGGTGGTAGTTCGTATACGAGAATAGCGAAAAAGTAGCTGTCTCCAAAACATACCTCGAAGTCTTTTAGTCTTTTGATTCTACTGTTTCTACGTGTATGTATACATGAAGGGGATATACCCCCAAGAGATATATTCAAGAGACAAGAAGACTTTCTCGGTTACTCAGGTTTTATATTCAAATGGATATTGTTGGTAGGTCTCCAGTCTACTTATTTTGGTGCCACGCCGCCCTGTAAAGGAAAAGTGTTTTTGAAGCTCTTTTTTTTGACTTATCCCTTACAGGTGAATAGTCAAGAATGCTTCTACAAAAAACGTGGGAAATTGCCATAATCTTTAAGGTGATTAGCAAAATGGAGACTAACGTAAGTACAACTTAACAGGCTACCATTGTATCACCCTGCACGTTACTGATTGAACACTTTGTAGGAAATGATTTGATGCTTACCTTTTGTTAAGTAGCACGTAGACGCAACTGTTTTATGATGCTCTTTGTGCGCCTTTATGTAGGTAAGATTGTTTGATCTACTGGTCATGCATCTGTTTTATGCGAATTGTAATGTGATAGTTCTACAACTTGTATTTAGGTCTGTTTGTACACGAGTTTGTTGATCACCCAGTACCGCACCTGTTTAGGGAAGTTGTTTAGTACATGCTGTACCTGTCACACTTCACGACCAAGTAAGATTGTATGAGCAATACTGTATGTGAAGAAGTTCATAATGCTCCCGATCATTACTAGGGTTTTGTATGCAGGTAGTACTGCTCTCTATATGTGTAGCGATTACAATACTCCTTATACCTCCCGTACGTGCGGCAACTGTATATATAGTACATACGCTCCAGATTAAACAAAGATTTGCATGCAGGTTTTCTATAATAGCAGCGGTTACAATGCTATCTATCTCCTATATTTACGGTCCCTTTGTGGTAATCTCTGTTGCCGCACTTACACTTGATTTTCTGCCGTGCCCGAAAGCAGATCGATGCCGGAGTTATAAAAAAAGGAGAGACGAACTCTCCTCCTTTCTTCAGACCATTCTTCCTTCCAACACCCTTTTCCATTCCCTTGGGGATTTAGTAACAGGCCGTATTTCGAATACTTCACGATCGATCTTAAAGTCGCTCCGTTCTGATTTCGTGTATCTCCAATGCCTTTCCAGATAACCAACCAAGCCGTTTTCTTTGAAGACGAGATAATACGTAATCTGATCCACGCCAGCCCTTTTTGCCAAATTAAATGTCGTTTTAGGATTGGGATTTACACTTTCGTCAAAAACAATACGGCCGGGGAAGGTTTTTCCATTATAATCTGATAAATTCCCCTCGACCGAACCGATTGGTTTTGTGACGTAACAAGTTCGAATCGGATTCAAAGGATTTTCATTAACTGAAATGAGTTTGAAAACAGCATTTCCGTCTTTCGGATATGCTTTGACAATTTGAACATTGCTCATAATAATTTATTTAATGGTTAAAAAATATTGGGAACCGACGTTTTACGGTCGGATCCCTGAAGATTTAATCGATTACAAGTATGTCTTGCTGGTCGTACTTCGTGCTCCCGTAGCGGGCGCAAATTTCCTCCTTACTTAATAGTTCGCCTGAACGTTTTTGATAGTTTCCGCTGTGGATCTGCCAGCAACTACGGGCGCGGTTCCACGTAGTTTTAAATCCGGTTCCGTCTGTCGCTGCTTTTATTCTATCGGATACTGGGCGCGTGTCACCTGATACCCATATCCAAGAACCAATTAATTCAACTTCAATGCAAGGTATTACTCTTAGGCGTTCAATTATTTCCATGAAATCGGCGGCTTGCGCTTTGAAGTCTGAATATTCGGTCCGGTATTTCTGTTCGGTCGGTCTAAATGCTTCAAATTGGTTCTGTAAATCTTGAAACTGTTCTTTAGTGCCTCCCTTATCCGGGTGTAAAAGGAATGCAAGCGTTCTATACACTTTTTTCGCTTCGTCAATAGTTCTGCATGAAGCAAAGTACATTTTAGTTTCTCTCATGACTGTATGTATTTTAATGTTAATAATCAGAACCTGTTTTTAAAAGGAGGAAATCCAACCCTTAACCTGTAGCCAATAGCCAGTATGACAATAGCTCGCCGATACAAATCAATCTAAAGGAGTCATGATCCATTGCCAGAAAAAGGGGTTCAGCGCTGAAACGATGCGAGATGAGTAGGGCTTCTGCGCGCTTTTTTTTCTGCAGTGGGTTGGGTGCGATCACTCTCTTATGGGAATCCTGAGCTGTGGTGCGAGGTAGGAAGGATGCATGGGAGAGTGTGGTTGCCGAGGAGTGGAAAGGGGTTTTGGTGCACTGTTCGGATGTGAGATTGAGATGACTGGTGGGAAGGCCGAGCATTCGAACTGTGTATTATCGGCTAGTGGGCAGCAGACAGTCACTCTCTTGCGGTCAGCCTGAGATTGGGTCAGCGCGTGGCAGGGTGTCCGTGAGTGTGTGACTGTGAGACGAGCCAGAAAAAGGGGAAAAGTCAAAATCAGTATCAGGATGTGGCTTTTTTACTATCCGGACTACGGGGGGTATTTCGAGATACTTGATTATGGGTCCAGGGGTGCTAAAGGTGACCCTGCCCCTAGTGTCACTCCCATATGAAATATTAAAAGACCTTTTATTGAGTTCGATTATGCTTAAAGGAATTCACGGTCATCGAAACATCAGAGATTGGAAGTAATTGGTGTATAGATGCAGGACCTTGAAACGCCAGGTCAGTAGGAACTCCCTTTTTTCAATCTTGCCATCCAACAGAATGAGCATCCCCCCAAAATTCGAACCAGTAGCTAAGTTGGATAATGATTAACTTAAGCTACAGATTATGAAACAGAAACGAAGAAAATTTACCGAAGAATTCAAACTAAAAGTGATTCTGGAGGCTCTAAAGGAGCGATCTACCCTGACCGAACTGAGTCAGCGATATGATCTTCACCCGAACCAGATTTCCAAATGGAAGGCTGACTTTCTAGAGAATGCCAAACAATTTCTGAGTCCAGTCCATCCAAACTCTTCTAAAGCTGATCAAGAGGATATCGAGAAGCTATACAGTAAGATCGGGAAGCTCCAGATGGAGATAGATTTCTTTAAAAAAAAGCTCTTTTGATGGATAGAGGTACCAGGGCATCCATGATAGATTCAAAAAGTGATCTCAGTCGACGACTGCAATGCAGATTACTTCAGGTCCCAAGAGGTAGCCATTATTATAAGCCAAGAGCAATGAGTCCATTGAATGCCTATTTAATGAGGGTAATCGACCAGCAATATCAACGGACACCCTTTTATGGTGTTCCACGAATGACCGATTTTATAAACCATGCGTGTGGTTATAAAGTCAGTAAGAAAAGGATAGAGAGATTATATAAGATCATGGATATCAGGGCATTAGGACCTAATCCCTTTACAAGCAGAGCTGATAAGACCGCCTATAAGTATCCCTACTTACTTGCAAACCTGAAAGATGTCTATCCGAATCAGGTCTGGGTTGCAGATATTACCTATCTGGGGCTTAAAAATGGATTTATGTATTTATTTGCTATTATGGATTATGCTACCAGGTACATTTATTGCTTGGGCCATCAGGCTTGTGCCCAAGGCTTCAAAGTGCAATACCATAATGTCCAAAAACTCTTCTTAAAAATGAAAATGGCAAGAGTCGACGGAAGTATCTTTAAATCATTGGACAAACTCAACCAAACAGATCTACTCATTCTTGATGATTTTGGTCTTACCCAGCTTGAGCAGCAGCAACGATATGATCTATTAGATCTGATTGAAGACCGGCATGCAAAAAAGGCTACCATCATATCCAGTCAATTGCCGGTGGCCAATTGGTATCATGTAATCGGAGATGAAACTATTGCAGATGCCATTCTGGACCGCCTGATACATACCTCGCATAGAATAGAGTTAAAAGGTGAAAGCATGAGAAGGAAAAAATTGTAATTTTGTCATGCCGTCATGTTCTTTGTAATTGTTGAAAAAATA
>CAYRYD010000012.1:0-128189 GCA_964428345.1 uncultured Saprospiraceae bacterium | reverse complement strand
TAACCGTGTACCATATTTTGGAGAAATCGTGGCTGGAAAAATGAATCTGTCCAAACAGGGGTAATTGCCGATATTTTGTGGTACCAAATCCCTAACCATGACCCATTTACAGAATTGGGGGAATTTGTGGTCATGCCAAATCATATTCACGGAATTTTAATCCTGAATAAACCAGATGATTTTGCAAAACCGGAAAATGGGCAGGATCTTTCGGGGGGTGGGATCGATCCGGAAATGATAGGGACGTTGCATGCAACGTCTCTATCAAACCAACCACCACCATCACCCCAATCCAAAAATGAAACCATGGCCTCCATATCGCCAAAATCAAATACGGTTTCTACCATTGTCAGATCGTACAAATCGGCCGTTACCAAACACGCTAACCGGTTAGGATTACCCAATGGATGGCAACCACGTTTTCACGACCACATCATACGCAATGATGCAGATTTATCAACGCATCTCGGATTATATCGTTAGGAACCCTGTCGATTGACAAGATGACAGATCCCACCAATTGTGATACCTGGTGGGGCTGGTTTTAATGAATTTATCTGGGGAGGTAGTATTCTCAAAAAGCGGATGTTTAAGATCCAATGTCCGTTCCCTCCCTTCTTTCCCTTTATTGCATAAATAATAAGATTCAAGTAAGACTTACCTCCACTTCATCCGGATCCCGGTCTCATACTCGGTATAGTGACGGTAATAACCGCTCATCCAGAGCAGGATGGATTGATCCGGGGGTGAATGGTACACCACATACGGCCGCATGTTGTTGACCGGTGAGTGCTCCGTAACCAGAGAGGCTTCCCAACGGCCACCGGGAAGCAGCCGGCGATATTCGATCTCAAACTTACCGGAAATATCCCTGGATAGATAGATCCGGGTGGGATCCTGGTGATCCAGCACAATGCCACCCGAATAATGGGCTTCCCGTACGACATCATCCTGGCGCAGCGATGCCATCCAGCTGCCGGAATTGACAATCTCATGATCCACCCACCGGTCATTCTGCCAGTAAGCGTAGTGATAGATGTGATCCGCTTCCGATGGGAAACGACCATAAGTGACTACCGGCCGGCCGTCTTTCAGGGCGATGTCCCAGATCCAGGCCCGGATTTCGGTGGGGGCAGCATCGTAGACTTTCCGCACCGACCGGACCGGGATGGGTAACTGCGCCCGGGTTGTAATCACCGATCCGTTCGTCTGATAGAAGGTATCGTTCTGGTAATACATATGGTATACCGACACATCCGGTCCGATCTTGGGATGCCCGTCGGTAAACAGGAAATCGATTCGCGCACGGTGATCAGTGGTCACTTTGAGATATGGCGGGTTTACCCGGCCCTCATTGTCCAGCAGGATGAAGTCGTCACTCCAGGTCCGGCCTTCGTCATCCGAATATTTGAAATACTGCCACCAGTGCTCAAAAGACCGGGAGGGACCGACCTTGCGACCGATGATGTAGATGCGACCACCTTCATCACGGAGTTGTACCGGATTGGTATAGGTGTAGTTGTACTCCGCCGATTTCCGGCAAACGATCTTTTCGTCTTCCCAGGCGCTGATGTCTTCGGGATTCTTACTCTTTCGCATGAATACATGCCCGTTGTGCTCATTGTAAAAGGTGAGTAACCGACCATCCGGTAAAATCAGAATCGAGGGTACGTTATGATCGTCAATCTGGAGACTGTCGTGCAGGATAAACGATTCAACCCGGCCCGCATCCAAATCCTTTGACCCGATGCAGACATCGCCCCGCCGGTTGATGTAACCGAAATAAACCCTTTCATTTTCCCCCCGGTGGTAAATGGCTCTGGGATCGGAAAACCAGCACCAGGCGCCATCGGCATCCAGCAATTCGTAATCGCCGGAAGGTTGCTGGGCCTGAAGATTATCCACTGCCGGAAGGCCCGGCAGACAAACCAACGCTGCCAAAGCAATTATTTGACATCTCATCCTAAAAAATATTTTAGCCGGGGCTATAAACCCGAGTACCATGATCCAAAAGGCACCCCTAAATTAATTCGTTATATCCGTTGCCTCAGAGGATTTTTTTCCAAGGCCAATTTACAGCAATCCGTATCACACAACAACCACGTTACCGAATACTTATGCTGGCACAGTTTGGAGAACCGACCCCTGTCTACCACATACTACGGCTTGACTTTTTCCCTGATTTTCTGTATATTATGGAGGAACGCGTGAGAAACTGATTGCTAACCAAAAAAATAATCAGGATGGGAAACGTATCCACACCCAATTCTCCGGTTGATTACCTGGAGCAGAAAAGAAAAAATGAAGAAAGGCTCATCACCATTATTGCAGTAGTGGTCATGATTTGTTTTGCCGCATTGCTGGCTTATATGTTTTTCGGCAACCATTAAGGCCTTTTAATAAAAATAGATTTAAACCGAATGAGCATTTCAACCCTGTTTGGTTGAATCAGAAAGGATCTTCCAGCCGGTTTAGTCCGGCCTTGGCTTTTTGATGGAGGCTGCTGCGGTATTCGTCCGGACGGATGTCGAGAGCCAGCAGAAAGAATTCCCTGGCCTTTTCAATATTGCCTTCCTTCTCATAGAGATTACCACTCATCAACGCGGCGTTGCAGGCAAAATAATAGCTCTCATGTCGACCTTGTTCAATCGTCTTCCAGTAATACTCCAGCGCCTGAGTGTCTTGCCCCAGCTGATGATTGATCCGGCCCAGCCGGTAGTGGTACTCCAGCTGAAATTCCGGATTAGAGTAATGGCGCGGTGATTCCTTTTCCAGGTAATCCCTGGCCTGCCGGTAATAACCACCGTCAAACAACAGTCTGGCCCGCATCAGGTGTTTTTCCGGCACCCGGTTCAGCCGGGCCTCGTGCAGAGCAGTCAGGTCTTCATCGATCACGCTGGCTCCATGGATCTTGCAGGCTTCCATATACCTGAGATACCGTTCAGGATGATCGTGCACCAACTCATACCAGGCCAGCTTCTGGTATGCCTCCTTGATGTAGTGCTTGCCCCTGGTTTCCCTCAGAAACCGGGTTAGGTGGCTGTCCGCTCCTTTTTCCAGCCGGTTCAGGCGGGCTACCCCCTCCATAAAATGGAGATAGACAAACGGAAAATACCGGTGACCGCGGGGTTTCTCTTCAAGGATCCGGATAGCCTCTTCGTTGCGACCAGTCTGCATCGCCACATTGGCCTTGACAAAGCAGGCCAGGGGATTGGTCTGGTGATCGATGGTTGATTTTTCGATCATCTGCCAGGCTTCCTCTCCGCGGTTTTCGAGGTGGAGCAATAAATAGGCATACATCACATAAGCCTCGTCGCGAAATACGAATTCCTGAGTACGGGCATAATCGAGTACTTCTTCAATTTCCGCCCTTCCTTGCGCTATCGTGCCCGACATACCCAACAACCGCACTCCCCAACGATACTGATCGGGTACGGTGCCAATCAGGGCATGAAGCAATCCGAGATTCTTCTTATTGGGCATGAAGTCCGGGAAGAGCTCCTGGTTTTTGGTAAGCAGGTTAAAGGCCCGTTTGATCTCCATGACCGCCTGAAAATAGTCTTCAAACTTTACGCGGGTAATGGCCCATTGCAGATGAATATCGGCCTGGGTGTACAGATAATAGGGCGACTGGTTGTCCCCTTCCCGGATGGCCGACAGCCTGATCTCCTTGTTTTGCCTTAGTTTCTCGTAAGTATCTTCCTGTTCGCCAATGAAAATGGTAAGACAGTCCAGATAGTTGGCCAGGCTATGAGCAATCAGATTGTCGGGTTCGGCAATACGCAGAAACACCAGCTCGCTCCGGGCCTCCTGAAAACGGAGGGAAAAAATCAGATCGTAAGTGGATTTGGCTGCCGATGAATATTCAAAATAACCAATGGCAATGGATGTCCGGATACCAAGGATCAGAAAAAGAAGAGTATAAGCCAGGTTTCGCTTCATCCTTCTAAGTTAACCCTTCCAGCGGTAAAATATTGTACCGGCCGGTATGTCTTATGAAGCTTCGGTGACCGCATCGACGACCGACGCGTCTACCAGGATCCGGCCGCAGTGTTCGCAGGCAATGATCTTCTTCTGCAGGCTGATCTCCAGCTGGAGCTGCGGCGGGATCTTATTGAAACAACCACCACAGGCATCGCGCTCTACCGTCACGACAGCGAGCCCATTCCGGTACGAACTACGCACCCGGTCGTATGCTTTAAGCAGCCTCTCTTCGATCAACTGGCGCTGGGATTCGCTTTGTTTGACCAGCTTGTTACCGTCTTTTTCGGTTTTGGCGATGATCTTGTCGAGTTCTACTTTTTTATTCTCCAGGTTCTTGTTTTTTTCCGCCATTTTCTCCATAGCCCCCTGCAGGGTTTCATCTTTGGCGGTGATGCTCACCTCGACTTCCCGGATCCGTTTTTCCGACAACTGGATATCCAGCCGTTGCAATTCGATTTCCTTGGTCAGTGCTTCGTATTCGCGATTGTTTTTGACGTCGTCCAGCTGACGGCCGTATTTGGCGATCAGTGTTTCCGACTCTTTTATTTTATTCCGGTGCTGGGCGATGGCATCTTCCAGTTCTTTTTTGGAATCTTCCAGCTTCTGGACCCGGATCTGCAAACCTTCGATTTCATCCTCCAGATCCCGCACCTCCATGGGCAGCTCACCCTTGAGTACCTGGATCTCATCTAATTGAGAATCAATGAGCTGCAACTTGTAAAGTTCGGACAGTCGTTCTGGTATAGTCTTCTCAGCTGTGGCCATTTTGATATCGATAATTTAATGGATTGGTGTTCACTTTTGTGCAATAGGCCGCAAAGGTACTAAATTTCCCCTTTATCAGCTGATGAAGTAATTCGATGGTAAATTTTTCACTCTCGTAATGGCCGATATCCAACACGATGATCTGATCGTTGGCTTCAAAATAATCGTGGTATTTAAAATCGGCAGAAATGTATGCCTGGGCTCCGGCAGCAATGGCATCCTCGAGCAGAAACCGGCCCGATCCTCCGCAGAGTGCCACCTTACGGATCTCTGGATGGACAACCCTGGTATGCCGTAGACCCGGTAGCTCCAGACGGGAAATCAGCCGCTGGTAAAAGTCCTCAAACAAAAGCGGTTCAGGCAACAAGCCGGTAATCCCACTACCGGTGTTTTCTTCTTCTTTCGGACGTAAGATCTGCAGTTCTTCCAGACCGACCTTCTGGGCAATCTTTTCATTGACGCCATTTTGCAGCACATTGTCCAGGTTGGTGTGAATCGCATAGATTGCGATGTCGTTTTTTATGGCCTTGAGGACCGTTCTTTCGACATAGTGATATCCATTGAGTCTTTTCAATCCGGTAAAAATCACCGGATGATGGGCGACAATCAGGTTGCATCCCAAGGCTACGGCTTCTTCAATTACCTCAACGGTTACATCCAGGCTGACCAGCAATCCCGTCACTTCCTGGTCATGGCTTCCTACAATCAACCCGGCATTGTCATACGGCTCCTGATAATGCAGCGGTGCAATGCTTTCCAGAAAACCGGTGACGTCTTTAATCTTCATGAGACTGTCTTTTGATCTTTTTGATAATGCCGGATGACGAATGTCCGGCTTCAAACGGTATGATCTCCACCACTCCTCCCCACGTTGCAGCTTCCCGGCCACCGACTACATCATCCGGCTGGTAATCACCACCCTTGACGATCACGTCCGGTCTGAGGGTCAGAATGCATTGCAGGGGGGTGTCTTCTTCAAACAACAAAACCAGATCGGTCATCTGGAGGGCAGCCATCTGCAGCAGGCGGGCATCCTGGGGGTTGACCGGCCGGCCGGGTCCCTTAAGTCGGTAGACACTGGCATCGCTGTTAATACCCACCACCAGCTTATCACCCAGATCGCAGGCAGCACAGAGATAGCGAATATGTCCGGGGTGCAGGAGGTCAAAAACGCCGTTAGTCCAGACAATCTTCTTTTGCTCTGAACGCCACTTTTCGACCTGGTCCCTGCATTCTGACAGGGATTGGATCTTTTGCGTGATGGTTTGTAACATCAGGTACGTACCGGTTGATAACTGCGATTATAACCCGGTAATAAAATTAGGGCGATTATGCCAAACAGGATGTTTCCAAAAATATTAATTGTAAAAAAGATGATCATGGCAAAGGAAAAAGCATCATTCTGGTTGATGCCATAAAGCGCCAGCCCGGCGATCACCAGGGCATGATAGCTCCCCATACCACCCGGAGTGGGAATGATCATTCCCAGGCTGCCAAAGACAAATATCAGCAGCCCGGCCATCGGGTCCAGGTGTGCAGTGGGGGTAAAAGCCTTAAAACACAGATAGGTCATCAGAAAGTACATCAGCCAGATATTGACGCTATGAAATACCAGCAATGGCTTGTTTTTCACCCTTTGGAGAGACCTGACCCCTTCCAGAAAACCTTTGACGGTCCGGGCTATTCGATGGAGGAACGCATTTTGCATGAGCCTTTCACGGTATTGCCAGACCATCCAGAACCCAAGGACAGCTCCGGCCAGCAACAGGATCATAAGTACACCATTGCCGCCCAGATTAATCCGGGCATTGCTGGAAATATAGTTCCAGAGCAGGTCGTATTGCAGCAGCAAAGCCAGTAAAAAAACCAGCCCAAAGCAGAAGAGGTCAATGATGCGGTCTACCGCCACAGTGCCCATGACTTTCTCAAATGGAATATCTTCATATTTGGCGAAGGTACCTGCTCGCACCACCTCCCCCAGCCGGGGAAAACCAAGATTGGCAAAGTAGGCCAGCATCACACAGTGAAAGGAATTTTGCCAGCGGGTCTGGTATCCCAAAGAAGATAGCAGCTGTTGCCAGCGCAAAGACCGGCTGATATTGCTGATGAAGAAACTGATGCAAATCACTACCAGCCAAAATGGATTGGCCGAACGGAAATCCTGGTATACCTTATCGATCAGACTGCACTGGTCGGGTGAGATGCCTTTCAACTGGCAATCTTCCAGGTACTTGGCATTGAGGTTGTTGTAAAGCAGCCACAGGATCAGCAGGCCAAAAAGCAAAAAGAACACCATTTTCAGCAGTGACCGCAGCGTACTTCTCAAGGACTAGGATTTGAGCGTATTATCGGGATTGGGAAAAACGGATACAGGCTTGAAATCGGCTGCTTCTTCCGGAGTCATATAAGCATACGATATAATGATGATGATATCACCAACCTCTGCTTTGCGGGCAGCAGCGCCATTCAGGCAAATGGTTCCTGATCCCCGTTTACCCCGCATGACATAAGTCTCAATCCGTTCACCGTTATTGTTATTGACAATCTGTACTTTTTCGCCTTCCATGAGATTGGCGGCATCCATCAGATCCTCATCAATGGTGATAGACCCCACATAGTTTAGATTGGCCTCGGTGACGGTAGCCCGGTGAATCTTGGATTTGAAAATCTGTAAAAACATAGCGCAAAAATAAAATTAATCCCTACAAATGAACATTGTCAAATGTAGCCGGTAAGTAAACGGACTTACATATTGAATAGTTCATCGATCCAAGGGGTCATGACCCCTTGGATTACATGACCCCTTGGAATATTCACCCCTTGGAATCCTAATTGTAAATAAACATGGCGGTCATCACCGAAGACTGGCTGGTACGGAGTCGCACCCAATGGGCAGCATAGCCTTCGGGAAAAATAAAAGAGGTGTAACCTCCTGGTGGCACGGTGATGGCATGGTAGTCGTGCCAGGTTTCGGTACCCAGAAAGTCTACCTCGATGGTCACCGCTGTTTCCGAGTTGCCCGCATTGGTCAGGTGCAGTACCTTCTTATCAAAACCGGTCATCAGATAAGGATCGGACCGGGTCCCGGGCAACAAGGTGTCATTTTGCCAGACCGCACCCCAGCCGGTAGGCTTCCCATAGTGCCACAGGTCGTCAATATTCTGAAACAGTAAACCCGACTGAGGCTGGCCCACCCCATGATCGCCCTGATCACCCCCCAGGACCAGTAGCCCCCGCCAGAAGCAAAAATCGGGCACAATCCGAAGATGGTAGGAAATGGGCTTGATGCCCCATACTTTACCCCCGTAGGTCATCATCGGCAGTTCGTAAAACAGGCCATGGGCATCCATGATGAACCGTTCGGTCTGGACTTCGCGGATGCGCATCCACTCGGTATTCCAGGCATGATCGAAAGAATGACTGCCCCGGGGAAGCCGGTACTTTTGCCATTTTCCCGACCGGTCGTTGTAACATTTAAGGATTACCGACTTTTCGTCCCATCCGGTGGCAAAGATCGGATTGCCATAGATGGATTTTCCCCGGAAATTACCGCTATTCTTTCCTCCCACCCCAATAAAGGCTGTTTTCTCCAGGATGGTCCAATGCTCACTGTGCCCATCCCACTCAGCGAGGCGGCCGGCATGCGCTTCTCCGAGAAAATCCCGCTCATCGTACGAGTTGTTGGCTATCACTACCCGGCCATTTCCGGTATGGCCGTCCTTAAAATGCACATAACCCAGGTCCGGTATGTCCAGCTCCTTGACCAAATCAAAGAGTTGTACCGCCTCCAGATTGTGTACATCGCACTCAAAAAACAAACCTTCCATGGTGAGAAAATATATTTTGTTGAGGGGATCGGTCAAATGCTCCATCGTGGCAGCCAGGCGGTGCCGGGATAGCTGATCGCAGGTGCGTACCTTTCCATTCTTATCGATGAAGTGTGGCCCGATAATAGCCTGTTCGGAAGGATTATGGATCATGCGATTGGCAAAAGTGCCGGTCACACTTTGCGGATGCCGGGTCATCGTCAGGTCTTCATTGATCTCATAAAGTCCAATACGCGATCCCACGATGTGGGATACATAACCGATCATCCACAGCTTGTCAGCCCAGGGGATCAATGCACCAATACCGCTCTCACTCCGGGATGCATCGGAGGTGCCGAGAATCGTCAAATTGGGGAATACCCCGTTAATATTAACCGGAGGGGATGGATCCTGGCCATAACCGAAAGTGGACGTCATCATGAATAAGGCCGGGAACCAGACGACGAGGATTCTTTGTCTCATAAGTCTTCATTTTCCTGGTCTGCTCATGCATTAAAGGACGTAACAACCGCAAAAATTCGTAGCGAATACAGAAAACGATGCAGAATCAGACCGTTGACGGGGAAGATAAGACTTTTTAGAGGCGGAATGGGGCCGGGGCCGTCAATTCCGGGAGCATTTCTAGTACAGGGCCATATCGAAGAGCCGCCGGTATTTTCTGGTGACCGGATGCTGATTGCCTAAAAGGTGGAAGATAGCGATAGCCGAACGGCGCGGCAAGTCATTGTGGATTGATTTATCTTTTTTCACCACCTCGATGATGCGTTCAACGGCCTGATCGATCAGGTTTTCCTGCAAATCCTTACCGGCGAGCATCAGGTCGGCACTGAGACCGCCGTGATTGTCATCCGAAAGGTTGAACAGATCAAGGAGATGCTGGATATCGACGACCAGATCGTATGAGGGATCTCCCATTTTAATGTCGGATAGTAACTTTGCTGCTGCTTCCGGATCGGTAAATGCGATATTCCTCGCCAGTACCAGACGGGCTTCCAGGTGTTCTGGATTGTCTTGCAGAAAATTTTTCAGGAGAATTACAGCTTCGTTGGGTGGGACCATCCCGATTTTTGATTGCAGATTTGACCATGCTTCCTTATCGGCAGTGGGCAAAAATTCGTCCAGCCATTTCAGGATCTGATGCCGGGGCAGTGCTCCCGCAAATTCAGCGATCACCTGGCCTTTATGAAACATCTTTACGTTGGGAATGCTACGGATACCATATTCGAAGGCAGTTTCCTGTTCTTCTTCGGTATTGACCTTTACCAGTTCCCATTTACCTTTACTTTCACTGGCCAATTGTTCAATCGTGGGACCCAGAATCCGGCAGGGACCGCACCAGGGTGCCCAAAAATCCACTACAACCGGTATGTGGTGACTTCGCTCGATAACTTCTGTCCTGAAATTCATCTGTTTAACCTTTTGGCTTTTATCCTTACTAAAAACAATATTACCGCATATTGGTTTCCAGCTAAGTGAGCCAGATCACACAATCTGCCGTCTATCCCATTCTGGCCCGGCGATGCGCCCGGTAATAGAGGTAATAAGCAATGCCGGCAATACAAAAACCAAGAAATTCGCGGACCAACTCAATATGCGGACTTTCCGCTTTCATCTGTCCGGTGATGGTGGGCATGCCCTCCCGGATCCAGGAGATGAAATCCGGCGACAGGTACACCAGTCCGGCTAAACAGACAATGGCTCCGGCCAACGGAAGGACCGGAAAATCCTTTTTCAGCAATAATAACAAAGCCGACACGCTGACCCCCAGATAGATGGCGATCCACCTGACCGGATCCGGATCATTGAGTTGCCAAAAGGCAAAAACCAAAAATATCAGAATGACAATAACCTGTATAATCGTTTTCATATGCTTAAAATTCAATTCGATAACTGAGATTGGGAATGATGCCCAGATGGTATCTGGTGACAATGTCGTTCTTTTTCAGATCATAGTAGTGGTGCGCTTCATTTTCACGGTTGGTAGCATTCAAAATATCAAGTCCGACAATGCTGGTATACTTTTGCTTTACCCATTTGTAATAAAACCTTAAATCAACCTTGAAAAAATCCGGCAACTGACCGGTAAAGGCCCGGGATTCATCGTACACGGTGCGGTATTGAAATACCGATTGTACAATATCGATGGGCCCTTCCCGGAAACCTCCAAACCAGGTACCCCTCAGGTTTACTCCCAACATTCTCACCTTGCGCTGACCTTGCCATGAAAATTCCTTTCCTCCGGTCAGATTGAAGCCAAATCTTCCATTGTAACGGGTATTGCGCCTGACTCCGTCACTACCGGTATACTTTGAATCGTAAAGTGTCCCGTTGAGCAAGAAGAAAGTAGAACCGCTAAAATATTGCTGCCAGGTCATTTCAATGCCGGCATTGGTTCCAGTCCCGTCACTGACCAGATTTTCGGTTAAATTAAAATCGATCGCATTAATGGGTGATAAGCTACGGGTATTCCCCGCAGCTACCGGAATATCAAAAAGGTACTGAAAAAAGACTTCCGTAATCAGTTTTGACAACTTTCCCGTCTGAAAGGTATTGGAAGCGACCCAATGATGACTTCTCATCAACTCCAGGCCGGTATTGTCCCTGCCCGGACGGTTGCTGATCAGCAAGACCTGGGGTGGCAGGATCCGGCTGTGTAACCCATATGCCAGAGACCAATTGCTCTTTGATGAAGCGGCATAGGTGAGGCCAATCCGGGGTTCGACAACGGTAGACCTATTTAGGGAAAAATGGGTCAGATGCAAGCCGGTATTGACCAGAAAATATTTCTTCCAGGTTTTGCGCACCTCACCATAGGCTTCAGCGAAATAGCCCTTCTTGTCGTTATCATATGCTTCCCCGGGTACGAATCGGGATGTCGTAGCCTGGTAATTGACGGCATTAGCCCGAACCCCGATCCGGGCCGTTCCATGGGTTATTCGTAATCTCCGTTGGCTGTGCAGACCCAATCGCTGTTCTCCCGTAACATCTTCTTCAAAAGGTACAAACTGAAGAAAGTCATTGACCAGCTCGGAGGTTCGCTCATGGAGATAGCCGCTATACGCCAGTACATGTGCCCACCGGGTATTTTCAAACCGAACTCCGGTTGCTGCCATCCGGCTGTTGAAGTCAATATTCTGATGATCTTTAAAATCATCCCGCAGCTGAAAATCTGGTGCCCGGAAGACATTCCGGCTGATCCCTCCCATGCCAAAAAATGCGAGGGTACCTTTTTGTTGCAGGTTCCATTTGAGATGATACGACAAGTCCTGAAATTGAATAGCCTCATCACCCAGATCAACACCCAGGGTGGACAACAGACCCAGGGTGGAATACCGGTAATTGACCAGGTAACTGTCATCCCTGGATGTTCCCATTGGTCCTTCAATGGCTGCATCGAGACCAATGAGACCGGCCTGAGCGGTGAAATGCATCTGGTCATGAGCTCCCTCACGGAGCCGGATGTCGAAGATGCCGGAAGTGGCATTGCCGTATTGTGCCGGAAAGGTCCCTGTCAAAAAGGTCGAATTGTCCATCATCTGGGCACTGAGGATATTCACCCCTCCTCCGCTCTGGCTAGACCGGTCACTAAGGGTGCCCCCATTACTGAGGTGATTCGGATTCACAATTTCAATACCTTCAAGATACCAGGCCAATCCGTTGGGAGTATTGCCCCGGATTACAAGGTTGTTGGCCTGATCGTTTTCATTGATCACTCCGGCATAATGGGTAGCCAGCCGGGCCGGGTCATAAAAAGTGCCCGGAAATCGAATCACTTCCTCGACCGTCAGGGTATAAAGACTGGTCACTGCCTCCTGAGATCGCGACCTGGATTCGGCTTTGACCACCACTTCCTCCAGTGACTCCTGAGAAGGCACCAGATGAAATACCTGAAACCGGGGGACCCCAGTATTGATCTCTATCTCCACTATGCTCTTTGATTGGTAGCCCAGCGACTGAAAAGTCAACTGATAATACCCGGCCGGCAGCCTTTGAAAGATAAATCTTCCCTTTGCGTCTGTGACTGCGGTATATTGCTGTATCTCGTTGCCAAGCAGTACCGTAGCACCGGCCACCGGTGATCCCGAATGTTCATCCAGCAACTGACCGGAATACCTCAGACCGGTTACCTGTGCAACGGCCAGGTTCCAGCCGAGGCATAATATCAGAGTTCCCGTTATCTTATTCATAACGAGCTATGTCGTTTTATACTCCTGGTCCTTACCGGTCAGAGTCCGATGATCTTCCGGTTGAGGGCTTCGTCCGGACTACCGCCGGCAAAATCATCGAATGCTTTCTCCGTGACCCTGATCATGTGATCCCGGATGAAGGGTGCACCTTCCCGGGCACCCTGATCTCCATCTTTGATGCAGCATTCCCATTCCAGCACGGCCCATCCGTCATAATCGTATTGAGCCAGCTTGCTGAATATCGCTTTAAAATCCACTTGTCCATCACCCAGCGAACGGAAACGTCCGGCCCGGTTTATCCAGTCCTGGTATCCACCATAAACGCCGACTCTTCCGGAGGGATTAAACTCGGCATCCTTTACGTGAAACATCTTGATGAATTCGTGGTAGATATCGATGTAAGCCAGGTAATCCAATTGCTGGAGCACAAAGTGGCTGGGATCATAGAGCAGGTTGGCCCGGGGATGGTTGCCCGTAGCTTTGCGAAACATTTCGAAGGTCACTCCATCATGCAGATCTTCTCCCGGATGGATTTCGTAACAGACATCCACACCTTTATCATCAAAATAATTGAGGATTGGCAACCACCGGCTGGCCAGCTCCCGGAAGGCCGTCTCGACCAGACCCTGAGGTCGCTGGGGCCAGGGATACACTGTATGCCAAATCAGGGCTCCCGAGAAGGTCGCATGGACGTCGATGCCCATGTGCCGGCTGGCATTGGCTGCATACTTTAATTGCTGCACTGCCCATTCTGTTCTGGCTTTGGCATTACCCCGTACCTCCGGCGGGGCAAATCCGTCAAACATGACATCGTAAGCGGGATGGACCGCTACCAATTGTCCCTGCAGGTGCGTTGACAATTCGGTAATTTCAATGCCATACTGTTTGGCCCGGCCTTTAAACTCATCGCAATAGTCTTTACTCTCACCCGCCTTTTTCAAGTCGATGATGCGCCCGTCCCAGGTGGGTATCTGCACTCCAACATAGCCATAGCCTGCAGCCCATTTGCACAAGTTTTCCAGCGAATTATAGGGAGCCTCATCACCGGCAAACTGAGCCAGAAAGATGGCAGGTCCTTTAATATTTTTCATGGTTGTTATGTTTAAAATTTAATCAAAAGAGATCCATTTCTGATCACTGGCCGATGATTCGACGACCCGGTTGATAAACTGCATACCTCTGACGCCATCCTCCACGGTAGGAAAATCATGGTACAGAGGGTCAACTGCTTTGCCTTCGATGCGGGCACGGAGGCAGCGGGCAAAGTTGCGGTAGACATTGGCAAAAGCCTCCAGGTAACCTTCTGGATGACCGGCCGGCAGTCGGGTATGCGCCTGGGCGCTGGCCGACAGATGACCTACGCCGGTCCGGATGATCTTCATCGATCCATCCAATGGCCGGATGATGAGACTGTTGGGTTCTTCCTGACGCCACTCAAGACCGGCTTTGGACCCATAGATCCGGATCCTTAGGTTATTTTCTTCACCGGCAGATATCTGGCTGGCAAAAAGGATTCCCTTCGCACCGTTTTCAAAGCGCAATAACACATTGCCGTCGTCGTCAAGTAAACGCCCGGGCACAAAAATGGAAAGATCAGCACACAATTCCTTAATTCTCAACCCGGTCATATATTCGGCCAGATTTTCGGCATGGGTTCCTATATCGCCCATACTCCCGGCAATACCCGAACGGCTGGGATCTGTGCGCCAGGAGGCTTGTTTCTGGTCGCTGTCTTCGAGCTTGGTGCTTAACCAACCTTGCGGATATTCAACAACGATCTTCCGGATTTCGCCCAGTTCGCCGGCGTCAATCATTTGTCGGGCCTGCTTTACGAGAGGATAACCCGTATAGTTGTGGGTGAGGGCGAAAAGCAACCCCGATTTCTTGACCAGTTGCTCTAAATCCTTAGCTTCCTCCAGATTGAAGGCAAGTGGCTTATCACAAACCACATGAAATCCGTTTTCCAGTGCCATTTTTGCCGGTCCGTAATGCATGTGATTGGGTGTTACAATGGATATGAAATCCATCCGGACCTCGGCTGGTAGTTGTTTTTCTTTCTCAATCATTTCGGCATAACTGCCATATACCCGGGCTGGGTCAAGAAAAAGATCGGCACCTGAGGCTTTGGATTTTTCCGGGTCGCTGCTGAAGGCGCCACAGACCAATTCAATTTCGCCATCCAGGGCAGCTGCCATCCGATGTACGGCTCCGATGAAGGCTCCTCTACCTCCACCGACCATACCCATTCTCATTTTTCTGCTCATGAAAAGTATTTGTGAGGGTTAGAAAATAAAAGATATCCGTCGTCAAAAAAACGGATGATAATGATAAGGATATTTTCGCTAAACACCAACGAACGGCAGGCAAAGCGGTGCCATTTGGCAAGTTGAGATTTACTGTTAATTTTAGAGACTGCAATAACAGCAATGAAGTAACTGAACAAATAAAACCAATGAGAATCGTAAAAGGAGACGTCGAATATTTTCCAGGGATTGGTAAGATCGAATTCGAAGGGCGGGATTCGGACAATCCCCTGGCTTTTAAATACTATGATGCCAACCGGATTGTTGACGGTAAGAGCATGCGGGATCACTTCCGTTTTGCGGTAGCCTACTGGCACAGCTTCTGCAATGAGCTTTCTGATCCGTTTGGCAGCGGTACCCGGCCAATGCCCTGGTTGGATCATTCCGATGTCATGCAAAGGGCTTTTCAAAAGATGGATGCGGCTTTTGAGTTTATCACCAAAATGGGTATCCCCTATTATTGTTTTCACGATTTCGACCTGGTCGAAGAAGGAGACAGTATTGGGGAAAGCGAAAAAAGGCTGCAAAAAATCGTCGAATATGCCCAGGAGAAGCAACAGGAGTCGGGCGTAAAACTCCTTTGGGGTACCGCCAATCTATTTTCCCACCCCCGGTACATGAATGGTGCCGCCACCAATCCGGATTTTTTGGTGCTCAGCTATGCCGCCACGCAGGTCAAAAATGCACTCGATGCCACGATCGCCCTGGGAGGTGAAAATTATGTTTTCTGGGGAGGCCGCGAGGGCTATATGTCCCTGCTCAACACCGACATGCAGCGGGAACAGGATCACATGGCTCAATTTTTACATATGGCCAAAGACTATGCCCGCCGGCAAGGCTTCGAAGGATCGTTCCTGATCGAACCCAAACCGATGGAACCGATGAAACATCAATATGATTTTGATGCAGCTACGGTAGTAGGCTTCCTGCGCAGCTATGGGCTGGAAGACGATTTCAAACTCAATGTAGAAGTTAATCACGCCACCCTGGCCAGTCATACCTTCCACCATGAATTGCAGGTAGCGGCCGACGCCGGTATGCTGGGCAGTATTGACGCCAACCGGGGTGACTATCAGAACGGGTGGGACACCGATCAGTTTCCGGTGAATCTTTACGAGCTTACCCAGGCGATGCTTATCATCCTCGAAGCCGGCGGACTGCAGGGAGGCGGAGTTAACTTTGACGCTAAATTACGACGCAATTCGACCGACATGGAAGACCTCTTTCTGGCTCACATCGGAGGCATGGATGTCTTTGCCCGCGCACTGATCGTGGCTGATAAAATTCTCAAGAAATCGGATTACCTCAAACTGAGGCAGGAGCGCTACAGCTCATTTGACCATGGATTCGGAAAGATGTTTGAAGATGATAAGCTCACCCTCGAAGAACTTCGGGACTTTGCCATTGAAAACGGCGAACCGGCCATGAAGTCGGGTAAGCAGGAACTCCTGGAAAATTTGATCAACAATCACCTGTAGCATTACCACGCTGAAGCTGGCTTTTCCTGATGGTTTAGAGTCACTTGAGGACTATTAAAAAGCAAAAGGAGAACCTTGGGGTATTCCCAAAGGTTCTCCTTTTGTTCAACAGGCACTCTGAATTAAATCTTCGGAGATACCTGCAATATCCTAAACCGTAGCCAATTGCCCTTGTTCCCTTCTTTTCACCCAGAAATACAGAATGGTGAAGAGTACAATGAGGATGGCCGGAAAAAGTACCATCGTGCCCAGTGTCATCTGACCGGCCACCAGGTCCAGTTCATCCCCGGTGAGACCCTGGGCAGCGGCTTCCACCCGGTCTGAATCAATCCAGCGACCAATGATCGGCTGAAAGATGGAGGTGGAGAACATCCCTACGGCACCAATGATCGATAAACCCAGAGCTCCGCTTTTAGGAATTTTGTCGGCGATAAATCCCAGCATATTGGGCCAGAAATAAGCAATACCCAGTGCATAGACGATGGCGGCCAGGTAAGCCATGGTACCAGTCTGCGTACTGAACAGGTATACGCCGATGGTAGCGAAAATGGCGGATCCGAGCAGTACCCCGGTCTGGTCGAGCTTGTGCACTGCTTCACCCCCGAAATAACGGGCTACCGCCATCAGGCCGGTGACCAAAGCCAGAATCAGCATCGGCTGGGCCCCGCTCTTGGCCAGGATCAGCCCTACCCACTGTTGAGGACCAAACTCGGAAATGGCGGTGAGGGCCATACAGGCAAACATAAAGAGGAAGAGTGGTGAAAACATCGCCTTCATATTTTCTGATAAAGAGGTCGAGGCAGCCACTTTGGCTTTCGGAAAAGTCTGTCCAAAGAACAAGTAGGCGTAAATCAGGGTGGGGATCATGATGACCCAGATCTGTGACTCCCAGCCAAACCCGGCATCGGTCATAAATTTGGATACGAGACTTCCGATTACGATCCCACCCGGAAACCACATGTGAAACCGGTTCATCATCTTACTCATTTTTACCCCCTCGTAGGTATCTGCGATCATGGGGTTACAGGCAGCCTCAGTACAGCCATTGCCCAGACCAATCAGAAAGGTCGAAATCAGCAAACCCATATAACTGCCGGAGTAAATGGTCATGATAATACCAATGGAATGGGCAAAAAAGGCGAACTGCATGATCTTTTTGGGCCCAACCGTATGGTAGATCAGACCACCGATGACCATAGAGATCGGAAATCCGAAAAACCACATTGAATTAATAAATCCCAGTTGCTCAGCCGATAAGTTGAGCTCCTCTCCGAGTTGTGGAAGGATACCCGCCCGGATACTAAAGGAAAGAGCGGTAGTGATTAGCGCAAAGCAACTACCGTAAAAAAGTCGTTTGTCGTTTACCATGTAAGTTTTCGTTTTGTTTTAAAGTTCGTATGAATCTGAAATATATCGCTCCCCTGTTCGGGATTGTTTCATTTGGAAGTATATCCTTTCAATTGGTTTTTAATTTGGGAAAGTTACTAAAATGAGAAATATTTCCGAGAAAAGCGGCAAATTAATCCAACCAAATATCAGCGACATTTTTGGGTGATAGAAGATGTGGAGATACCGGTCAAGAGAAAGATGAATTTTCGTAATTTGATGTTACAAGACAGGCAGTATGATCGGATCTATGAGCAGAATATTTGCATTCCGAGGCGCCATTTGAAGATAGCGTACCGAATTTTGATACGATTTACTACTTTTCGGAGATCTGAATCAATCAGGATAACATGAAAACGCTTGAAAATAAGACGGCATTGATCACTGGTGGTGGTATGGGCATTGGTTATGGCATTGCGGAAGCGTTGCTAAGAGAAGGGATGCAGGTGGTCGTCACCGGCAGATCGGAAGACAGGCTACGGAGTGCTTGTGAAGAGCTCCGCAAAATATCAGCCGGGGTTGATTACTTCAGGGCAGATGTACGTAGTCTGAAGGATCAGCAGGATGCGGTTGCCTTTACCTGCAGTCGGTTTGGGTATCTCGATGTACTGATTGCCAATGCCGGAGTGGGCCATTTTGCCCCGATCGAGGATCTCACGCCCGAACAATGGCAGGAAACCATTGACACCAATCTGACCGGGGTTTTTAACAGTGTAAAAGCTTCACTCACCAGGATAGGCGAAAGGAAAGGTTACATCATCACGATCGCCAGTCTTGCCGGCACCAATTTCTTTGCAACCGGTGCCGCTTATAATGCCAGTAAATTTGGACTCGTGGGCTTTACCCAGGCGCTGATGCTCGACGTACGCCGTAAAGGTATCAAAGTCAGCATTATCATGCCCGGCTCGGTGGCCACTCATTTTAACCAGCGAACACCAGGACCAGGCGATGCCTGGAAGATTCAACCGGAAGACATTGGACAAATCGTAACCGATCTGCTGAAAATGCCTGCCCGGACCTTACCCAGTAAGATCGAAGTCAGACCTTCCATTCCTCAATAGTGTCAGCTCGCTACTTTGCGAAGGGTTATGTCACCCGCCTTGGTATCCGGTTCTATACGTATCCGGCTTTCATAAACTACACTGGCAACTTTGAGCACCAGGGGCAGCACCAGCAATAATTTTTGAAACCAGCCGGACTTCTCCTGATCGTGCCGGGAAAACAAATGGGTTACATCACTGACATCCAGCGGTTCCTTGCGGAGCAGGGAAAAAAAAGCCTCTGAAGCGCCGCGAAAGAGATTTTCCTTCGAAAGGTGCAAGGAGTGAAAGATCAGATCTTCAGTCGCATCGATTTCCATCTTGGTCAACCTCTTTTCCAATCTTAAGTCTTCCAGACTTCGAATTCTATTCTTCATCTTCATCCAACATTTCATTGATCACCATCGACAATATCGGATTGACGATCAAAGGCTTTCTAAATGCGAAAACAATGACCCCGGCCAAAACATACACACCCGTCAGCACCAGAAATGCCCGAGGGTATGATTCCCATAGGTTGCCCAAATATAATCCTACCGCAATGCTCAGCATAAACAAGACAAAGAGCATTATTATGAACAACACTAAGATCAAAGTCAGCACAGAAGTGACCTTCGATACTCGTTCGGACAGATCCAGTTTAGCTAGTTTTATATGCTGTTCACCATATACCTTCAGATAGCCAAAGATCTCACCTGCCTGTTGGGATATCATAGGATTAGGATTTGGAATCAGGCTTGTACTTTATCCGTACTGCGGATTTTTTCAGCCTGTTGTTTTACTTTGCTTTTAGCTTTTTCGACACCAGTCTGAAACCGGCTTTTGATTTCAGCTGCCGTTTCTTCGGTTTCCTCCACGGCTTCATCAAATTTGCTGTGAAGAGCTGAAGTCAGACCTCCTAATTTTTCTTTGGTATATCCGGCTACCTGGTTTACCTGGCTGATAATCTCTTCCTTGCTGTTTTCCAGCGTCTCCGTTACATCTTTACGGATCTTTGCTGCCTGCTTTTTCAGATTCTTTTGCATTCTCTTACCTTCTGCACTATTCATATAGTACCCTGCAATACCTCCAATGACAGCACCGAGTCCGACACCAATTAAAATTTTGCTGCTATTTCTCATTTTATTATTTTTTTGGTTAAACAAATCCTTATAATAATCTTAACATTCTATGGAGAAGATATGTTCGGTAAAAGGCTGACTTTTAGTCAGGAAATCAAGAAGTTTCCATCATACTCTTTTTAACTCCGACCTCCGCTCATTTTTTAGTGAAATATTTATGTTACAATACTTTTCATTAAATGCATAAAAAAACCCGGATATCAGGTCTCCCTGAATATCCGGGTATTATAAACTAGTAAAATAGGAGTTCAGTAACTAATGCAACTCAAAGCTGGTAGCCCCCAGAAATCCATGGCCGGCATAGACCAGAGCGTTGTAGAGACCTGCCTCAAATTTACGGCCGGGGCTGAATGACATCTCGACACTCTGCAAAGGCTTTAAAGTCCGTTGTTCGACGTCTACCGCGGCGATGTTAATTGGCGATGCTGATTTTACCTGAATATCCCTTGTCTGCAGTTCATTGACCGGATTGCCGTCAAATTTGGTGATTACCAGGTACAGCTCTTCTGCACGTTGATATTGCTCAGGTACATTGTTCAGATCAAAGCTGACCCTGATCTCATTAGCCCTGCCTGCCTTCGCGGTTAGCCGGTCATTTTTTCGAACGGCAGTGACCTTGAAATTATTGGCGACATATCCGGCAGGGGCCAGTTGAAAAAGTCTGGCAATCAAGGCCTCATTTTTCTGATCCAGCTTTTTAACATCTTCGGTCAGTGCAGAGATCTGTTCTTTCGACAAGGTCAATTCCGTGGCAATTTCATTATTGGCCGCCCGTAATTCCTCATTTTGTCCCTGCAGGGTGGCAATGTCATTCTCGAGTGACACTTTCAATTCTTCCAGTTGGATCAGGCGGGCATTGATTTCTTCGTTGATCTCCTGACTTTTGGTAAGTTGTGCCCGCACCCGGCGTATGCGGTCCTGCAGTTCTTCTACTTCCTTCACTCGCTCCTGTAATGTAGCGGTCAGCAATTCATTCTCCGAAATCTTCTCGTTGTACGATCCTTCCAGTGAAACCAGGGTGCCTTCCAGTGCGGTCCTGGTACTGTCCATCCGGGTGATGTCGCTCACCATTTTGGCAGTTTCGTTCTCATATTTGTTGCTCCTGGCCCAAAAAGAAAAGGCGGCAACCAGGGCAAAGATCAGCAAGGTTACTACGATCCAGAGAGCAGTGCGCAGGTTACGTAAAGGTTTTTTATCGTCCAGGTGACTGTCATTCTCCATAATTTGATTTTTAATTAAGATATTGAAGGCTTTACATAATAAGGTTGTACATGGAATGTCCGTTCGTCCGGACGGAAGGAATCATACCCTACCCACGGCCTTTCGGAGGTTGTGCATATAACGAAAATACCGGGGTCACTAGTTCGAATATCTTAAGAAAATTTTAACCAAAAACCCGATCTGCAAAAAATAGGGTATGACCTGATTTGATCCGGATCACAGTATAGCTCTCATCAGTCCTTGCTTCCGGAATTTCTCGATCCCTTGTTTGTTTTTTCAACAAAAAGGGATCTCTTACCGGTTTCCGGTTGTGCGGCAATTTTGCAGATAATAGCTGTAAGATCCATGTGTACTCCCGCGTCCCTCTCCGGTCAACAACAAGATCAATGAGCATCGGAATAGATATGCCAGAGACCTGGCAAATTTTAGAATCAATTTACAAAAATCCTGTTCCTTTATGAGCATGTATGTAGACGACTCAATGGATATCTGCAGGGGATGACTTTATAGGAAATTGAAATGAAAAAAATATTTCTTTCGAACCTCATCCTGGTCATTGGTCTGAATGTCCTGGTTAAGCCCCTATACGTATTTGGGATCGACCGGGGCTTTCAGAATACGGTGGGTGCTGCCGATTACGGCTTGTATTTTGCGCTCTTTAATTTTATCTATCTCTTCCAAATCTTCAATGATTTTGGCATTCAGAATTTCAACCACAGTGTCTTCAGCAAATACCAGGGGTTAATCCCGAAATATCTGCCAAAAATCCTGGGTACCAAGGCACTGCTCGCCGCTGTCTTCACGCTCCTTTGTCTTCTGAGTACACTATTGACCGGATTTGGTGAATATCTGTGGCCATTACTGCTACTAATCATTGTCAATCAGATCCTGGCTTCCCTGTTGTTGTATTTGCGCACCACTTTAAGCGCACTGGGCCATTACCGGCTGGACAGTATTTTATCGGTTTCGGATAAACTACTGATGATTGCCCTGGTCGGTTATCGGCTATGGTTTAAAGATGGTAACGGCCTGACCGTCATTGAATTCATCAGCTATCAGATGTTGTCCTTTCTGCTTTCGGCGGCTATTGCCTCTCTGCTTCTTTACCGCTTTGGCAGGATGCGTTTAAGCATTACCTTTGACTGGATCTTTTCACTGGCGCTCTTCCGCAAAAGTGTACCCTATGCACTGGTCCTGTTTCTAATGACCATGTATACCCGGATGGATGGTGTCATGCTGGAGCGAATGTTGCCGGATGGACCGGTACAGGCTGGTATTTATGGCGCTTCATACCGGATCCTGGATGCCTTTGGTGCGGTGGGTTTGATCTTTGCCGGATTGCTACTACCGATGTTTGCCAGGCTTATCCGCCAGCAGGGTGGGGTCGACGACCTGGTTGGGGTGGCCCGGGATGTCCTGCTGACCTTCAGTATCACAATGATCGCCATTTCGATCACCTTCCACCAGCCGATCATCTTTGCTCTGTATGATGAAGCCACGGTCTATTGGGCTTCGGTCTATCAGGTGCTGTTCGTGAGCTATCTGGGTGTGGCTGCGGGTTATATCTATGGTACTCTGCTGACTGCAAACGAAAGCATCGTCGAAATGAATAGAATATTTCTGGGGGGTGTAGTGCTCAATCTGGTGTTAAATCTGGTTTTTATCGCGAAGTGGCAGGCATGGGGAGCGGCGCTGGCCACGCTGATTACCCAGTGGCTCACCTCTTTTGCCCTCATCGTCCTCGCTTATCGCCGGTTTGGTCTCCACAAAGACATCGGCGGCTGGGGTAGGCTCTCCGGATTCGGGCTGGTGATTTTTATAATCACCGGGTGGGTTCATTCACTCAACCTGCCCCTGGTGACCAGTATCTCGTTGGTCTGTGTTCTGGCCCTCTTTATCGCCTGGATACTGGGTTTGATACATCTGCAAACCTGGATCGGAATGACCCGGTCTTCTCCGGATCGATGATGGGTTCTTTTTTCTACATTTGCAAATCTTAGCATGATCCCAATATGGCGAAACATTATCCGGATTTAAGCATCGCTGGCCTGTTTTCCCTGATCTGGAGACATCGAAAATTTCTCAGCATCCTGGGTGGTGCCACGATCATACTCGCTGCCATTGTATCGTTGCTGCTCACCGAATACTATCGCTCACATGTGATCATTTTTCCGGCCTATACCAATTCGATCTTTCTCAATGAAAGCAGTATCAGGAGAGGGAACATTTCCGATTTCGGAGAAGAAGAAGAGGCTGAACAGCTTTTACAAATCATCAATTCAGATGAGGTAATGCAAAAAGTCATCATTAAAAATGACCTATACGCACATTACCGTATTGCCAAGGATGAAAAATATTCTCGTTCGAAAATCCGGCAAAAATACCGGAGTTATGTTACGGCAAAAAGGACCAAGTACAATGCAATAG
The DNA here is from genome assembly GCA_964428345.1 of uncultured Saprospiraceae bacterium. Classification (GTDB taxonomy): domain Bacteria; phylum Bacteroidota; class Bacteroidia; order Chitinophagales; family Saprospiraceae; genus JABDMH01. The sequence continues at coordinate 104,450 of CAYRYD010000012.1, read as the reverse complement.
ATGTCTCAGTGATCGATACCGATCCGCAGATTGCTGCCAATATCGCCAACAGTATTGCTGAATTTACGGACAGCGTTAAAAATCAGATGATTCGCGAACGGGCCCGGACGAGCATGCCAATGCTGGATGATGAGTTTACAAGGCTTCATAGCACTTTCGAAACCGTAAACGGTGAACTGGATCGCCTCCAGGCAATGGGAATTGTCAGTGAACTGGAGCGTGGAGGACTCTATGAAGCCTATGGTGAAGCACTCAAAAACGCCGACAGGAACATCGTTTTGGAGCTAAGGGAACAGATCGAAAACAATAAAAAATTCGGTGATGAGTACGACACAAAAAGAAGACAGCGGGAAATACTGACCGATCAGCTCCTCAGACTGAATAACTATAAGAATCAGTTTCTGGCGGATACCGCCCTCAGCATTCCCCAGAAATTTGTCCTTGACCAGGCCATTCCCGCGGACAAGAAATCGTACCCCATCCGCTGGCTGGTGGTATTAGGTACTCTGACTGGCGTTTTATTGTTTGCTGTATTTATGTTGATACTGAAGGAGAACTACCAGACCGTTTTTGCAAAGGATAAATGAAGTTTGCTGACTGCTAAAGAATGTTGTATCCACATCAAAAATTGCTTTCAGCCCACTGGCCGGTGATCGGGAGCGTGCTTTACCTCCTGCTTACCCTTTTCGCGTTCTCCAGGGAACAATGGGCTATTCTGGTAGTGCCGTTTTTCCTTTTGATTATTTTGTATGCCTTCTTCAGACCAACCTACCTGTTTTTTCTGGTTGTTTTACTGACCCCCTTGTCTGTCAATCTGGAAGAGATTGAAAAAGGTGACTTTGGACTTTACCTTCCAACAGAGCCATTGCTGTTTGGCCTAATGCTATTGATTGTACTGGCCCACTTTCATCGGCGCATTATTCCGCTCGAAATTATCCGGCATCCGGTTTCCGTCGCTATCTATATCTATATGGCCTGGTTGTTTATTACTTCGATGACCAGTGTCCAGCCAGTGGTATCTTTCAAGTATTTGATCGCACGTGCATGGTTTATAATACCTGTCTATTTTGCAGGGACTGCCATTTTTCTTCGTCATCAGAATATACCCAGGTTTTTATTGCTCTATTTAATCCCCCTACTGGGAGTAGTGATCTACACCACGTTGCAGCACGCCCGTTATGGCTTTGATGAAGACTCCGCACATTGGGTCATGGAGCCCTTTTACCGGGATCACACCCAATATGGAGCTGTTGTGGCCTTTTTCGTTCCGTTAGTCTTTGGTTTCATGACCAGAACCGGGCAGAAGATTGAGGCCAGAGGATTGGCCTTACTTACATTGGGGTTGCTGTTTTTCACGTTAACATTTACTTATTCGCGAGCCGCCTTGCTCAGTGTGGTTGCCGCATTTCTCATCTGGATGGTCGTTAAATCGCGGATCAGTCTACAATTGATTTTCGCGATATCTGTGCTGTTTGTACTGGTTCTCACACTCACTTTCGATGAAATCCTTTTACAACTCCAGAAAAACCGCACTGATTCATCCGAAAATCTGGTTGAAAATGTCGAATCAATCACCAACATCACGACGGATGCGTCCAACCTGGAGAGAATTAACCGGTGGAATTCTGTGTTTGCCATGGCCAAAGAAAAGCCGCTGCTGGGTTTCGGCCCCGGCACCTATATGTTTGAGTATGCTCCCTACCAGAAATCCGGAGACTTAACCATCATCAGCACAAATTTCGGAGATGTCGGTAATGCTCACAGTGAATATCTTGGTCCCCTGGCAGAAACCGGCTATCCGGGACTAATCACCGTCTTGTACCTCCTCTTTACTGTATTTTCTGCAGCATACCGCGCTTATCACCGGTTGCCTGATGGGATGGCACGACACTTACTCCTTTTTTCTACCCTGGCCCTCGTGACCTATTATACCCATGGGTTTCTAAACAATTTTCTTGACTCCGATAAGGCAAGTGTACCGGTATACGGAGCAATGGCCATCATTGTAGCAATTGATATTGTCAGTCAACAAGAAGCGGTTAAAAACGAACCTTTACCTGAATGATATTGGTCTTTATTATCCTGGTTTCATTAGCAGTGGTCCTTTTACTTGCGTTTCGGCCTTACATTATAAAAGGACTATTGATGTCCTTCAAATCAGGACGACTGGGACCAGCTATAGACGAGATGGCTGCCTTTGAAAACCGGATCATCCGAAAACAGAAACCGGAACCCTGGGCCCTGTCCGGAGACCTGGAAAATAGCCAACTTTCAGCTGAAGCCCTGGAAAAACTCGAAATCCTGAACACTACGGCCTTTCTCGTGATCCGAGACCGAAAGATCTGTTTTGAAAAATATTGGCCGCCTTTTAATAAAGACACTATCACCAATTCTTTTAGTGTAGCCAAGTCGATAATATCCACCCTGATTGGAATCGCCGTCAGGAAACGTCTGATCCAACTGGACGATCCGGTAGCCAACTACATTCCCTCTTTTCAGACACCACCCAAAGACCGAATCACGATCCGCCATTTGCTTCAGATGAGTTCAGGTCTGAAGTGGATTGAATCGGAGGGAAGTGCTCTCAGCCACAATGCCGAAGCTTACTATGGTGAGGATCTGCTGACCCTCATCGACAAACTGGAAGTCCGGCGGCCGGCAGGTGAAGTATTCCGGTATGCCAGTGGAAACACCCAGATATTGGCTATGGTGGTTGCCCGGGCCAGCAAGATGACACTTTCAGAGTTTGCAAGCAGGGAGCTCTGGATACCCATCGGGGCTGAACATGATGCCTGGTGGAATCTGGATCAAAAAGATGGTATGGAAAAAGCCTTCTGTTGTTTTTATGCAACTCCGAGAGACTTTGCCCGAGTGGGTCAGCTGTACCTGAACGATGGCCAATGGGGTGATCAGTCGATTCTGGAACCGGCATTCATACGGGAGGCTTTGTCTCCGGTATTGCTGCCTGATATCTGGCTGAACAGACCTAACGATATCTATGGAATGCACTGGTGGCTGGTACGGCACCGCGGTTACGACTTTTTCTATGCCCGGGGAATACGCGGTCAGTATATCATTTGCAACAAAGAGCTTCAACTGATTATTGTGAGGGTGGGCCATAAACGAAATCCGGTAGATCGCCAACATGGGCATCCACCGGATTTATTCGACCATATCAATGCGGGCCTGGAAATCATTATGCCCAACCCCGCAATAGCTCCGTGATCAGTTATGTCAAATGACATGCCACTTAACCAAAGAAAAAAGCTCCTCAAAATTCCAGCACATTTTAACTTCTGATCGTTAATCCTTTACATATTCATAATATGGAAAAAGAAATACGTCGCCCCGAAACGGATGAAAGCTTTCCGTACAATAACTACATCAGCAAAGTGCCCGGCCATGATTTCATGAAGGTTCTAAAGTCTAATTACCAGGAATCCCTTCAGTTATTTCAATACCTCAGCTCCAGCCGGTGGCAGCATCGCTATGCACAGGATAAGTGGTCGGTTAAAGAAGTTGTGCTTCATGTGATCGACACTGAACGGATCTTCGACTACCGGGCACTTCGAATGGCAAGGCACGATAAAACACCTTTGGCCGGTTTTGAGCAGGACGACTATGTACCTTTTCTGGATACAGAACGACGGACACCCGCATCCATTATCGAAGAATACGAGGACACCCGCCGGGCAACCCTGTCCCTGTTCAAGAATTTTACCCCTGAAATGCTCCTGCAATCCGGTGTGGCAGCAGGTTATCACATGTCACCTCATATGATCGGATTCATCATTGCCGGACATGAACTGCACCACCTGGACATCCTGAAAAATCGTTACCTGTAACCAGCCACCAGCAAACCGAAATCATTTCCGGCCAATGACCAATCTCTCCGAGAGCTTGGTATCAAGTTGCTGAAAATAAGCCCGGAGCGCCGGATAGAGGAGAGGATCGATCACTGTCTTTAACACAGCTGCGGAAAAGGTGCACTGCAACCGGTTGGCTTGCTGTGTCTGCCGGAATTCCATCTCACTGGAGTGGTCCTCCATCCGAAGTCGAAGCTCCTTTGGCATGGAAATGACCCTGATATCTTCATCAAAACTGAGGTTGAAAATGACCTGCTCCCGTAGGATGGAAGGAAATACTACCGTATTCACCCGGAGGGAATCAGTAAAGTAGGTCTGATTAAAGAAAGAATAAAATACGGGACTAAATGCCAGTTCCTCCTGATCGGCAGAAGGTTGGATGTGAAAATACACGGTATTGACAAAAGGTTCCAGGAGATTTTTTACGTGTTCAAAACGCACCGAATCGATGCGGATATCCGGACTCATCGCCAAGCCTCTTTCCTTCCAGTAAAGCGCCTGAGGATCTGCCCTCAGAAAATGCCTTTCATTTTGAGCGTCATAACCTTCAAAACTGGCTGAGATCACTCCGGATGCTGACAGGTCGTTGTGAACCTGCATATTGATCAGGATAGTGCTTTTAGCTTCAAAATCAGGGATTTCCGTCCAGGTGCCTTTATAATTTTTAATGAGGACCACAGGGCTGTGTCTGACGGCATTATCGGTTAATCCGGTTGGCAATAATGGGTCGCCGGCATCCAAATACATGATTTCCTTTCCATCTTCAACCATGATCACAAAATGGTTGAACTGATTGAGATTCGGAATCTCACTATAGACCATCGGTTGATCAACCGTCGATACCAGGACCGGATAGGCTTTCATCCCGGCTTCCTGCAGCAGGGCCAGGAGTGCCATATTCATACTTGACTTATTGACGACCCTGTTTTCCTCCATCTCTGCGATGGAGTGAGAGGGAATCAGGCCAAAAGTACCGTCCCAGCTAAACAGTTCATGGACCAACTCATAAAGTTTAAGTACCATCAACCGGGAGGTGTATTTCGTCTCCAGAATAACAGCGGCACGATCGCTCAGCCACTTATACGCCGGACGTATCCGGTATTGTTTTCCAAAATAATCGCTGACCACAAGATCAGTCACCTGATTTGACCAGGCAGGCATGTATAACTGGACATCGCCCATGACCAGATCTGAGATGGCAAACAGGACCGCAGGCCGGGATTCACTGAGATCAGGAGCCAGAGGCTCTTCGATATAGGCAGGGATATCCTGAAAAGTCAGGCGGAGGCCTTTGGACGGGATCCGTGAACGTCCGGCCAAATAAGTCGTATCGAGAGCTTCTTCCCTGGTAAGATAGGTGCTTTGGGTTATGTGATCGTGATAGATACAACCCTCAGGCACCATAAACTCAAAGATGCTGGTTTTTACGGGATAAGCATGCTGAATAGTCCACCGGGTGATATCGGTAGCCGGCTTGGAGTGAATTCGATAGCTGACAGAAATGGTATCACCGACCCGTAGCGCGGGCAGCATGCAGAGATATTCGGCAAATACCGCATCGTAAGGTTGCAATTTGAACGAGTCTCGTGTCAGGGTGTCTGTAATACCGGCGGGATGTTTTACCAGAGCCTGAGCTTCGACCATCTCATCTCCGGCCTGACGATTGATTTCAATCGATACATTGCGAAGTAGATTTGCATCTTCAGCCTGGCCGATCACCAGCTGATATTGACGCTCATACTGCCACTTGATCTGTTCGAGATCTGAATAATCAAAACCATACTTTCCATGGTCGTAAAGGATGGTGGTCTGCTGACTGAATCCCAACCGGATCATGGACAAGAGGCATAGAGTACCAAGGAAAAGTGTTCTCATTACCGTTGAGTAACTCAAAGGGTTGAAGATAATTATTTATCACCTAACGGTTATCATTGTTCATAGGTTTGAGGACTCCGAAATAGTCCGGAAAGTCTGGAATTTCAGTCCAGGATTGGTGCAGAACGTGGGAATAATTTGAAAAATACTACAAAAAGCTACCAGGCAAGATATGCGATGAGATGCAGGTCAATTTTTTTAACTTTGCACCCATTTTAGGAAATTCCTATGGTTGATTTGAAAGAAAAGATTGATATGAGCCGCCTGCCCAGGCACCTGGCCATTATCATGGATGGCAACGGACGGTGGGCAAAAAAACAAAATCAACCCCGGATTTTTGGTCACCGGAATGGAGTCAAGGCAGTGAGGGAAGTATCGGAAGCCGCCGCCGAACTCGGCATCGGATTTCTGACCTTGTATGCATTTTCAACCGAAAACTGGAACCGGCCAATGCTCGAAGTCAATGCACTGATGTCTTTGCTGGTCGAAACCATCCGCAAGGAAGTATCCACCCTGATGGAGAACAAAATCCGGCTGCGGGCGATTGGCGACCTGAGCAAGCTGCCTGATAAAACGCTGGCTGCCTTACAGGAAGGGATGGAGATTACCCGGGAAAATGACCGAATGACCCTAACCCTGGCTCTTAATTACAGTGCCCGCTGGGAAATTATGGAAGCCGCCAAAAAAATCCACTGGGATGCGACCAAGGGTTTGGATTCGGAGAAACTGACGGAAGAAATTTTTCAGAGTTATCTCACAACCTACGACATGCCCGATCCTGAACTCCTGATCCGAACCAGCGGCGAAAAACGCATCAGTAACTTTCTATTGTGGCAAATAGCCTATACCGAGTTGTATTTTACGGAAACCTTTTGGCCGGATTTCCGCAAAAATGATCTTTACAAGGCCATCATTGATTTTCAGAACCGCGAAAGACGCTTTGGCAAGATCAGTGAACAACTGGTGTGATGGACAGAAAACCAGGCAATACCTACTCAATGTACCTTAAGAAAACGTTAACGCAACAATCATCCGGCAACAGATACTTTTGCCATTCGTTTGTACGATACACTTAACCAATTATGAGATTACACATTCTTTTTAGCCTGCTTATAAGCCTGAGTTGGGGAACCATCTCAGCCCAGGATAGTGTACAGGTGGCCGGGAGTCCCCGGGAACAGGTGAATTACTCCGACAAAAAAGAATATGAAATCGGCGAGGTTAAAATTACCGGAGCCAACTTCAGTGATGAAAATGCCATCCTGATCGTTTCCGGACTGAAGAAGGGTAAGAAAATCACCATCCCGGGAGATGACATCAAAAGGGCGATTCAGAATCTGTGGCGCCAAAAACTGTTTACCGACATTGAAATTATCCTGGAAAAAGTCATAGGCGATGTGGTCTTCCTGGAGATCATCCTGCAGGAGAGGCCCCGTCTGTCACGCTATACCTATTCTGGCATCAAAAAACTCTACGAAGAGGATCTCAATACACTGTTGAAACCTTTTTTGTTGCGGGGGGGTATCGTGACCGATGCCACCAAGGTTAACTCCATCACGGCCATCAAAAATTTCTTTATCAAAAAGGGGTATCTGGATGTAGAAGTAGAGGCGATTGAAAAACCGGAGGGACAACTGAAAAATGCCATTGTCCTTGAATTTGCCATCGACCGCAACGAACGAATCAAAGTCCAGGATATCGCAATGACCGGAAATGAAGCCGCTTCTGACAAGAAACTGCGAAAGCAGATGAAGAACACCAAATTAAAGCGTCGATTCCTGGCTTCATCGAAATTCATCAAGGACGATTATGAAACCGATAAGAAATCGATCATCGATTATTACAATACTATTGGTTACCGGGATGCCCGGATAGTATCTGACACCTTTTGGAGAGATGCCGATGGGAAGCTTTATCTCGGCATGAACATTGAGGAAGGTCGCCGGTACTACTTCCGGGATATTACCTGGAAGGGTAACTCCATATATGAGGACGAAATCCTCAAAGACCGTCTGGGTATCAACAAGGGCGATGTCTACAACCAGGAGCTGCTGGATCAGCGATTGTCTTTCAGTCTGGACGGACGGGATGTCAGCTCACTTTACATGGACAATGGATATTTGTTCTTTCGGGCCGATCCGATTGAAGTCGCGATTGAAAACGACAGTATTGACCTGGAGATGCGAATTTTTGAAGGACCCCAGGCCAATATTGACAGGGTGGTGGTTGGCGGTAATGACCGCACCCACGAACACGTGATCAGGCGGGAGCTGCGTACCAAGCCGGGTGCAAAATTCAGCCGGCAGGAACTGATCCGATCGCAAAGGCAAATCATCAATCTGGGTTACTTCAATCCGGAAAACATTGGCATGAATACGCCGGTAAATCCAAACCGGGGTACGGTCGATATCGAATATCAGGTGGAAGAAAAATCATCCGATCAACTGGAACTCAGTGCCGGATACCAACCGAGCAATGCTTTTTACCGCGGAGGACTGATCGGTACTCTTGGAGTGACCTTCAACAACTTTTCATTGCGTAATCTTCGCAATCGCAAAGCCTGGAAACCCCTGCCCCAGGGTGATGGCCAGAAGGTTTCCCTCCGGGCACAAACCAATGGTCAATATTATCAGTCGTACAATTTTTCTTTTACTGATCCTTGGCTGGGCGGGAAGAAACCGAATTCATTTACCCTGGCCGGCTTCTATACCAAAAATTCCAGATACCTGATAGACCAGACCTTATCGATTGCCCAGATCTCCATTGGTCTCGGATCCCGGTTAAACTGGCCGGATGACAACTTCATTACAAACTCCACCATCAATTTGCAAACCATCGCCCTCAATGATTTTGCCGGCATATTTTTTCTCCCCAATGGAACCGGCATCGCCAATGGGAAATTTAACAACTTCTTTTTTCAACAGACGCTGGCCAGAAGTACCGTCGCAGAACCGATCTTTCCGAAGGATGGGTCAACCTTTAGCCTGACCCTGCAGCTCACTCCACCCTACAGTCTCATTTCTGGCAAAGATTATTCTGACCTCACTCCACAGGAGTTTTATCAGTTTATCGAATACCACAAGTGGAAGTTTAATGCCGAATGGTATCATACCGTCATTGGTAAACTCGTCCTGAAAGCTTCTGCAAAAATGGGCATGCTGGGATTCTACAACAAGAAAGTGGGCGATTCTCCTTTCGAACGGTTTGAATTTGCTGCCGAGCCCCTGGCGACCCAGTATACGATTACCGGACGTGACCAGATTTATTTCCGCGGTTATGAAAATACCGACTTCCCTGCCCAGCTCGACCGAAGCGGTCAGATCATCGGAGGAGCATCCATTTATAATAAGTTCTCCCTGGAGCTACGGTATCCGGTATCCCTCAATCCCAGCTCGACCATCTATTTGTTGGCCTTTGCCGACGCCGGAAATGCCTGGAACCGTTTCCGGGACTACAATCCCTTTGATCTGCGCCGGGCTGCCGGTTTGGGTCTGCGAGTATTCCTGCCCATGTTTGGAACGCTGGGATTTGACTACGGATTAGGTTTTGACAAACCGGATGTTCTTAATCATCCGGACGGATACAAGTGGTCCGATCTGGGTAAGTTTCAGGTGATCCTTGGCTTTGAGCCGGAGTAAACAGTACCCTTTCATCTGGGATATTTTGGCAATTGGGTTATTTCCAGATGATACCCGGTTCCTGAGCATTTTTTGGAACACGAAAGTGGCGATACCTTTTTGAAAACACAGTTTTATGATAAATCCGTCACTGAAGTTTTATCTTGGATCCGCTTAAAAACCGACCCGTGAGCAATACCCACCATAAGGCGGTCATCCGTTATTATGAAGAGACTGACTGGGATCATCGATTTGTCTGGCATCGTGGCATCTACCAGGCGGCCCACTTTGGCATCTACGACGAGACCGCCAGGGACCATCATTCTGCATTGTTAAATACCAATGAAATCATGTCCCGGCTTGCCGGAATCACTCCCGGAATGCAAGTGCTCGATGCCGGTTGTGGCTGGGGTGGCAGCGCATTGTGGCTGGCCAGACACAAACATGTTACCGTGACCGGCGTCAACATCACGGGCTATCAGGTAAAAGAGTGCCGGGACAAAGCCAAGAAAACCGGGCTCCAGCATGCCTGTACTTTTATCGAATCCGATTATTGTGAGACCCCTTTTGCCGATGAGCAGTTTGATGTAGTCTGGAGCTGTGAGAGTCTTTGCCATACTCCAAATAAGGATGCTTTCTATCGGGAAGCCTACCGGGTTTTAAAACCAGGGGGGCGGTTGATTATCGCCGACTATCAACGACGGAACAGACCCTTTCCCAATGACGAGGAGGCACTACTACACCAATGGCTGGCTGGTTGGGCCAGCCTTGACATCGACACACCGGAAGAGCACTTGAAGCATGCCTCCCTGGCTGGCTTCACCACCGTACATTTTCATGATTACAGCAGACAAGTGGAGGTGTCCCTCCACAATCTTTACACCCATGCAGCCCGGTGGAGCTGGTTGGGTACGATCGGCAGGTCATTGCGCTTTCTCAGGACCTGGCGAGTGCGGAATGTGAAAGGTACCAGGGCCATGTATCAGGCCTATCAGAAGGGGTTATGGCGTTACACCATCAGCGTATGCGGTAAAGATGAAGGCACTATTCGTTCCAATGGTACATCTTCGCATTAACCAATCCCAGTCTTTGCAGCCAGTGCATCAGCGATACCCTCAACACACCCAGACCGTACCGCACACTTCGGATAAAATTGATGCTTGACGAGGACTCTTCGTAACGGGCAGGGCAGGTAATTTCACCGATATTAAATCCGGCAAAAATGATCTGGGAAAGTACTTCATTATCAAAAACAAAATCGTCGGAATTATTCTGAAAAGGAATCTTTGCCAAAACCGAACGATGATAAGCCCGGTAACCGGTATGGTATTCGGAGAGTTTATGCCCGGTAAGCAGATTCTGCAACAAGGTCAGGACCCGGTTGGCCAGATATTTATAGAGTGGCATACCCCCTTTGAGTGCTCCGGTACCGAGAATACGGGACCCCAGTACTACTGAAAATACTCCCAGACCAATCAGACTTACCATGGCTGTGATCAGTTTGGGTGTATACTGATAGTCCGGGTGCAACATGACAATAATATCTGCCTGCCGGGACAATGCTTCCTGATAAAGCGATTTTTGATTGGCACCATAACCCCGGTTTCGATCGTGCCTGACAATGTGCCGGATATTCAGTTTTTCGGCCACGTGCAACGTCTTGTCAATACTGGCATCATCACCCAGGATCACCTGGTCAACGATGTCGAAGGGTATTTCCCGGTAAGTAGATTCGAGGGTCTTTTCTGCATTATAGGCAGGGAGTACGACAACGACTTTCTGACCAAGGTACATGCCCTGAGTTTATTCCTCTTCATCAGAGACCACTTCCAAAAGGTTGCGGTCTGCAAGAAATTCATACCACTTGACCATTTTCTTGATATCCCGGTAGAATACCCGGTCCTGGTCATGCTCGGGCAGGACTCTGAGAAAATATGCTCTCAGCTCATCGTTGGAGGCATTGGGCGATATCACCGGCACCTCGTCCCGGAGTGCATGCATCTTCCGCAACACATCCACCAGGCTTTCGGTATCGGTCATTGTAAAGATGGAGATGGTTTCCAACGGAGAAAACTGATGTTTCCGGCTGGGTACAAATTTGCGTTTACCGGTATCTATGTCTTCGATGATGATGCCATTCGGTCTTGATCCTACCATTTTATACAGGCCGGGCATCCCGCTGATCGCTATAATTTCTTCTAATTTCATGGATAATGAATGGGTTAGTTAGTAACTGAGGAGTTCCGACAGTTGTTGTTTAAATCGATTTGCCGGTAAAAATAATTCCTCCAGCGGTTTTGCAAAAGGAACCGGAGTATCCAGAGATGCACATCGCATCACCGGTGCATCCAGATGCTCAAAAAAGTGTTGGCCAATATAAGCTGCGATTTCACCTCCGATCCCTCCCGTCAGCGTAGCTTCATGCAGTATAATCACTCTCCCGGTCTTTCGGATGCTTTGTTCAATGGCGGTATAATCGATGGGCGACAATGTTCGTAAATCAATAATTTCCAGGTCGGTACCGCTTTGCCCGGCGGTCTCTATCGACCAGGTCACCCCCAGACCGTAAGTAATCACTGTGACCTGAGTTCCTGCCCGCACGATCCTGGCTTTGCCAATCGGAACTGTATAAGCTTCTTCCGGCACCTCCGACTCGTTGGTGCGGTAGAGGTATTTATGTTCAAAAAACATGACCGGATTCGTTTCCTGCAGACCGGCAAGCAAAAGACCTTTGGCATCGTAAGCATTGGAGGGATACAGGATTTTTATTCCGGGTGTATGTGCAAACCAGCTCTCGGTACTCTGCGAATGAAAAGGTCCGGCCCCAACCTGCCCACCGGTAGGCATCCGCACCAACACTTTTGGAGCATGGCCCCAACGGTAGTGCATCTTTGCCAGGTTATTGACGATCTGATTGAAGCCACAACTCACAAAATCGGAAAACTGCATTTCGACCATCGACCGGTATCCTTCGAGTGACAACCCAACAGCTGCGCCAATCACACCGCTTTCACAAAGAGGTGTGTTGCGAACCCGGTCTTTGCCGTAAGTTGTTACCAGGCCTTCGGTAGCTTTAAACACGCCTCCATATTCAGCAATGTCCTGCCCCATCAGTATCAAACGGTCATTGGCCGCCATTGCCTGATCCAGGCCTTCCCTGATGGCATCAATAAAACGAATCTTCCGGTCACCAGAATCTTTTTCCTGGAGCGTTTGCGGTTCAGCCGGAGCATAGACTGAAGCGGTTTCCATATCCGCTGTTGACACAACATCACTTTCAGAGAAAGCCTGCTCTACTGCTTCGTCAATATGTTTGGTAAGGTTAGCCCGGGTATGTTCGATAAAGTCCTCATCGATCACACCTTGCTCCAGGAGATATTGTTGAAAATTGTGTACCGGGTCTTTGACAGCCCACTCCCGCAGAAGCGACTCAGGAACATATTTGGTACCCGATGCTTCTTCGTGACCACGCATCCGGAAAGTCATACACTCCAGAAGAACGGGCTGAGGGTTTTTTCGGATTTTCCGGATGATTTTTCCGGTCGTTTCAAAGACATCAATCACATTGTTTCCATCGATCCGGTAAGCCTTCATGCCATAGCCTTTGGCACGGTCTGATAGGCTGTCACAAGCGTATTGTTCTTGAGTGGGCGTACTCAGTGCATAAGCATTGTTCTCGATGACGAAAATTACCGGCGATTTCCAGACCGAGGCGAGGTTTAACGCTTCATGAAAATCCCCTTCACTGGTTCCTCCTTCACCCGTAAAAGCTACTGCGATGTTTGGTCTCCCATCGAGTTTATAAGCGAGCCCGGTACCGGCAGCCAGCGCCAACTGAGGACCCAGATGGGAGATCATCCCCACGATATGATACTCCAGACTGCCAAAATGAAAAGAACGGTCCCTGCCATTGGTAAATCCACCTGGTTTCCCCTGCCATTGAGCAATCAGCCGGGGCAAAGGCACCAAACGGGAGGTGAAGACCCCCAGGTTGCGATGCAATGGAAAAACCAGGTCATCCGGCTGCAGAGCCATCGTCATACCAACAGAGATGGCCTCCTGACCAATACCGGAAAACCACTTGCTGATTCTGCCCTGTCGAAGGAGCTTCAGCATTTTCTCCTCAATCATCCGGGGATATAACATGCCGGAATACAGAGCAATCAGCTGGTCGGAGGAAGTGCTTTTCCGGGGCTTATAATCCAGATGGTAGGTTTTTCCTTTCATTTGACGGATCGCATAATCCTGAGGCAAGATAGGTTATTTCGGGGCAATCCGGACTTCTACTCGTCAAATACCCCGGCAAGAATTTTATGCGTCCGGATCTCCGGCAACCGATCAAGATGATAATGGTAAAAACTAAGAATGTCACCGAGAACTCTCTGTCGCATACCTCTGCCAACTTTGACTTCGTGGACGTTCTCCAATGAATGCTCCAAGAAATCAGACATCAGCCGGCTCACAGCCTGGTCGAGGGTATAGAGTGGATGGACAGCATCCACAAACTGCCCGCTGACCAGGTTAAAATAAGGTGCTTCCTCACTCCATTTGTCATGAGGACGGAAGCCGAGAAATGCACTCAATTCCAACAAAAACAGCAAATGCAAATTAGCGATTGGTAAAACCGACTGATCCAGGTAGCGGTAGGCATGCTGAAGAAAAGCATAGAGTTCCTGGTTCGTTTCATTTTCCTTCATCGTTTTCTGCACAATCTCGGTCATGAACAGCGCTACACTGCTTTTAGGCAGATCAAATGGAATGTTTTGATAATGAAAAATGATCTGAGCCTCCCGGATCCGGTTCAGTGAGTGCGGTTCTTTCATGTAGGCGATCACCTCCAACCAGTTCATCAGCTGAAAGAGAGAGGCTGGAAGTTTGCTTTTTGGCTTCCGGGCACCGTTGACAATAAAGCTGGCCAGACCATATTGCAGCGTATACATATCAAAGATGAGGCTGGTCTCCCCATATTTGATACATCGAATGACAATGCCCTGGACTTTGGTCAACATTTACTCAAAATCGATCCAGTCTTCGAGGGGTGGCTGTCGATATTTCCTTTTGGTAGCCATCCTCCGTTTCTGGCGGTCAACAATCAGGCGGGCCAGACTGCTCGCCGGATTCTCCGGATTGGCCGGATCCAAAGCCCGGCGTATGCTGTTCTCATCAATATCCAACCGGTACATCATACTCATGAGTGTTTCAAATTGCCCGGAAAGCAGCTCTTCAATTCGCCTGCTCATGATCTCTATGAGCTGATGGTAGTCTGCTTCCGGATCTGCCAAACCGGCGTCAACATCGGTGTGCAACAATTCGGTAAGTTCTTCATTCAGGCTTCTCATAAGGTCACGGACTGGTTAAGCATCGCGAGTATATCATCAATCTGCCTGCGGTCATTGGACAACCTGGGCACCTTCACCTGAGCACCCATTTTGCCTTTTACGCGCAACCATTTTTCAAAGGTCTGGGGTGGTACAGCCACAATCTCGAGGCGTTTCAGAGCCATATCCTGAAACCTTTTGGCTTCGTAATCCGAATTGATGTTCTGAAGGTTCTGATCCAGCAAAGCGGTAAAACGATCCAGATCGGGTACCTCACCATCAAATTCGATCAGCCACTGATGACAACCTCTCGAGGTCGTATTCAGGTAGACCGGCGCCACGGTATATTCCCTGATTTTAACGTTCATCTCTGCCGATGCACGGGCAATCGCCTCGTCGGTATTGGACACCATCACTTCTTCCCCAAAAGCATTGATAAAGTGTTTCGTCCTGCCGGTAATCACCAGTTTATAAGGATTAGTCGAGGTAAACATGACAGTATCTCCCGGCATATACCGCCACAATCCCGCATTGGTCGAGATGATCAGAGCATAGTTTTTTCCGGTTTCTACCTGTTCAAGTGGAATTGCGGTACTGTGATCGCTGTCTAATTTGTCAGGGGGAATAAATTCATAAAAAATTCCACTCTCTAAAAACAGGAGGAGATCCTGACTGCTGTAATCATTCTGACAGGCGAAATAACCTTCCGATGCATTGTAGGTCTCCTGATAAATAAAATCACTTTTGGGAATCAGGGCTTCAAACTGACTGCGGTATGGTTGGAAATTGACACCTCCATGAAGATAAACCTGAAGGTTGGGCCATACTTCCAGGAGGTTCGATTTGCCGGTTATCTCCAGGATCCGTTTAAAAAGGACAATGTTCCAGGTGGGAACACCGCCAATACTGCCAATATCCCGGTCACGGCTGGCGAGTTGTGCTGCCCGCTCGATCTTTTCATCCCATTTCTTCATGAAAGCTGTCTCAAAATCAGGCGAATAAAACGGTCTGCCCACCAGTGGCATTTCATGAATAAGAATCGCTGATATGTCGCCAAACCTGGTTTCGGGGTTGGGTTCAAAGTCATAGAGTGTACCACCCAATACCAGATTATTGTATTCAAAAATCTTGGCGTCCGGAAAATTATTATACAAGATCGCCAGTGAATCCCAAAACCCCTTCACATGGCAGTGTTTCAGATTTTGCCGGCTTACCGGAATGAACTTACTCTTATCGTTGGTAGTACCGGATGACTTGGCAAACCAGGTGATTTTACCGGGCCACAGCACATCGGGGGTGCCCAACATCATCCGGTGGATGTCATCCTTCACATCTTCGTAAGTGCTGATCGGCACCCGCTCTTTAAAATTCTGGTAATTACGGATCTCATCAAATCCATAGCGGTTTCCAACCTCTGTTTCCGATGCCGAAAAGAGCAAATTCTCCAGAACATCAGCCTGAATCACCTGTGGATGCAGCATGGAGTATTCGATCTTTTTATATCTGGTCTTCAGATACAGCCGAATGGTGCTGTTGACGATACTTCTCATAAAAACCAGTTGTTGCTCCCGAAATTAAAAGATAGTAAAAAATACTTCATGCTGCTTCGCTCAAATTAAGGTGGTAAGGGAGTCCCGGATCTTCCCTTATCCAGTACCGTTTAATAAAATATACGATCAGCGGTGTCAGCAAAAGTGCCAACAGGTAATACCAGAGCAGACCACTCATCCCTTGCTGGAGAGCGTTGGCAGGATTGCTGTAGTGGACAACATTCAACAAAACCGCAACGACATTATTGGCTATATGAATCATGATGGGTACCCAAAGGTTTCGTGTATGAATAAAAAGCTGGCACATAATGATTCCAAATACCGTAGCACTGGGCCAGGATTCAACATGCAACAATCCAAAAATAATCGAAGAAACCAAAACGGCCGTGGCAGGTTTGTATTTGACGATCAGTCTTTGCAATATCAGACCCCGGAACACAAGCTCCTCCATCACCGGGGCAATGACAACTGCAAGCAGAAAATTAGAGGTATCCAACAGGAAGTGCTGGTCATCTGGGAAAAACGGTTGATCCATGATCCATATCAGATGATCGGGTGCGAATCGATAAACCAGATAGGCAATCAACCCCTCCAGCCCAAAGGAAAAAATCAGCATTACCAGCCAGATACCCAATAGTTGGTGCCAGAAGAAAGGAGCAATGCGGTGGTTGAAAAAATACCGGATATCCAACTGACCTCCTGTGTGTTTCCAAAAAAACCAGATAAAAGGCAGAAAGGCCAGCAGCTGGATGATCAGCCCCCCACTTGCTTCACTCAGGGTGCGTTTACTGCCTACGGCTAATTCGACCAGAAGGTAGAAGACCAGGAGCCCAAACAGCATCCACAAGACGAAATACCGCAACTGGGGGTTTTGAAAAAAAATCCAGGGATTATAATCAGTTGTGGGCTTTTCGTGCACGACCTGACTTTTTGACCGGATTGGCTACTTTATGCAATGCAAGCTCTTTCCTGAGAAACTCACCGGTGAGACTGCCTTTGCAGCCGGCAACGGCTTCCGGTGTTCCTGTGGTGACAATCTGACCTCCCCGGTGACCGCCTTCCGGTCCGATATCAATGATGTAATCAGCAACTTTGATGACATCCATGTTGTGTTCAATGATCACAATAGTATTGCCTTTGTCCACCAGTTTATTCAGTACAATGAGCAGCTGGCGTATATCATCAAAATGCAGCCCGGTAGTGGGTTCATCGAGAATGTATAATGTTGCTCCGGTATCTTTCTTGGCCAGTTCTTCCGCCAGTTTCACCCGTTGTGCTTCACCACCGGAAAGGGTGGTAGCCTGTTGGCCCAGGGTGATATAACCCAGACCGACCTCCAGGATGGTTTTTAGTTTGCGGTGGATTTTTGGAATGTTTTGAAAGAATCCGGTTGCCTCCCGGACGCTCATGTCCAGCACCTCACTGATGGATTTACCCTTGTATAATATTTCCAGTGTTTCGCGGTTATAGCGTTTTCCCATGCAAGTTTCGCAATCGACCAATACATCGGGCAGGAAATTCATTTCCACGACTTTCATACCGGCTCCCTGGCAGGTCTCACAACGGCCTCCGCTTACATTAAAAGAAAACCGGCCAGGTTTGTATCCCCGGATTTTGGCTTCCGGCACCTCGGTAAAAAGCTTACGGATATCTGTAAAAACGTCGGTATAGGTAGCCGGATTGGAACGGGGTGTCCGGCCGATCGGTGATTGATCAATCTCAATCACCTTGTCGATGTTTTCCAGTCCTTCGATGCCCTCGTAAGGTAGCGGTTCCTGCTTGCTCCTGTAAAAATGCCGGCGCAGAATGGGGTATAATGTCTGGTTGATCAGCGAAGACTTCCCGCTGCCGGATACCCCGGTAATGCAGGTGAAGGTACCCAGCGGAATTTCGATGTTCACTTGCTTCAGGTTATGACCGCTTGCTCCCTTTAAAACAATGGTTTTACCATTTCCCTTTCTTCGCTCCTCCGGTAAGGGTATCAGATAACGGTTACTCAGGTAATCGGAAGTCAGTGAATGGGAATGCAAGAAACTGTCCGGAGTTCCTTCAGCGACCAGGTTTCCACCCAGTTCACCAGCTCCCGGACCGAGATCAATCAGGTAATCAGAGGCCAGCATAATGTCTTTGTCATGTTCGACTACCAGAACGGTATTACCGATGGTGGTGAGTTCCCGCAAAGAATCGATCAGCCGGTGGTTATCCCTTTGATGCAAACCAATGCTGGGTTCATCGAGAATATAGGTTATGCCGGTAAGCTGTGATCCGATCTGATTGGCCAGCCGGGTTCGTTGTGACTCTCCTCCCGAAAGGCTTTTGGCTGGCCGGTCAAGACTGAGATAATCCAATCCGACATGCAGCAGAAATTTCAGCCTCAACCGGATCTCCTTTAGAATGTCTTTGCCGATCAGTTTTTGTTTGTTATCCAGTTTAGATTCCAACGATCCGAAATACGCATACAATTGGTGGAGGTCCATGGCGGCCAATTCGGCGATGTTCCTGCCTCCCAGCTTAAAGTGGAGCGATTCCTTTCTGAGTCGCTGTCCCTGGCAGGTTTCGCAGGTAGACAGGCTCATGAACTCTTCCGCCCACTGCCGGATCCTCTCCGATGAAGTATCTTTATACCATCTTTCCAGCATGGTAATCAGACCTTCTTTTGCCAGGTTGAAGGTAAAGTCGTGTTTGGAATAGGGTAAGCGAACGTCGAAAGAGTCATTTCCTCCATACAAAATGGTGTGCAAAGCCTCTTCCGGGATGTCTTTGACCGGAGTGGAAAATGTGAACTTATACCGACTGGCAATAGCCCGGAGTTGTTTAAAGGTAAAATTGTCGCGTACTTCACCCAACGGCACGATCCCTCCCTGGTTGATCGACTTTGTGTCGTCGGGTATGACCAGGTCAAGATCAGTCCGGGTCACGATGCCGAGGCCATCACAGGCCGGACAGGCTCCATAAGGCGAGTTGAAAGAAAAGGCATTGGGTGACGGTTCTTCATACGATATGCCCGAATCGGGATCCATCAGCTGTTTGCTGTACGGTCGTACCTTCTGAGTCTCGTGATCCAGGATCATGATAAAACCATCCCCCAGTTTCAGGGAGGCATAGAGCGATGCTGCCAGCCGGTCACGTTTACTATACTCGACCCGGAGCCTGTCGACGACAATCTCGATATCATGGGTCTTAAACCGCTCCACCTGTAATCCCTGAGACAGGTCCAGAAGCTGGCCATCGACCCGCACCTTGGTATAACCCTGTTTTCGAATCTGTTCAAACAACTCCCGGTAATGACCTTTCCGGGCCCTGACTACCGGGGCAAGAATAATGATCTTACGATTGTCAAAATTTTCCAGAACATGCCGGATAATTTCTTCTTCCGAGAATTTAATCATCCGCTTTCCGGTGACATAGGAATAAGCCTCACCGATCCGGGCAAAGAGCAGCCTCAGAAAATCATAGATTTCGGTAATAGTACCTACCGTTGAGCGGGGATTCCATCCGGTCGTTTTTTGCTCAATGCTGATAACCGGGCTCAATCCCCGGATTTCTTCGACATCGGGTCTATCCATCTTACCGATAAATTGCCGGGCATAGGCGCCGAAAGTCTCCATATACCGTCGCTGACCTTCGGCATAAATGGTATCGAAGGCCAGACTGGATTTACCACTGCCGCTGATACCCGTGATCACCACCAGTTGATTCTTGGGAATCTTTAACGAAATATTCTTCAGGTTGTGCTCTCTGGCACCGATCACCTCGATCACCTCATCTTTCATCTGGACGCTGATGATTTAAAAGATTGAAAAAGTAAGGTCTGATGCGATCCATCAGAACCGGACCCCAAACCTGCAAAGATAGCACCTCTTTTCAGTTAAATATCTTGCCATGTGAAAGGAGTCTTTCTTCAATGACTTTTGCCCGTCAGTCTATGATCATGGTCGCGTAGTCCAGTTCCTGTTCACGCATATCGGAGGGCAGTTCGCGATACTCATATTGCTGGTTCCGTAATTGCGGATGAAAACCGGCTTCGAAGATGGCCTTCTGAATACCCGAAGCAGTAAACCGGAAAGCGGCTCCCGCTGCTGAAACCACATTTTCCTCAATCATAATACTGCCAAAATCATTAGCTCCGGCATGGAGGCAAATCTGGGCAACCTGCTTGCCCACCGTAAGCCAGCTGGCCTGAATGTTTTGAATATTGGGCAACATGATACGCGACATCGCGATCATCCGGATATATTCATCACCAGTACAGGTATTGCGAGCCCGTTTCAGTCTTTTCAATATAGTACCCTCATCCTGGAAAGGCCAAGGGATAAAAGCCAGAAAACCTTTGCCATAAGCTGGTTTCTGAGCCTGAACCGACCGGATATCGACCAGGTGTTGCATGCGTTCCAGATTGGTTTCAATGTGTCCAAACATCATGGTAGCCGAAGTGGTCAACCCCAACTGATGAGCTACCCGCATGATCTCCAGCCATTCGTCGCTCCCGCATTTGCCTTTGGAGATTAGTCGGCGTACCCTGTCATTCAGGATCTCGGCGCCGGCTCCAGGCAAACTGTCCAGTCCGGCATCCATCAATGCCTGTAAAACTTCCCGGTGGGTCGATTTTTCCAGCTTGGTTATATGGGCGATCTCTGGCGGTCCTAAAGCATGCAGCTTCAGCCGGGGATACAACCGTTTCAGCTCCCGGAAAAGGTCACAATAGTATTGCAGTCCCAGATCCGGGTGATGCCCACCCTGCAGCAAGAGCTGCTCTCCTCCGTAGGCAAAGGTCTCTTCAATTTTTTGTTTGTATTCTTCGATGGAAGTAATGTACGCTTCCTCGTGACCCGGCCGGCGATAAAAATTGCAAAATTTGCAGTTGGCGATGCAGACATTTGTCGTATTGGAATTCCGGTCAATAATCCAGGTGACCGAGTTGCCTGGTACATGGTACTGTCGGAGTTGATGACCGACATACATGAGCTCAGCCGTGGCGGCATTCTCAAAAAGATAGACGCCTTCTTCCGCGGTGAGAAAATCATGGTCAAGAGCCTTTTGTAACAGTGCGTCAGAATTCATCCTGCCAGGAAGTCGCATTTTAATCAAAGACAACAAAGATACGAAAGGTTAGTTGTATCCAGCGATTCGGAACTTCTTTGGCCATCATCTGGTTCCATTAAGGACAAACCTCTCCCTGCTGATCAGCTCCAAATATAGTGATAGCCGTTCTTCCGGATTCTTCGTTCAACATAAACTGCTGAGCACAGAGAGATTATTCTGGACACAGTGGAAATAATTGCTTATATTTGCCACGATTTTTGAAAGATGAAAGGAGAGGGAACAGGTGCTGTTCCCTCTTTTTATTACATGCCTTAGTGATTTTTGTGCAATGGAAGATACGCAGATAACCGAATGGGTGGAGCGGTTTCTGGAAAGGACGAGAGAGGGGTTTTACCTGGTGGATGTCAGCTGGACCAAGAAAACACACAAACTGGAAGTTTTCATAGACAGTGATGGAGGAGTAACCCTGGGAGATTGTCAGCAATTGAGCAGGGAGTTGGAAAAGGAGTTTGACGAAAATCAAATGTTGGGTGAGAACTACATCCTGGATGTGTCATCGCCCGGCATAGACCGCCCCTTGAAATTGAAAAGGCAATATGTCCAGAATATCGGCCGTATTGTCCGGGTGGAACTTCTGGATGGTGGCGAAATCATTGGGCGGTTGGAAAAAGTGGAGGAAGAACAGATCGGAATTCAGCCTGAAATACGCGGAGTCAAGGGAAGGAAGACAACTTTTGGCGAAGAGAAACAGATATTATGGAAAAATATAAAACAAACTATTGTTCAAATAAGATTTTAAACTGAAAAAGCGATGATGAATCTTGTTGATACTTTTTCCGAGTTTAAGACCGGAAAAAATATTGATCGCCCTACGATGGTTAGAGTGTTGGAGGATGTATTCCGAACGCTTATCCGCAAAAAATACGGCAGTGACGAAAATTTTGACGTGATCGTCAATACTACCAAAGGTGACCTTGAATTGTGGCGGGTGAGGGCTATTGTGCCCGATGGGGAAGTCACTGATGAAAGCAGCCAGATCTCCATCTCAGAAGCGCAGTCCATTGACGAAGATTATGAGATCGGGGAGGAGTGTTACGAACAATTGTTTCTGGAGGATTTCGGAAGAAGAGCAATCATGGCTGCCCGTCAGACCCTGATTTCCCGGATCATGGAGTTGGAAAAAGACGAAGTATTCAAGCGATACAGCGAACGAATCGGCGACGTGGTCATTGGTGAAGTCCATCAGATTCTCAAAAGGGAAATCCTCGTCATTGACGATGCAACCGGAAGTGAGCTGGTATTGCCCAGAACGGAGATGATCAAAGGCGATTATTTCAGAAAAGGGGATATGGTGAAAGCTGTGATCAAAAAGGTAGAAATGAAGAATAATGCTCCCGTGGTCATTATCTCCAGAACGGAAAATATATTCCTGGAAAAATTAATGGAACAGGAAGTTCCGGAAATCGAAGATGGTTTGATCACCATCCGGAAGATCGTTCGCATTCCCGGTGAAAGGGCCAAGGTAGCTGTTGAATCGTACGATGACCGGATTGATCCGGTGGGTGCCTGTGTGGGTATGAAGGGATCGAGAATCCATGGCATTGTCCGGGAGTTGAGGAATGAAAATATCGATATTGTGAACTATACGAACAATATTGTACTATATATACAACGGGCATTGACACCGGCCAAAGTGACCAACATCGAGCTGGAGCTGGAAAACAAGCGGGCATCGGTTTATCTGAAACCCGATCAGGTGTCACTAGCGATCGGCAAAGGAGGGTCCAATATCAAGCTGGCCAGCCGACTCACCGATTTTGAGATCGATGTCTATCGCGATTCGGATGAAGTAGAGGTAGATGATGTAGAACTGGATGAATTCTCGGATGAGATCGAAGCCTGGATTATCGATGAATTGAAAAATATCGGTTGTGATACCGCCCGGTCGGTTTTAAAACTCAGCAAGGAAGAATTGGTGAGGCGATCGGATCTGGAAGAAGAAACCATCACGGAAGTTTTAAACATTTTAGCTTCCGAATTTGAAGATGAGTAAGCATTCCAGGGAATAACTAACTTTGTAAACGGAATTAATCGCGGATGGCAAGACGTTTAGTCAAAATAGCAAAAGAATTAAATGTAGGTACAGGATCAATCGTTGATTATCTGTTGAAAAATGGGTTTGATATTGAAAATAAACCCACCGCACAGGTAAGTGACGAGATGTATGAAGTACTGCTTAAGGAATTTCAGACATCAATGGTGGTCAAAGAACAGGCTGACCAGTTGATCATTGGTACCCGGCCATCTGCTAAAGAAGAACGACTGGAATCGGCCCGAACTTCATCCGCTCCCTCTACGGGTAAAACCCCCCTTCCTCCCCTGACACCCAGACCAAAACAGGCTCCTCCCCCAGTTGAAGAGGAAAAACTGGTCGATCTGAGGGAAAAGGAAAAACCTCAGATCAAGGTGGTGGGTAAAATTGATCTGGAAAAGAAGAAGAAGGAAGAGGAAAAACCCGAGGTGGTGGAACAGAAGGTTGTAAAAGAACCTGTTGTCCCGGAAACACCACCGGCACCAACGGAAGAAGAACCTTCCCCGGAGGAAGTTCCGCAGGAGGGAGAGGAAATGATCCGGGCCGAAACCCCTCAGTTAAAAGGTTTGAAAATCCTGGGTAAGATCGATACCGAAAAATTTGACAAACCCAAGAAAAAGAAAGAAACACCAGCGGCTAAAGCAGCACCAGCCCCAGCAAAGGCAGCCACCGAGGAAGATCATAAAAAGCGCCGCCGCCGCCGGACCAAGGTAAAACCTTCCAGACTGTCTGAGGAATCCAAGGACCTTCGTAAACCGAAGAAAGTAGAGGAGGTAAAAGAAGTTTCCCAGAAGGAGATCGACGAAAAAATCAAGGCCACTATGGCCCGGTTATCCGGTGGACGACAGCGAAAACGGCAAAAAATCCGGCGGGATAAACGGGATGTCATGCGGGAAAAGCAGGAGCTCGAATTGCAGGAAAGAGAAGGAAAAGCCATTCAGCTCACTGAATTTGTGACCGCTCAGGAATTGGGCAACCTGATGAATGTCTCGGTAACTGATATCATTACCACCTGTCTGAATCTTGGTGTTGTCGTTTCGATCAACCAGAGACTGGATGCCGAGATCATCGAATTACTGGCTGAAGAATTTGGACATGAAGTTGAATTCATCAGCGCAGAGGATGAAATTGAAGAAGAGGAAGAAATCATCGATGATGAAGAGGACCTGGAGCCGAGAGCACCAATCGTCACGGTTATGGGTCACGTAGATCACGGAAAAACATCGCTGCTGGATTATATCCGGAAAGCCAAGGTCGCCGAAGGTGAAGCAGGAGGAATTACCCAACATATCGGAGCCTATGAGGTGCTGGTTGGCGATGATGATCGCAAAATCACCTTCCTCGACACACCTGGCCATGAGGCATTTACGGCCATGCGGGCCAGAGGCGCCAAGGTCACCGATATTGCGGTGATCATCATCGCTGCAGACGACAACATCATGCCCCAAACCCGGGAAGCGATCAGCCATGCCCAGGCAGCAGGGGTGCCGATGGTCTTTGCCATTAATAAAATCGACAAAGATGGGGCTGATCCCGAACGCATCAAGCAGCAGCTGGCCTCGATGAACCTACTCGTTGAATCATGGGGAGGAAAGTACCAGTCGCAGGACATTTCTGCCAAGAACGGCCTGAATGTAGACCTGCTCCTGGAGAAAATTATTCTAGAAGCCGATCTTCTGGAGCTCAAAGCCAATCCAAACAGACCAGCTATTGGCAGCGTCATTGAAGCTTCTCTCGACAAGGGACGAGGTTATGTTTGTAAAATGCTGGTCACCAATGGAACCCTGGAAATCGGCGATTCCATCGTAGCCGGTGAACATTCCGGAAGAGTGAAAGCTATGTACAACGAGCGGGGTAAAAAGGTCAAAACAGCCGGTCCCTCCACTCCGGTCCTGATCCTGGGTCTCAGTGGCGCGCCTCAGGCAGGTGAAAAATTCAGGGTAACGGAAACGGAACAGGAAGCCCGGCAGCTCGCCGCCAAGAGAGCCCAAATTACCCGTGAGCAAACCACCCGGGCCAGCAAGCGGATCAGTCTGGATGAGATCGGCCGTCGACTGGCTCTCGGAACATTTAAAGAACTCAACCTTATCGTCAAGGGTGATGTCGATGGAAGTGTCGAGGCACTCTCCGACGCACTTCTGAAATTGTCGCAAAAGACGGTCCAGGTTAATATCATCCATAAAGCCGTTGGTCAGATCATTGAATCGGATGTCCTGCTGGCTTCGGCATCGGATGCCATCATCATTGGATTTCAGGTACGTCCTTCCATGGCTGCCCGGAAGCTGGCAGAACAGGAGGGGGTACAGATCAAATTGTATTCCATCATCTACGAAGCCATCGAAGAAATCACCGCGGCTATCGAAGGTCTGCTTGAGCCCACCAAAGAAGAGAAGATCGTTGGCCAGATGGTCGTGCGTGAAACGTTCAAAATCAGCAAACTCGGTACGATTGCCGGATGTTTTGTGGAAGATGGTAAATTTACCAAGGACACCAATGTGCGGGTGATCCGCGATGGTATTGTAGTCTTTCCAACCAGGGAAGGGGCTGTCGGTGAAATCAGTTCACTGAAACGATTTAAAGATGACGTCAAGGAAGTACGAAGCGGCCTCGAATGTGGAGTTACCATCAAAAACTTTAACGACATCAAAATTGGTGATGTGATTGAAGGCTTTACCATCGTCGAAATAAAACAGGTATTGAAAACCTGATAAGTCATAAAAAATTTTTAACCGGTATCCGATACAAGCTTTAAGTTTAGGCAATGACCAGATCCCAGATCCGGGATATACTTGAAGATAGTGCTGACCGGTTTAACCGTCCGGATTTTATCGAAAACGATCCGATCCAGATCCCCCACTTATTTCAGAACAGGCAGGATATTGAAGTGTCCGGATTTTTTACTGCCGTACTGAGCTGGGGGCAACGAAAGACCATCATAAATAAGAGCAAACAGCTGATGGAACTCATGGATCAGAGTCCTTTTGAATTTGTCCGTGATCACCACAGCAGTGACCGGAAACGATTTGAACGATTTGTGCACCGGACCTTTCAGTATGCGGATACGCTCTATTTCCTGACCTTCTTACAGCATCATTTCCGGCAGCACGAATCACTTGAAGATCTGTTCATATCCAATAACCACACCGGAGTCGACCTGTCATCATTCCATGAGCGGTTTTTTAGCCTGAAAGATGTCCCCGGGCGTACCCGCAAGCATATCCCCTCGCCAGACAAAAAATCGACCTGCAAACGCATTAATATGTTCCTGCGCTGGATGGTGAGGGGTGATGACCGAGGAGTCGATTTCGGCATCTGGGAAAAAATCAGTCCAGGTCACCTGTTGATTCCGCTCGATGTACATGTAGACCGGATTTCGCGTAAGCTGGGTCTGATACGACGCAAGCAAACCGATTGGCAGACCACCCTTGAGTTAACCAATGAATTACGAAAATTTGATCCCGCTGATCCGGTCAGGTATGATTTTGCTTTATTTGGCCTGGGCGTTCTGCAAAAAGATCGGGGGTTTCCTTAAGGGATCCGGGTCTCACCAAACTATCTCAGCGGCATTTTGTTAGCTTTGCAGGCTAAAAAATAAAACATGTCAGAAAAGGCCGCCTTGTTGATTCTGGATGGATGGGGATTAGGCCAGGTACCTTCGGCCGATGCCATTGCGAAAGCCAATACACCTTTTGTGGATCAGTTATTGACCGAATACCCAAATAGTACTCTTGTTACCCACGGCATGGACGTTGGTCTGCCGGAAGGACAGATGGGCAATTCAGAGGTCGGTCACCTCAATATCGGAGCAGGACGGATCGTCTATCAGCAGCTGGCCAGAATAAACAAGGCTATACAGGATGGCGAACTGGCAAAGAATAAGACTTTATTAACCGCTATCGATGATGCGATTGCCAAAGGCCGGACCATTCATCTTTTTGGATTGCTATCCGATGGCGGCGTTCATTCCCAAATTCATCATTTAAAAGCACTGATCATCATCATGGAGGACCGGGGAGCCCGGAATATCCTGGTCCATGCCTTTATGGATGGCAGGGACACAGCTCCAACGGGCGGACAGGAATACCTGCATGATCTGGAACGTTTCCTGAAAGGTAGACATAGCCGGATTGCCTCGGTAGTGGGACGGTACTACGCCATGGATCGCGATCAGCGATGGGAAAGGATAAAAGTAGCTTATGACCTGCTGGTGTATGGCACCGGCACCTTAAGTGATGACCTTGAAAAAAGCATCAACGAGAGTTATAAGGCAGGAGTAACTGACGAGTTTATCCTTCCGATCGCCAGAAAAGGTCCGGATGGAAAAGCCCTGGGAACGATGAAACATGACGACCTGTTGATCTGTTTCAACTTTCGGACCGACCGTCCGCGTGAAATCAGTAAGGTGCTCACCCAATCTGACATGCCTGAGTATCAGATGCATAAACTCAACGTACCTTACCTGACGATGACCCGCTATGACGATACCTTTACCGGGGTAGATGTCCTGTTTGAAAAGGAAGACCTCATCAACACGATCGGAGAAGTCGTCTCCCATGCTGGTAAATCCCAGTTAAGAATTGCTGAAACGGAAAAGTATCCGCATGTGACGTTCTTTTTCTCCGGAGGGCGGGAAAAACCTTTCGCTGGAGAAGATCGCATCCTCGTTGCTTCACCAAAGGTAGCAACCTATGACCTTCAACCTGAAATGAGTGCCTACCAGGTCACCGAAGAAGTAATCGGCTATATTCAAAAAAAAATACCAGACTTTATCTGCCTGAACTTTGCCAATACCGATATGGTTGGCCACACGGGTGTTTTCGAAGCGGCCATGAAAGCAGCTGAAGCCGTAGATGATTGCCTGTCTAAACTGGTACCGGAGCTCCTGAACCGCCGTTACCACATCATAGTCATCGCCGATCATGGAAACGCCGATTACATGATCAACGAAGACGGATCTCCCAATACTGCTCACACAAAAAATCCGGTACCTTGTATCTATGTCAGTCATCAGGCCGGAACCATGAAAATAAACAATGGCCGCCTAGCCGATATTGCGCCTACACTACTTAATCTGATGGGCCTGACAATACCGGAAGAGATGACCGGTACCGCCTTGCTTGATAAAAAATGAAAACTTCCGCCTGGTTCCTTTTTTTGCTTTCAGTGCTGACCGCCGGATGTACTACGACCGAACGGTCTGAAGGGCAGCAACTGCCCTATTTTGATCTGTCAGGTTATATAAGGGAAATCATCATCGACAGTCTATCTTACAAGGTGGAAAAATCGATCACCATCAATGGGGAGACCGAGACCCAAAAACTTGATCGCTATCCCTTGTGGAAAGACATCCAGAATTTTGATGCTTTCGACATCAACCGGCCTGCCCTTTTTGATAAATACAACATCGATACGACCCGGTTGAATGATACCCTTAAAATTTCCTGTATTCCTCGGGACAATAAGCTAAAAGTAACGCAGATGAAAGTAGCCAAGGTGGATGACCGTGTTACTGCTATTCAAATCCAGGTGGCGACCAGAAGCTTTTTAGAAGAGGTGCAACTTGACATAGACTGGAAACCAAGTGAAGGGTATGTCCTTCACCGTCAGACTGAAAAAATCTTTGGAAATCCCTCGAGCCAATTGGTACAGGTCAAAATTCTCCGGTAATCTTCTTAAAAGTATTTACTTTCATTCCTCTCAACATCTTTCCCGACAGGGTACCCCTAAAAACAAATAATATTTGTATTTCTGTTAATTGCCGGCACTTGCCATTAGCTACTTACCTGTCGACCACGAATTTTGTATGTTGATATCATCGGCGACCGTAACAAAGGTCGGTAGGTTTATCAAGCATCTCAATATTTTTTAAGTGCCACCATTCCGCTTGAGCATCACAGCAGTATATTTCTCTTGTTCAAATGCCTAATACCGCATATTTTATCTTCATTTGAGTTGTATTCCAACTATTATACTGCACAACGGCACAATAATAGCAATTTTATTCCAAATCCACATTTTTGTTACATTGCTGATTATCAACTATATACGTGATGGGTGTATCACAAAACCCGGGAAAGAGCTCCTTGCCAACCTGATCAATTGGGTCATAATTTTACATCGTAAACAATGAGGAAATTCTAGAAAATTAAATCTTGAAAATCTATTTACAATTAATACGAATAGATAATACGACCTAAATCATTTGCCTTATTAAATTAACTAAAATCAATCAACTATGAAAACGAATTTTAATTTCATCAAATGGACCGCGATGATATTTCTGTTGCCAATAGCGGTCGCAGCTTTCGGATCTGATGGTGATCCCGAATCAATCCGTAAATACCTGGAAAATGTCCGGACTCAAATCACAGAATATCTCGAAAATCCGGACCTATCCGGAACAGAAATCAGGGAGGCTGAAGCAACCCTGCATTTCATCATCAATAAAGAAAGCGAACTGGTAGTGGTATATGTTGATTCTCAGGAGGCATTTGTAGACCGTTATCTGAAAGAAAGATTAAACTACAAAAAACTGGAAAATAACTTGCTGAGAGGACCGTATTCCATGAAAATCAGAATTAAAAACGGTAGCCTGTTTTAAAAATTTCCTTCCCTTAAAAAATGGCAGTAGAGAGCCGGTGCCCGTCCCTGGGTGCCGGCGTTTTTTTAACTTTTTTTAACAATAATTTAATAACCAATCGATAGTGGATAATACTTTCAAAATCGAAACCTCAAAATATCCCATCGTGAAACTGAATCTCAACCCTGAGCAGAATCAAGCATTTCCAGCGGAACTCTTTTATTCATGATTTTAAACCATAAGGGTGGTAGCATGGCCAGGATGATGCTTCCGGGATAGCCGGCAGGAAGCTGAGGGCTTTCCTCAACGTGTCGCAGCAGCTGATATTTTTTGCTTGCCTTATAGTGGTGATCGGCATGCCGGGTTAATTCATAAAGTAAGATCCTGCCCAGATCGTGATTGGAATTCCAGGAATGTTTCATCCCTACCTTTTCATAAACACCAGCCTGATTCCGGAGGCGAATTAAACCGTAATGTTCAATATAATTGATGGATTCCAATAGTAAAAACCCGATCATGGCTACTATAACGACCAGTAATAATCCCTGCCAGCCAAAGAAAAAGAATACCCCCGACAAATACACGATCTGCATGAAAGCAAATTGCAACATTTGATTGTGTCGGGAAAAAACGTTCAAATTCAATTTCTCCAGCCTGAATCGTTCAAGTTGCCAGGCACTTTTTACACTCCCTGCGGTTGACCGGATCCAGAAATGATAGAGTGTTTCGCCATACCTGGCGGTAGCCGGGTCTTCGCGGGTAGCAACATACCGGTGATGTCCCCGGTTGTGTTCGATAAAGAAATGCTGATAAAGCGCCGGTAAGAGCAAGATTTTCGCCATCCACTGCTCCGCTTTATGCTTTCGATGTCCCAGTTCATGAGCGACATTGATGCCGGAAGCTCCCAAAAAGATGCCGGTACTCAGTGCCATTCCTATCACTTCATACGGTGCCACCGGGGTCTGAGTGACCCGCCAGAGTAAACTGGCAATCATACCATAGACAACCGGAAGATTCAGGTACAGCAACCAGTCAAAAAAGGGATAGATACCGCGATCTTTACCATTGAGCTCAACCACCTTGTCCCGCACAGGGATCACCAACTCTCCGGCCGGAACGAGCAAAAAGGCAAAGATAAAAGCACTGTATGACCATATACCGCCCAGGTAAATACCCAGAAAAACGAGCAATGGACCAAGATAGGCCAATAGATATTTTAGATCAATGCTCCTCATGTCAAGGTAAAAATACTGAATCCCTGAGGCTATTTCTATATTTGCACTTCAAGATAACAAGACCTATGCTGATTACAACGACCGATAAATTGCCTGGCTACCAAATTACGGAAGTACTGGACATCGCCCGGGGCAGTACGGTAAGAGCCAGGCATGTAGACAGGGATATCACCGCCCTTTTCAAAAGTGTAGTCGGCGGTGAGATCAGAGAATATACCCGGCTTATGGCCGAAGCCCGGGAGCAGGCTATAGACCGGATGATCGCCGATGCCGAAAGCCTCGAGGCAGATGCCATAGTCAACGTATGGTTTATGACCGCTATGGTCATGCAGGGAGCTTCCGAGATCCTGGCCTACGGCACCGCAGTCAAAGTCCAGAAAAAAGAATAGTTCCGATTATGTCCGGCACCAAGACGATTGTCAATCGCAAAGCAAAATTTGAATATAACTTCCTCGAAACTCTTGAGGCGGGCATTGTGCTGGCCGGGCCGGAAGTGAAATCTCTACGGGAAGGAAATGCCAATCTTACCGATGCATATTGTTATTTCCGGAAGGGAGAACTGTTCATCCGGGGTTTCTACATCGCCGAGTATAAAATGTCCCACTACTTCCGCCCTGATCCCCGTCAGGAACGAAAATTACTGCTCAATAAGAGGGAACTGAAAAAACTGGAACGTAAAGCCAAAGAAAAAGGCTTTACCATCATCCCCTACAAGGTATATTTTAATGACCGGGGGTTGGTAAAGGTTGAAATTGCCCTGGCCCAGGGTAAAAAGATCCACGACAAACGTCAGTCGATTAAAGACAAGGATACCCGAAGAGAACTGGAGCGAATTAAAAAAGCCAGAATCTGAAAAGGTCCTCTTATTCGGGAGAATATTTGCTCATCTGACTCTCAAACCAGGTAGCAAGGGACTTTCTTTGCTCATCGTTTAGCCTGGCTTCACCGTGCATCCAGGTATAAGATGGCAACGGCATATGACCTTCCAGCACTTCCTCATAGCATTCCTCCAGTTTGTGATGTGCTCTTTTGTCATCGTAAGTACTCCAGACAGAAAAATTCAGATGTTCCCTCGCCTCGTTGATATGCGCTTTTATCCAGAAGGAAAAGGGTGCAATATTGGTATACCAGGGGTAAGTCGTATGATGGGAATGGCAATCATAACAAGCTACCTTCATTATTTGCGCCAGGTCATCCGGCGGTTGAAGGATATTGATCAGGTCCTGAGCAGGATCTGATACCGGATTGGTCTTATCGATCCGGATCAATTGAATCAGCAACAGTATCACCAATAAAGCTATCAATACCCTTTTGACCTTTTTATTCATGGATTTCCTTTTGATCGCAAATTATGGAAAAATCTAATCATCCCCTGGCTGGTTCTGCCAAAACTTTACTTTTTCCCGCTCTTCGAAAACCCGCCCTCAAAGCCTTTACTCCCTGCACTCCCTGGACCCTTTCGACCTCCAGATCTTCAATTTCGGGTTCAAGCAGATTTTCGTCGATGAGAAACTGGAGGTATTGTAAATATTCCTCTTTATCGCGCTCATACATGTATACAATAACCAGTTTATCTCTTTTTGTCAGTCGTTCAGTGGATCCTGCCAGGTGCGCCTTATCAATTCGCTTCTTCAGAATTTCATACCGGGCATGATAACTCCCATCGACATCAAAGCGTTTTTCTTCCAACCGGAAAACGATATTGAGTGGACTGTTGAATACCAGGATCAGAAATGAAACGGTCATATCTACCGGCAGGGCTGGCCGCACATCTTCCAGTTGATGATAAATGTTGACCATGCTGTATAGTTGCCATAATCTCAGATTGTGAAGCTGGTGAATGCTGAAAGTATCTTTTTGCAATATAGACTGACCAACATACATCGTATATTCAATGCCGTCCGTCTTATACTTCTCGAAATAATGGGGTATAATTTTCTGATTAATATTCTCTTCCTGCTCCAGATGTCGTGAAATAATGTGATTAATTCTATTCAGACTATACTCGTAAGCCTTTCTTCCCTCATAAATAATTTCAAGTTTTGGATCAAGGGCATCAAAATATTGGGCAATAATTGTTGTCAGCTCCGGATACTGAACAGACATTTGTTTCAGAACCGGATGAACTTCCCGGATCAGCAAATCATTGACCATCGTCTCCTGACTGATGTCAAAACCACTCTTCAGGTCATTAAGTATACGACTGACCTCAAATGAAAATTTCCTGAGTAAGTGGAATTTAGTGGCCGAATATGCCTTGTCCAAGACATCACCTATCAGGTAAAGATTTTTCACCAGATCGGTTTTTACCGCCTTATTTCGGATAGCTGTACTGCTGTTAATATCGATTTGTCCGAAAATTGGATAAAGATCATGAAAAGACACCGGCTCTATTTGACGCAATTCATCACTGTTTCCCTGGTTATTAAGATAGCTAAAAGCGACTTCGTAAAATTTCCAAAGAACACTGGGATGGATATTGGTGAATTGTTCCTGAATAACATTTTGAATATTATTGACAACGGCATTACGGCTGTCTTCGACCGAGACGTCATACAACGGTAATATTTCCTTCAATTTCAAACGCTTGACATGAGTGAAGGCATGAGGTTGAGGCGAGGCCAGTTCCAGAACACCAATCACATTTTTCCGGTGATCGCGGAGTGGGATTACCAAAAGGCTTTTGAATCCCCTTTCGAGATATTTAACCTCGACATGTGACTTTTTTCCAGGTTGTTCAAGGTTGGAGATGATCTGCATCCGGTTTTCCCGGCAGGCCTTTTCATAAATATTATCTTCAACCCGTGAAAGAAGATAATCCATCTGGTTATCAATAATCGGGTAGTGAATTTCGTACCGGTGAGCCATCGAATTTTCGAAAGGATAATCCAGGGCAAAAATGCCTACTTCCACCTCGGCCATCGACAAGTAAACCCGGGTGAGATCTGCCACCATTTTGGCTGTATCGTAATCCAGGAATGAATCAGATGTCAATAACAATTTCCGGAGACGGGATAATGTCTCTACTTCAGTGACTTCATTCATTAAAGCCAGGTAAAGTCCCTCAAAATAAAAGGTATCCGGAGAAAATACCTGGAGCCACAGATTGGCATCATTTAAGTGATTTAACAGATAATCCAGCTTTTCTGTGGTTAATTCCGGGGCAATGCCTCTTACCTTTACTTCCACAAAATCCAGCATAGAGGTTGCTTTATAAAACCTCTCCATATTGTTGCCTTCGGATTTTAAGCTGAATAAAAAAGGCAGCATATGATCATGTGGTAACTTATAATACTTTTCCAGAATTATCAGGCACGCTCTGACCGGGTAAAGAATCCGGTCAAATTCGGAAAATGGCTCGTATCTTAATTCGGCACTGGCATTGGTAAGCAGATTCTGCAATCCGGTAGTAATGTAGAAAGGCTCCATCCTAAATGGTGGCGCTGCATAACCATAAATATTTTCTGACAAAGCCACTGGAAAAATACTACTGAAAAGCAAATTTAACATCGAATAATGATCCCTTACCAGTGAGGTAGAATCCGGATAGGCACTCATGATCGAAGGGTGCTTTTCTGCATATTGACCGATTAGTTCACGCAGGGTGTCTAACGGATCTCCATCGTAACGAAAGTCATTCAGCCACCGGTTAATGAGTGGCTTCATGCTAAGTTTAGATTCAAACGGAAAGTCAGCTAGCCCTGTACCCTTCCGGGCTTCAACCAAGATCTCGGCAGCCTTTTGAAGAGAAGGCTTTATTTCCTTTGTATTCGCCATATAGTTTTTTCGGCGGCTTCAATAAATTTCGAATGCCAAAGGTATCACTAAAAGGCATAACCCAAAGCAATGATAACCCGGCTTCCGTCAATGCTGTGATGCCAGCCCGTCCTTATGACTGCTGCATTGACAAAGTTTAGCCAAAGAGAACCTCCATACGAAATATGCCAGTCTGAGTTTTCCCGTGTTTCGATAAATACCCGCCCATGATCCAGACTGCCGGTGACACCAACAACAAATGGGACGATATTGTTTCTAACCCGTACAATGGGAATTCGCAAGTCATTGCTGTGGGTGACACTTGCCCGTCCGGTCAGCCGCTCTGGCCGGAGTCCCCTCAGACTGGTAAAACCTCCTTCGCTGATCCCGTGATAAAAATCAAATTTTCCAAAAATCTGGCTGGCTGAAAACCGGGTAGCCCATACCACCGTTTCACGCTTGTTGACCGGCAGGTAAAAAATCAATGCCTGGCTTAACCTGACAAAGGAACGATTGCGTTCACTGAGGTTCTGTTTCCATCCGATCGATCCATCAAACTGCATTCCTTTTACTGGATAGGCCGCTGTTTGTTTTTGCTCATGGGCAAACACCAGGTCAATGCCGGCATACGACTGATTTTCAAAAACACCTGGTCGCAAGGTACTGCTGATACTGCCAATAAAACGATCTTCTGTATTTTCAACCTTAACCTGTTCAAACTGAGGAATCACCCCCAGAGACACACCACTTTTATACTGCCTCCGAATTCCCGAAGTCATTCTGAATATCTTGGTGCGCACCCGGTAAAAATCCTTGTCAAGGATCGATTCGGTATCATTGCCCATTCCATAAAAATTGCTGGTATAACGGGGGGTCTGATACAAGATAGAGGGCTGATAGTCCCATCGACCGAAGGCTTCTACAAATCTTCCCTTCCAGGAAATCTGGTAGCCATGGGTAGCGAAAGCATAATTCAGGTTAAAAGTATGAGACTGACTGTAAGGTTGTTTTTTAAATCCGGATACCTGATGGGTTATAAAACCTCCAATAAATACACCATCATCCGATAAAAACGCCGCATAAGGGACCGCCAGCGAGTAATTGTATTGAAAATCCGTAAAACGGTACTCATTCTGAAATCGTCTTATCGATCGTTTGTCCCGGGTATCGGCACCTTTTTCAAGGGTATTCTCACCGAGATCATCGTATATCAGGATCTGCTTTCCGTCAGGATTGCCGGTAGAAGTTTCCCGAAAATGATCCTTTCCATTGCCTCCGATGAGCCGGATTTTGATGTTGTTGGCCGGATCGCCTGACACCTCGAAATAATCATCATCTTCGAGGCCATAAAGGTGAATCTCGCGGGTCTCTGAAGCGGAGAAGGTACGTTGGTAGATTGGATTCTTTTTCTTCCGGTCATCATTATAATAGACGGTTACCCGGACATTTTCGCGATCCAATCTCTCAACCAGGAAAAAGTCTTCGTCATTGGTACCAACCACATCGACGCTTCTGGCCAGAAAACGGTAAAGCTGCTGTGCCATGCCGGGCAAATGATCTCTCCGGGTCTTCAACACATCGGCAATGTGACTTCCTCCCTGCCTATAGATTTCACCAGGTAAGGTATGAAGTGCCGAATCAATGACTGCATCGGTGAGGTTTGACTGAATATGACCGATCTCTGTTTCCCATTCTGGCCAGGATGCTTCGTTAAGGAAGCGACGGTCAAAGTACCGGGTGCCCCAGGTCAACCAGTGTACCTTCTTAGTGACCGGGGTAAAAGGCTGCATTGGCCGCAAATTGATCACGGTCCGGGTCGCCAATCTGGTAAAAAACCCATCAAAATGTGCAAAAGCCTGGTCCCTGTCTCTCGGTATGGGCCGGTAATATTTGACATCTTTCTTCTGATCCGGAATTTCTGCCCACCTCCATTGATCCTGATGCCGGTCCCAGTCTTTCAGTACGAGGTCGAACAAACGAGACCGGATGATGTAAGGCCGGTCCAACCGGTGATGGTCGTTCTGCTGCAACTTGTGCAGCAGATCGGAGGTACTGATGATGTCTTTTGAATTTCCAAAGCTGCCCAGGTGACTCCAATCGCCGGAAGCCTGCTCTTCAAAGAGATAAAGTGCACTTCCAAACAACGGGTTAAACCGGCCCAGAGCGGGTTGCTTCGGCATATAATACAACCGGGGATTAGCATGATACACTGAGATTGCATCTGCCATGGGGGGGATTGTCAGTGCTGCATACGGATGGGCCGTCGTAAAAAAATCGCGCATCAGGTCGGCAACGAAAGTGTTCTGGAATACCTGGGGAAGCAGGCTGGCCGCATTCTTCCGAAGACCGCGCACCACATACTCACGATCCTGCGAATCTTTCAATCGAAGACTCAGTGTCTGCATCCCACCCCCACGACGGGCTGGTGTCAAACCACCATAACTCGTCTCCAGATTTAAGGTGGGTACCCGTATTTCCGTTCCGTAGAGATCCCGGTACCAACGTCCCCAAAACCATTGATAGAGGCCATTTTTGCTGGTTTCTCCGTTCGGGTAAATTGATATGGTGGCCGAATCTTCCCGGACGAGGTCGTCTATTACCACATCGGGTTCGGGCTTATCCGGACCCTGAACCCAGGTCTCATAGAGCAATCTGGCTGAACTGTCCTCTCCGGCTTTGAAAAAGCGCAATTGCACACTTCCGTCTGAAAAAAAATCGAGTACCGCAAAACCTTGTTCACTACTGCCAAATTCGAGGCCTTTACCGCGATGCAATGGCGAGCTTTTCGATCCGGATCCACTCACAATGAAGGGATGCCGGTCTTCAATAATGTATTGCAGGTTATGTTCATGGCCGGCTGCAAAAATCACATTTTCAAACTCCCTGGTCGCCGTAAGGATCTCATTCTTGAATTCGACGAAAGGTGGGTAATTGTGATCCTGTTTTATGCCCGCATTGCCCCGCAGTAATGGGTATAATGATCCTATGACCGGTAAGGGGATCCAAAGATTCTCCGCCAGCGCGGTAAATGGGAACAGATGGTCCTTGACCGTATAGTAACCGCCGTGGACACCGTAGGTATAAAGGGGATGATGAAAGGCCAGTACAATATCCCGGTTACGGTTTTTCTTTAGAAGATCCGTCAGGGCCAGGATCAGTTCGGACCGAGTCCTGATCTCGCAATCGCGATTGACTTTCGGATCCAAATCCCAGTCCCGCAGCCACCATTCAGAATCGATAATGACAAGGATCAGATTCTCCGTCAGTTCGATCACCTCCGGTCCTGCACATCCATCCCGGGGCACGAAGACATGCTTATCATCCAGGTAATCCTTCACAAAATTTTCCTGTCTTTTGATCCCTTCAAGGTTGCTGCGCCAATCGTGATTGCCCGGTATGATAAACGATTTTCCAGGGAAGGATTTGATCACATCCAGTTGAACCTTCAGGGCATGTTCACAGGCATCACGAGTAGGATCATTCTTTTTGACCATTCCGTTTGGGTAGATATTGTCTCCCAGGAAGAGCAATGAGGAGTTTTTACCGGCTCCTTCGGCCTGTAACTGCAGGGCTTTCAATGCCGGTGCGATGGTTCCTGGTTGTGATCCTCCGGCATCGCCAATCAAATACATAGAATGCACTAACCCAACCGCTTTTTTTTCACTATTTTGGACCCTTTCGGGAGACAGGCTGTTGATCGTCTGATAGGAAGCACATGAAATCAGGGTCAGGGTGTAAGCCGGAAGAATGTATAACAGTACTTTCATTCTCCTATTTATAAACTTGAGTGATAATATCGTAACACAAATAGGCGATGCGGTTAGTTAAAACATCATTGATAGTTTCTATAGTAGTCGCTGGCCTTTATTTTTTACAGAAAGCAATTAACCATAAATCTATTCAGAAATCTGAACAATTAAAAGGGTTAGTGCTGAGATCCCGGTACAATCATCACCCAAATAATCCCGACATCTCGCTAATACCTCCGTCCGATCTGCAGGAAATTTCCGGATTGTCGCCTGCCGGAATTGATTCAGTTCTCCTGAGCGTCCAGGATGAAAAGGGTATCATCTTTTATCTTCACAAGGCTGACGGACGCATACTGAAAAGTGAAAAATTCTCTGGAAAAGGGGATTACGAGGGCATTGAGATGGTTGGGGATGACATTTTTGTGGTATCCAGTAAGGGTGATATCTATTTGTGCGATTCTTCAGGTGAAACCAAGACCTATGAGACTTTCTTAAATACAGACTACGACGTGGAGGGTTTGGCATATTATTCAGCCGAACAGGTGCTCCTCCTGGCATGCAAAGCTAATGGAAAGGACAATGATAAAAATATTCGTTCCATCTTTTCCTTTGATCTTTCAACCAGAGAATTGAACCGGAAGCCTTTTCTGCAACTGGATGGTAAGGAGATTGCAAGACAACTGGGCAGAGTTCGTGACACCCCATACTTTAGTCCCTCCGCCATTTGCAGTGATCAGCACGGCGACCTTTATTTGATTTCATCCGTGGCCAGTGCCCTGATTGTGATAAACCGCCAGGGAGACATTAAATCAGCCGTCGAACTGGATCCAACCCTTCACCGTCAGCCCGAGGGGATTATGATTGACGACCATGGAGTGCTCTATATTGCCAATGAAGGTCGCGATGGAGTTCCAAAAGTGTACATTTTTAACCCGAAATGAAATGCAATCCAAATCTGAATTAAGCATAAAAGCAGAAGAGTTTGCCAGGGATTTTGCCAAAAAATACATCCC
This sequence comes from uncultured Saprospiraceae bacterium, assembly GCA_964428345.1. Classification (GTDB taxonomy): domain Bacteria; phylum Bacteroidota; class Bacteroidia; order Chitinophagales; family Saprospiraceae; genus JABDMH01. The sequence continues at coordinate 64,756 of CAYRYD010000012.1, read as the reverse complement.
GAAATCGTATTTTTTTCATTCCCTCCCTCATTTTGAGGAAACGGTCAAGGCGGCCATTGATTTGGCAAGGGAGCACAATCTCAGTCAGGATGAAATAGAAGACATTACCATTGCCATGTGGTTTCACGATCTGGGTTTCAGGGATGGCTGGCAGGATCACGAAGACAGGTCGGCAGAAATTGCGACTGATTTTCTCCGGAAACAAAATCAACCCCCGGAAAAAATTGAACGGATCAGCCGCTACATTGCTGCGACCAGACGTACAACGGAACCCAAAGACCTGATGGAAAAAATAGTCCGGGACGCCGATACCGCCCACATCGGACGCAAATCCTATTTCGACACATTGGGTCGCCTGCGTGCGGAATGGGAAGCCACCCGGGATCAGAAATTTACCGAACGGGAATGGATCAAATTAAATCTTGATTTTCTGGAAGAACACCAATTTTATACCACGATTGCGAAAAATCATTATTCCGGACGTAAAAGGAAGAATCAACTGAAACTTCAAAAGCAACTTCAAAACCTGGTTGACTTTGAGAGCATCGCCCAGACCGAAATCGATGAAAGCGGTCTGAGTTTTTTACCCAGAAAGTCGGACAGAGGCGTAGAAACGATGTTTAGGGTTACACTTCGCAACCACAATAACCTAAGCCGGATTGCTGACAACAAAGCCAACATCATGCTGAGTATTAATGCCATCATGCTGTCGATTATTATTTCCAGTCTGGTTCCCAATCTCAGTGCCAATCCCCAATTGTTGGTGCCCACTGTCATTCTTATCATGGTATGTCTGGTCTCCATCATTCTGGCGACTTTATCGACCAGGCCAAAAATTACTTCGGCCAAGTACAGCGACGAAAAATTTCTCAGCAAACGGTTTAATATTCTGTTTTTTGGTAATTTCTACCAGATGCCTATTGAAAAGTTTGAATGGGGAATTAAAAATCTCATGCGCAACGAAGAGTTGCTATATAGTTCGCTTAGCAAGGATCTATATTACCTCGGATTGGTACTCGCCAAGAAATACCGCTACCTGAATATCTGCTATAATGTATTTATGATCGGATTATTTATTGCTGCTGCCTCGTTTATCATCGCACTGGTCCTCTAGGAGAGAAGGACTTCTCAGCGTTGAGCCAGGAGATCAATCAGTTTTTTTACCTGGTCCCGGTCTGCGGGATCCGTAGCCTGTTCATGGTATTGGTTGAGTAAATCAATAGCCAGGTCATGATTATTGAGGCACAAATGGGTGAGCGCCAGATTGTACCTGATTTCGGGAAATGCATCCTCCATGCGATTGGCTATCTCATAGTGCGCCAGTGCCAGTTGGTAATTTCCGGCATCATAATACATATTGGCCAGGTTGTAGTGGGCTTCGGTGTGCCGGGGATCGCTCACCAGGGCATTGGTGAAACAATCGATCGCACCGCCGGTATCACCTCGCCGGGCATAGATAATGCCAAGATTACACCAGGCATCAGCAACCGAAACTGAACTCCGGATGGCCTCGTGATACAGTTTTATGGCAAGATCTTCGTTTTTCTCATCCAGCTCCAATGCTTTCTCAAAAGGATCGAGATGACGCAACGCCTGAATGGCACGTTGCTGCCGGAACAGGTCCAACTGCCCGGAGTCATCGCCGGTCAGACCTTTCCGAACCTTGCGAAATCCCAGCTTGCGCTCAGTATCCGGCTTGTATGGAATTAGTTTGGCCATTAGAGGCAAAGTTACCCTTAATTAGGAATTTTCCTAATATGAGTACTCAGGCCGTTTTCTTATCCTCCTCTTCACCGGCTTTTTTACCGGTAGCTTTCTTCAGGGGTTTCTTTTCGGCTTTGGCCTGATTGATGCTTTCCTGGAGGGCAGTCATAATATCGACAATGGGGGCCTCCTCTTCCACCATGGTTACAATTTCCTGTCCGGCTACCTTAGCTTCAACGATTTCCATGACAGCACTACGGTATTTGTCCTCCAGTTTCAGTTCGGCAAACGGTTTGGCCATCGAATCAACCAGGGTCTCCGCCAGTTTTAGCTGCGCCGGATCGGTCTCGACGTAGCCAATATTGGGGACCTCTTCTATGTTTCGGAGTTCATCGGGAAACCGCAGCTTGTATAACATCAGCCCTAGGCCGGAAGGGGCAATCAGAACGATATTTTCCTTTTCACGGAGTACCACTTTTCCGATACCGAGTTTGTTGCTGTTTTTAAGGGTCTGACAGAGCAATGAATAGGCTTTCGTTGCTACTTCTCCATCGGGACCGGCGAAATAAGGCGAATCAAAAAGCGCCGGATTCACCTCATCGGCATTGACAAAAGCTTCGATATCGATGACCTTGGTACTCTTCAGCTTGATCTTATTCAGATCATCGTCTTCAATGATGACGTACTGATCGGTTTCATATTCGTAACCTTTGACAATATCGCTCATATTGACTTTTTCATTACAGACCTTACACACTTTCTGATAACCAATCGGTCCGTTATCCTCCTTGTGCAGTTGGCGGAAACTAATGGTTTGTCCGGCTTCAATCGCACTGTACATGCGTATGGGTATAGTCACCAGTGAAAAGCGAATGTGTCCCTTCCAGATTGCCCGCATCATAGTATTAATATTTTTGATCGATGGTTTACAAATACAAATATTATACCAAGGTATTATGTGTAAAACAATGTAAATCTATCTTGTTTACAGTCTGTAACACGCCATTCTTTTGCGATACGTTTTTCAATAATCCACCAAAAACAGAAAAATCGGCTCCCGGTAAGTGCCATTGTCGGTGATACTGGCAAACTTCACTTCACAGGTCACCTCAGGTTTCAGCCATGTGGTGATTTTGTCATCCAGGGTCTTTTCGATAATGGGTTTTTCCGTCTTCTCGACTTTCTGCAGAATCTCCATGATTTCTTTCATCTTCTGGCCATCAAAACCGGTTCCTACTTTACCCCGGTAAATCAGCTTTTCATCGATTTTTTCGGCGATGTGCAGGGCGCCGAAAGTGTGGACCCGGTCACCGGCACCTTCGGTATAACCGATGATCGCCACTTCTTCCGAGTGACGGTATTTGATCTTGATCCAGTCGGAAGAACGCTTACCCATCTGATATTTGCTACCCCTCTTTTTGGCGATGATACCTTCCAACTGATGCTTGCCTGCTGCCTCCCAGAGCGCTTCTCCGTCGTCAAATGCTTCACTCATCCGGTAGTTTGTCCCCTTTTTTATGCTGTCCTGGCACCAGGTTCGACGCCGCTCGACCGGTTCGTTGACCAGCGAACGACCATCCAGGTATAGACAGTCAAAGAGGTAACAATATGCCGGATTACTTTTCATGGCTTTTTCAATCTTAACCTTGTTACTGCTGTGCATTCGGGCAATGACTTTCTTAAAGTCCGGCCGTCCCTTACTATCCAGGCAGACAATCTCACCATCAAAGATGCCATTGGCAATGCGGAAACTTTCCGCTGCATTGGTCAACTCGGGAAACCGTTCGGTGAGATCGTTTTGATTGCGGCTCCGGATCTTGATGACCCCCTCCTCAATGGCGATGATCGCCCGGATGCCGTCCCATTTGACCTCGTAAAAGTAATCATCTGCATTGGACGGCAGGGTATCGGAGGTGTCGGCCAACATTACCGGTACTTTGTCATCCAGGATATTGATCAGATCGCGATCAACCCTTTCAAGCAACCACTCGTTGGCCTTGGTATTGTGCATGCGGTATTCTCCATCGAGCTGGGGGCTTGACAGGTGAAAATAGAATCCATCCTTTTTTTCCCTGGTAATCTCATATTTGCCCCGGGCATAGATCCACATTTTGCCTCCACCGTATTGATCTTTCGGTATCTCGCCGTCAAACTGCAGATATTCGACCGGATGGGGCTCAGTCTGTACGGCAAGTCGCTTGATTCCGGGCTTGTGTGGCATCCCCTTGGGTACCGCCCAGGAAAGCAGGGTCCCATCTTTTTCCAGACGCAGATCGTAGTGGAGCCGTGAAGCATGATGCCGGTGCACGACAAAAGCATCGCCGCTGGTTTCGACGATTGAAGGAGGCGGTTCCGGTGTTTTGTTAAAATCCCGCTTGTCGAGATAGGATTTCAACTGCTGGGGTGTCTTGTAATACTTCGAAGGAGGCAAAACGATCGTCGAACCATTACGCTGATCCTGATCGGTGTGCAACGGTACAGAATAACTTTGGAAACCTTCCCATTGATCACCTTCCCGTTTCACGATTTCCGCCACATTACGCACATGATAAATGGCCGGGTCATCCAGATCATCAAGCTGATGCCACGACAAAGGCATGGATACCGGAGCCGGTTCTCTCCCCCTAACACTGTAAGGGGCTACAATGGTTTGTGAAGCCCGGTTGCGGTATATATCGACCAACAGTTTGCCTTTACGCGCTTCTTTGCTGATCTTCAGTGTGCAACTTCCGGGATTGGCGACTATGAATTCTTCTGCCAGTGATTTGACGCAATCAAACATGACATCATAAGTGTATCTGGCTTCAATGGGAACAAAAATGTGCAGGCCTTTACCACCGCTGGTCTTGACAAAAGGATGATAACCATAAGTTTCCAAAAAGTGATGTAGTGCCTGAGCAATGCCGGTCACTTCACGGATCGGCTGCCCTTCGGGAGGATCCAGGTCGAAAATAAAAAAATCAGGTTTGTCGTGATGGGGATGCCGGTCCTGACGAATATGGAGCTCAATACTGGCCAGATTGGCCAGCCAGACAATACTGGCTTCGTCGGTGGGCAGGATGTATTCCTTCTTCTCCTCCTTACCCAGTGGTACACTCTCAATCCACTCAGGGGCCCAGTCAGGTTTGTCTTTCTGGAAAAACTGATGGGCCTGGATGCCATCCGGATAGCGGATCAGTGACAACGGACGTCTCCGGATGTATCGAAGCAAGGTCGGAGCGATATGTAGATAATAGGCCACCAGTTCGGCTTTGATGACACCGCTTTCAGGAAACAGCACTTTGTCAAGATTCGTGAGTTTAATCTTGTGCTTTCCGATCTGGGTCAGTTGAAACGTGGCCATACTATGAAGGTCATGCTTTTAGCGGAGAGTTGCAAGGGACCGGACAGAGCCCGGCATGCGCTCGTTGTTTGGAGGACTCCATCGCTATAGAAAGTCCTATTTATACAGTGTAAACAACCGTATGCAGAACAAAGAGGTTCTACCTTCCTATTCTGATTCCTTCTTAGGTTCTGTTTTTGTGGTATCGGCCGGTGGGCTGTCCTTTTTGCCAAAGGGCTTCCAGCCTTTTAACTTATCGACCACTTTACCCACTTCTTCCCTGGCTTTCTCCGCACCCAGCTCTCCAACCTTCTCACCAATCACTTCTTCCGCTTTCTTGCTGAGCTCCTCATCCAATTTCTTTTTCATTTCTTCCGTGGCTTTGGCAGCCAGGGAATCAACTACTTTCTGCGCCTGACCGGTAAGGGTGTCGACAACTTTTTCCAGTGCTTCTTCACCTTCTTTGATCAGGCTGTCTTTTTTCGCTTCAGCCACTGCCTTGGCACTATCGACAAGGTGTTCCACTCCAGCCCGCACTTCGTCTTTTACGACATCGACCAGGGGTCTTTCACCATCCATACCGACCAGTTTCAGATCGAAAGCAGGTTTGGTCAGGGTGCCGGTCATCATGATATTGACGTTGATAAATTCTCCGTCACTGAGTTTGAACCCCAACTTGGAAGCCTCCGCCGTCAACCAGGAAAACTGTTCGTTTAGGACCTGGGTTAGCTCGGTTGCATCCATGTACTTCCGGGGAATCTTCATTTTGATCAAAAAATTCAAATCCTGGGTGAGCGCCTGAGTTCCGGATATCTGCATGGCTATATCCTCCAGGGTATAATCAAATTCCTTGATTTCAACAACTCCGTTCCGGATCTCCAGCCAGTTTTTGGTGTTTTTAATCCGGGGGGATTCCAGAAATTTGATTTTCAGTCTTTTGGCGAGTTCTTCCGCCGGGCCAAAAGTTTTAAGCACGGCCTCAGATGTTTCAATCAAACCGGCGAGATTAAGACTGGAAAGATCGGGCATGAAATTATCATTGAGCGATCCATCGGTGACCAATGACGTGGAAAACCGGCCATCCAGAAATTTGATGATAGGAGTAAGAATCCGGAGATAGGAGACTTTCTCAGCCATCTGACTGAATTGCACCCCGGTCATATCGTACTTAAGATCAAATCTGGGTTTTTCACCTTCCATGGTACGGTAACCTCCGGCCAAGCGAAATTTGCCGCCGAAAGCCTCGGAAGTACAATCCTCTAGTGTTGCAGTCCGCTCGCTGACGAATACTTTGCCCTGCAGGTTGTTAAAGGTCATGTCGGTATATTTTAACTCCCCCACCCGGGCATCGATGGTCAGGTCAATATCGTCCGGGATAACAAACGGAGAAAGGTGGGTCGTATCAACCGCCTCTTCACCGGTATCACTCATGAATGGATTCAGGTCGAGGGTTCTTGACTGAAGCTGAAGATTGCCGGTCAGTTTTCCGTCGCCAGCCAGGTATGCTGACCATTGATTCAACTCACCCTGCACCTGCATATCACTTCCCTGCATGGAAGCACCCAACTCCCGGATGCGGAGGTGCTCCGGAGTCACGCTTCCGGATATGACTGCCTGGTTCAATTTCTGTCCTTTGGCCAGCACTTCTTCAGCAGCCAGATCCAGATCCAGTTCGTAGGCCGGAATTTTGTCTGGAGCGGTCCGAGATGGCGCTGTAACCGGGGCAGTCCGGACCGTATCGGTGGTCCCGGAAGACCATTCATCCAGATCCAGCAAACCGGAACGAACACGCAGTTTGCCACTCAATGTCTTATCCGGACTGATTAGCGCCAGAATATTATCGATGCTCCCTTCCATGGTCAGGTCACTGCGCCCGGCCTGAATACTGGTCTCACTGAGTTTGACTGACTGAGGACTGAAGGCCAGATGAGCCCGGGCAATTTTTACCTCCGGTTTTTCTGCCATCCTGGCGGTCAGGTCTTCGGCCGTGAGGTTACCCATAACCTGCATTTTGTCGTATTCTTTGCGTTCTACCTGACTCATCCTTGCCTTGAAGCGGATATCGCTGCTGATCTTACCGGTGAGGTTTTGCACATTGGAAGGTAATGGATATACTTTGGCCAGGTTCGACAGATCCAGGGTACCTTTTACACTGCCTTCCACATCAGGATCAGAAACCGGTGTGCGGATCGCCAGGTTACCGGAAAGCGGTTGCGGACCAACCTGCAACTGCATTTTGGTCAACAGGATCTTCATCAGATCCATGATCCCGTCAGGTTTGTCGATCGAAAGATCGAGGTTGATATTGCTGATACCCATCGGGAGATCCGGATACTTAACGGCACCGTCTTCGATCCGGGTTTTTAAAGTAAAGGCTGGATAATTTCCATCCGAATACCGACCCCAGATGCGACTACCCAAATTAAAATTTCCCGAAATTTCAGCACGGTCAAAGGCTTCGGTATAGGCACCGGGTAAAATCGAAAACAACTGCCGGAAGTCGGATCTTGGAGAGGTTAAGGCCAAATCCAATTCGATATCCTCTTCGTTGAGATCAACAAAGCCTTCTCCATTGATTTCCAGTGCATTTAGTAAAAGATGGTTGTCTTTCAGCGCATACCGGTAGGTGTTGAGATCAATATCAAGAATCGCATCCAGATCAGCCCGCACATTATCGAGATAGGTAATTCCGTCGTAATTGAGTGAAAAACGCTCCGCACTGGTCTGGGTCGTCAGATCGAACCGCATCGAAGCAAAATCACCTTTCCCACTATGATCGAAATGCTCCAGATATAGCCACATCGGCATCGAATGATCGGTATACCGCAAGATACCGTTTGTAAGGCTGTACCGATCGATTTCCAATTTTACCGCTTTGTTTTCGGTAACCGGTTCCGTTTCCTCGGTGGCTATTGTGATATCATAATTGGCCCGACCATCCTCCAGGACCAGGATATTGATCAGAGGAGACTCCGCTGAAAGGTTGACAATCTCAATCGATTGGTCCTTACTGATCAATGACCAGAAATTGACGGCAGCCATTGCTTCTTTTGCATGGAAGAGCGGTATATCTTCAAATTCATCGACGCCATCGATCGTCAGATCATTCAACACAATTGACAGTTGTGGGAAACTGCGGAAGAAACTCAAGGATGCGTCGCTAAAGTCACTTCTGGCCTTCAAATTTTCGTTGAGTCCGGTTTTTACTGCTGAAACGATCTTGCCTTTGAACAGAAAAGGTGCCGCAACTAACAGAAGTAAGATAAAAACAACAATACCAGATACCCACTTAATTATCCTTCTCATGAGGGAATCATTTGTTAAACAATACAACGATAAATTCCGGTTTTTCAATCCCCAAAGTCCGATTTATCGGCTTTACAGCAATCTTCTTTATATCACCTTCATTCATCATTTACGAACCTGGCAGCCTGTTACTTTGTTCGGGTTTCTCACATGGCTGATCAAAACTTGAATAGGTCATGCCCGCCATTCAACGGATGCTTGTTTGAGGATACCAGGATTTAAAAGGAACAGGTCACAGAAGTTAACCTGGGAGGTAAAGGGCTTACTCCGGTATCTTATTCAGCTCCCAGTTGTAATCCAGAAAACTCAGACTGGCATCTTCGGGAAGAGGTTGTGGAGCGTATTGATTGATAAAACCGATCAGGGAACCCGATTTCTTCTTAAAATCACCCCTGAACCAGGAGAAGATCGATGAAACCTGGTAGGTCGACAAGTCATTACGCACAGGGTCGGTCAAAAAACTTCTTGCAGCTGCTGTCAGTTGTTCTTCCAGCCGATCGGCGGTATAGGCTTCATTGAGCAATTTCGGACAAGAGACCGATGCGCAGTTGATTGCAAAATGGATGCGCGGCTCGTCAAAATACTTCCTTATGATGCCATGCTCGATATTGTTGAGATCGTACTGATATCCTTCTATGTTGATAAATTTGATGTCCCATACCGTATTGACAAAGGGAATTCCGTTTTTGATGTCTTTGATACTGGCCACCGGATAATGATCGACGATGAGTTTGACGGTAAAGGCATTGTAAGCGTTGATCCAGTAAGCCAGTTGTTCCTCTTTAGACCAGTTTTGGTCATTGGGGTGGGCACTACTTAGGAGCCGTAAATATTGATTCAGTCTGGTGCTGTCTTTTCGAATCCCCGGATAATCAACCCAACCGTCCGGAGAGACATGCTCCCTGAGAAGGGAGGTCCAAAGCTCGTGAGAAACCGGGGTCGAGTCGGACATTTTTTTAGATACTTTACAGGACCCCAGGAAAATTAAAATGGCAAAGGTCAGCCCAAGGAATCGTTTCATGTAGTATGAAACAGTTTAACCCCTAGTCAAAGTTGTAGCTGGCGCCGAATTGATAGGAAAATGTTGTGAATTTGTCTGCTGTATAACCCAGTTTTCCTTTCCAATGATCCTGGTAACCAATCTCTGTAAACAGGGAGAATGATTTGTAAATTGGCATATTCACTCCTATCCCGGCATTGAGAGAATAATAGGTATTATAATCCTGGTAACCGTCTTCCAGCAGGCCATCATTAAAATAGGGTGCTTTTTTCTGCGGTCCTGGTGAAGCGTAGAGTGCTGCATCTTCATAATGAGCCCGCAAGACCGCATGGGTTGACACCCCGACCTTGGCGTAAAAATCTGCATATCGGGTTTTAAGACCGGTATACCGTAGGTTCAGGGGAACCTGAAGTTTCTGAATTTCATTCGAACCTGTACCGGCCCGATATTTTACATTACTGTAACTGGCCCCAAGGTCAAAACCAAACCGGCCAAATTGTACAATGGTCATTATCCCCTGGCCGCTGCTTGATTCGATCTTTTGTTTCGGTACAGGGCTCCATGACACAAAATTGTCAACCAGATGGGTGTGGTACTGATAAAACATGCCAATGCTGGTTTTGATCCTGGACGGACGAACAGCAGCTGTTGCCAGGTGAAAATTGGTGGCCGTTTCAGCCTGCAGCATAGCCGGGTCATATGCCGGAAGTGGTAGAATGGTTGAGGTAGGCCTGGGAAGATTGACTTCCGGTTGTGCTGTTGGTATTTGAAAATTTCGGGCGGCAATAGATACTATGTCTCTGGAAGTCCTCTGGGTTGGTTCTTCATTTGGTTTGGCTACCAAAAACCGTGAAGCAATGGGTAATAAGGGCTGGTTTTGATCGATCAATGTTTTCGTCCTTACAGGTGGTATCGCTGGGGTGGAAGCTTGTTCAGTTAGCCTGGAAATCGCCGGATCGACCAGGTTGGCAGGGAAAATTACTTTTGCTTCCAAAACTCCGGGAGATTCTAAGACCTTTCGGGAAGCTTCTGTCAACCCTTGCGGATTTTCGTAAGATTTAAGTTGAACCAGGGAATTTGGCAGGTATTCCTGTACCTGGGGTATATGTCCCAAAAACTTGACCATGGTGAAAATGGCAAAAAAGATAACCGCGGCTTCGAAAATCTTGGAGGCAATCAGGCGTCTGCGGTAGTTGATCCGGTCAAGCCGGTCACTCAGTACTTTCCAACTGGCCGGGTTATAGGGTACTTCGTATCCGGCAAGTGCCTGGCGTGCCGCTTCATCTACGGATAAATCTTCGCCAGAAACTACTGCATCTGTCATCTTTTGCTCCAACAGATCCCAGGTACTTTCATCATAGGGTACCTGATGGTTGCCCAGAGCTTTTCTCACAAAATGGTCAAAACCACCTTTCTCATCTTTACTCATGTACCGTCGCAATTCGTTCGATCAATGCCTGTAACTTGAGTCTGGCTTTCACCAGATTGGAACGGGAAGTGCTTTCAGAGATATTCAACTGATCGGCAATTTCCTTGTGGGAGTAACCCTCGATCACGTACATGTTAAAAACCGTGCGATAGGCCGGGCTGAGCTTTTGAATAGACTCAAGGATCTCCTGCTCACTGCACTGACCGATAGCATCCGCGCCGGAGGCGCTGACATCATAGGCCTGCTCAACATCTTCCGTTCGTCGCCGGGACTTCTTCCGGTAATAATCGATGGAAGTATTGATCATAATCCGCCGGATCCAGGCACTCAACGAGGTACCTGAATTGTATTTGGATATATTGCGAAATACCTTGATAAACCCCTCATGCAATATATCGAGGGCTTCATCCTGATCTCCGGCATAGCGCAAACAAACTCCCATCATGGTACTGTAGTGATCCACATAAAGCTGCTTTTGTGCCCACTTTTCCTGGCGCACACAGGCAGCAATAAAATCATGTTCTTCGTGCTCGATCTTTAAGACAAAATCCATGCAAGGTTGCTTCGATCCGATGCTCAAGTTAACTATTTCAGAACGCATTGTAAAATACCTTTGCTGCTTTTAACACCTGAGTGGCCAGTTATCCCTCCAAAATCGAGGATCGAATCAGTGGAACTTTGCGGTGTTTGAAAAACTATGACAACAAGTTATTATATGTTAAAGGCTAAATTTAAATTTGTTAGCGCAGACAAAGGCTCCTCAAACTCTATTTGCACCAGTTTGAAGCTGACTTTGTTATAAAGTATACCAAACCATGAATCATTTTTTGACCCGGGTTGACCGGAGGCTTCAGCTGCTAGCCGGAACGGGAAAGAAACCTGCACCAAAATATATACAAGACCATTTGATATAGATTTATGAGTCAAAAAAATAATACAGACGTCCACCAGGGCGATCAGCAAAATCTGATCCATTCATTGAAGGGGATGTACGAAACGTACTTCCTTGATTACGCCTCTTACGTCATCCTCGAACGGGCCGTTCCAAGCATAGAAGACGGACTGAAACCGGTACAACGCCGGATTTTGCATGCGATGAAAGAGATGGATGACGGAAGATTTCATAAGGTCGCCAATATTATTGGACAGACCATGCAGTACCATCCCCATGGTGATGCGGCTATCGGTGATGCGCTGGTCAAGCTGGGTCAGCATGATCTGATGATCGATACCCAGGGTAACTGGGGTGATGTACGCACCGGGGATTCGGCTGCAGCAGCCCGCTACATCGAAGCCCGGCTCACGAGATTCGCACTGGACGTGGCCTTCAACAAGGATACCACCGAATGGCAGTTGTCATACGACGGTCGCAAACAGGAACCCCTGCATCTCCCCATGAAGTTCCCCCTGCTCCTGGCCCAGGGTGTTGAAGGTATTGCAGTCGGCCTTTCAACCAAGATTTTACCCCACAATGTCGGAGAACTGATCAAGGCTTCAATCAAGATACTTGAAGACAAGAAATTTGTCATCTATCCGGACTTCAGTACCGGAGGATCGATTGACGTATCGGAGTACAATAATGGTAAGAGGGGAGGTAAAATCCTGATCCGGGCTAAAATCGAGAAAACGGACAAGAGCACCCTGATGATCACTGAACTGCCTTTTGGTGTGACCACCGGGGCCCTGATCGAGAGCATCGTCAAAGCCAACGACAAAGGAAAAATTAAGATCAAAAAGATTGTAGACAACACGGCTCAGAATGTCGAGATTCAGATCGACCTGATGCCCGGTGTATCGCCCGATCTGACCATTGATGCCCTTTATGCCTTTACCAGCTGCTCCGTATCGGTATCGCCCAATGCCTGCGTGATCGTAGACAACAAACCACTTTTTCTTTCCGTCAATGAAATTTTAAAACTGTCTACCGAGCGTACCAGAGATCTGCTGCGGCAGGAATTGGAGATCAAAAAAGCCGATCTGGAACAAAAATGGCATAATGCCAGCCTCGAAAAAATCTTTATTGAAAACCGGGTCTACCACGAAATCGAAGAATGTGAAACCTGGGAAGCCGTGCTGGAAACAATCGACCGGGAAATGCGGAAATACATCATCGAGCCGGATGCACCGCTGAAAGCCGGAGACCAGCGCATCCGCCTGATGCGACCTTTCACCGAAGAGGACATCCTGCGTCTCACCGAAATCAAAATCAAACGCATCTCCAGGTTCAATACCTTTAAAGCAGATGAACATATTGCCCTGCTGGAGGCGGATATCCATCAAACCATCCATGATCTGGAGCATCTCACCGAATTTGCAATCCGGTACTTTGAAGACCTTTATCAGAAGTACGGGGCCAGCCGTCCGCGGAAGACGGTGATATCATCTTTTGAACAGATCGATGTGGTACAGGTAGCTGCCAATAATGTCAAGCTTTACGCCAACCTCAAAGAAGGTTTTATCGGCTGGGGACTGAAAAAAGATCTGGAAATCCGCGAATGCTCTGACCTGGATGATATTATTGCCTTCAAAAAAGACGGGGCTTTCAAAGTTTCAAAAATTGGTGAAAAAGTCTTTATGGGTGAAAATATCCTGCATGTCGATGTGTGGAAAAAGGGCGATGACCGAACGACCTACAATATGATCTATCTGGACGGCGAATCGGGCAGGGCTATGGGCAAGCGTTTTAACGTTACCGCCATCACCCGCGACAAAGACTATGACCTGACCAAAGGTACCAAAGGCTCAAAAGTGCTTTATCTGACCGCCAACCCCAATGGCGAATCCGAAATCGTCCGCATCCAGCTTGCCCCCGGCAGCCGGGCCAAGATAAAGACCTTTGAATTTGATTTTGATCATCTGGATATCAAGGGCAGAGCCTCCCAGGGTAATATTGTGACCCGCTATCCGGTGCGAAAAATCGAACAATTGGAAGTAGGCCAGTCAACTCTCGGAGCCGTGAAACTATGGGTCGATGAGGTGAGCGGACGAATCAACACCGATCAACGGGGGATCTACCTGGGGGCATTTGATACCGGAGACCTCATCATTGCGCTCTACGCGGACGGAACCTATATCCTTCACCAGCCTGATCCTATACTCAAGATAGACACTAACCAGCTACTGCATGTGTCGAAACTTGATGAAGACACTATTGTCAGCGCGGTCCATTACGACGGAGAAAAGGATTGGACAATGGTCAAGCGTTTCCAAATCGAAACCTCGACCTTGAATGAGAAAATGTTTTTTATCAAAGAGCACTCTAAATCGCGCTTGCTGTACGCTACGACAAAACCGAATGTGGAAATTGAGTACTATCTGATGGTTAAAAATAATAAGGAGTTCTGGAACGTCAATCTCGATGACTTTATCGACGTCAAAGGGTGGAAAGCCATCGGTAACCGGCTTGCCCAGAAAATGGTCAGAGGGATCCGGGAACTGAAAGACCATCCGGAAGCTGCCGGAGATCATCAACCCGATCCTGCTTCCGGCCTGAAACCAGGCGACACTATTGAGCTGGATCTTTAAGCCCGGCTCTATTGTTTAATAAACTTATGGTTGGCTACCCCTTCGACCGTAGCAATCTGAAGCACGTAGATCCCTGCCGGCAAAGTCTGGACCTCAATGGATTGCAGCCCGGCAAGTTGAATCTTTTCCTGCCACAGCACCAACCCTCCGGTATTGAAGATCCGCACATGGGCATCTCCGGTATATAGTTTTTCATTGCGGAGATATAGCTCCATCCGTGATGGGTTAGGATAGATCCTGAAGCCGTTCAATTGCCGTTCATGAGCAGCTACTACCTCGGTACTGATCCTGACCGGCACGGTAAACGGTCCGGCCCAGCCCCCCTGACCATCGATCACCGTCAGGATAAAACTATCCGGTAGACTGTCCTGTCCGTAATGCTGGTAGGTCAGAGCGCCCTGGTTGATATCCTGTTGGGAAAAATGATCACCAACCACAAGATCAATACCATTGAGTTGTAAGACACCCATACCCGGAATAGTCACCAAAGTAAATAATAACTCTGCCGGTCCGGCTGCATCATCCGTGATTTCCATTACTTCATTATCGAGAATGGTCGCACCTGCATATTGCGCTACCAGGGTGTCGAGCCTGAACACTGATGGAGCTTCCGGGGAGAGGCTGCCGCAGAGCTCCAGCGTCCAGCCTTCTATCCGGCCTCCGCTGCCGATCACGGAGTCAGCTACGAACAAATTCCAGATACCTTGTACCGGCTCGCCTTCGAAAGCAGCTAATGGACTCATGGGTTGGAAGCTCAGACCATCAAACGAGGCCTGACAATCAAAGGGTGATAAAGATTGATCATCAAATCCCAAAGAAAAGGTTCGATTGGTAAAACCACACTGTTTGTTGACCAATGTGGCGACCGTACCCTGGGGCGAACGCAGGGAGAAGATCAGATCACCAAAAGATTCGTGAAAACCTTCAATTGCAGAGATATTGACATCACTCACCGTACCCGTATTCCCCACTGTGATGTCGGATTGTATGGTTACTATACCGCTCTGACTCAGCGCTTTGGGTAAATCGGTCGCCGTAAATTCTTCGCAACTCAGGTTGACGGTATGGAATGCCGATATGGGAGTGAAATCACCCTGCCCGCAGGAATTGACTGGCCTGACCCGCCAGTAGTACAAAGTGTTTTCGTTGAGCAACGTGTCTAAAACCACCGTCGTGATCGATCCGGCTTCCGCCACAATGGCATCTTCGAAGGCAGGCGTTTCAGAGACCTCCAGTATATAACTTTCTGCGTTGACACTGCCCTGCCAGGAAAATGTTGGTCGGGTAGTGACCGCCGACTTACCCTGTGAAGGTTCTCTTAGCAACAGTGTTGTAAAATCGCTTGAAAAGGTCTGGACTGTGACTGACCGCTCTATCGTATCACCCAGGCTGGACGCAAAATAGAAGGTCATCGGATAGCTGGACGATGTCAGGACACCACTAAAATCAAGTTCGATCCCCACCTGGTCTCCCGGATAGAATGTCAACGGACTGATCAACTGTACATCCTCCGGTAAATCGAAACGGACAAGTGAAACACTGTCCTGGAAGTCACCAATGGCAAAAGATTCCAGCGTGAATGATACCGTTGATGGCAAACAGATGCTTTGGGTATGAGGAACCAGATCCAGGGCGAAACCGGGGCTGAGCGACCGGTAAACAACGATAATGCTGTCGCTGATGTCAAAGAAAATATTGTCACCTGCTTCAATCATGATCCGGGCTGCATTGGTTTCCAAATCCGGAATCAATATGAATTCCCTGCCATCATTGGCAGTGTTTGCAACCAAAGTATCCGTAAAAGTCTGACCCCCATCGACAGACAGGAGGATATTGACCGACTGGCAATCTACCGGCAAAAGGTTGGTGCCTGCCACATCCCAGCTGATTTCAAAATAGGAGCCGGCCGACAGACTGTCCGGAATGCCGGCATCCATGATCCTGAAAGGTCCTGCCTGTTGGGTGGCGCGAAAAAACAGCTGATCCCACGCGACTCCACCGCCCCCGGGAGCATGGTCTCTCACAGTTGCCCGGAAGGTTAGTTTTCGATCGTAGGTAGGCAACACTTCCGTATTGTCGAAATTGTTATTCAGTATCTTATCAAGGTCCGGGAAATAACGGGTTGGATTGCTCACCGGTAGCTGGGATCTGAAGATCGGTGCATCACCTTTTGGGTTGTCAATCGGGCTGAAACTGGCTACCCCGACTCCCGGATCAAACTGTTCCCAACTATAGGTAATGCTGTCTCCATCCTCATCATTTCCGCTGGCAGTCAGTTTAAAAGGAGTGCCGACCGGAATATAAAAACCATCCTCCAGGTCAATGGTGACACTGGGTTTTCGGTTAGGAGTAAGCATCTCTTCGGAGCATTGACTGCCCGTAGTCGCCAGGAAGTTCAGAATATCTTCTATTGAATTGCTGTGATAGTAGTTGTCGGAGTCAAATGCGATGTTCTGATCTCCGCAGGCACCGGCATAAGACATGATGGTACTTCCGCTCCCTGGTTCGAAGGCTGTCCGGCTGTTAAACTGTTCATCCGGTGCAGTCGGACAATTGTTCCAGGTGTGCTCCGCCCCGAACTGATGTCCCAATTCGTGACAAACCACACCGATGTAGAAACGGTCACTGGTTGAAATTTCACAGGATGCCCCAAAACCCTTCATGCTCCCCGAGCATACTATACCGATGCCACCGGAGACACCTATTACCGTATTGCAGCCAGTCCCAAATACGTGGCCGACATCAAAATTGGCGGTACCCAGATTGGCAATGAGGTAATTGTTATTTTCCAGAGCCATTTGATTGGGGCTACCATTGGTAAAGGGATCATCGGTTCCGTCGATAAAAATCAGATTATCATTGTTTTCGACAAGCTGCAACCGGAGGGCCAACTCACTTTCCAACACAAAATTGATCCGGTTCAGCGCAGTATTAATGGCCGCTAAAGCTCCCTCTTTTGTTCCCCCATGCTTTTGGGTATATTCTCCGGTACAGGAGATGGCAATGCGAAAAGTCCTCAAAACCACCTCCTCGGCTGCCGACCGGGCAAAAGGAGAACGTACCGGTTTTTGGCGAATGAAATCGGCTTCATTTTGGATGAAGTGATGCTCATGATTGGCATAGAGTGCCCTGATCTCGGGATCAACCTGATAGTGCCTGGTGTGATAGACCAGGTAATAACGGGGATCATTGTCCTGATAAGGATCGATATAAACCTCGCCGTCCGGATGCTGCAACACCACATGCATACCCTGAGGACTCAGATCTAACCGACCCCTGATGCGTGGATTGGAAAGGTCCTCTAGCAGGTAGGTTTCAATCATTGGATAGCGTTTCTCCAGACCGGGTGCAAAATTGCTATGCCTGGTTGAGCGAAAGGCATGTAGTGAACCGTCCGGGAGCATCAAATCAATCTTCTCTTCCCGAAGTGCGGTTTGGACTTCCATTAATCCGACACCGGCGAGCTGATAGCTGACCGGTAAGGTCCTCGCACCCACCTCGTCCATAATGGCTGCCGGTTGCAGGCTCTGCCATTGCTGGGAATAACCGGGTAAAAGTAACCACAAGGCAAAGAAGACCAACGGGATTCGCAACATAGCCATGATCAATTTATCCGCAAAATAAGGGGAAAGATATGGTTAAATCTTACCAACTGGGTTTATTGCAGGATTTAAAAAAATGCAGATACCTGGGCCCTGGCTGTGTGAACCGCGTTTACCCGGCCGCTTTTACGTCCATCATAAGAGACATTGATCCGGATATTATTGGCTAGTCTCCGATCGTATGATAAGCTCCAGATCCAGTTTGTTCCATCCTTCAATCCCTCCAGCATGGCAAATTCAAGTGCCCCATTCCGGGGTCCGTCATAATTGATGAGTACCAGCGAAAGGTTTCCCCGAAGCGAAGACGTGCTCACTTTACTGAAAGTCGCTTCCGCCTTCAAATCATGAATGGTGGCATGCTCACCAGCTTCACTCAACTGGTTTTCCCGGACCGCTCCCCGGTACTTTCCGGTCAGACGGAAGCTGGTCGAGGGTTGCCAGGTGAGTTCGGGTTCCATCTGGAGACTTTTTATCGCATAGTCCTTTGTGTCAAACGTTTCGCTGTCCTGATGGTTTGTTTCGGTGGTCAGACTCAGCAGGCCACTGAATTCGCGGTTGAAGTTCAACCGGGAGCGGAGCACATGGCGGTAAAGGGCTTTACTTTCATATCCAGTGGTCAATACGATGCGGTTGCGAAAGTCATTCCACTCATACTGGATATCATACGTTGGATTACTCCGGTTGAAATAGAGCACATTGCGGATTTGGGAGCTGACCGATACCAGCGCGCTGTCGGCTATATTGAGTGCAAAAGGACTCCAGATCGATATCCCGGCGTTTTGCAGGTTTTTCCTGAGTATCCTGACTGATCCCTGATCCGACCACCGGGACAAAAAGCTCTTCTTGTTGGTCATCAGCCGCCGGGGATCCAGGCTGTAACTCTGATTAAAGGTTACATTGTTGGTGGCGATAAAATCATTGGTCAGTACCGTAATCCGCACATATTGCGCCTGTTCGGGAAATGGAGCGATTTCAAACTCATTGATCTGCTGGATACCATCGCCATTGAGGTCGATAAACGTATAAACCCCCTGACCCGGATCGACTTTCAGATACTGGAAAGTACGTTTGGGCTCTTGTCCGGATCCCACTTCGTAAGCAGTGGTCGTGCGCAAGGCTCCCTGCCATAAGTTAAACTGGTGATTGATTTTACCCACATAATTCAGTCCGCCTCCGGTAATCTGGGGATTATCCCTCCGGATATCCAGATTCCGGATGGTAAAGGTTGCGTCCAGAATCGAGTGGGTCTTCTGGGCCCAACGACCCTTCACAGTGACATCATCCGCCTCGGTCCCGGTGACAAACTTCGATCCGTTAGTAAAATAATCATAGCGTTTCTGATACTGCAGTTCTGCATTGAATGGCCCTGCCGAAGACTTGCGAATATAAAATCTTCGCAGGTCGTAATAAAAACTGGCTGGTACGAGGGTATCGGTCAGCTGATCTCTCCGGGCATTCCTTTCTTCTTCGTAGTAGATACCCGCCACCCAGGTCCGGTTCCGGTCCAAAGCCTGCGATATGTCAAATCCAGGCCTGGCAAAGCGGGCTGCTTCGCTGCCTGCATCGGTATTCAACCAGTCTGCCCGGGCTTTTACAGAAAATCCGCCAGTATTGTATTGCAGCCCGATTTGGTTCCGGTTTCCCCGGTAGACTGATTGCCTCATAAACCCGGAATACTGGTATTGAAGGTTAAACCGTCCCGGTTTCTCCAGGTTGATGCCGGCATTGGCCAGGTGTTCCTGCCCGGGATCCAGGCCGGTCAGGTTCCAGTCACGGTTAAATTCTGCCGGTCGGTAAGGGTTGAGCGACCTGAAATTCCGGGTGAGCAATTCATGTTGCAGGCTAGTATTCAATTGCCAGCCGGAAGCGCTATCCGGTTGCAGGAGAAAGGTCTTTGTCAGGCTGTTGGTCAGGGCATAACCGACATCATCTTCCGAATCGAGACCCGAAAAGCGGTTCTGGTCAAGTCTGCTCAGGGCAACTTCCGACCGGATGGCTCCTTCACGACCAAGCTGGTAGGACCCTCCCATGGCAAAGAGTTGACGCTGTTGAGGAGCGATAAGCTGACTGACCGGAGCATAGCTACCTTGCGGATGGCCAAGTGAGTCCGGCTCAACCCATCCATAGACTTCTCCATTGTCTTCCGAATTAATCCGGATGTAATCGCCATTCCCCTGGCCAACCAGCGAAAAACGGGCAGTATACAAGGCACTGTCCGGATCGAGACTTCTGACCAGAACCCCGGAATAGCCCAGCGTATCGACCAATTTATACATGATAATATTTGGATCAAATCCCTCAGGTCTCAGCCGGACACTGGGTGAAAGGGCCTGACCGGTATGATCACCGAGTTCGGCGAGGAAGCGTTTCTCCTCGGCGGACAGATCGATCAGACCTCCTGATAGTTTGCCGTCCTGTTCGCTGAAGGCATTAAAATGCAGATTGAGTTTATCCGTCTGGTAATCCGTTTCCACCGTATAAATGGAGCGGTTGTAACTCTGATCGGAGTATTCATATTCGGCAATGATCCGGCTGTCTTTGGTAATCATCCGGTTGGCGGTGAAGGTCAGCTCCCCGGAATTATAGTCCATGACGTAATCCCGCTCGAAACCTCTTGTCAACAACACACCATCGTAATATATCTTCTCGGTGCCAGCCAGAATGATGATAAACCGTTCGCCCTCATTGCCTTGCAGACGATAAGGACCCTGGTTTCCTTCGCGGGTGGGAAGCTGGATCCGGGCAAATTTTCCTCTTGATCCACCCAAACTGACTGCCGTGGTAAGCCGGCGACCGGGTTTGAACCGTGTTTCGTTTACCACCCGGGCCCCCTGGGTCTTCTTAAAATAATTGGTGAAATAACTGTTGGGACGGCTCAGTTCAAAATCTCCACCAATGAGGGTGTTTCCTCCTTTCGAGAGTTGGATGAAGATCTTGTCAAATTCCTGTAATTGCTGCGTATTCCCATCTGGCTGCAAGGGTATACTGTTGTCAGACAGGGCAGCCAGCACATCGATGCCGTCGCCAAGCGAACCATTCAGACGCAGGTCGAAATTCGAGTTGAGAACCAGATCCTGACGGTTACCCAGGGATAATCCGCGCGCGAAACTGCCGTCGTACTGGATGCCCCTTTCGGAAAAGAAAGGTTCGTCACTGACAAACGGACTGAAACTGAGCGGCTCCATGACCCGTAGGGAACCATCGCGATAGAGCAGGGAATCAAAACGGCTGTTCCATTGATAAAGGTCATAGGGAAGGACCCGGAATCTGACCCTGAAAGAGATGCTGTCCTGAGCTGCCCGTTGAGGCTTTGTCAGATTCCAGATAAACCAGGATCCCGCGATTCGATAGTCACCTGCAGCAACATCAGGGGCATCGAGGACCTGAAATGATTCGGCGACTACCGTACGCACCGACAGGAAAAACGAATCCTGGCGATTATGGAGGGTGAGCTGCCGCAGGTTATCCACCGTAGTCTGTGACCAGCCTGTCAAAGGTACCAGCAATCCCACCCATACCAGTGCTCGTTTGTATATGTCGATCAGACCTAGCATTTCAATCTGCTTGGAAAACGATGATTTGTCGGCGGTTGAGATAAACCGCACGGTAATTTCCGGGAAAAGCGCCAACCAATCTATAAAATCTGCTTTAGCCGGGCAGCAGATCTGATGCTGGCGGTTTACGCCAGAACCGGGTTACATGTAAAAAGGATTTGAATAACAGTAGTGCCTTCATTTGGGGAACATTCCTCTTTTTTCATGACAAATACATCATTAAATATTAGATTATTTTTCTATAAGTGATAAATATGGCATTCAAATTGCTGTAAGTTTTAATGTGTTATCTAAAACTTTTTTGAATTTGGTGTTAATTAGCCTGAAATGCGAATAAATGCTATCATTGTCGACGATCATCGGCTGTTTGCTGAAGGTCTGATCGCGCTGTTGAAGGAAGTGAAAGATGCGGAAGTGGAGGTAATTCATGTATCTCAGGATGGTGAAGACATCCTCCGGTGGCTGACCAGGCGTAAGGTACATCTGATTTTTCTGGATCTGAATCTTGGAAAGGTCAATGGACTGGACCTGATTGAGCCGATCAAGAAACATTCGCCGGAAACCAGGATCATGATCGTTTCGGGATATTCGGATGGCAACTTTGTAAAAACGGCTTTCTTAAATGGTGCAGACGGCTACGTCCTCAAAGGATCACCGCTGGAAGAGCTTAGAAATGGCATTCTAACGGTAATGAAGAATAATACATTCATGGGTAAAGGCGTTCAGGTCACAGCAAAAAGTATGGATGAGAAAGAAAGGAACCGAAATGGTCATTCCCGTAATCATCCGGTCGATGCTTATTCTCTGATGAATGATTTGACTAAAAGAGAGCAACAAATATTGGAACTGATCACTCAGGCCTTCAGTAACAAAGAGATTGCCCGAAAACTGTTTATCAGCGACCAGACAGTCAGCGTACATCGTAAAAACATTATGCGAAAACTGGGTGTGAGCAACACGGTCAGCCTCGTCAAAGTGGCACAGAGTCTGAGTCTCACCGAGTGAAAACAAACAATAAAACCGTTATAGAGAAAACATACTATCCGGGTTATTAAAAACCCAAAATCAAGAGCTATGAAGAAACTTTATCTGTTAATTCTGATTGTTGTCAGCTTTGCCGGAGCAGTTTGGTCTCAGCCTGTCTTTGAGATCGATAATACGACGGGAGATCCCGGAGGTACGGTAGCAGTCAACTTCAAGGTCCGCAATTTCAACAATATCGTGGGTATGCAGTTTTCGATAGACTGGGACCCGACGATATTGAAATTTAGTTCCCTCAGCAATATCACGAACGCAATCCGCGATTTTGATGCCGCCTCTTTCAATACCGATTCAAAATTTACCGATGCTGGTAACGTCATTCTTACCTGGTTTGATACCGGAGCTGAACCCAATACACTCCCGGACGGCACCATCATCTTCACCATAAATTTTGATATTGTGGGCGGATCGGGTTCTACCACGACGGTCGCCATCACCGATACGCCCCGGAAGATTGAAATTATTGACAACAACGAAGAAGATATTGGCCTGTCGTCCAGCGGCGGACTTTTTACCGCCAGTGGTAACGGCGGAGGAGCCACCCTTCGACTCATCGGCTCGGATGAGGTTGGAGGTACCGGAGAGAACGTTTGTGTGGAAGTGACGGTTCAGGGATTTACCAATATCAACGGGATGCAGTTTAGTTTAAACTGGGATCCGGCGTTTCTGCGATATACCGGAGTAGGTGCTTTTAATCTCAACGGACTAACAGAAGGTACTTTTAATACCGACGATGCCAGCAATGGCAAACTTGGATTGCAATGGCTGGATCCATCCAGTGGTGGAATCACCCTGGCTGATGGCACCCGGATATTTCAGATTTGTTTCGATATCCTGGGCTCGGGTGGAAGCCGCAGTGTCCAATTTACGAATGATCCGGTGGCCATCGAGATCATTGATGGCGACGATATGCGGGTTACTTTTGCCAAGAAAGATGGTACGGTCACCGTCGAAGGTGGTGGCGGTTCGGATTGCGATGCTCCGGGTTTTGCCCTGGCTGCCTCGGAAGAAAGCGCCAGTCAGGGAAGTCAGACCTGTGTGGATATCAGCGTTAAGGGATTTACCACGGTGACTTCACTTTCCGGGACGATCAAATGGAATCCGGCTGTACTCAGTAACCCCTCCATCAGTGCCATTAATCTCGAGGGATTGGCCGAAGCTAATTTCAACCTCGATCAGGGAGCGAATGGTATAGCTTCCTTTGTCTGGATTGATCCGTCCACTGACGGAATAACTTTATCGGATGGGGCGAAAATTTTTGAGATTTGTTTTGATGTCATCGGGGGCAACGGTCAGTCAACCGAAATCCGCTTTACGGATGCAATGGTGGAGCGCGAGGTCACGATCGGAGGCGCTGCCGCCGAATTTAATCAATGCGATGGCCAGGTGACCGTGGGAAACGGTAGCAATCCGGTCTCTGCATCGGTGACTCCTCCGGGTTGCCGTGGGGATTCGGATGGAGCCATCAATATTACCGTTTCCGGGGGTACCTCACCATACACCTATCAATGGACCAGAAACGGGGCAAATTTCGCCACCAGTGAAGATTTGAATAACATCGCTGCCGGCACCTATGTGGTGACCGTAACCGATGCCGATGGTACCCAGTTCAGCCTTGAGGTCATTGTGAATAATCCGGCCGGTGTGACCATTACCAATGCCAACCTGACCAATCCGACCGGTGGTGGAGCCGACGGATCGATCGCTTTGACAGTGAGCGGTGGAGCTACCCCCCTGCAATTTGCCTGGAGCAATGGGGCCACCACCCGGGACATCGCCGGATTGTCTGGTGGCACATACAGTCTCACTATTACGGAGTCAAACGGATGCACCCTTGACACCTCATTTGCCCTCGGTAGTGGCGAACTTGCACTGGAACTCGACATCGATGATATACGTTGCTTCGGTGATGCCAACGGTCAGGTCACGGCGCTGGCCAGTGGAGGAGTAGCACCCTATTCCTATACCTGGAGTGTCGCCGGTCAGACCGGAATGAGCATATCCGCTCTTGGGCCCGGCAGTTATTCGGTCACTGTAACGGATGCTGATGGGACGAACCAATCCGCCAGCGGTACGGTAGCCGAACCGGAGCAGTTGCAGGTAACCGTCAACACCACCCCTTCACCCAATAACATCGAAGGCACAGCCACTGCGGTGGTATCCGGTGGCACGGCACCCTACTCCTATGCCTGGACGGATGCCAACCGGAGCACGACCAGAGTCGTCATCGGATTGCCCCAGGGTAACATCCGGGTGTTGGTCAATGACAGCAACAATTGTCAGGCAGCGGCTGATGCCAATATTGGTGAATCCGACCGTGAGTGTTATACTGCCGTACCCGTTATGTCACCCAATGGCGACGGAAGAAATGATTTTCTGAACATTGCCTGTGCCATGGGTCTTGAAAACGAGCTGGAGGTGTACGATCGACATGGCCAGCTGGTATTTGAAGCCACGAATTATGCCAACGACTGGTCAGGCATCGATCTCAACGGTGATCAGCTGCCCGATGGTGCCTATTACTGGGTAATCAGGGTACGGAAGGATGGCATTCTTGAACAGCATCTGGGACATCTCACCATCCTGGCCGCATTAAACTGAAAGGAAGACCCATTACCAAAAAATTTACAAAGAATTGATACCCATGAAAAGACTTATACTACTAACCATAACTTCCGCCTTCCTGATGAGCAAGGCCTGGACCCAGCAGGAGGCCTTTTCCCGGCACTACCTGTTAAATCCGATTCTGGTCAATCCGGGTTACACCGGATTTCAGGATCACCACAATCTATTATTTAATTACAACAACCAATTGTCATCCTGGCCGGGAGCACCTAAGACCGTGACGGCCAGTTACAATGGACCGGTCAATGAACACATCGGTTTAGGTGCCGCTTTCTCCAGTGATAATGCGGCTTCGCTCGTCACGACGAGGACGCAACTGTCCTATGCGTATAAGTTTATCCTCAATGATTTTAATCTCTCTTTGGGATTGGCTACCACTTTTGAGCAAAACCGGTTGAAGGGAGCTGCCCTCCTTGACCCTGAAATTGATGTGATGGATCCCTACCTGATCGATGCGACCAACGGTACCAAGTTGTTTGATGCCGCTTTTGGGGTGCATGGTTCTGCCCAGGATTTCTATTTTGGCCTCGCTGCTCCCAACCTTATCCGGGCAAGGGTCAATAAAGAGCCGGAGGTACCCAATGAAACGACTTCGGGTTTTCTGAAATACTTTCTGGCCTATGCCGGATACAAATGGATGGTGGAAGACAACAATTTTTACGTTGAGCCGTCGATCCTGGTGCGTAATCTGCGAGACAGCCCGTTTATGGTTGATTTTAACGGAAAGGTTTACTTTTTCGAAGACAAATTGATCGGCGGTCTGACTTATACTCTGGGAGGAGGAGACCGGTTTTCGGTTCTGCTGGGTGCGGCCCTGACCAATTTTGACCTGTATTACAGCTACACTACTTCATTTCAAGCCTCTCAACAATACCATAACGGAGGTCATGAAGTCAGCGTGCAGTTTACTTTTGGGACCCGGAAAAAGAAACTGGAAGATGAGTAAAAGACAGGCGGCCAGCTGAGTCCTAAAAAAGTTTACGCTTAAGTTCAAAATGCTGCCCCAGATAGACCTTGCGTACCAACGGGTCAGCAGCTAACTGCTCTGCAGTACCCGCCCGCAGTATTTTACCTTCAAACATCAGGTAGGCCCGGTCGGTAATCGAGAGGGTTTCCTGCACGTTATGATCGGTGATCAGGATGCCGATATCCCGCAGGCGAAGTTTTGCCACGATCGACTGGATATCTTCAACTGCTATCGGGTCGATACCGGCGAAAGGTTCGTCCAATAAAATGAATTTGGGGTCTGAAGCAAGGGCCCGGGCTATTTCAGTACGCCTTCTTTCGCCTCCCGACAAGGTATCTCCTTTGCTTTTCCTGACTTTTTCCAGACCAAATTCATGCAATAGGTCTTCGCGTTTTTGCAGCTGCTCTTCATGAGTCAGGTCCATCATTTCCAGGATGGCCATGATGTTGTCTTCCACACTGAGCTTTCGAAAAACACTGGGTTCCTGAGGTAGATAACCGATTCCTTTCTGAGCTCTTTTATACATCGGCAGGTTGGTAATTTCCTCGTCTTCCAGAAATACCCTGCCACCATTGGGTTTAATGAAGCCCACCATCATATAAAAGGTCGTGGTCTTTCCCGCGCCGTTGGGTCCCAATAGTCCGACAATTTCACCCTGGCTCACATCAAAATTGACCCCGGACACGACGGTGCGCCGGCCATAGATTTTTTCCAGATCTTCTCCTCTCAGTTTCATTGGTCTCCCCAATTAAAGTTTACCTCAACATCCCAGTTTGCCCTCAGTGTTTCCAGTTCTTCCTTCCGGGTACGTTCCGGTTGTATTTTCTGCAACAAGTGACCGGGATCCCACCGTCCGTTGCGATTACGGTCTTCAATGATCCGAAGGCTGTAGCTTGCCGGTTTTAGTCCGGTAATGTTCCGGGAAAATTCCGGGATGCTGTCCACTGCAAACCGGATCTCCGGTTTGTCTTTTACTCCCAACTCCACAAGATAGGAGTGATCGGGAGATAATCCTGTAACATTCAGGGTAATATTGCCAAAGCGCTCAACATTACCAATGGGAAAGTTTTCGGTTATTGTGTCATTCTCCAACTGAAAAAAGTCGGTCAGGCTTCCGGGTAGAAGCAACAGTTGATAGCTGCTGTCGGGAACCCATGGGTATTTAAAAGCCAGGCACATCGGCAGACTGTCGTGAATCTCTACAGACACCGGTACCGGATTTCTGGCGATTCTTCCTTCCAGTAAAAGGATTTGTGAAGTATCGATTTGCTCCACCGGCCGGTCCAGACACAGGTAAAAAGGGGTGGAAGGATGGCCCGAATTGATCAACCGGTTCAATTTCTGGATCTTTTGCATTTTCGGGCCCGGCCTGTCGATTCGCAAGACAAAGGTATCAATTTCACCTTCGGCCTCAAGGTACAGTGGCCACTCCTGCCGGTCTTCGCCGAAATACCATATGGTCAGATTATTATCGAGCACATCGAATGCCAGCGACCCGTCGGGATCGGCATAAGATACTTGCAACTCATAAGGGGGCCGGTTAAAGGTAAAATGAGCCTGATTCCACAGGGAAGTATCCCGGCGGTCCACCAGCAAGGCAGGGGTCGGTTCAGATAACAACAGATTGAGCGGAGGTGTCGAATCGCTTATTACGGAAATGAATGTATCGGGAAAGGCGATCTTTTCCGTGGCCGGATCGTATCGATAATTCAGATTATCGTCCAGTATGGCAACCACTTTAAAGGTCCCTTCCTTCATATTGCGGACCTGCCAAAATCCCGATTTGTCCGATTTGGTTGCGTAGAAGGGTTTGTCCTGCAGGGGTATGGAATCCTCCAAAGACTCATAAAACATGATGGTCGCATTTTCAACCGGTTCTGCTGTATAGGCATCGACGATCATACCCTCTGCCGACAATGAATCAAGGACATCTCCGGTTGAAAACACAAAGGAGAAATTCTTCAGGATATTCTTCTCCGTGATATCCCTGATCGCTTCGCCAAAATTGATGGTATAGGTCGCGTTGTCACGCAATACCTCTTCTTCGTGAAATTTGAAGATCACCGACCGGCCTTTGAGCCGGACATCCGGTCTCCTCTCCAATGGTGGCGATACCAGCACCTGGTTGAAGACATCCTCCAACTCTACCCACTCATCCAGAGTAACCAAAAAAGAGCGGTCGGAGAATCTGACCTGTTCATTGGGGGTACTTTTATCTGCTATGATTTTGGGTGGGGTCTCATCTTTGGGTCCTCCGGGAGGGGTTGCCTTGCTGGCACACTGGCTGAAGATGGCCACCGCAAGAACCACAATACCATACAGGGCCTTTTGCATGCCCGCAAATTTATTGATTAAGTCGACAAGTAGATACGGCTTAAGAATTATTTAAGGGATGGTAACTGAGAATGGTCTCGCGCAAATAATTGATATCCAAATGGGTATAGATTTCGGTGGTCACGATCGACTCATGCCCTAACATTTCCTGTACTGCCCTCAGATCGGCACCACCTTCCACCAGGTGGGTAGCAAACGAATGCCTGAAGGTATGGGGGCTGACCGGTTTGTTGATGCCGGCATTGCGGATGGCCTCCTTGACAATCTTAAAGACCATCACTCTGCTCAGCGGTTTGCCCCGCCGATTCAGGAATACAAAATCTACGGCATGCGGGTCGATCCTGGGTAGTTTGTTCCGGTCATGCTCCAGATACTGTTTGATGAATTTGATGGCTGACTGACCGATGGGTACAATGCGCTCCTTATTGTTTTTACCAATGACCGTCACAAAACCAATATCCAGAAACAGGTTGGAGATCTTTAGCCTGACCAGTTCCGATACTCTGAGCCCGCAGGCGTAGAGGGTCTCCAGCATTGCCCGGTTACGGATACCCTGAGGGAGACTGAGGTCCATCATGTTCAGCGTTTTTTCGATCTCTTCATACGAGAGAACTTCCGGCATTTTGCGGCCAATCCGGGGCCCTTCAATCAGGTCCGTAGGATCCAGCTGAATAGCATCCTCCAGGATCAGGTAGCGATAAAAGGCGCGGATGCCTGATAGAATTCGGGCCTGGGTACGTGCACCCAATCCAAGATCGTGTAAAAAACCCAGGAAATGCTCCAGATGCATTAATTCTACCTTATGAGGCAGTACTTCCGGGTAACTGTCAAGCAGGTAATCCGCCAACTTCTGGACGTCAGCCAGATAGGCTTCTACCGAGTGGGCAGACATATTCCGCTCCAACAACAAATAATGTTTGAATCCGCTAATCGCCGTACTCCAGAGCAAAACAGGTAGTCTTTATATAAACATTAAAAATAGTAATAATATCAAATAAACCAGATTATTCACTGATTTCTCACTTTTATTCATACAATAAGTACATTTATGGCACCAACCGGATGCCCCGGTTGTTTTACAAGGTCCGGTCATCTTTTCAAACAGTCGACCTTATTCTTTACCTTTGCCGGCATTTTCTTATGAAACGAATCTTCCAGGCCCATTATGTCTCTAAAGTGGTTACTTTTTGATCTGGACAATACCTTGCTGGATTTTGATGCCGGGGCCCGAAAATCGCTCGAGGAGACGTTGGAGGAATTTGGTTATGGAGGAAATCCGGACCTGATCGGATCATACCACCAGATCAATCAGCAGTGTTGGCAGAAATTTGAGCGCGGCGACATTGATATTCCTACCCTTAAAAGACTCCGTTTCGAATTTTTTGTCCGTGAAAACAAGTTTGACCTGAATCCGGCAGACCTCAACCGGGCTTATCTGGATCGATTGTCACAGCAAACTGTCGAAATTTCGGGTGCCCGTCAATTATTAGAGCATACCAGGCATACATTTCAGTTGGCTCTGGTCACCAATGGGTTTGCTGAAGTTCAGAGGCCACGGATCAGACGGTCGGGTCTGTACCGGTATTTCGAACACATTGTGATCTCGGAAGAGATCGGCAGCAACAAACCGGCAACGGCTTTTTTTGACCATACCTTTACTTTAATGGGTAGACCCGATCCAGAAGAGGTAATGATCATCGGCGACAGTCTTTCTTCAGACATCAAAGGTGGCCTCGACTATGGCATCCGGACCTGTTGGTTTAACCGGGATGCCCGGCCAAATGATAGCAGTGTCATCCCTCATCATACAGTTCATTCATTGGAACATATCCCTGCCTTATGGAAGTGAATGTCGCCATCGTCGGGGCCGGCATCATTGGATTGTCTACGGCCAGAATCCTGATTGACCAGGGTTACCGGGTGCATATCTACACCAAGGATCCTCTTGAAAAAATCACTTCCATGAAGGCAGCCGCTATCTGGTTTCCCTTCAAAGCCCATCCCAGGCATAAAATATTAGCCTGGAGCCGTAAATCGCTCGATTACTACCGGATATTTTCCGAAGACCCGGCCAGCGGTGTGACCTGGGTAGAGTTCTGGGTGCTCGATACTCCCCAACAGGCACAATCCTGGCTGGATGCTGTTCCCGGTTCAGCAGTCAAAGTGATCCCAACCAACGCATTGCCACCAGCTTACCATCACGGTTATATTGTTGAGGTTCCCATGATTGATACCGCGATTTTTCTCCCTTTTCTGTACCGGAAGGTATTGGAAGAAGCGACATTGGTGATCCGCGAAATCACTTCCCTGGAAGAGCTCCTGTCCCATCACGATGTGGTAGTTAACTGTACCGGCCTGGAAGCATCAAAACTCACCGGGGATCAGCGATTGTATCCCATCCAGGGACAAATCGTCAAAATCGAAAAAGAAGTAGCAAATATCCGGTATATGGCCGATGACTACGGTCCCAATGCTTTAGCGTATATCATACCCCGGCACGACTGTATCATCCTGGGAGGAACAGCGGTCGACCATGCCTGGAATACTGTTCCTGATCCGGAGCAAAGCCGGGCCATTCTGCAGCGATGTCAGGCCATCCATCCCGGTCTGAAGGGGAGGGTGATCGAATCGGTTATTGGCCTGCGTCCGGGCCGGGATGAGGTGCGGCTGGAAAGGGATCCGGCGCTGCCCATCATTCATAATTACGGCCATGGCGGATCGGGATACACGGTCTGCTGGGGGTGTGCCGGAGAAGTAGCCCGTCTGGTCGATATTAATGGGAAATCAACCCCAAGATCAGGTAAAGAATGGCTGTAATAGCACCAATGATCAGGGCATAG
The DNA here is from genome assembly GCA_964428345.1 of uncultured Saprospiraceae bacterium. Taxonomy (GTDB): domain Bacteria; phylum Bacteroidota; class Bacteroidia; order Chitinophagales; family Saprospiraceae; genus JABDMH01. The sequence goes on along the minus strand of CAYRYD010000012.1, from coordinate 33,507 downwards.
GGCATCTGGGTTTTCACATGATCAATGTGATCGGTGGCAGCAGCCATGGACGATAAGATGGTTGTGTCACTGATCGGCGAACAGTGGTCCCCAAAAATACCTCCCCCCAAAGCGGCCGCAACGGCAATGATTTCATTGACCTCCATCTGGCGGGCCATCGGTACCGCGATAGCGATCATAATGGCAAAAGTACCCCAGGAGGTACCCGTTGAAAAGGCAATGAAGCTGCTCATTAAAAAAATCAGGAAAGGCACCAATGCCGGTGACAACCATTGTCTGGCTACCCCGGCAAGATACTGGCCGGTTTGCAATTCCTTGCAGACGGTACCGATAGCAAAGGCAAAAAGCAACAACAGGGCTATAGGCATCAATCCGGAGATACCCCGGATCAGGATATCTACATTTTCTTTCAGGCCAAAAATACCCTGTGCAGAATACATCACCATACCGACCAGCAGAGCTGCAATAACCCCCACCAAAACCGCTGTCGAACCGGAACCCTGACCAAGGGCATGAAAGGCTTTTTCGGTCCAGGAACTTTCCGGATAATCGGCAGTTGCCTGAGACCATCCGGTATAGATAAGCATCGTTGGAATCATCGCTACCATCATGACAATGGGAACAAGCATATTGGAAGCCCGGGCTTTGACTCCTTCCTTGGGCAAAACTTCCGTGATTTCCTCCGAAACCATGGGCTGAGCACCCGGCCAAAGCACGTCTCCTTTGAGAGTACGTTCTTCTGCTTTTTTCATGGCCGGTAAATCCCAGTTAAAAAGGATGACCACCACTACCGCAGCCAGTGTCAGCAGTGGATAGAAATTGAAAACAATCGTCTGCATCATCACCTGAAAAGGGTTGTGAAATCCCTGGGTGAGCAGCAAGCCCATGATCAGCGCTCCCCACCCGTTGAAAGGAATCAGAATACACGTAGGAGCACTGCTTGAATCGGCAATATAGGCCAGCTTTTCCCGCGAAATCCGGAGCTTATCAAAAATCGGACGGAAAAGCGACCCGATGATCAGGGGAGAGATGCTGGATTCAATAAAGATCAGCACTCCGGTCGTCCAGGCCATCAGTTGCACCCAGACTTTCTGTCCCCTACCTCCTTTCCGATCCAGGATTGCCAGCTTACGGTTGATCCAGTGAATAAACCCCTCTACACCACCGGAACGTTGGATAAATAAAATGACTCCTCCGATCAAGGCACTAAACATAATGGTACGGGTATTCCCCGGATCACCGAATACTTCGACCAGACCGTTCAGGGTATCAAAAAACCCCAGCAGGGGATTTCCATCGTTTATAATAAGCCACCCAAGAAAAAGTCCAAAAATCAGTGAAACATAAACCTGCCTGGTCCAGATTGCCAAAACAATAGCAATCAGCGGGGGCAGTACCGACAAGAAGCCATATTCATGCATCCCCCAAAATAACAAATATCCCGGGTCAGTAAATCAGGGGATGAGTGATTAAAAGATAGGCGCCACGGATGCTACTCTCTTTGATAATACTCTTCAATTTTATAACCCATAAACTGATCGGAATCGATAAAGCCGTACTGTTTAAAACCCTTCTCCGTTTTGGTCCAGGAAAAAGTATAAGAACGGCCAACGGCTGAAAGATCACCGACCGAGATCACCCTTTCTGTCAGATAATCGGGGGTAGCCCGGTAGGTTCCGAAAGCAAAGCTTGAAATTCCACCCGTTTTGCGATATCGCATGGCGTAATAAAAGGTGGGCGTAAAAATTTTAAACCCCTCCATACTTTCCGGCAATGGTTCTGCTTCCTCGATAGGGCCCGGTGCCCATTTCAACAGTTTCCAGGATCCCATCAGAGGATAATTTCCTTTAACCAGACTGAAAGGATCCTCGACCCGTTGATAAACCTCTTCCAGCGATTGGCCATCGGTATTTCCACCGGTAATCGTGCCTTTTTGGGTAAAGAGGTCACCTTCAAAAATACAGGTGAAGGTCTGAGGGTGGTTGACCAGGGTACTATCCCAGCTATGATAATCAATATACTCGGTAAACTGATCGCCCAACTGGATATAGGTTCCTCCGCCAGTGCCAAGCAATACATGGGTTTCACGGTCATACCGGATGGTGACAAACCGGTTACGCGTAAATATCTTTAGGGCAACCACGTCCGATTCACTGGTAAAGACCGAGGGTTCACCCTGTACGGTATGAGCCAGCTTGGCCGCTACCAACTGCCAGGTTCCCTCCAGTGAATTGAAATCCGGAGGCAGGTGATTGGCTATTTTGTTTTGAGCAAGGTTGTTTGATTCAACGGTTTGTCTGGTGTCCGGCAGGAAAATCAGAAGAGGGGCGATCATTATGGGTAGCAGGGACTTCTTCATAAAGCAGCTCGGAATGATGACCATCATAATTTAACTAAAAATCCCGTCAAATGTCGGAAAATATCGATGTTCCAGGCTTTTATCCTTTCACCCCGCATCGGGCAGAACGATCTCCGGTTTGTAAACACCTGAGCAAATTCTTTTATAGATTTGAGCTCATGTTGCATCGAAAGAAAAGTACCAGTCAGATCACGAAGCTCATGGTAGATGTCGGAGAGCAACAAATTCCCATGATCATCTATCGCGAACGCCGAAGAAGCTGGCGGGTGGCTTTGGGTCAGCGATCGGTGAATCTGCGGATACCCGCCAGCGGGCAACATGCTATGGCAACCAATCCCATTGAGTGGGCGATCAACTGGACAAAAGAAAAATACAGAAAACAACCACAATTATTTGAACACTATTTCCTGTCAGTTCCCCGGGAAGGACGGATGTACCATACCTTATATGGCACCTATACCCTCCGGGCCGAACCCTTCGACCGGAAATCTGCAGCCGGAAAAATTGTGGACGACTGGATTCAGGTGCGGTATCCTGAAAGCTGGAGTGAGGCAGAACAGGCGGAAGTCTTGCCCAAGTTGATCAGCAAGATCTTTGCCGGACAATTCCGAGATCATTTTGCAGAAAGGGTAGCCGTTTTAAACGAACGCTATTACCAGTTTCATTACTCCGATATTGCCTTCAAATACAATAAGAGCAATTGGGGAAGCTGCAGCTCTCACGGCCATTTGAATTTCAGCACCCGGCTTTTCCTCACTCCTCAGGTGGTGGCCGATTACGTAATCATTCATGAGCTGGCTCACCTTCGCGAGCACAATCACTCGGAGGCCTTCTGGAAAGTCGTCAAATATGCGATGCCCAACTACCGGGAGCAGGTAGACTGGTTGAAGACCAATGGATCCAGGCTCTATTTTTAAAAAGCACCGGTATGCAAATGAGAGATCTATTTCTTCGTTATCTGGCGCAAACCAGTGGTGCACCATTGCTGACGGAGATCAGGCATGCCAAAGGCTTGTATCTGTATCCGAAAGATGGTCCACCAATCATGGATATGATTTCGGGAATCAGCGTGTCGGTTTTGGGTCATTGTCATCCGGCAGTCGTGAGCGCTGTTCAGGACCAGGCAGAAAGATACATGCATACCATGGTCTATGGAGAGTTTGTTTTAAGTCCGCAGGTTCTACTGGCACAAGCGCTAACCAGCGCACTACCGGATCCTTTATCGTCAGTATATCTTGTCAATAGCGGTACCGAAGCGGTAGAAGGAGCCCTCAAGCTGGCCAAGAAAGTAACCGGCCGGTACGAAATTGTCGCTGCCCGCAATGCCTATCATGGCAGCACCCAGGGAGCGATGAGTCTCATGAGTGATGAGCGATTTACCGGTCCATTCCGGCCGCTTTTACCGCAGATACGCTTCATCCGTTTCAATGATGAAGCCCAGCTGGAGATGATCACAGAGCATACCGCCTGTGTCATCATGGAAACCATCCAGGCAGAATGCGGTATATGTCTGCCAAAGGAAGATTATCTTCAAAAAGTACGGGCTCGATGTGACAAGACCGGGGCTCTGCTCATACTCGATGAAATCCAGTGCGGATTCGGTCGTACCGGAAGTCTCTTTGCTTTCGAAAAGTACCACCTAAAACCAGATATCCTGTTGCTTGCCAAGGCTCTTGGTGGCGGGATGCCGGCCGGTGCCTTCATCGCTTCAGCTGAACACATGAAGACCCTTTCGGAAAATCCTGCGCTGGGTCATATCACTACTTTTGGTGGTCATCCGGTAAGCTGTGCGGCGGCCCTGGCCACTTTAGAAACCCTCCGCTCAGAGAATCTGATCGCCGCGGTACCAGGCAAGGCTGCACTGTTCCGTCAGTTGCTGCCCCACCCCCGTATCCGGGAGATAAGGGAAGCCGGCCTGTGGTTTGCACTGGACCTGGGTGATGCGGTTTTGGTCCAAAAAGCGGTGAAAATGGCACTTGATCAGGGTCTCCTGGTTGACTGGTTTTTATTCAATGATCACTGCATCCGGCTGGCTCCGCCTCTGATTATTACCGAAGAGGAAATCCGTCAGGCCTGTCATCTTCTTCACAAAGTACTGGATGCATTACCGGAGAGTTAAACCCTTCTCAGAATTTAGCGGTCATCCCTCCTCCCAGCCACTAAAAAATTCTTATTTTACCCAAACTCATTCCTCCGATTATTAGCGCCAGTGCTTCATAACACGCAACCAAATAAACTATATGGAAGAGAGACCATGGCTAAAAAATTATCCCAGCGGTATCCCTGCAAATATTGATGCCGATCAATACGAAAACCTTCTGGACTTTTTTGATGAAACTTTCAAAAAGTATAAAAATCAGCCGGCATTTATTTGCATGGGCAAGTCTCTGAACTTTGCCACAATTGATAAAATGTCGATGAGATTTGCCGCCTATTTGCATTCCCGTGGCCTCGAACCAGGAGACAAGATCGCGTTGATGATGCCAAACCTCCTGCAATATCCCATCGCCCTCTTCGGAGCGCTGCGGGCTGGTCTGATTGTCGTGAACACCAACCCGCTTTATACCCCGCGGGAAATGAAACATCAGTTTGTCGATTCAGGCGCCAAAGCCATTCTGATCGCAGAAAACTTCGCAGCCAATCTTGAAAAGATACTACCCGATACGCAAATTAAAGTAGTGATCACCACCAGTATTGGCGAACTGCTGGGTTTTTTCAAGGGCTGGTTTATCAACTTCATTGTGCGTAAAGTCAAAAAGATGGTGCCCCGCTATAGCATAACAAATACCGTCACCTTTGCCCAGGCTGTCAGGCAGGGAGCGCAGTTTAACATAAAACCGTTTGAAAGCTTTGCGGAGGATACCGTCATTCTGCAATATACGGGTGGAACAACCGGAATCTCGAAGGCAGCGATGCTCACCAATCGCAATCTGGTTGCCAATATGCTGCAGGTCAGAGCGGTGATGGGACCATACCTTAAAGAATCGGAAGAAACCATACTGTGCCCGCTGCCCCTGTATCACATCTACGCCTTTACCGTCAATTGCCTGACCCTGATGAGTATTGGTGCGCGCAATGTCCTGATCACCAATGCCCGGGATCTCAACTCAGTGATCAAGGCTTTTAAGAAATACCCGATCAGCCTGATGACCGGGGTGAATACCCTTTTCAATGCCCTTCTGAATCATAAAAAGTTTGCCACCATTGATTTCAGTCATCTTAAAATCACCAGTGCCGGCGGTATGGCCCTTCAGCAATCGGTTGCCCGCAAATGGTACGAAATTACCGGCTGTCAGATCAGTGAGGGCTATGGCATGACCGAGACCAGCCCGGTAGCCAGTTCCAATCCTCTGGACGGCAATGTCCGGCTAGGCACCATTGGTATACCGGTACCTTCTACCGACATGAGGATCGTAGATGAGTCCGGCCAGGTATTGGGTATCGACGAAATCGGCGAAATTCAGATTAAAGGACCCCAGGTAATGAAAGGGTATTACAACCGTCCGGATGAAACGGATAAATGCCTGAAGGACGGATGGATAAATACGGGCGATATCGGGGCCATGGATGCCGACGGGTATTTCCGGATTGTCGACCGCAAGAAAGACATGATCCTGGTATCAGGATTTAATGTTTTCCCCAATGAAATCGAAGAAGTCATTGCTTCCCATCCAAAGGTGCTGGAAGTGGCCGCTATCGGGGTACCCGATGAACAATCGACCGAGGCGGTGAAGGTCTTTATTGTTAAAAAAGACAAATCTCTGACCAAAGAGGAGGTAACGGAATACTGCAGGGAAAATCTTACCAACTACAAGCGACCAAAACATATTGAATTTCGCGACGAACTGCCCAAGACAAACATTGGCAAGATCCTGCGAAGGGCGTTGAAGGAGTGACGATGACAGTTATTCCACCACAATTTCATCAAACATCATCCAGGCCCGTTCACCGGCATTTTCATGCCAGGGTGGACACAATCCCATATTATCCGCCCGGATTCTCAGATAGCGGGTCTTCCGGGGGTTTCTATAACTGAACTCATAGCGGTAAATCTCCACCGCTTCATCCCGGCCGTGAAAGAGCGGCTTCCGGTAGACCTCGGTAAAGCGCTCACCATCATTGCTCACTTCAAAAGTGACCTTATTCGGGAGAAAGATCCGGGCATTTTGATTTTTTAACGCAGTGAGATGGATAGTACTGATCTCAGCTCTGGTTCCAAAGTCCAGGGTAATATCCAGACTATTGCCCAGGTATCCCTGCCATCTGCCGTCACTGTAATTTTGACCGCCGAAAAGGCCATCGATCAGGGCCTGATCACCCCCGGCAGACCGGGCATTATCATAGCGGGTGCTCATTGTAATTGGCCTGAATGTCGCCTTGTTCATCTTCACTTCTTTGATGCTAATCGCATCGGATGCCCTTTCTCCGGTAAAAGCGAGGCTTTTAATGACGCAATCGCTCTCAATATAAAAGGGGCTACGATAAAGCAACCCGGTTAGCCCCGGAGGATCGCCATTGGTAGTATATTTGATCTGTTCGACGTCAGGGTCAGCAGACAAGGTCACCAGATAAGCATCTGCATCGGGACTATATTCAATATGGGTCTGTACCTGTCTGATGATGACCGGCCAGTCATCAGTCCGGAAGGATGAAGCAGGAAGTCCGTATTGGTTGAATAAATTGGTGGGTGTTGTATTTCCAAACCCAAAGCGTACCGCTACCGGGTCCAGAACAAAATCGGAGGTTACCACCACTTCCTCCCCTTTGATGGTTGCCTGGGCAGGATAGTAGATCTGATCTTCCCCCGCCAGTTCAAAACCGGTCAGCGGTCCATCTTTTGATAATAAACCCCGGTCAGCATACTGAAAACTGATGATCAACTGACCACGATCCACCCGGTGTGATTTATAAATAGGCCCGGAGTACACAATATCCCTGACCCCGTAGGTCCGGGCCAGTGCCCAGTTTGCCAACCGCCTGCCGACATCCTTTTTATTGCGGGGATGAATATCGTATATATTGCCAATATCGCTGATGACGACCATCCCGGTGTTAGGTACCGACTGCATGGTCATCAGTTGGGATTCCCGTACCTGGGCTCCCTGCATCGGTGTACCATAGTTGAAAGGGGCTATCTGTACAAAGTAAAAGGGCATGGGAAAATCCCAGGCTTCCCTCCAGCTTTCAATCATTGCCGGAAACAACCGCCGGTACAAGGTTGCATTAACCGTATTGGATTCTCCCTGATACCAAATCGCCCCGGCAATCTTGAAATTGACCACCGGGTGGATCATCGCGTTGTAAAGTACTCCCGGCTCCCGGGGCCAATAGTCGGAGGTACCCAAAACCGCATCCCACTGGTTAAATTCCGGGTCTCCCCGGATTACATCCTGCGGAGTCCATACTTCGATGGCAGTACCTCCCCAGGCAGCCTGGATCAGACCAATCGGTACGTCCAGATTCTCCTGCAGGTTTTTACCGAAAAAATAGCCAACGGCACTGAAGTCTCGCATGGTCTCCGGTGTACATACCGACCATTGGGCTTCACAATCATCCTGAGGATATTGCGAAGTAATGCGGGGAATCTTAAATAACCGGATACTGGGTCGATCAGCCATCGCTACTTCATCTTCCGCACCGTCAAATCCATTCTGGGCAGACCATTCCATGTTCGATTGACCGGAACAGATCCAGACTTCTCCAATCAGGATATCCCGCAAGGTAATGGTGTTGGACCCGGCAAATTCAATGGTGTAGGGTCCGCCTGCATCGGGAGTTGGAATGACAATTTCCCAGTGGGCATTCCGGTCTGCCCTGACACTGTAGGTATGATCATCCCAGCTGGCCGTGATCTCAACATTCTCGGCCGCATTGGCCCAACCCCAGAGTTTTACGGCGCTGTTGCGCTGCAGGACCATATGATCCGAAAGGACTGCCGGTAATCGTACCGCTGCCTGAACGGAAGAAACGAATAGAAAAACAAAAAGACTGGTCCTGAAAAACAGATCTACTCTGATTTGCTTCATTTAGACTACACTTGTACTACCTGGTATGGCTACTTCGTAGTTGCCATTGCGATCGGGTTTAGCCGGAGGCATATCATTCCAGCTAAAGGAGTCGGGCACCAATACCAGATCCGAATTGATGGCTTCGTCCCAGGTCATCATCTGACCACTGTAGGTGACCATCCGTCCAAAAATGGCAGTCATGGTACTCATGGCGCCATTATCGGTATCGTCATACTTGTATTCGCCCTTGTTAATGGCCGCAAAGAGCATGTCGTGCTCGACCTGATAAGGATTCGGGTCGTTGCTGTCATCATGCTTCAATAAGACCTTACCATTGTGCGACATCAACAAACCCGCCCCAAAATCAACTTTACCCTTGGTGCCCATCAGGGTCTCATTAACCTGACCCCAGGTATTCTTGATGTGACGGCACTGACTATTCATGATGGAGCCATCGGCATAGTGAAACTCTACATAATGGTGATCAAAGATTTGCCCGTGATCCTTGCCCTTTCGTACTTCCCGGCCGCCCATTCCCTGAGCTTTCACCGGATAGCTTTGTTTGGCCCAGTTCATCACATCGATATTGTGAATATGTTGCTCAACAATATGGTCGCCACACAACCATGTAAAGTAATACCAGTTGCGCATCTGATACTCCATTTCTGTCTGCTGAGACTGACGCTCCCTGACCCAGACACCCTCGCTGTTCCAATATACCTGTCCTGAGGTGATATCTCCGATTTTCCCCTTGTGGATCATCGACATCAACTCTTTATACTTGGTCTGATAGTGCCTTTGCAAGCCTACGACCACATTTAGTTTTTTTTGCCTCGCTTCTTCCGCTGTTTTCAGCACACTGCGTACTCCCGCAGCATCGGTAGCCACCGGCTTTTCCATGAATACATGTTTATTATGGGCAATGGCTTCGGCAAAATGGACCGGCCGGAAGGCAGGAGGAGTAGTCAGGATAATCACATCACAAAGCTCAATGGCCTGCTTGTATCCGTCGAAGCCCACAAACTGGCGCTCCGGTGGTACGTCTACCCGACTCATATCTGCTGACTTTTTGATGTTGTTCAGACTTTCCTGTAAGCGGTCCTGAAAAGCATCGGCCATAGCCACCAGTTTGACATTGGGGGCCGCCTTCAATGCCTGGGTAGCCGCACCGGTACCCCGGCCTCCACAGCCGACCACAGCAATCTTGATATCATCGTTTACGGTATTGTGGAATCCATATCCCGACGCCATCAGCGGAGACGCCATCAGCGCACTGGCTGCCAGTGAAGAGTGCTTCATGAAATCGCGTCGCCGGAGGAAGTTTTTATCTGCCATCATGATTATGATTGATTAGAAATCCAAGAAAATTGATTTAGACCGATTAAGGTACGAATTATCCGCCTAGTACTAAAGCCCAAAATGCATTTTGTTCTTCCTGAGATGGTTGATCTGCCGGACTGATGATACGAAAACCGACAAAGGGTGAATCGGTATTCCACCAAAAGCTTTTAGGTATCTGCGGGTCACGCTTTTTCCAGTCAAGGGTCGATTCCGTACGCTTTGCACTGCGCAGATCGGCTGCCTCACTTTTAAACGAACCTCCCCTCACCGAACGAGGATGGAGGTCAGTCGGTTTGATCCAGGGATCTTTGGCGCCATTTTCGATCGTCTGGTATGCATCCGCATGGTACTGATCCAGAGTCCACTCCATAACATTGCCCAGCATATCGTAAAGTCCCCATGGGTTGGGTTGCAATTCACCTACTTTATGAAAAGCACCCCCACTATTGTCAACATACCAGGCATATTTCTGCAGCTCTTTCTTCTTTTTGCCGAAAAAATAAGGCGTGGAACTGCCAGCCCGACAGGCATACTCCCATTCGGCTTCGGTCGGTAAACGATAGAAACGACCGGTTTTCTCCGATAGCCATTTACAAAACTGCAGCGCAGAAAACTGAGTCATTCCTGCTGCCGGATAACCAAATTTGCCCATCCCAAAGACCGGATCTTCATATGGAGCGCTGGGCCGGGTCACTCCATCCGTGCGGGGTTGGTTGTTTTCATCCAGGTCAATTTCGGCATCACGAAAAACCATAAACAGATCATGGGTAATTTCCGTCGCACTCATGTAAAATGGGGAAATCTCCACTTCGACAGGTGGCTTCTCATCGGCAATTTTAGACTTTGGATCACCTAACCTTACCTTACCTCCGGGGATTCCCACCATCTGGATTTCGAGATCTGTTTTCGCAATCTCCTGATTGTAAGGCCGGGGTTTATCCTGGGCCGTGAGACTGCCACACAGGAATACCAGTAGTACCAATACCGGAGTCAATCTATGGAGCATCGTCATTATTTACTAAGCTTTAAATCAAACATGATGGTGATATCATCATGGCAAACAATCTGGCCAAACAAAGCACTGGGTGGTTCGATACTGAAATCCGAAAACTTCAGTTTGTGCTGACCGGTGAGGTGCCCTGATCCGGCACTACCCTTGGCAGACACCAGGAGCTCTTTGGACTTACCAGCCAGCGACAAAACACCAATGGTTGCCACATCATCTTCCGCTGAGCTACCCTTCTTCCCTTCAAAGGTGATTTTGGGATGCTGTTCGGCCAGGAGGGCATTGAATATTTTGGCATTCATATCTGGTCCGCGACCTCCGTCCATACTCTTTACATCCATAGTTAGACTAACTCCCGTGATCTCACCACCGGTATCGGTCGAGATTTTCCCTTCAAACGATTTCACTTCTGCCGACCAATTCCTGAGCGTACTGGTACCCTCCACCCAGATCCGGGAGCCTTCTCCCAGGGTAAACGTCTCCTGTGCATGGGCAACCAACCATCCGCTTGCAGAAAAGAGGATGAAAAGCAGCATATGCCGATAACTTCTTGGATTCATACTAGTTCCTGATTATTTGTTCTGATTTTCAGATTCTCCGTAGGAAGAAAAATTATCAGATTGAAATAGTTCATTATCTCTTCCAATTAACGCCGCAATATCTGTTTTTCTTCTTAAAACTTCAGCAGACTCCTCCAATGTCATGATCGAAAATGCCGATGCCAGGGCATCAGCCTGCCAACCATTTTTAGCGATCACGGTAGTTCCGAAGAAACTGCTGACTCCCCATCCTGTCTCGGGATCGATCAAATGGGCATACCTTTGACCCTTATGGACAAAAAACTGAAAATCCGGCCCGGAGGTGGCGATGGCCCTGTTTTCGACCAGGATCACTCGCCTGCACCACGCAATCGAAATATTCCAGCCATCCTGACCCGGAGGGGCTGAGCCCGCGACCAGATCTCCGCCCAGGTCAATCAGATAGCGATCAATCTGCTCTTCCCTCAACACCTTCGCCATCTCATCGCCAATGTATCCCTTGGCAATGCCTCCGAAATCCAGACGCATTCCTTTCTTCTTAAGGATTAGACTTGAAGGTTCAACCAGCTGCAGATTTCCGGAGGCCAGATGCCTGCGGTACCTACGGATCCTGCACCAAGGTGGTATTTTGTTGCCAGCCAGAAAAGTTCTCCACAAGTGAGTCAAAGCTCCGATGGCCACATTGAAGCTGCCTCCGGTCAATTCAGTGATCTCCAGGGCTCTGGCGGTAAGGTCGTATAGTGGTTTGCTGACCATCACTCCCTGCCGGGCCTGCCGGTTGGCCGCCAGTTGCATGACTTCACTGGCAGGATCATAGTCGGAGAAAATCAGGTTTAATGAATCGACAAGATCAAAAGCCCGGGCGATTGCGCCGATAACCTGCAAGGTATCGGATGCATAACAGGTAACGGAAATCTTTGTTCCCAGGGCCGGTCTTTCGCGGTACACCCGGTGAAGATCCTGAGCTACCAGCGTGACAGTGGTCAGGGCAAAAGCCACCACCAATCCTGTGATTTTTTCTAAATTCAACATCGATTAAAATACAATCAATTGTGAAAAGAAGAACATTTATTCAACAAAGTGCGGTCATGGGTGCAACCGCCACTGTCATACCCCAGGCAATATCAAAAAATAATGCGAACCCATCGAAAGCTTACCCTTTTAAGATGAAATACGCACCCCATCTGGGGATGTTCAAACATCACGCCGGTGACGATCCGGTTGATCAACTCAATTTTATGGCCGACGCAGGTTTCAGGGCCTTCGAAGACAATGGCATGAAAGGGCGGGAGATCGCCGTTCAGGAGCGCATGGCCAGGACCATGCAGGAGCGCGGTTTGGACATGGGAGTCTTTGTCGCCCATGAAATAGCCTGGGATAAACCCAATCTGACCAATGGCGACCCGGACCTGCGTCAGAAATTTCTCAAAGAGATCACCGAAAGCGTCGAAGTTGCCAAAAGAGTCAATGCCAGATGGATGACAGTGGTTCCGGGGTTTGTCGACCTCCGGATGAAAATGGGATTTCAAACCGCTCATGTCATGGAGTCTCTGCGACGGGCCTGCGACATTCTCGAACCCCACGGACTGGTGATGGTCCTTGAACCGCTCAATTTCCGGAACCATCCGGGGCTTTTTCTTTCAGAAATACCGCAGGCCTATGCATTATGCCGGGCCGTCAACAGCCCCTCCTGCAAGATTTTATTTGACATCTATCATCAACAGATTACCGAAGGTAACATCATCCCCAATATCGATGATGCCTGGGATGAAATCGGTTACTTCCAGATCGGCGACAATCCAGGCCGGAAAGAGCCTACATCCGGAGAGATCAATTATAAAAACATCTTTAAACACATACACGAAAAAGGGTTCGACGGAATTCTGGGCATGGAACACGGCAATGCCTACCCAGGTAAGGAAGGTGAAGAAAAACTGATTAAAGCCTATCAGGAAGTTGACAGCTTCTAGTCCGGTTCAATATCGCCGGAAGGTTCACCGGTATGGATTTAAAAAAAAGGCAGGTTCTGATCTTGAACCTGCCTTTTTTCTAAAGGGTACCTGACTGCTTGCACCGGGATGGCTACTTCAGGATCGCCAGGCGTTTGGTATGGAGATGCCCATTGCGGTCTGTGATCAGCAACTGATAGATACCGTTGTCAAGTGTCTGAACATCCAGATTGTGGTCACCCCCCAAAATCTTCCTGGTCAATACCCTGCCTTGCATATCCAGCACGACAATCTCCGAATCTTCCATCACTCCGTAGATAGTCACCCGGCTGGAAGCCGGATTCGGGAACATCTCGATCCCGGTCAATGCTGATGATTTTGTACCCTGAAGACCGGTAGACTCCTCCAGGAGCAGAGGTCCTGATTCCGATGCTCTGCCAGAAGCAATAGAACTGCCCGTACCCGTCCAGAAGGTCTTGATGGCTGACCAGTCTGATTTGGTGCCATCCGCACAACTGCGCCGTACCCGGTATTCGTATTTCGTATTTGCATGCAGATTACCCCATCCTATGTTATTGGCGCTGGTGGTATGCTCAGCCCATTCATAGGTACCAAAAACCCTGATCTGACTGGACCAACTGGTAAAAGCGGCATAGAGATAGATCCGGAAGTGATTGTAATCTTGCTGGTAGGCATTAAACTCCGACCCGTACGGTGCCGAGCATCCATAACCGTGATGATCGTGGGTAGTAAACCAGTAGGAATCCGACCAGCCGGTCCAGGTTCCACTATGACATTTGACCTTGACTTTATACTCATACTTGGTGTTGTAATGCAGTCCGGACCAGTGATGGTAATTGTTGGTCGTAATCTTATCCTGCCAGTGACTGGTGCCGTGTTGTTTGAGCATCCAATGATATTCATAGCCACTCACTCCACAGTGTGTCGTAGCCGCGTCATAACTGAGATTCTGAATGTTCATATGGTAAGAACCCGGTGTGCTGCAATTGTTGTAGTGGTCGTGCGTACTAAACCATTGTACCCCAGACCAGTCTGTCCAGGTGCCATCGTGACATTTGACCTTCACTTTATACTCGTATTGAGTATTGTAGTTCAGGTTGGTCCAGTTATAGTGATTGTAACCGGAATGGTATTCACTCCAACCATACCCCCCTTTGGGCCTTAACGCCCAGTGGTACCCATATCCCTCAACCGAACAATATGTGGAGGCCGAGTTATAGCTAATGTTTTTAACGCTCAAATGGTGACCCTGCGGGGTACCACAACCACCGTAGTGATCTGGTGTCTCAAACCAGTAGATCGCTGACCAGCCGGTCCAGCCGCTATGACATTTGACCTTGACTTTATATTCATACTTGGTTTTGTAATGCAGGTTATTCCACTGATAGTAGCTGTGCGAAGAGAGATAATCCATCCAGGCGGAAGTGCCATACGGCCGGAGATACCAGTGATATTCGTATCCTTCTACCGAACAGTGAGTGGTGGCTGAATTATAGGTTAGATTCTTTACGCTGAGATGGTGTTTCTGTGGCACTCCACAAGTATTATCGTAGTGATGAGGCGTGGTAAACCAGTAGCTGCCTGACCAGCCGGTCCAGGTACCGTTATGACATTTGACCTTGACGTTAAACTCATACTTGGTGTTGTACTGCAGGTTGCCCCAGTCATGGTATGGATGGGTCGTAACCTTATCCCACCAGGTATTGCTACCATAAGGTTTGAGCTTCCAATGGTATTCATAGCCATCCATGGAACAATGGGTCCTGGCTGACTGATAGGTTAACTCCTTGACACTCAGGTGATGACTCTGCGGAGTACCACACGAGCTCCCATAATGGTCGGGCGTGGTAAACCAGTAAGAATCCGACCAGCCGGTCCACTTTCCGTCATGACATTTCACCTTCACCTGAAATTCATATTTGGTACCGTAATGGAGACCTGCCCACTGATGATGATTGTAGTGAGAGGTATGATCCAGCCATGTATAGCTGCTGCTGGGTTTTAACCTCCAATGGTATTCGTATCCGCTTACCGCACAATGAGTACTGACTGAGTTATAGGTCAGGTCCTTGACACTGAGGTGATGACCTTTTGGAGTCCCGCAACTACTGCCATAATGATCGGGTGTCTGAAACCAGTAGATATCGGACCAGCCGGTCCACTTTCCGTTATGACATTTTACTTTGACCTTGTACTCATATTTGGTTTTATAGTGAAGGTTGGTCCAGCTATAAAAATTATTGTGACCGGCATAGTCAAGCCAATGATTGCTGCCGTATTCCCTAAGGTACCAATGATACTCATTACCGTCCACGGCACAATGGGTGATAGCCGAATGGTAGGTCAGATCCTTGACACTCATGTGGTGTTTCTGGGGCGTCGTGCACGAATTTCCGTAGTGATGTTCCGTCGAAAAATAATGCGATCCCGACCAGCCGGTCCAGGTTCCCCCATGACATTTAACCTTGACGCGGTACTCGTATTTGGTACCATAGTTAAGGCCTGTCCAGTGATGGTAGCTGTGGGAGCTGATATGATCTTTCCAGGTACTGCTGCCGTGTGCTCTCAGGGACCAATGATATTCGTATCCATCCATCGAGCAGTAGGTGCTGGCCGAGTTGTAGGTGATATTCTTGACACTCAGATGATTGGTGCCTGGGCTGTAGCATGGATTACTGGATTCGTCTTTCGTTTTGAAGTAATGCACATCTGACCAATCCGTCCAGGCGGAACTCTGGCACTCCACCTTGACTTTGTACTCATAGGTTTTTCCCGGTTTGAGATTCAGCCATTTATAGTGATTGGCACCGGTATTATAGACGGTCCAGGTCTCGGTGCCCGACAGTCGCAGCGACCAGGAGTATTGTTCACCGGTCATTTTACAATTCAGCTGGACATCACTTGTTGATATATCACTGGTATATACCTGATCATTGCTCAAATCCCCACAAATGTGCTCTTCATACTCACTGGTGGTAAAAACATCGGCCGGCGAATAATCAGACCAGATTCCTCCGCACATATAGCGTACCCGGCACTCATGCGCGGTGTTGGGAGGAAGGTTGGTCCATTCAATGGTATTTGAAGTCGTTTCAATGTGTCGTGACGAACTGCCCCCTACCCTGCGCAATACCCATTCAAACGAGGTGGCATCCATATTGCACATCATCGAAGCCGAGCTGTAATCCAACCCGATAAGGCTCATCTGATCCAGGGAAATACCCATACAGCGGGTTGTTTCGACCATCGAATACCAGACGGTAGGTTCGGTCTCTTCGGCCTGAACCCGCCCAAATTGCAGCACATATGCACTTTGTGCATCCAGATTTCCAATGGTAAAACAGCAGGTATCGACCGACATCCCGGTGGTCCAGGCACTCTCTTCCACTTCGGCATCTTCTGGCACATCACCCAGCAACCGGTACCGCCAATGTGTTGCGCCATCCTTGGGATCAATCCGGATGTGGAAGGCATTGGACGTCTTTTCCATCAGCATAACCGTATCCAGTGCTGTAGCGACATTTTCGTCAGGCTGGTCATCACTGCGATCCGGAATGCGGTAGGCTTCTTTAATAGCCGATGGGGCCCGGGTTCCGGACTGCACCGGTCGCTGACTAAAACCTGAATAAAATGTCAGCATAAGAAGAATAGAAAAACCCCAGGTTTTTAAGGTAAGGTTGGTCATCATGTTGTGAGTGTAGTTAGGTTATGTTCAAATCACGGGAGAAAATGACAGATCTAAGTTAACATCTTTTCAGGTACACTGGCAAGCACAACTATGTTAAAATCAAAGGATTAACATTTATGTTAATGTGTTGCAGAGACCAGTGACAATCGGTCTTTCTCACTAAATAACTACTTACGATACCTGCAATGATCCCGCCAGCCTCTCCCGATCACTTCGGATGATCATGGTTAGTATTGGCTCCGGAACCCTGGTCTTTAAGGCGCGTATTGATAAGGATAGCCTTTTCGAGGCTCCGGTGAACGGGGCACCGGTTTGCGATTTCAAGAAGGCGCTGCCTTTGTTCTCCGGTCAGTTGCCCGGAAAATTCCAGCACCCGTTCGATCACGTCCATCTTCTTACCTTCCCCACCAGAATCCTGCACACTTTCCTGCTGATCATCCACATAGATTTTGTCGTGCTTCAGGTGAATCCGGATCTCACCAGGATCCCATTTTTTCCGGTTGGCATACATCCGAAGGGTCATGGCACTGCAGGCACCCAGACTGGAGCTGAGCAACTGATAGGGAGAAGGGCCGAAATTGTCGCCGCCTGCCGACACGGGTTCGTCAGCTGTCAGGTAGTGATCACCGGCTTTGATCAGGGTGGTATAAAGATTGTCGGGGTGAAGGCTGGCCACCACCTGCAGGTCGCTTTCGAGTGATTTTACCGGCACCCGTTGCAGGTATCGAACAGCCCAGGCCGCAATGACCTGACCTACATAGACCGAATCATCGGATTTACTCAGGATATGATCCGCGTCATCGAGTGAAATGTAACTCTTTGGATGAAGAGCAGCCTCATAGAGCCACCTGGCATTGTCAATACTGACAACTTTATCAAAAGGAGCATGCAGAATCAAAATGGCTTTCCGCATGTTCCGGAGAATCTGAGAGACATCCCTGTTCAGGAGATCTTTGACAAACTCCCGGTCAATGGTAAAAGATCTCCCTCCGATCCGGACTTGGGTTTCACCTTTCCGGCCAATGTCATCAAGACTCTGGCTGATCAGCTTTTTTACATGGGCCGGGTCCGCCGGTGACCCGATAGTAACCACACATCGTATCCCGGACAGGGACGAGCAGGCAAAAAGGGCGGCAGTCCCTCCGAGACTGTGGCCGATAAGGATAGTGGGTGCGGTAAAATTTTCTTCCAGAAACGATGCGGCTGCCACGATATCGGTGATATTGGTGGAGAACCGGCTGTCGACAAACTCCCCCTCACTTTCCCCCAGGCCGGCGAAATCAAATCGCAATACAGCGATGCCCTGAGAGGCCAGGGTGCGGCTGATGTTGCGGGCCGCATTCCAGTTTTTATTGCAGGTGAAGCAATGCGCAAAGATGGCATAGGCGTGGGGTTTCTGGTCGGGTGGAAATTCCAGCTGAGCTGCCAGCAGTTGCCCGTCGTGATTGACAAATTCAACCATCTGTGTTTTGGAGATCATAGAAGACAGGTTTTATCTGTTTTAAAAATGATCCGGTCATCGGCGGATAATTTCAAAGGTCGGGTGTGGTTCCCATTCAACAGGGAATACTTCCAGACGGTCGACCCGGGCGTGAACAGGACCTTCCCGGCACCATTCCTTCAAAGCTTCCAGATTTTCCTCATCTCCAAAAGCGTGCAGGAGAACACTTCCATCCGCCTCATTGCGGACCCATCCGGTGAGGTTGAGTTCAAGGGCCTTCTCCCGGGTGCTTCCCCGAAACCAGACTCCCTGTACCCTGCCGATAACCCGGATTTCCAGTGCTTTTTTCATCATTCCAGCTATACCCTGATCCACAAAACTAGTTACCGGATCAGATTCTTCACAGCGACAATCTGCATGAATTTTTGGCGGGCTTCCTCAGCCGGCACCCCAAAGTAGCTTTTACCACCTTCCAGATTACGCAAAACCCCTGCTTTGGCTAAGATGACTGCATCCGAACCGACGGTCAGATTGTTGGCAATTCCGGCCTGGCCATACACCTTCACCCGGTCGCCAATAACTGTCTTTCCTCCCACACCTACCTGACCGGCCAGCATACAATGCTTACCCAGAACAGCGCCATGGCCGATGTGGACCTGTGAATCCAGTTTGCAGCCCTGACCAATGATGGTGGCGCCCGATACCCCTTTGTTGATCGTACAGGCAGCGCCCACAAAAACATCGTCTTCAATAATGACTTCGCCGCCACTGTGCCACTTTTCGTAAAAATCGGGCCTTTGTTTAAAATAGAAAGCATCGGTACCGATGATGGTGCCTGCCTGGATGATCACCCTGGCTCCAATGGTGGTGTAGCTGCCGATGTAGCAGTTGCCCTGAATGTAGGTGTCCGGGCCGATGGTCACATGGTGCCCAATGATGACCTGCGGTTCGATGATCGTCGAAGGGTCAATCCGGACGGTCGGTGAGATCTGATCCGATAAAGGCCGGAAAGGACGAAAACTTAAAACCAGATCATTGTACACCTTGAAAGGGTCATCGACCAATAGCAGGGTCTTGCCATCGGGGCAGACGACTTCCTTATTGATCAGAATGACGGATGCTGCCGAGTGCAGGCTTTTTTGGTAATATTTTTCAATATCGACAAACGTCAGATCGCCGGGTACCACCTTGTGAATCTCATTGATGCCATGTACCCAAACATCGGCGTCTCCTATAATCTTTGCCCCGGTTTTTTCTGCCAGAGACCGCACAGATATCGGGTCATTCAATCGCATAAATCCGGTCCATTATGGTAAGTAAAGTTTCTGATAATATTCGTGCGCCATCCGGTTGGAATCGAAAAACGGCACCACCTCTTTCATGCTGTTCCGGACCATTTGCATCCATTCATCCCTGCGGTTGTAGTACATGGGTTTGATTTCTTCCTTCAGGATCCGATAGACATTTTGCAGGTCTTCCGCATCCTGCAATGCCTGGCTTTGATGCAGATCGGCGACCGGCAGGACAAAGGCATTGTGCAGATGCCTGCCAAATTCCGGTATCCAGCCATCGTTGGAGGTAAAATTCAGGGTTGCATTCATAGCGGCGGTCATGCCACTGGTTCCGGAAGCCTCCCGGGTAACCCGAGGTGTATTCAACCAGACATCTGTGCCCTGTTTTAATAACTTTGAAAGAGCCAGTTCGTAGCGGATCAGTACGGTGGCTTTTTTAAAAGGTTTACTGACTTCGACCAACTTGTTAAACACCGAAATGGCCTCGTAATCCATTGGATAGGGCTTGCCGGCCCAGATGAGCTGCACAGGCATGACCTGATCTTCCATGATCTCAAGGAACTGTTTAAAATCCCAGATCAGCATATCCGGCCGTTTATATGGGGCAAACCGTCTGGCCCAGACTATGGTGAGCACATTCTCATCAAAGATTTTACCGGTCTGGTCTGCCACTTCCAGAAAAAGCTCCTTCTTAAGTGCTTTCTTTCTTGCAATTAGCCCATCGGTATCTCCCGCTGCCAGGTGCATATCCAGTTGTTTGTCTGACCAGTATCCCGCATGCTGGGCATTAGTGATGTGATCGATTTCGCAGATCGAATCATAACCGCTCCACATCTGCCTTGCCACCTGACCATGCAACCGCGAGACTGCATTGGCTTTACCCGACAATCGCAGTCCTCCCAGGGTCAGGTTAAAACTGTCATCCTCCTCTCCGGTGATCTTCCGGATTTCCTCCAGCGGACTGTCGTGAAAAAATCCCATTTTCTTGAGGAAAAGGATATCGTGTATTTCATTGCCGGCTTCCACCGGAGTGTGGGTGGTAAAGACAAATTTCTCCTTTAATTTTTCGATACTCCCGTGCTGGTAGTAGTCATAAAATATCGCGGGCAGACCGTGTGCTTCATTCAGGTGAATTTTTTCCGGCCGGTAGTTGATCTTCTCCAATAATTTGGCGCCACCCTGACCCAGCAGGATATATTGAGCTACTTTGGCTGCGCTATCCGAATCGTACAACCGGTGAGAAATGGTTTGGGCCAGATAGTCATTTTCCGGCAGGTCGGTCGACAGGAAATAAATCGGCGCAGTGCCGAAGACTTCAGGTGGCAGATACCAGGCTTTCACTGTGACCGGATGACTGTCGACACTGATGTCAAAGACCAGGCCATGGTCTTCCAGAAAATTGTAATGCCGTTCCATGAAGAGTACATCCATACCCTGGTCCCGTTTCCGTTCCTGATCATAATAGCCATATTTCCAAAGGATGCTGATGCCGATCAGATTCTGCCTCAGATCATGGGCGCTGCGCATATGGGATCCGGCCAGAAAACCAAGACCGCCCGAAAATATCTTGAGTGCCTGATCGATGGCAAACTCCATACAGAAATACGCCACCCGTTTCTGGTAAGCCGGCTCATAATCATAGGGATGACGGTATGCTTTCATATTGGCAATATCAATCAAGAATCCTGAAAACCGGGGCTAAAATAAAAAAAGAAGGAAAGCGGAGCGGACGAATGCCATACAGGAGTAAAAGACCGGTTCTGACCGGAATGAAAAATCCGCACAAGTGTCGCGTTTAGGACCCCAAAATTCAGGGATGAAGCCGTAGTCATGGTTCAGTAATCCTCTTGTTTCACCAGCGGTGAAAATCTTTACTGTGATACAGACTGAGGCCCGCCTTAGACATGCCTAATCAGCTCCAATATTGATCATGTTGAGCCAAAACGACAATAACACTTGTACGGACAGCCTGAAGTATTCGCTTCAGTATTTACCATTCATCCCATAAGTTAGGACAAACCCTCCAAATTGTCAACTGCCCGAACTGAATTGATACTACATGGTCCCGGGGAAAAGCCGGTTTATCAGAATGCGTATGACAAGCCGACTACCCAATAGTTCTGGCCATCCGGTGATTCGACTTCGGCTTTTCGTAGACCAAATTCCAGCCCCACACCAATGCCTTTCCAGACATTAAAACCCAATCCGTTGGTCCAGGTCCATTCCATCAGACCTGGTTCGTACTTTTTGTAAGGCAGAAAGGCCGACAGATTCGATTTCCAGGTCAGTCCCGGCACGATTTGGTGGGTATAATCAGCCACCAGTTTGGTACCTGCCGAACTCCTGAAGGTCGGATCATCGCCCAGCACAATGTGATAGTTTAACGGATGGACCACCACCACCAGGTTTTTCACCGGTGTCCAGGTAAGACCGACCCCCATATCGAGGATACCCGGATTATTAAAATTGGACAGGATCGATGTATTGTAATCGACCAGGGCCGATCCGGCCAGATGGGGAGTTATCTTATAACCGAACAGCGACTGCAGTTTGAGAATATCGGCCACCTGCTCGAATTCGGTTTTAATATTGTCTTCGAGGTCGGTATCCAGTTTCTGCCAGCCCAGGTTGATGCCGCCATTGTTTCTCCAGAAGTATTTGGGTTCGTCGTAGTTGGCAAAGCCGTTGAAACTTGCCCGGATGGACGACGAAATGGCATCCGGATTAGCACCCTTGATCCAGTTGTTAAAGCTGGAGAGATTGAATCCCAGGGTACCAAATGCGCCGAGGTCCCAACCGGGTAAAGCCTCAATCTGTGCGGATAGACTGGCAATCTCGCCTCTTAGCGCCGACATGGCGGCTTCCTTTTCTGCTTTCTGAGCTTTCAATTCTTCCAGGGTCTGTGCCCGTGACGTTAAGGTCAGCAATACCAGCAGCACAAGGGTCAGTGATCGGAGTTTCATGGTTGTAGAATATTTATGGTGAAAGAAATTTAAATTCAAAATGCCCGTCCATTCCTATCAAAATCCGGTAAGTATTATTGGTTATCTTTCGAGCATCGATCCGCTCCCTGTCAGATTGCAGTGCGGCGGGGATCATAGCAAAGATAGTAAAATTTTAACAAATAATATACGACCAGACCGGCATGAAAAGTAAGACACCGGAACCGAAAATCACCATCGGTAACCGGGTATTTGTGAAGTTTCTGGGCAGGGATACCATCAAAGCCCGGATCCAGGAAATGGGCAGGGACATCGCGCTCGATTACCAGGGCAAATATCCGTTGTTTATCGTGGTTCTGAATGGAGCTTTTATGTTTGCTGCCGACCTGGTGCGAGCAACAGCCCTCGAGTGCGAATTGCAGTTTATCAAATTGTCTTCCTACGAAGATACCCACTCTACCGGCCTCGTCAAAAAGATCATCGGCCTGCCGGCGCCGGTCAGAGGGAGGCACGTCATCATCATCGAAGACATCGTCGATACGGGCCGGACTATCCGGACGATGATGGAGGATCTGACGGCCATGGAACCAGCCTCGGTCAGCGTGGCCAGTTTGTTACTTAAGCCGGACTGCCTGGAATATCCGATTGAATCGACCTATGTGGGGTTTGAAATACCCGATACTTTTGTGATCGGGTATGGTCTCGATCTGGACGGACGGGGTCGAAATCTCGCCGATATCTACCATCTCGAACCGGGAACGGGGAACTAAACCCTGGTGAGATCCGTCTCAGAGCATATACGCTTCCGGGAGAAAGGGGTATAAACAAAATTCCGGGGGGTATAGTCACAAAATCAAAAATTGCCTATTTTTGCACTCGCTTTCGACGGAAAGCAACGATAGACCTATGGTGTAATTGGCAACACAGCAGATTTTGGTTCTGTTATTCTAGGTTCGAGTCCTAGTAGGTCTACTGAAAGATTATTCCGAAGCCTGACGGTTTTTACTGTCAGGCTTTTTTTGTGCGAGAAAGTGATGATCTACCAGGACGAGAAGCCTGCTCTGACTCATTTGCAACGAAAGAGGAAAAAGTCCTCTCTCACAGGCGAGTCAGCTTTATGTGTGAAAAGCATTTGTTTTATCGTGACCTCATTGTACATCATTTCTAAGGCTACTTATTTCATGATTCAAAGACATGACATTATTCTTAGATTCAGTCCCCTTCATTTGTTTCAATCGGAGATTATACTTGTATCCTCGGCTTAATTCTTTTGACTTTCCGTATACCTCAGGATGGAGATATGTACCCTGCTCTGTATCCGGTTTGATCACCTCAACCTGCATACGGTTTTGTTTGGCGTAAGGATCCTGTCTGATGCCAGTGACCTGCCAAGATACTTCTAACCCTGGTTCACCTCCGGATATTACAAAACAATTATCTTTTAATCTTTCAGCTACAAACAATGGTGCCCAGGCTCCAAGCGGGGTAAGCTGGTAACGATAATCGTCATTGAGCTTTTCAAACCAGTCAGGGAGAGATACCTTTGCATTCCCATTTTCATCCAGAACGACATTGCCATTATACATGTTCATCATGTCAGCACTTTCTACCACGCTGTGGTATAGATACTTGCCTGTGGGATCTAAAGGATGATCGATTACGAAAAGTTTATTACTTGCAGTGAAGGTGCCGTTCACATGAGCATTCCCCTCAGAATATACTCCATATCCATTCGGGCTGTCTGACTCTCCCCACACACCATAATTTACCCCACTGGCGGAACTGGCATAACCATGGATACCGATGCCGGTGGAACTACTTGTACGACCGCTTACTCCCTGATAGCTGCTGGTCCCAAAAACGCCTATTCCCTGTGAACTGTTATTAGCAATGCCGTAAACACCAATAATAGAACCACTCGAGGCTGTAGCCTCGCCAAAAACTCCATAAGTCGGTGCGGTGCCATATACCCCCATTCCCGTGGAACTCATCGATTCACCTATAACACCGCGAGTCGAACCACTTGCGGCGGAGGCTAGTCCATACACACCTCTGCCCAAAGAACTTGCAGACGTGCCGGTAACTCCATAAGTCGTCCCGGTGGAGGACGAAACAAAGCCATGTACTCCTCGTCCAGCCGTACTCGTTGAAGATCCCCGGACTCCGTAATTTATGCCAGTAGCGGCAGTTACTAATCCGTAGACACCACTCCCTGATGTGCTGCTCGTCCGTCCGTATACACCAAGTGCATTGACTCCGCTATTAGAAGCATTCTCGCCGTACACCCCTCTACCTGATGTGCTAAATGAAATGCCATGTACTCCATTGTTGCTTCCACTCGTAGCGGAAGCCCGGGCATACACCGCTGTTCCCGTCCCACTTGTTGAAAGTCCATAAACTCCGTATGCTGCACCACTGGTAGCCATGTTTTCACCATATACACCTCTACCGTCAGGACTTTGAGCCAGGCCTTTAACTCCATAGACCAAACCACTGGTGGCTGAATTTTCTCCGGTTACACCGGAAACAAGTGAAAATCCGTAGACAGCCTCACCTAAAAGGCTTGATGCATGTACACCCCGGCCGTTGACACTGGTCGCTCTGATCCCAGTGTCAAAATTACCACTACCCTCAAATAAGGCCGCGGGTTGGGGATAGGCTTGCATCGTCGTAAATGAGAGGATGATAGAGAAAATTGTTTTCTGTGACCGCAAGTCGGAGAAGAACAGACTGATGAAGGCTTTCATATTTAATGTATTTTATTCTGTAAAAAAATTATTTCGATAATCCATATGTTCCAATTTTTTGATTGTTATATATAGGTTTTTACATGCGTAATAAGCATATTTTGGGCATTTGTACAGAGAGTAATCAAATAAGAACAATAGCTGGATTCCTCATGATACATTTGATTTCTTACCTTAGGGTACCTCTATTAACCCCGTTCATGGTAAAAACAATTTTCTTCGAAAATTTATTTTTAATAAGATGAGACGCCATACATCGTTGATTGTCTGTAAGATAGCTACGGCTATCTTCCTTCCTCCAGCCTTGTCTGGCTTGCATCTTCTTAAATTTTTACTCATTCAGAGGTAAATAGAGGTACCCCTTAATAGCTTTTATATCTATTAGGTAAACCGTCTTATTTAAAATTTAATAAAAAATGGCAGAAACTATAATCAGACTCTTCGACTGATTGATTCCCTTTGAACATTTCAGGAAATTGAGAACTAATAAAAAGCAATGAGGAGCCTTTTTTTAGTGGTCGAAAAGTTTAAGTTTTTTTTAATAAGATACTATTGCATAAGAAAAAGATATACCTCCATTTGATATGATCGGCTCTCTATTCAAGATGCCATCGACTTGACTACATAAATAGGTTAATCCTTAATTTGGTACTGTGAAATCTGATAAATCCAGTAGGCAGGTTCCCTACAATCCAAAACAATAATATGCATTCCCCGGTGGCGTGCCGGGTATCCCTCCCCCACCGGCAGCGATGATCACGTATTGTTGACCATCGACTTCAAAAGTCGCGGGAGTAGCATAACCACCGGCATCCAGTTGAAATTCCCAGAGCATTTCACCGGTATCTTTATCAAAGGCACGAAAACGTTCATCCATGGTGGCGGCAATAAACACCAGACCTCCTGCGGTCACCAGGGGTCCGCCCAGATTAAAGGTTCCGGTCGGTTCATAACCTTCGGCTTCCAGTGCCGGGTAAGTGCCTAAGGCCACTTGCCAATCGATCGTGCCCGAGTCCATGTCGATAGCCGAAAGAGTACCCCACGGACGTTTGTTGATGGGATAGCCCCGGTCATCCTTGATGGGATGATGACCGGTAGACAACCAGGGGATGTCGTTAGCAAAGTTGACACTGATTTTACTAAGATCTATCGAAAGCTCTTTACCCTCATCTTTTAAGAAGGCAATCAAGGCACTCTTTTCGTCATCCGACAACCAGTCAAATTTTGGCATTAGCCCTTTTCCGGTGTTCAAAACCTCCCTGAGGTTATCATCGTTCCGCTGACCGGCAATGGTTTTTAAAGTGGAGAAGTTATGGGTATTTTGCATCTTCTGACCGGCAGAACCATGGCAAAAAGTACATTGCGTCTGGTATATTTTAGCCCCTAAATCAAATTGCAAAATCGATTCGTTTTTTGGTGCCTCAAACATCGAGATCCATTCCGCTTCGTTACTGGCATTGACATACAGCTTGCGATTAAACGGGTCATAGGCACCTCCTCCCCAGTCGGTACCACCATTAAATTGAGGCATAATCAGGGCGCTATCCCGGCTGGGTGGCCTGAATAAATCTCCCATCGTCATGGGCTTTATCAGTTCCTGGACGTATGTGGTTGCTTCCTCATTAAGATCGGTAATTTCATGCTCATAAAACCCTTGCCGCGCATAGCGCAGTGATTTTGGTGGCATGGGTTGAGTCGGCCAGGATACTTCGCCGGGAATATCACTCTGGGGCACCGGAACTTCCTCAACGGGAAATACGGGTGTACCAGTATCCCGGTCAAGGATAAACAAATGACCCATCTTGGTGGGCTGGGCTACGGCATCAATGAGCTTTCCGTCTTTTTTGACCTGCACGAGATTTGGTGCACAGGGTATATCGTAATCCCAAATATCATGGTGCACCACCTGGTAATGCCATATTTTGGCACCCGTAGCCGCATCAAGGGCCAGGACACAATTGGCATACAGATTTTGACCAATCCGGTCACCACCCCAATGGTCATAGGCGGCTGAACCGGTACCACAATAAATAACCTCCCGGTCCTCATCCATGGTGATGCCTGCCCACGAGTTGGCCCCACCTGATTCTTTCCAGGCCTCCGGAGGCCAGGTCTCATACCCAGGCTCTCCCGGCAGCGGAATAGTATGAAAGGTCCAGACAATTGCTCCGGAGCGTACATCAAAAGCCCGGATATAACCAGGTGCAGCCGGCCCGGGACCTTCTCCGACGGTTGAGCCGAGTATGTAGAGATCCTTAAAGATCACACCAGGGCTGGTCGACTTATTCCGGTTGTCGGCATCACGATTAAGACCCTCCTTCAAATTGACCTGCCCACCCACACCAAAGGATTTAATCAGTTGTCCATTTTGGGCGTCCAGACAATAGAGGTAGTTACCTTTGGAAAAAAAGATTCTTGTCGTATCACCGGACGACCAATAGGCGAGGCCACGATTCACCCCACGCGTCCTTTGCACTGTATCCGTATCATATCTCCAGCGCACAGATCCATCACGGGCATTGACTGCAATGACCGCCACGGTGGGAGAGACAAGATAGATTACGTCTTCGATGATCAATGGATTACATTCAATGGTTGAATAAGCCGAGACATCCAAATCTTCGGTGATCAACTTCCAGCTTACCTTCAGATCTTTCACATTGCTTTTGTTGATCTGATCCAAAGTTGAATATTTGGAGCCCATCTTATCTCCATTGTAGTGAGACCAGGAGCGATACGGGTAATCGTGGGGTTTGTCCGAGCATTGCAACATGCTCAGAGCGGCTAATAAAACAATCCAATACCTTAAGGTAGGAGTACACCTCTTCATGCCCAAAATATTTGTGATAGGATCTTATTTAACCCCGCAGTATACATAAGCAAAACTAATGCATTATTTGACGATTGAAAATCGATAGTCAGGCAGATGTCAAATCAAAACCAACTGAAGCCCACAATCAATTCCCTATCTTAGCCGGGCATTCAGGAACAACAATGAACGCTATCATCTACTGGTTATCCTTACCTTTTATTTATGGAATCTCGCTCCTTCCTTTTAGGGGCCTATACCTTTTGTCTGATCTTATTTATCTCATCATTTACAAACTGGTTGGCTACCGGACCTCTGTAGTACATACCAATCTTAAGAATTCATTTCCCGAAAAGTCAGAATCCGAAATCAAGTCCATCCGTTGGTGAGTCCTAGTGGGTCTACCAAAAATATGGATGAAGGTCTGGTAGTTTTTCTATCAGACCTTTTTTTGTCAATTCAACTTTTCTGACCCAGTAGGACGAGAAGCCAATATGGTCCGGAATACCATCACTTTTATAAGCAGATCTGACGATATCAGGAATGCCTTCGCCGGCTTCGATGACACACTGATCGAACAAAAGACAGTAAGAGAAGCACTAAAAAAAGAGATACAGGTCTCTCATGGATTAGCGTTTGTCTCAAAGATAAGAAGCTGACTAAAACAATGTGCCAAACTCATGGATATTGCGTCAAATTTGAGTAACTTGGGAGTAATCTTGTTATGCTTCGCTGGGAAGATCTGGATTTTAACCATGGTTACCAGGCCAATGAGGTGTAGAGTACTGAGCATCATGCATAAGTATACGGATAGAATAAATTTACGAAACAGGTTACACTTGGCGGATTTATTGTAGCCAATGCAAGTAATTAACCAAGATGTCATTCAAGATAGATAATCAAACAATAGCTGACATAGAACTATTCTCCACAAATAAGAATACTCCTTCACTCTATGGATTCTATAACAGGACTGAAACTATTGGAGGTCAGGAACTGCTATACAAAGTTATTCAAACTCCTTTTTCAGATAAGTCATTTCTCGAAAACAGAAAAGCTGAAATCAGATATATACTCAATCTTCAGTATTCGCTTGAGCTTAGTAAAAGACAATTTGACTTCGTCGAATATTATCTTAAGAACAGACATATTCCGCTTAAGAATAATATTATTGATGCTACTTACGATAGCATAATTAATAAAATAAAGTCAGGCAACGACTATTATGTCATTAGAGAAGGTATTTTACATCTCTCCGTAATACTAAATGACCTTAAGAAATATCTTGATAATGTAGATGGCACAAATCCTCCTGGCACTCTAAGAGCGGCTTTCGGTTCAGTCCTGCATTTCATTAATGATAAAACAATTTCTGAAATCATTGGGAAGATGCCTGATGATTCGACTAAAATAAAATCTAAACAGATCAACCTTCTTGATAATTTTTTTAGAGCTAGAAAAACAAATGAGTTGAGATCCGTTATAAATACTATTTATGAGATTGATGTTTTACAGTCGCACTGTAGACTTATTAAGGAAGAGAAGTTTTGTCTACCCGAATACTCGAATGAAGAAAGTCCAATTTTCGAAGCGGAGGAATGTATACATCCATTACTTCAAGATCCCATACCCAGCAGTTTCATCCTTGATAGTAAAAGAGCTCTTTGCTTTATTACCGGACCAAATATGTCAGGTAAGTCCACTTTCCTTAAAACTGTGGGTATTTTGACATATTTTGCCCATCTTGGCATACCGGTACCAGCCAAAAAACTGCAAATTCCGATACTTAACGGGCTCTCCACGGCAATTAATTTATCGGATAGCTTGAGCCAGGGATTCAGTCATTTTGTAACTGAGGTAAATAGGGTTAAAAATCTATCCTTGGAGATCCAAAACGGTAATAAGCTCGTCATAATTATAGATGAACTTTTCAGGGGTACAAACGTAAAAGATGCATATGAAGGAACTTTAATGGTTGTTAAATTGCTGTCAAAAATTAAAGGTTCATTTTTCTTTATATCAACACATATCCTTGAGGTTGCAGAACAGTTAGCTAATTCAATTAGTATTAATTTTGTGTGCTTCGAATCAATTCTGAATAAAGATAGGCCAATCTATAATTATAAATTAAAGAAAGGTATAACAACAGAACGAGTAGGCATGCAGATAATTAAAAATGAAAAAATTGAAGAAATATTAAATGAAATTATTAAAAAACAGAACTAATTTGCTTCTGTTGGTCTAACCCCCTAATTATTGGACTACTTGATCTTCTGACTTGCAAGGTTTATCAATTTAAATTCAATAAAATTACTATCTAAATTTGTGCGGCACTTACAAACGAAGGCGATCTATATCCGATTGTCGTAATAGCCTCCATAAAAAACTATGGAGGTGATTTTATTTTATCTGCCGGCAACTCGTTCAAAAGGAGGCACTTACTGCAATCAGGCTCCCTAATTCCGATTATTCCCTTTAAAAGATATGGTTCTTAGTCATATTTAGTGGGTTGGGTAGATGAGCGGGGATATAGAGAACAAGATGAATTTAAGTAAATTGTCGGATGACAGATATAGAAATATTTACCCAGGCATTAGAATTAAGCACCCCATGGGAGGTGATGGAGGTGTCTTTTAAAAAAGAGGGCTCTAAGAAAGTGTTGCATATTCATGTTGGCTACCAAAAGGGAAGTCGATTCGACTATGAAGGAAAGGACTATTCAGTTTATGACCATCAGAGGAGGACATGGCGGCACATAGATTTTTTTCAGTATGAGTGCTATTTACATGCAAGAATACCACGGATAAAGACGGAAGAAGGCAAGGTTAGGTTAGTAAAGGTACCGTGGGCAGAAGAGGGTAGTTCCTTCTCTTTATTATTTGAAAGGAAGGTATTGGAATTGGTTCAAAATGGGATGAATGTGAGCAGAGCAGGGCGGACCATTGGTATAGGATCGGGCCAGGTATATCGAATTATCAAACGTATGGTTGTAGACGCTTTATTGGATCAAGAGGTAAGGGTTGTCAAGGAGCTATCAATCGATGAAACCAGCTCCAAAAAAGGGCATAATTACCTGACTATCTTATGTGATAGGGAGGCAAAGAAGGTAGTAGGGATCGGACTAGGAAAGTTAACAGATTCGGTAGAAGAAGGTCTCCAGGAGATGGAATTCAGGGGTGGTTCCAGATCAGATATCCGGTGTGTCACGATGGATATGTGGAAAGCATACATTAGCGCAGCACAGGAGAAAATGAACCAGGCAGACATTGTTTTAATCATAGATAGCGGACTTCCCTGCAACAGGCAGACGCCCCACTCCCATAATTTTCTGACGCAGGACGGTAAAATACCCAAAGAAATTTCAACGATTGCCAGACAGCAGGTTGAAAAATACAAAACCGTAAAATTTTACGAAGGACTTGCGACCATAGGAACAAAAAACAGGCTGGAAAAATTAAAGGGGCCTCTTAAAGGACATCATAGTATCAGAATCAATGAACAATGGAGAATCATCTTCAAGTGGAAATCGACTGATGCCTATGAGGTTAAAATTATGGACTATCATGGCTAAACTAAAGAACATACATCCCGGTGAAGTCCTCCTGGAGGAATTTCTAAAACCGATGGGAATTTCAGCCTATCGACTATCTAAGGACCTGGGAATTCCTCAAACCCGAACCAGTTTAATTCTTAATGGAACACGCAGGATTACAGCAGACACGGCATTGAGATTGTCGAAATACTTTGGAACCTCAGCCAAATTTTGGTTGGGACTTCAGACTGATTATGATCTGGAAGAGGAGCAGGCTAAATTAAGCAGGGAACTGGATGAGATCCAGACAATAGGTTAATCTCAAAAATGTAATGAGGACAGGTTAAGAAATTTTCATTTCTGACCCGAACCAGGGAAACCTCCCCTGACCGAACAACCGGAAAACACGCAAGCGTTGACTCGATATCTCCGATAAATGTGATATATTTGTAATTGTTGAATCACCAACTCACCGATTTCCATCCGGACCAGAGTCCACCCGCTATCAGCTCCGGGAAGCAGAAGAAAGCCAGGTTGGTGAGGCAAAAGACCAACTATCATGGACGCGCCTGCCTGGATCTAATGAAAGATACTAAAGGACAACACATTCCTCAACACAGAGCCTGGTGACCATTTGGAAATATGCATCATTGTAGATCTTTTCCGGCAACAACCATGGCACAGCTTATCAGGATCACTCCTGCTGTACCCTTCCAATCATGGATGGTGCAGGCACAACGATGAAAGTACGCTCCATTCGCGTCAACCGGACAGTTTATGTGATGAAACCCGCAATGATCATAAAGGAAACATGCGGATACAAGGACGATGTCACCGGTAAAGGGTGGAGTCGTTCCTCCCCCCCGGGTGACTTCGTGAGTCCACGACACGTTGGGATGCATTTAAAAACAGCTCTCTTTATTAAAGTTTTACATCTTAACATTTAAAACGCCTCATTGTTATTTAAGTTTTAGTGATTTTTCTTAAATTAGCAGGTGAATTAATTATGAGACATATCTTGAGGAAGGTGGAGATTTCGCAATTTATAACACTCCGCTCAGAATTGCCTATGTCAGATATTTAAAAATGATAGACAACAGACTACGGAATTAAATGCAAAGGATGGAAAGACTCTCAACAATGTGCACCAGGCAGCCGGCCTATCGGCTCGTCCGACCGGGTGCACTTGGAAGTTGTCGGTCATTGGAAATAAAATGAAAAACTAGTAAAATTCTCATTTTACCTTTTTGTACTAATCTCTCTTTCATTCTGCTCCGAGAAGAAAAGCGAAGATGAAAGGGAGATATTATCATTAATTTATAATTCGCAAATTGGTGATCAAGAGCATTTTGGCTCACCTCCACCTGTTCCACCATTACCTCCAGACTTTGATAAACTTAGCAAATACGAATCAAAAGCAGAGGCAAGGCAAGAACTATTATCATCGGAATGGAAAGAGTATTTTGCAAAAGATTCATCATATGAAAGTCGAGTTCAAGAATGGAAAAGGAGGATGAAAGCTCTGCCGAGGAAAATTCTTTTTCACACAGGGACTCAGATTAGTGAACACCACAGAGAGATAATTTCGAGATCTCTGGGGACTAAATATGATTTACACTTCTTAGAAGTATCGAAGAACTGGAAATTATCAGATATTGAAAACCGAGGGAACTATGAGATTCTGGATTTGGCTGATTATGGAGAAATAAAAATAGATACAATGCACGTTGGGTTAATGCAATTTTCCGACATTGACTTTAGCGATAACAGAGATACAGCTGTATAAAACGGACCAAACTGTGCCACTCATTTCAGTCCAAACTGTGCCAGTGA
>CAYRYD010000011.1:68829-129380 GCA_964428345.1 uncultured Saprospiraceae bacterium | reverse complement strand
AATCAATAATCAATAATCAATAATCAATAATCAATAATCAATAATCAATAATCACCCGAATGGATTTCGAATTCTCACCAGATCGGCAATTTCTTTTCCTTCATATTTCATCCTGGCCAGTGTATAAATATTGCGAGCTTTATCCAAAGCTATGGAATTGACATAAGTGGGCCGGGATCCATCGGCATAATAAACAGGACCATGATCCTGATATCGGAATGACGACAAATCATAGGTCACCAGGTGCAGATTTTCCAATCCTTTGGCACCACCTTTGGCAATACTCTTCTGACCCCGCACCAATGCTCCATCTTCATAAACCGGACCGCCCGTAAGGTAATAAATGACATTGCGATCAGCATCCAGTGTAAAACCGAGATAGCCGTAGCTAAATTGATCATACATACCAGATCTTCGCGAAGGTTCGGAGGTAATTCTCTCGATTAATTCCAGGCTTGAGGCGGTGGGATCAAACCGGAATAGATAACCGGAATTTCCATGGATACCATAGGCAGCATTTTCACCGGCATGCCAGATTATCTGTCTCCAGTTATACCCCATGCTTCCCGGTTGATCAGCAGGATAAACCCCGAAATAATCAAGCCGCAAATGGACGTCGGTCCGTTTCTGAATCTTGTTTTTTGCCGGATCGTAAAAAAGGATATCGCCTTCGGTATTCGTAAAATAGACCTGCCCGAAGCCGGGTTCCACAAACATGGACCGGCATAAAACGCGGTAGTCTTTACCGGGTTGTCCGGCTTCTCCTTTTTCAGACACAGGACCTAGATTGTGGAA
Source organism: uncultured Saprospiraceae bacterium (assembly GCA_964428345.1). Classification (GTDB taxonomy): domain Bacteria; phylum Bacteroidota; class Bacteroidia; order Chitinophagales; family Saprospiraceae; genus JABDMH01. The sequence continues at coordinate 128,585 of CAYRYD010000011.1, read as the reverse complement.
TATTTTCCGGTGTAAATCCAAATGGATGAAATGCCCTTCCGGCCAGGTAATCGCATACAATTGACTTCGGTCAGTATCCATGGTCATGGTCAGAATACCTTCTCCATTTGTAATTTTGCCGAGATCGGTAAACCGGCCATTTGCTAGATTGTAGGAAATAAAATGACCACCGGGATACAATCCAATACCCGGAGGTGGGTTGACCGGCATGCGTTCCATGCCATCGAGCATTTGGTAATGACCAACATGGGTACCAAAATATAGCTCACCGTCCTTTTCATAGAACGGCACATGACTCTTACCCTGGACTATGGCAGAAGCAAATTTTTCTCCACAGACTTCCGTAAGATCTACCAGAAGTTTTATGCTGCCGCTTAAAGGGTCAAAGGAGTACATTTTACCCCCAATATCGACTGCCTCTGAACTCAGTATATAATAGATCTTACCATCACTAGCCGCTGAAATGGCATTGTAAGTATCGTGTGCCTTTTCAAATCCCGAATACCAGGTTTCGGCAATCAGCCGGTTCTTAACGTAACTTTCCTCCAAGATTCTTTTCATCGTCAGATCTGTACCTGTGGCCAACTACCGTTTCTTGATCCGGATCAGGCGGTTGTCCGGTATAGGTACTCCGATTCCTCTGGCCAGTTCTACTATGTTCGACACAATGACACTCTCAATATCATAAGCCCAGGTCCCTGCCAGACCATATACCTGTTGGGCAATGCATCCTTCATATCCTCCCTCATGCAGAATGACGGCCGTGGGGATGTAGCTCACCACATCATTGGAATACCCCATGACGAAAACATCGTGACCAAATATCTTCTTTAGCTGAATGGCATAGCCGACTACCGTTTCACCACCCAGGGTAAAGAGTGGTTGATCGCCCAGCATCCATACCTGCAAGGGAAAAGGATGGGAGTCCGGAAATTGGTCACCTTGCTCCATTTTCGACAGAATCCGTGCTGCCCATTGTTTCTGATACCCCCTGGCTATCGAATCTCGGTATTCGACCAGTTCGGCCCTGGTTGGCGGATGATTCAGGTCTAAATCAACTTCTCGATAGGCGAAAGCCAGTGTTGGATCCAGTTCTTTCATCTCTTCTTCCAAAACCCGGTCTACCGCCGCAACCAGGGTACGTCCATGCTGCCTGGCCAATGGGATCGTTCGCCGGGGCATCGGATTCTGATCGGCACCAGCCCCTTGAAAAAACAAAGCCATCGCACCCGGATACTCTTTCTCCAACTCGATCTGGGCAAAGCCTGGATAATCACCGGATAAAAGGGTCGTATCCAAAACGGTAGGATGACAGGCATAACCAAAAGCGATAGCCATTATTTCGCCTCCCGGCCGGGTGACTTTCAATACCGGTACCGCAAAATCATTGGGTCCATCCAACTGGGTCTGTAAAATCAGACTGCTTTCGGCATTGTTTCTCCGGTTTACCTGAAAACGGGTGACTCCGTTTCCCGCAAAAATTCTTGCCGGCTGCAATGCCGCAAAGGCATTCCTCACCAGTTCTACCAGCTTTCCGGTCAGGTCATCCGAATACTGCCGCACCTTCTGTAAATCGGCTTCTTCCAGCGGATAAATGTCGACCAGGGCCTCGTCCAATACCGGGCCACTATGGGTATGAGAACTGTTGAGGATGATCTGAGCCCGTTCCAGTCCCATTTCCCGCTTCAGTTGATCCCGGATATCATCGGATATCCTTTTGGGCAATCCCAGCAAATCCAAAGTAACCAATACAGCGCGATGTCCCTCTTCATCTTCCAATGCCAATGCTTTAGCCCATAAATCGTGAATTTTACCCTGAGAAGGTTCCGTTCTGGCTGCATAGCCGGCGAGCCACATCGAATATTCCGGGGTCAGCGTTGTTTTAGCTACCCCTGCTTTCCAGCCTCCGGCCAAATCGGCTGCCGTCAGGGCGAAATGGCCAGACCCAATCCAGATACACAACAGGACCACTACTTTCTTATACATGAAAACTCATTTTAGATAAAGGATAATAAAAATTGAATATTAGATTAAAAACCAATGAAAACGTGGAGTCTATCAACTCCATTTATTTTTCCTTTTCCAATGTCCATTCAATGGCATTGCGTAAAAGTCTCCGGAAACCATCAAACTCGAAGTCCGAAGGATGTCCCAACGAGGTATAGAAGACCCGTCCTTTTTCCTGTGTTGATCGCACCCAGGCAATCGGCTCCTGTTGGCCGTCGGACTCCGCCGTCAGTAAGACCTGGGCCTGTTTATCAATCAATGGGGCAACTTTGTAGACATTTCCAATGCTGTGCCACTGGGTGGGTACCCCTGCAAGAATGGGGTGGGAGGCATTTTCAGCGTTCCTGGATACCCCGGTTCCCAGGGCTACTTCACCGTAGCCTCTGTTTTCACAGCCCAGTACTTCCGGCACAAATTCCCACCAGGCTTCGTATCCCTCTTCGACCTCCTCCCGAACGGAGAAAGCGTGGTTGGCAGTCCGTATGCCTATGACCGGTTTGCCCTTTGCCAGGTACCTTCGAATCAGCTTCAACTGGGATGGTTTCAGCGCAAGCCTGCGGCAAAAGACCACCAGTAAATCGGCATCATTCAATGCCTTCAGTCCTGGAAAATGATAAGCCGTACGGTTGCCGGTTCCGAGGATGACAGTGGTCTGGCATTGATCTTTCAGCAAACTGGCAAATTCGGGAATTGTCCGGTCTGCTTCATAATTGTCGACATCCAGACTAATCAGAAATACAATATGAGGCTTCTTCGGCAATTCACCACCGGCTTCCCCACCCAAAGGGTCTCCAGTTGCATATCCCGAAACGCCCAGAATCGCACCCAGCAAAAGGGTCAGACTAATTCCTGCTTTCTTCATCGGTTGTTTGTTTATGATACTCTTCCTTTAATAATTGCTCTGCTGCATTGACCAAAAACATAGCGGCATCGTCAGTTCCAAGATTGGTATCTTCCCCGGTTTCATAACCTCCATATGCCTTTTCTCCCGGCATCCCAATGTAGTATCCTCCGGCGCCGTTGGCGTAGCCGAGCACCAGCGTCTGAGGAAACGGTGACCGTTCCCTGATTGCCATACCAATACCGGTCATAGGCTCACCGGGAAGGGTAACCAGTGCTAATGATCCGAGGGTAACTACCTGGACTTCTACTGGCAGGGAATCCAGACCGGTTGTTTCTTTACCTTTTTCCGTCAGTGGCAAATTAACAACGGCCCGCCTGGTTTGCATCTGAAATTCCTGCAAACGAGCACTGTACTTCCGGGCGATATCAGCTCTCCCGGTCAGCTCTCTGGCCATTTGTGCCACCGCTTTTTTACCCCTTCTCCATGGATTAATATCACCCGCCGTACCCTGCAGAAAAATGCATTCTCCACCTAATTTCTGATTCATCCTCCGCAAGGTCTCGCCCGGCCAATCGCTGGAAATACCATCCATGTATGGATAAATGGAAACCGCATGCGCCGATAGATGAATGATGGTGGCGATAGTATTTCCCGCTGGACTGCGAAATGATAAAACCGTCATCGTCCGGTCAACCGGACCAAAGCGCATACCCTCACCCAGAACCTTTGGATCCCAGTCCTTATGGCGATAGTTGTATTGCTCCGGAAGATTGGATTCAACCACTCCCCAGACCGCCGGCCGGGGACGCCGGTTGTGCACAAACTCTGAAATATCGGAACGGCACAACCAAAGGCTGGCAGGCTGTAACGAACCGGCTGCCTCCCGGACCGCTGCAACACTCTGGTCCATGAGCATTTTCATCCACTGGCTAAAATGAGGATCATCGTACTGGGGAGGCATATAACGGACTACCCACCAGCTGTCGCGCTCTTTTCCGCGGTAACCATCTCCATACACCGGCGACCAGGGTGCCGAATGATTATGCGTGGCGTTTACCAGGATATTGTACTTTGGTATATCCAGTTCCCGGGATATCCGGTTCCGCACTTCATCGGTGGCCGATTCTCCCGCATCCACCAGTTCCCAGCTGATTATCACGAATTTCTGATATCCGTCGTCCAGGACCAGGGATCTGACACTGATGGGGTCATGAACCACCTCATAGGGTTTGCCAGTCACCCAGTTTTTTACCTGGACCGGCGGAGTGATATCTTTCCTGGCGATACCCACAGAGAGCGATGTTTCTGCCCCCGGGATCCAGATGCTATTCAAGCCAAAAGAACACCATCCGGGTATGGACTCGAAAAAGAGTAAAATCAACAGGTAATATTGGTACGGCATAATCTGTTTATTGGTTTAAATCAGCATGAATTACTGAGCATATTTAATCAAATTCTGGCTTCTTATCCATCAATCTTACAGGTCATTCCAGACGGTGTTCTGATGGATGATGGTCTAAATGCCGGTCGATATACTGATAGGCCTCGAGCCGGGTGTCGTCCGGAAAATCGTGCTCTGCCTCGGGATATCGCACCTGCAAATGATTTGCGGCATCCAGAAACTGGTACACCTTTTCCGCTTCTCCCATGCCCTTTCTCACCCCTTCCACGGCAAAATTACTGTCATTGAGCGGTGAATTGGAAAAGAAGGCCCGGGGGGCCAGCAAGGCAATGATTTCGTGAAAATTAAAGGGAATCTTGTTGTCATCCAGTTGATAGACATCACGGATCCTGGGCATATAACGATCCTGAGCCCAGGGACCCAGACGGCCACCATATTGCTCAACGGCAGCAGGTCCAATATCGTAATCCTCCATTTGGGTCCATCCACAGCTGGCAACGATCACCTTTAGCCGGGGATCAAAAGCACCGACAAACATAGCATTATGCCCGCCCAGTGAATGACCAATAACCCCGATCCTGTCCCGATCCACTTCTTCCATCTGACACAATAAATCAACGCAACGCATGTGATAGAAGATTGCAGCCATGGTACCCGACTGATAGCGTAAACCTGTGAAATCAAAATGTTCGAGGTCACCGTAACCGGGATAATCCGGGGCAATAACAACATAGCCACGTTCGGCCAGTTCCTTCGCATATCCCCGGTTGGGAAGTCCTTCACCATCGACAATTTTCTTGCCTGGCATTCCAGTGGGATGGAGGGCTAGCATGGCTGGCAGTTTGCCGAGCATACTGTACCTTTTCGGCAGATAAAGGTAAGCCGGCACACGTTCATCCTCGTTGGCCTGGAAGTTGATGGTATAACGAAAATACCGGCCGGTCTCCAGGGTATCGGTAATCCGGATATCGAGAGATGGGAGGGAAGAACGGTCAGGCAGCGGACCCATCACTGCCTCCAAACCCTGACGGATGTTATATCGCTGAGTCTCCCACTCCCCGATATCAGATACCGGGACCACCTGATGTTCCTGTGATGAATAAATGCCAAAAGTAGATTCCCCGGTCTGACCGTACAATGCCACCACCAGCAAAATAATGGCTATTATAAGAGACGGCCTGACCAGCATACGCTTAAGGATATGCCGACAGGAATATTTCAGAATGAAAGGACACAATAATCTTCTATTTGCGAAGTTTACCGGCATTTGCATGAATTTTTTCAATGGCTGACGCAATGTTATCCATATCATTATCCGAACCCAGAAGGAGGTTCTGGGTAAACCATACCGCCTCTTCGCATAGGATGTCATTTTTGGGACATTCATTGTTTGCTTCGTATTTTGCATAATCCAGCCGGTCCGGGGAGTAAAATTTCTTGAAAAATCTCGATTCGAAGGCATTTTTCAGGTAGGGCATCTTGTTCAACCGGGTATACCCGCTCGAGCAGGGAACGCCTTCAGCCTGCAATGCTTCCAGAAACCTGGATCTGGGTAAATCCTGGAAGGCTTCCTTCTGATACCGGAAAGGAAACAGATGAAAGGCCGCCCGGGTAACATCATCGTACAGGCGATAGGGTACAATTCCCGGAATTTTGGCCAGCTTGTCTTTAAGCATAGCCGCATTGAGCATCCGCTTTTCCGTTTGTTCTTCCAGTCTTTCCATCTGAGCAAGACCGATGGCCGCCTGGTATTCGGTGAGACGCAGTTTGGTGCCAATCCGGATCGTACCGGCACCCACCGCCCCGGCGACTGTACCGTATGGATTGCCAAAGCTATGGTAGGAATGGCACCGGTCGATGAATGCATCGTCATCACTGACGATAGCACCTCCTTCACCCATCGGGATGTTCTTGGAGTTTTGAAAACTGAAGCAGCCGGCATGACCAAAAGTACCCACTTTTTTATGATCGATCTCTGCCAGCCAGCTCTGACAGGCATCCTCGATCACTTCCAGATTATATCGCGCGGCAATGGCATTGATCCGTTTCATATTGCAGGGCAATCCGAGGATGTGTACCGCCAAAATCGCCCGGGTATGGGGTGTGATTTTCTCCTCTATCTTGTCAGGATCCATTTGAAATGTTTCGCGATCTACATCGACGAAGACCGGAATGGCGCCGTTAAATAAAATGCTGGATACCGAAGCGATAAACGTATAGGGAGTAACCAGCACTTCGTCACCCCAACCGATATCCAACTGGGAGATGGCTGTATTGAGGGCGTTGGTACCATTGACTACCGCAAGGCAGCGTTTTGACCCGATGATCCGTGCCCATTTCTCTTCAAATTCTTCGACCACGCCTGCTCTTGACCAGATGCCACTGCGCATCACTTCCAGCAGCCGTTTTTCATCGGTTTCCGGCTTCCACATCGGCCAGGCCGGCCAGTCGTGTTTGATGACCGGTTCACCGCCGAGAATTGCCGGTTGGTCCTTTACGATCCGGAAGTGGGGAAACAGGTTGGCTCCACCCGTCATGCCGGTGGTAATCCCGAGGCCGGCTATCGAATTTTGTTTTACAAAAGTCCGACGATTCAATTTATTCCTGGTCATGATCAGTTTTTTAGTGATTAATTCAGCATTAACATTTACAGATTAAATAATTGCCTGGCATTACCCGACCGGATCTGTTCCTTCACCGTTTCATCTGCCTCCTCCTGTCGGAGGGACTCGATCCTTAAAAGTCCGGTGCAATAGTCCAATACGGGCGAGTGGGTACCGAAAACAAATTTACCGGGACCGTAGGTTTCGATCATGGATCCCAGGTTTGTCATGGATCGTCCGGAGGTATCCATTGCCACACTGGCATCCCTCAGTACCTGTGAATCGCCGTCTTCCAAATCAGTTCGATTGGATACATTCTGAATGAGATACCTGGCATCGGACACCTTTCTGATGACCGGTATCAGATCCTTGAGATCCCACTCTTCATCAATGTCCAGCCACGAACTAGGCCGGCTGTCAACCATTCGGAGAGAAAAGGCGATGACCAGATCCCTGTCCCGGGCCATTTTGATCAGGTCGGTACATTCAGGACCTGCCGGATCATACCCATGATATTTCGGATATAATTTAATACCTCGTATTCCGAACTTCCGGTGGCAGGTTTCCAGGTCATCCCGCCATCCTCCGTAGATGGGATTGATGACCGCCAGGAATGAAAACCGGTCCCGAAAAGTCCTTTGAGAATGAATTTCATCAAACAGGGCCTGATTGGCTGTCTGCGTATTTTTGTAGAAACAGGCACTCAGACTACTGACCACCGCCAGATCGACGCCAAACTGATTCATCCTGGACAAAAGAGCTGCACAGCTGCCATATTTCCGGATGCGGAACGGCCAGTGACCAATGTACGCGTTGCAGTCAATCAACATGCCTTCCCGATTTTCGCAAAATATGGTTGTAATTTTCGAAGAATATTTTCGTTCGCTGGGCATCGGTGAGAGTGGCCGCCAGAATGTGGCCAATTCCCTGATAAAAACTGTTGTCACAACCAAACAATACCCGGTCTTCTCCCAGATACCCGACGGCAAAATCCACAATGCCCGCATCGTTATTGCTGCCGGCAACATCCACATAAACATTCTTTGAATGCTGCAGGGATTTGCAGGCATCTTCCCAGTCTTCTCCGCCGGCCAGGTGGGCAAACTGGAACATCGCTTCCGGATAGCGCGCGGCTATCTCGACAAAATCTGACGGAAGCGAAATGTTTGGGGGTTCCCTTTTATCCAGAACGATTCTCGACTTACCGATTCCAACATGAACCAGCATGATCATATTGAGATCGATAAATTTTTCGATCACCGGGTAAAACAGGGGATCGTTGATCTTGACATGATTATAGACCTTTAAACCTACCATGCCTTCGCCGATACAACGGTTGATTTCTTCCATCGATTCTTTCCCAAATTGTGGATTCAGGGTCATCTGGCCGATAAAACGGTCCGGGTATTTCCGGACACAATGTAAAACCAGGTCATTGCAGGCTCTGAACTCATCCGGATCACCCGCGCTTCCGGGACGCATCGGCCGGGAGATAACCAGCCTGGCGATTTCCATGCGGTCTGCATAGTCAATTTGGGTTTCCGGACTATCGGCAGAAAAGTAGACGTGGGCATGCGAATCAATCTTCTGGAATTTACGGACTTCCTGCATGATGTCGTATGACTCTGCGGAGGCCATTATGTCCTCTGCTCCCTGATGGTTGGCAGAGGTAAAAAAAAGCGATGCAGACGAAAGCGTAGTCCTCCTCACAAAATTCCTCCTGTTGATCTGCTCCATATTCCTCATAGCTTCATGCCTGCACTTTCAATCCACCCGGCGTACAAACGGGATCCCGACCGAATATAGAAATATATCCGGTCAATTTCGAATGCATCAGGCCGGCAGTTTCGTCTCTTTCAGGCAATCACCATATCGGCAGCGCCAGACACCGGATCCGTCTGGACAAACCGGGATCCATGATTACCTCAATATGGTCCTCTCAATTCAATGCTGGTATATTGGATAATTTCCATAATATTGATGACTGACCGGCCATTGAATTATCATCATGCTGTCAGCCCTGACACTCAAACCTGTGAGTACCGATGATACACATTGCGATCACTGGACCGACAGCCCTCATTTTTGGAATATTGTCAATCACTTTTAAGTTCATGCTAATGAGCCGAATGAATCCACCGACGGTTTCAGCTCATTCAGGCCTGGATTTCGGAAAATTATTCAGATGAAAGCCCTTCATTTCAAATTGCTGTTCCTTCCGTTTTTCGCCGGCCTCCTGATAGTCATCGGGTGTCAGCACAAGACCCTGGATGAGCCGGGAATTTTCCAACTTCCTTCAGGTTTTACCATGGAATCGGTGGTCTCTGGTGATCTGATTGCCTATCCTATGTTTGCCAGTTTTGATGACCGGGGGCGCCTCTTTGTTTTCGAATCGACTGGAAGTAACGAGATGGGCACCGATTCGATGCTGGCGCACCCAACCTATCAGATCCGTTTACTGGAAGACAGCGATGAGGATGGAATCTTTGACCAGAGTTCCATCTACGCAGATGGGATTCCTTTCCCCATGGGAGGCACCTGGTTTGACGGCAGCCTGTACGTGGCCGCAGCCCCTGATCTACTGAAGTATACCGATAAAGACAATGATGGCCGGGCGGATAGCAGGGAAGTTATCCTGACCGGCTGGACTTTAAATTCCAATGGCGCCATTTTGAGCGGTCCATTCAGAGGACCCGACGGATGGTTATATCTCGCTGATGCACGAAGAGGATTCGAAATCACAACCCGGGAAGGAACAGTCTTGTCCGGTAAAGGAGCCAGGATCTGGCGATGCCTGCCCGATGGCAGCCGCTTGGAATCGATGTGTGGAGGTGGATTTGACAATTCAATTGAGATCATTTTTATGCCATCGGGAGAAGCGATCGGCACCATGACTTATTTCCGCGATCCACAGGATGGCCAACGGGATGCTTTGATGCACTGGGTCGAAGGTGGGGTATATCCGAAGTATCATTCCGTGATAGATGATGATGCCTTAAAATTGACCGGAGACCTGATGCCGGTGATGACCAAATTGCCCCGGGTGGCCCCTTCCGGGTTGATGCGGTATGAAGGGAGAGCCTGGGGTGAGGAGTTCTCCGGTAATTTATTCAGCGCCGAATTTAATACCGGCCGGATCATCCGTCACACTATCCATGCCCAGGGTGCAAGCTATACTACCGAAGATGAAGTCTTCATTTCCGGCCTGGAGGCAGATATCCACCCAACTGATGTGCTGCAGGATGCCGAAGGTAATCTGTTGGTTGTGGTGACCGGGGGCTGGTTTATCCACGGATGTCCGTTGTCAAGAGTGGCCAAACCCGAAATAACGGGTGGTATCTACCGCATCCGGAAGGAGGGGATGAAGAAAGTAAAGGATCCCTGGGGACGGAGCCTCGATTTCGAAGCGATGTCAACGGAAAAGACGATTGAGTTGCTATCCGGTGAGAGACCTTTGTTGCGTGAAAAGACATGTGATGTCCTGGTTCAGAAAGGCCCGGAAGTGCTGGCTGATCTACAAAAGGCGTTGGACTCGGGTCCGGAACAAACCCGGCTGGCAACGATCTTCATCTTATACCGGATCAATACACCGGAATCCATCGCCATTGCCAGAGCTGGTCTTTTGGATGAAAGCGCGTCCGTTCGTACGGCGACTGCCCGGGTGCTGGGTATGGTCCGCGACCGGCAGGTGGTTGAAGATCTGATACCACTCCTCCTGGATGAGTCGTTACAGGTACGCCGGCAGGCCGCTACTGCCCTGGGGCAGATCGGAGATCCGGCGGCAATTCCTGCTCTCCTGAATGCTACTACCGGACATCAGGACCGGTTTGTCGAACACGCCATCATTTATACCTTGATATCTCTGGGCCAGACTGGTCCATTGTTGGAAGTCCTGGCCGACGGTTCGACACCGGTTCGCCGTGCTGCCCTGATCGCCCTTGACCAGATGGATGGTGCACCGGCATTGCGAAGCCATATCCTGTCTTTCCTGACCAGTAAAAACGACACCCTTCGAAACACGGGTATATGGGTCACTACGCATCATCCCGAGTGGTCGGATCTGGTAACCAGTTACCTCGAACAAATAATTCCGGGTAATAAGACTGCAGACGGGGAACAAGACGCCGTCCAGGCAATGATCGAAAATTTTTGCGGCTCTCCGGAGATCCAGGCAGTTTTAGCCCGGAAACTGGCTGATCCCGGTATTCCGGAAGGTACCAAACTTGACATCCTGGAATCCATGAGCCACTGCAACACTGGCGGTAGCAGCGACACCTGGAGAAAGCAGCTCGTTCGCTTACTGCAGCACGAGACGGATGTCCTGCCGATGGCCGTTCTGGGGCTTATGGAGACCCAGCAAATCAGACCTCCGGTTGAAATTCTGAACGCAATCATCAATAACTCCAATCTTGGACTGGAATTCAGGTTGAAAGCACTTGGTGTCCGCCTTCAGGATGTGCCTGCCTTATCCACCAGCGAACTGGAGTTACTTATCAAACATACCGGTGGGGATTTTGATCCATCCATCCGTCAGAAATCCGTTCAACTCCTGGGCCGCTCAGATTTGGATGCAGCGCAACTCATGGTGCTTGCCAGAGAGGTACTACCAGAGGCCGAAACCTTTTTAATTCAGGGTCTGGTCGAAGCATTCCAAAGTGATTCGAGTGAGGCGGTTGGTATGGCACTGGTGGAATCGCTTCAGCAGGACGAAAGTCATCTGGATCATCTCCCGGCGACCGGTCTCCGGTCTCTGTTTGATCAATATCCTGAATCGGTAAGAAGAGCCACATCCATACTTTTTGAAGCCATCGGCAAAAAGCAGGCAGAACGGCTTGCCAGGCTGGATGAGCTGGAACAACATTTGCCAAAGGGTGACATCGGTGAGGGGCGGAAGATCTTCTTTGGCAAAGGTACCTGCTTTACGTGTCATGCGGTCGGAAAGGAAGGTTCGGATTTCGGGCCGGATCTGACCAACATCGGTGAGATCCGTTCAATGCATGATTTACTGGAAGCAATCGTTTTTCCCAGTGTCAGTTTTGCCCGTGAATATGAAACCTATGAGATCCGGACCAGCGATAAGACCTTTACCGGTATCATTCGTCAACAGTATCGGGATGCAGTCCTCATTGCCATCGGACCCGGCCAGGAAGTTCGCATTCCCCGCGAAGATATTCTCTCCATCGTTTTGCATGACGTTTCACTCATGCCTCCAGGCTTGACAGAACAGTTGTCCCGGCAGGAATTGTCGGACTTACTATCGTTTCTCAAAGCCTTGCCCTACCGGATTGACCGGCTGATTGAAATGGCCGAAGCAGAAGATTGACCGGCAAATGAGCAACTGGAGATTTACGGAAAACCAGTGCCAGTTGTTCAATAAGTGTTTTCGAGTGTCAATACACTTAAACATGTATATATTATTGATTGCCTTTAGATTATCATGTTGAAATTCCAAATTCAGTTTACTCTGCCAGATACCGAAATAGATAACTGGTACCTTGTTCATAATCCTGTCCGAACTGATCTGTGAAAGCCGTACCGGAATATTCAAGTTCGATCAGAGCCTCGTTATCCGGATCTGACCGTTCTGCGGTAAAGGATTGAGGCAACGAACCGGAAGTTGCGCTCATATTTTGGAAACCAGTCATCCTGAGCAATTTCCAATTGCCTTTTGGACCATATATGGAAAAGACGTAGGTATTTCCATTCACTTCGGATGGCCAGATCAGGGGGTACTCAAAATTATAGGGTCCCCATTCGTTGACGATGATGTATTCTCTTCCCTGTCGTTCATGGTCCTTCAGTTTGACATCCAGACCAGAGGGGAGTGGTTCGGGCCAGTCGGGTTCCTGATATAGCGGAATCTCCGTCACCTGATCCGGAAGGACTTTACTGTCACGATAGTTACCCGACTGGATCACTGAATCAGTACCACTGATATCGAAAGGTTCAGGCACTTTTTCAAACAAATTATCCGCAATCAGATATTGCCGGCTGGCTACATTACGGGCCCGGGCATATCCCCAGTCCTCCGGTTGTTTTTCCCTCGACCATAGTCTGATGCCTGTCTGGGTGTCTGAAAACTGATTGCGGATGAGCCGGATATTATTCCCATGTTCTACCGCCACACCAAACTGACAACCGGAGATTGCATTCTCCTGTATCAGGGTCTCATAGCTGTATCCACCCCAGATACCATACCGGCAATCCCGGATGGTGTTGGCGGCGATATAGTTCGAACTGAATGTCACTTCGATGCCATTGGTCGGAGCATAAGAAAAGTCGTTCTCATAGATGAGATTACCGTTACAACCCCCTTCGCCGGTATCCATCGTATGCTGACCAGCCCAGAGAAAAAATCCATCGCCGGAATGGGTTGCGGAGTTATAGGCAAAAACATTGTAGGAACTCTGTTGGTATGCCAGTAATCCGGCGGAGTCCTGGCCGCGTTGATAAATCCCATGGCTGTAACCTCTTACATTGAAGTCCAGCCGGTTGTGCATGATCCGGTTATGGCTCGACCGGTAAAGTCCGATGCCAATCCCGGAACTGTAACAAATCGTATTGTTGTAGATCAGAGCATGATCACACCCGGTCAGCATCAGGCCATTTTGTCCCTGGGTGACCCGGATACCCCTGAGTAAGGCATGATGGCAATTACGGAGATAGACAGCCGCTCCATACCGCTTCCATTCGTCGTTTTCATTATAGTGGTAGTACAACCAGTCATTGAGGTCTTCACGCTCTCTGGTCGAACCCAAACGTTGCCGGAAATTATGGCTGAAATCGCAATCGATCAGCCTGAGACTGTCAACACCCTCGGCTTGCAAAGCGATTTTATAGCCATGAACTCTGGTATTCATGATGGTGATGTTTCGGCCGGAAACACGGATGCCGACACCGGTAAACCGGTCTGGCCGGGTAAGATCGGTAGCGCCTCGTATGAGGCAGTTTGCAAAATCGATGACCAGGTTTTCGCCGGTAATCTCCAGGGCTGGTGTCAGACTGTCCTTTACCGGGAGAATGATGGCAGAGTTACTGATGATACCTGATTGAGAGATGGTTAATCCCGGTTCGAGCCGGATACCGTGCTGGTTAGCCTGACAACCGGCAACCAACACCAGAAACCCGATGATGCCGGAATAGCAAAAAGAGTAAAAGTATGGCATAAACGCGCTATTCTAATTGGGTAGACAAGGTACTCAATCAATAGCAATACAGTGACCGTGCACACATCGTATTCCCGTCAAACAGGATGTGGTTATCTAAATCTTTTCCTTATTTTGCAATTTGCTAGATCAATTGCATTTACATGTTGAAGAGCGCCGATAGGCCGTTTTTAGGGCAATCCATGACAAGGCAGCACCAGGATAAAAAGGTTCTTTTTAAGGAAGGTTCAATGCAGATCACCCGGGAACACGAATTCACACCGGAGATCATCCGGTTTCTGGATGAAACTACCTGGGGCACTGAAGATACCCTATATGAACATAAACACACCCATGAGCGGGTCTCCCAGCTGCACGACCCGGTGCTGGCTACCTTACGGATGGAGGGTGATCTTGGGTCCATGGTGGTCATTGAGCGCCGGGAAGTCCGGTCTGGCGAGCGGCTTATCAAGGGCTATTTTTTCCGTTATCTGGCCAATAAGTTACCTTTCCGGCAACGTAGGTTGTTTGGTGTCTATAGCCTGAAAGTCATCCGGCTGATGATTGAGGATGAAGAAGACGAAGCGATATTTTATGCTTCTGTGGAAACCAGGAATCTCCGTTCGCATAATTTACTGAACCGGTTGGGATACCGCGAACAGACCTCCATTAGAACCCTCGCATACAGCCGTTTCAACCCCAGGAAAGATTCCCGGGTGCAGCGCATTCAGGATTTTGAAAAGCCCTTCGTGATGAAAGAGTTGGAACAGTATTACCGGAATCATTCGTTGGTGCATTTCAGTTATATATTCCAGGACGATAATTATTTCCTTTTAAAGGAAAATGGCGAAATCATTGCCGGTTGTCAGGTACACCCATCGGTTTGGGTCGTTAAGAATATTCCCGGAAAATGGGGTGGGGTATTTTTGAAGTATATTCCTTACATCCCTGTTGTACGAAGTATTTTTAACCCTAATCATTTCAGATTCCTGACCTTTGAAGGCATTTTTGTCAAACCAGGACGTGAAGGGGACCTGATTAAATTGTTCGAATCGGTCATGCACCATTTTTCCCACCGGGTAAGCCTGATCTGGCTGGATGTGAGAGATCCGCTCTACAACCAACTGTATCGACTGGGAAAGCATGGTTTAATGAGAAACTTTGTCGATAATGCATCGATCAAGATTCTGGCCATTCCGGACAGGGTTTCCGATTATACTTTACAGCACCTCCAGTCCCACCCGGTCTATGTTTCAACATTTGATTTTATTTAAAAATGCAGTCATTCACCAGCTGTCAGGTACTTTCGATGGTTCTTAATGATACAGGAACATGATTTGCCTTGCAGGTTACCACCATAGATATCCGGAAATGGACCTGATTTCACCAACGGGGTCAGATCCGTACGAACCGGATTCATCGACTACAAAAGTAGAAACAACCATCCTTAAGCCCTGGATCTGTCTGCTACTGTTTCTTTGGATCATCCCTGACGTCAACGCCCAGGTCCGGATCAGGACACTCGGCATTTTGCCCGGTGTTTTGGAAACCGGCCAGTTTAATGCGATCACCGATGTGCCGGGAGTGCGGGTTGGGCACACGACGATGATCCGGGGAGATTCTGTGTGCACCGGAGTCACGGCCATCATTCCCCATGCCGGCAACATATTTCAGGAAAAAGTGCCGGCAGCCATTTATACCGGCAATGGGTTTGGTAAACTCGCCGGCTACACTCAGGTAGAAGAACTGGGAAATCTGGAGACTCCCATTGTCCTGACCAATACCCTCAGTGTAGCTACCGGTATACAGGCTCTGGTCGAATACACACTCCATCAACAAGGTAATGAAGACGTACGGTCCGTGAATGCGGTGGTAGGAGAGACCAATGATGGTCAGCTCAATGACATCCGGGGTATGCATGTCACCCGTCAGGATGTCTTGAACGCCATTGAAAGCGCCACCGGGGGCATGGTAGCAGAAGGGAGCGTTGGAGCCGGTACCGGAACCATTGCCTTTGGGTTTAAAGGGGGAATCGGTACCTCATCCAGAAAACTGCCGGAGAGCACCGGAGGATATACGGTGGGAGTGCTGGTTCAGGCTAACTTTGGTGGGATACTGCAGGTCGATGGTCTGCCGGTAGCTGAACAGATGGGTTGGCATCCCTATAAAAATGCCACCCAAAAAAGCGATGGTTCCTGCATGATCATCGTGGCAACAAACGCACCGCTTGACAGCCGGAATCTCAAAAGACTGGCCAAAAGAGCCATGCTGGGATTGGCCCGGACCGGAGGCTATGCATCCAATGGGAGCGGAGATTACGTCATCGCTTTCAGTACCTATGCAAAGAATTTCGATCCTTACCTGATGACTACCGGCGTACAGCAAAAAGATCAGATGTCCAATGACCGGATGACACCGCTTTTTCTGGCGACGGTGGAAAGTACGGAAGAAGCCATTCTCAATGCTTTGTTTATGGCCACCGCACCTGAGGGGATTAAAAGCAAAGGAATCACCTCCATTCCGGTTGACAGCATTATGACGCTGATCAAAGCAGGACGTAATTAACAATTTATAAAACAGGGATAATTGATGGAGAAGGATCCAATCCAACGAATGAATCCGGTGATCAGTGAAGGACTGCTCCAAAAAATCGATGTACTTTTTAATTTCCGGAAAATACCCTGGCTGCTGGAAGAAAGTAAGATTCGTGATAAAGCATTGCTTAAGCAGCGGCTGATCGATTTACAGATAGCTATTTACGAACTTGACAGTCACCTGGAATCACATTGGGAAATCCGGGTTACGGATCTGAAACCCTACTGGCTTCGCATCTACGCATGCCTTGATCAGCTGGGACTAAGTGTCAAACAGCAACATGCATGGTCAAAGGAAATTGTCCGTTACCAAAATCATGAACTGGACCTGCGGTATCGAAAATCTCCCTTAAGACATTCGATAGAAGACATGTACACCATTAAATCGTGCGATGTCCGGCTGATCCGTCGACTTATTTACCAGGCAGACGATCAGCTGAATCAGGTCTTGAAATTTTCTGAATGGAGCGAATTTGACTTAGTGACCGAAGTCAATGATGATCTGGAAGACCTTTACGAAGATCTCCCTTCACTGAATGGTAACCGGTTCTTGTTTTCTCTATTTGAACTAGGACCGGAAGAGACTTCAGACCGCTATGAACGATTCCTGCAGGAGATCATGGATCAAGCTCTTAACCGGATATCAACCAGCAAATCCCGATCAACTCCGGAGATACTGGCCTGGGTTGAAAGGACCACCCGGCAAACCCGCGATCTTTTACTGAACCGGATGGAAGCCTATACACCAGACCTTCTCAAAGAAGCCCGTTGCCTCCGTCACTACACGGACGACACCCTCACATCAGTGCCCTGAAATTTTTTAACTTTCCGGCCGGCCAACTTTCGCATCTTCGGATCGTTAACTTAAAACCTGATAATACAATCAATTTGATGAACCTGCACAATTTACCCTTTATATTACTGCTTTTCTGCTCCCGTTTTTCGATTGGGCAGGCGATCATTAACAGCGAACTGCTGGAAGAAGTCAGTCGCAATGAATTGACGGCGGTCACCGGTTTTCCTGCATTACATGGCGTTGCTGTATATAAAGTACAATATCTGACCATTGGCAGCGATATGCAACCGGATACCGCTTCAGGCCTGGTCGTGGTGCCGGACGATACCACGGTGGTTCGTCTGCTTGCCTATCAGCACGGCACTACCGACGGAAAGGAAGATGTTCCTTCCAATTTAAACTATGAGTCACTTCTGGTCAAAGCCTTTGCAGGACAGGGCTACATAGTCACCGCCGCCGATTATCTGGGGTTGGGTGACAGCCGGGGCTTTCATCCCTATGTACATGCAGATACCGAAGCCAGTGCCGGTATCGATCTGTTGCTGGCAGGTAAAGACCTGGCATATGATCTCGGATTTAAGACCATCGAGCAGATTTTCATAACCGGTTATTCACAGGGAGGACATGCAGCGATGGCCATGGCTCGTGCCGTGCAGGAGAGACCCACCGATGATCTGTGGGTCACTGCAGCGGCACCAATGTCCGGCCCTTACAGCATCTCGGGTATCATGAGAAATGTCATTCTCCAGGATACCCAGGCATATAATTTTCCCGCCTATGTGATCTATTCGCTGCTGGGTTATCAGGAAATATATGGAAATCTCTATGACTCGATCGAACAGGTCTTTAAACCTGTCTTTACCGGGATGATCCATTCCTTTTATGATCACCAGATTGACCTGGATATACTGAATCAATTTCTCATTAATCAGTTGATCAATGATGAAGGAATGAGCATTCCGAAAGCATTGTTCAATGAAAGTTTTCTCACTGCCATTCTTAGCGACTCCCTGCATCCGGTCAATCTTGCCCTGAATGATAACGATACCTACCAGTGGGCACCGTTATTTCCATTCCGGATGTATTATTGTAAGGCTGATGATCAGGTCAGTTACCTGAACAGCCTGGTGGCCGAAGAATACATGAACAGTCAGGGAGCACCCGATGTAAAAGCCATCGATGTTTTTCCCAGTGGCGATCATGGAGGTTGCGTTGTGCCGGCCGTATTGTCTACCCTGGGATTTTTTAATGAAATCAGCTTGTCTACCAGGGTTGAAGAGTCCATTGCCTTCCAGGATTTGACGGTATTTCCCAACCCTGTATCCGATCTCCTGCAAATGGCACTCCCTTCGGATCTTTCCGCTGGCCGGCTGCAGATTTATAATCAATGGGGTGTAAGAGTGGTTGATCACAATGGTTTATATTCGCAGGAAATCAATGTACGTTACTTGCCGGAGGGCATGTATCACCTGGTTCTTCGCAACACTGAGGGGAGTTGGAGAGGTAGTTTTATCATTCATCGATAGCTATGGCTTTATCAATAACTGAACGGGTGCAACTAAAGGAGAAATTGTTGTCAAAGATTCAACGCACCCTTGCGAAGATCACCCGAATGGAAGACATGACGCAACCGGTCAGTCCCGAAAATTCGATAGGCCGGGTCAGCAGAATGGATGCCATCAACAATAAAAGTGTGATGGAGGCAGCCCTGTACACGGCCAGGATGGAATTGGACGCCATGCAGTCGGCCCTGCGCAGACTGAATACCGACCAATCCTTTGGCCAATGCGAGCGATGCGGCCGGCAGATCCCTTTTCAACGCCTGGCCCTGATGCCCGGTAGCACCAAATGTGTACATTGTGCCTGAAATGACCGGTTTAAAGAAGATCAGGTGGGGCATTATCGGCCCGGGCCGCATTGCGGAGAAATTTGCCGGTGATCTTTCACTGATCGATGACGCTGTACTGAATTCCGTGGCTTCCCGTTCACCGGACCGTGCCGCTTCTTTTGCGGCCAGACACCCGGTCGGCAGTGTCTATCCTGATTATGAGACGATGATCAGAGAGAGTGATACCGACATCATGTACATTGCCACCCCTCACACTTTTCACCTGGAGCAGGCCCTGATGTGTCTGGAAAATGGCATTGCCGTATTGTGTGAGAAACCGGCGGGCATCAACCGGAGGGAAGTGCAGCTGATGGTCGATGCTGCACGCCTTAACCAGGTCTTTTTTATGGAAGCATTGTGGACCCGCTTTCTGCCTTCGATGCAAAAAGTACTGGAAATCGTTGAAAGCGGCTCCATGGGCGAAGTAGAACAGGTGGAAGCCGAGTTTTGCTTCACAGCCCCGGTTGATCCTTCCAGCCGCCTTTACGATCTGGCGTTGGGAGGTGGTGCGATCCTGGATATCGGCATCTATCCTGCTTTTCTCGCCTACCAGTTGTTGGGTAAACCTCAATCGATCCAGGCCTCCGCCCAGCTGCATGAGACGGGAGCAGACCAAAGCTGTACCATTAATTTTGAATATGGTGACCGGAAAAGTGCGGCGCTGCATTGCTCCATTTTGATTGATTCCAACATGCCGGCCCGCATTACCCTTTCCAAAGGCTATATTCTGATGCAGCCCCGGTGGCACGCATCTCCGGCACTGGTGGTGCTGAAAGCCGGATACGATGCGGAACATATCGAATGTCCTCCCATTGGCAAAGGCTTCAGTCACGAGATTATCGAATGTCATCGCTGTCTCCGGGAGGGCCGCATTGAAAGTCAATTATGGTCGCATCAGCATAGTCTTGACCTGATCGAAATGCTGGATGAGGTACGCAGACAGTCTGGTGTGGTTTATCCCGGCCGGGATTAGGATCTTCAGTCCCCTGGATCGATCATTGAGCTTCTCCAGTCTCCGGTTGTTTGTTGCACTGACGGTCCATTGCAAGCAGGGATTCCATATCTTGCAGGCCCTCGACCTAACTTGGGGCCCCGTTTAAATTGTCAATCTCTTTAATCATGAAAGACCGGATTGCCGAAGATCTTGACCGGCTGTTTCAAGCCCAGGGTGATCCCGACCGGGCCGTCGGGATGCGCTGGTATATGAAGGATCAGTTTGATTATTACGGTGTCAGCAGTCCGAATCGTAAAGCCATCGTACGTCAGTATTTTCAAGTCCATGGCTATCCTTCACCGGTCGATCTACCCGGAATCCTGCTGACTCTTTGGGGATATGATCAGCGTGAAATGCAGTATGCGGGATTGGATCTGATCCGCCGGCTGACCAAAAAACAACCTGCCGGATTTATCACGGACCTCGAAAATCTGATGCTGCTGAAGTCGTGGTGGGATACCGTCGATGCCCTGAGTGTCGATGCGGGTACCTTGCTCCGTATGTATCCGGATTTGCAGCCGGCGACCACCGATCGGTGGATTGGTTCTGAAAATTTTTGGCTGCAAAGGGCGGCGGTGCTTCATCAGCTCAAATACAAGGAGGCCACCAACTGGGACCGGATGCAAGACTATATTCTGAAAATCGCACATAGTCCGGAATTCTTCCTCAGAAAAGCGGCTGGTTGGGCGCTGCGCGAATATTCAAAGACCAACCCGAAGGAAGTCAAAGCCTTTATCGAACGTCACCGGAGTAAACTTTCCGGACTGACCATCCGTGAAGGTTCAAAATATGTTTAGATTCACAGTCTCATTACTGCCCCTTCGGAAGATGTCTAAACTCAGCGCCTGGATCCATTGCCTTCTGATAATATTGACAATGGCTGCCTGTACTTCAACACCGGAGCACCCGGCTGATCGGCTATCTCCCAACATTATCCTGTTTCTGGTGGATGATATGGGATGGCAGGATACGTCGGTACCTTTCTGGAAAGAAGTGACGCCTTTCAACCGGCTCTATCGCACACCCAATATGGAGAGGCTGGCTTCTGAAGGGATGAAGCTGACCCAGGCCTATGCCACTCCGGTGTGTACACCAACCCGGGTCAGCTTGCTCACCGGAATGAATGCGGCCCGGCACCGGGTCACCAACTGGACCCTGCAGCCGGATCAGTTGCAACCGATGGAGACCGGTCATCCACTGCTGGAATTTCTGATGTGGAATGTCAACGGCCTGGTTGCCGATGCCCCCATTGATCACGCAGTATATGCCACACCATTCCCTCAGCTGTTAAGGGAACAGGGGTATTTTACCATCCACATTGGTAAGGCTCATTTCGGAGCCCTGGGTAAATCCGGAGAAAATCCATTGAATCTTGGCTTCGATGTCAATATTGGCGGGCATGCGGCCGGCGCTCCAAAAAGCTATTATGGCCGGGATAATTTTGGCAATACACCGGAATTTGCGGGAACGCCCTGGCCGGTACCTCATCTCGAAGCCTATCATGGACAGGACATCAACCTCACGGAAGTATTGACCCTGGAAGCAAAAAAGTCCATTGACCAGGCGCTCCGTATGCATAAACCATTTTATCTGTATTTGTCGCACTATACCGTGCATATACCTTTAATGGCGGATCACCGGTTTTATCAAAAATATCTGAATCAGGGTCTGGATACCACCGAAGCCAAATATACATCGATGGTGGAATCGATGGATCAGTCGCTGGGAGACCTGATGGATTATCTCGAAGAAAAGAAAATCAATGACAACACCATTATACTCTTCATGTCGGACAATGGCGGGTTGAGTGCAGTGGCCCGGGGAGGCACCCCTCATACCCACAATAAACCCCTGTCCAGTGGGAAGGGATCCGTTCACGAAGGTGGCATCCGCGAACCCATGCTGGTCAAATGGCCGGGAGTGACCCCACCGGGTTCCGTTTCCGGCGAATACCTGATTATTGAAGATTTTTTTCCAACGATCCTGGAAATGGCTGGAATTCAACAATACGAAACGATCCAGAAATTGGATGGAGTCAGTTTTGTGCCTCTGCTGAAAGGATTGAAGCCTGAAAACCGGGAGCGTCCGCTCTTCTGGCATTACCCCAATGACTGGGGTCCCACCGGTCCGGGAATCGGGGCTTTCAGTGCCATCCGGAAAGGCGACTGGAAGTTGATTTATTACCATGCCAGCGAAAACTTCGAATTATTTAATATCACCGCCGATATTGCTGAGGAGAATAATCAGGCTGAAGCAAACCCCGGCAAATTGAGGGAATTAGCCAGAGAACTGGGCAATTATCTGAAAGAAGTCCAGGCCCAAATGCCGGAGCATAGAAATACCAGGAAGCAGGTAGCCTGGCCAGACGAAAAAATAATCAGTTAACCGATAACCATATGATCAGAATTTACAAGCAGGGCGTTGACATCATCCTTGAAAAAGATGAACACTGGTATGAAATAGCCAATGCCGACTGGAACCAGTTTATCAACCGGGTAGGATTATACCGCTATGTCAGGGAGCAACTGACCGAGGCGACCAGGCTCGGAGAACCACCGGTATTGTCGGGTGATCCGCCGATCTCCGGTCAGGAAGTCTGGGCGGCCGGAGTAACTTACCTCCGGAGCAAGATCGCCCGGATGGAAGAAGCGGAAGCAGCGGGCGGTGGTAATTTTTATGACCGGGTCTATGACGCTCCCCGTCCGGAACTTTTTTTTAAGGCCACTGCCGCCCGGACCGTCGGTGATGGTCAGGAGGTCTTTATCCGCCGTGATTCGACCTGGGATGTACCCGAACCCGAACTGACCCTTTTTATCAGCAGCTCCGGCACCATTGAAGGATACACGATCGGCAATGATATGAGCAGCCGAAGCATCGAAGGTGAAAACCCCCTGTATTTACCGCAGGCTAAAACCTATGAAAAATGCGCCGGTCTGGGACCCTGTATTATGGTTTCTGCAAACCCCATTTCACCAGAAACGCGGATTCACATGCTCATCGAACGGGCTGGTAAAACCATGTATGACCAGTCGATTGAGATCAGCCAGATGAAAAGAACCCACACCGAGTTGGCGGGTTATCTATTCCGGGAATGCGAGTTTCCGCAAGGATGTTTTTTGATGACCGGAACCTCCCTGGTACCGGATCATCCGTTTACCCTTCAGGTTGGCGATAAGATCAGCATCGAAATCGACGGTATCGGAAAATTGATTAATTATGTGGCGAGAAAAGAGTCATGACATCATGATGTCGAACATCACCCGGAGGCTTCGACAGGCTCAGCCTGACGACTCCCGAAGGGAGCTTGCAGAACGGGTCACCCTGAGCCTGTCGAAGGGAGAAATCAGAAATCAACAATCAGCAATCAGAAATCAAAAAGATGCAATTAACCGGAAATCATTACCTCGGAAAAACCAGTTCACAGCAGGGAGATCAGTATTTCAATGCCATCAATCCGGTCACCGGAGCGACGCTGGAAGGCCAATATGCTGAGGCTACAGTGGCGGAAATTATCCAGGCCGTCGAACTGGCAGAAAAAGCTTTTCTAACTTACCGGCATTTCAATAACGGGCAACGGGCCGAGTTCCTGGAGGCCATCGCAGAGCAAATCCTGGCTCTTGGCAGTAACCTTATCAACCGGGCCATGGCGGAAACAGCCCTGCCTCAGGCCAGGCTCGAAGGCGAACGGGGCCGGACCGTGGGTCAGCTTCGGTTATTCGCCTCGGTGGTCAGGGAAGGATCGTGGGTAGATGCCCGGATCGACCCGGCCTTACCCGACCGGCAACCTTTGCCCCGGTCAGACATCCGTCAGATGTTGCAACCCATGGGTCCGGTGGCCGTATTTGGAGCCAGCAATTTTCCGCTTGCATTTTCGGTGGCGGGGGGAGATACGGCATCGGCACTGGCTGCCGGTTGTACGGTTGTGATCAAAGGTCATCCGGCTCATCCCGGTACTTCGGAAATGGTCTTCCGGGCTATGCTGACAGCGGCTGAGCAAACCGGTATGCCGGACGGAGTGGTTTCCCTCATTCATGGCGCCGGCCATCAGCCAGGGATGCAGCTGGTACAGCACCCACTGATTCAGGCTGTGGGCTTCACCGGGTCTTTCCGGGGAGGTAAAGCGCTTTTTGACCTGGCCAATCAACGGCCGGTACCCATTCCGGTATTTGCCGAAATGGGCAGCACCAATCCGGTATTCATCCTTCCCGGAGCGCTGAAGGAACGATCAACGAAGATTGCAGAGGGACTGGCCGCCTCCGTGACCCTGGGCGTCGGACAATTTTGCACCAATCCGGGTCTGGTTTTAATGGAAAAAAGCGATGGGCAACCGTTTAAGAGCTCGCTGGCAGGACAGATCGAGAGCCATCAGGGAGGTACCATGCTCACGGAAAATATCCGGAAAGCCTACCTTTCCGGCCTGGACCGTCTGAAAAGCAGCCCCGGAGTGTCGGTGCTTTCGGAAGGTAGCCCCGCCGATACCGCATCCGGTGCGCCGGCAAAGATCTTTACAACCACTGCCCGCGAATTGATGGATCATCCGGAATTGGCGGAGGAAGTCTTTGGCCCCAGCAGTCTCCTGGTGGAAGCTTCGGAAAAGAGCGAGCTCCTGGCCGCTGCCAACGCTTTGGAAGGGCACCTGACCGCCTCGGTACATGGTACTCCGGAAGACCTGACCGAATATGCCGGATTGCTCCGGATACTCGAGCGCAAAGTAGGCCGGATCATCATCAATGGATTTCCAACCGGCGTCGAGGTCTGCCACGCCATGGTGCACGGCGGACCCTTTCCGGCAACCACCAATACTCAATCGACTTCAGTGGGTACCAACGCGATCCACCGATTTGCACGGCCGGTTTGTTACCAGGACTTCCCGGACAATCTCTTACCGGAGGCCCTGAAAGCCGGCAATCCATTGGGCATCTGGCGGCTGGTCGATGGGAAAATGATGAAAGGATAATGCAGTCGAGGGTATCGATAGTGAGATTTTCTAAAAAAGCTACCTGATATGATAGAGTCAGTGACTCCCGACTACCTGATCTCTACCGGGATGTAAAATCCCTTTGACTGGCTGTCAAAAGCGACCGTACCGGGTTTAAACTGAATGATGCCCTTTTCTACAAATAAGCGCGAGACGTGTTCCGGGAGCGTCACCGGTCGGGGCACTTCCAGGGTCTGGAACCTGGCACGACTTTTTGCCGAGCGAACTCTGCCGAACTCCTTATATCTGTTATCACCTAACCAGAAGAAATTCGACCTCAGCTGCAAATAAATCGAACAGTCAGCTTGTCTTCCGTCGGGATCAATCCCATAGGCAACGAACCGATGTCCCCACTCTCTTATCAATGAGGCCAAAGAATACATCGTCAGAACTACTGAGCATATGCCTGTAATAGGCTTCAATCCCCCCATCAGTAGAACTCCACCAGCCACCGTAGCTCCCAAGAAGGCTGAATGAACCATCGGAGAGGCGGGCACCCCCAGGAAGCCCCGAAAAACCACTTGAGTTGGTAGCTCCGGTGTTCGGACTGTACCAATGGGCGGTGCCGGCTTCTTTCATAGGACCTCCTGCTACGCTCGAACTTCCAAGAAATTCTGTCAAATTCAGCCATTCCACATCGGTAGGTACATGCCAAGCAGTGGGACAGAGACCTCTGCCATCGTTCACCCCGTACCAGTTATACAGTTTACCATATGGCTGTTCATGGCTGTTGTCGTTGTTATACCAGCACCAGGTCCCGTAATTAGCATTCTCCCAATCGGAATTCTCCGTAACTTGCTGAATATCGTTACCGTTGCCGTACTTCGTCGTCCTCAAGTCTTGTACCATCCATTACTGAGTGCCGATGATTACTGTCTTGTATCTATTGCCATCGATGTCCATTATTTCTCCGGTTTCAAATTGATGCCCGGTCAATGATGCCCAAAAAAAGCCATTCCACCCTTCAAAATCATTGGTGGCAGGGTTAAATCGAATCGTACCTGGCGTTGGATCAACAGCCTCGGAATTCTCGATAGTGATGGCACCTTCTACTTCCAGTTTCTCTTGACTGTAGGTGGTAGAATGGAAAACCAGGGACATTACCAGCGTGGCCAGATATTTTACTTGATTCGTCATGATTCTGTGATTGATGACTATAATTTAGTGCGAATTGGTGAAATTTCCAATGACTACTGAACCAATTTCTTAGCTGAGTAATGACCATCTGAATGGTCACTTAAACCTGTCCAGGACTCCATACTGGATTAGTATTTATCCGGAAATAAGACAGTTGTGACAGTTCTGTCATATTTGGTAATGATCCAGATTTTTTCATCTGCTGTGGCACACACCGAGAGAAGCCTGTCAGAGCCATTCAGAGCGCTGTCATTGAGTTGTTTGTCTTCGGAATGCTGAACGAATAGGGCGAAATCAGAAGATTCTCCCATTCGTTGGTGAACTCCCCGGGTGACCAGGAGTTGACCGGTATGGAATTTTTGCATGGTTGTTGTGATGGAGGTGCACGGGTATTACGCCAGCATCTGCTTAAAATTCTCCTACTTATCTGCTCGTCTGAATTGATTCATATCCAAGGAAGAAATGGAAGGAGGATTTTGATAGTTAACCCTGTCAAACTTGCGGGACCAGGCAGTGGATCACCAGAATTAATATTTATATGGAAATAAGACTGTGGAGAGAGATTTGTTTTATACAGAGATGATTCCTTGATCTTCTCAATTCTAAGTGGAAGCAGCCTGTTTGAGCATAGGATGATTTCACAACGAACCTCATGATCTTCAAGGCAGATCGTCTCAATCTTTTCAGTGTTGGTGATCTGGATTTAAGCTAAATTTAAATCAAAAGATTACCATGAAGAATTTAATCGGATTTTTATTCTCGTTGATCATCACTAATCTGCAAGGGCAGACTGCAATCCTGGGAGAGAGTATCAATAGCGTTGGAGTTCGCGGCACGAGCAG
Organism: uncultured Saprospiraceae bacterium; assembly: GCA_964428345.1. Classification (GTDB taxonomy): domain Bacteria; phylum Bacteroidota; class Bacteroidia; order Chitinophagales; family Saprospiraceae; genus JABDMH01. The sequence continues at coordinate 101,355 of CAYRYD010000011.1, read as the reverse complement.
CAGTAGTTCAGGAGTATTTGGCTTTAGTTTAAATAGCAACGGAGTTAGAGGCGAAAGTTCGACCCATTATGGATTCTGGGGTTACAGTGACTTTGGAACAGGTGCTCGATTTACTGGTAGAGGAGGTGTAGCTATTGAACTTGGTGGGGCATATTCACAGTGGGGAGATGGACTTGATGATTGTGTAATCAAAACGGCTGGTGGGATTGGAGGTGATATGATTCTTGTGGCAGAAGACAATTACCATATCCATCTGGATGATGATGCTAACAGTACCAGTGAATTTGCCATCTATAACGGCACTAATGGTAAGATCTTGACTATTACTGAGGCTGGAAACCTGTCCACTTTAGGTACCATCAATGGATCATCCGATATTAACCGAAAGGAAAAAATTACGCAGGTAGATAACCGGTCGATTCTGGATAAAGTGGCTACCCTTTCGATCTCTGAGTGGCAATTTATAGGAGAGGAAGGCCGTCATATTGGCCCGATGGTACAGGATTTTTATGCTGCTTTTGGATTAGGCCAGGGAGAAACAACTATTGCAACGGTTGATGCCGATGGAATAGCCTTTGCAGCCATCCAGGAACTAAAAAAAGAAAATGATCTTCTGAAGCTGGAAAATGAAATCGTTAAAAAGCATATCCTGGAAATCCAGAATCAGATGCTCCAGATTCAAAAGATCAAAAGAAAAAGTAGTAAAAGTGAATCATCGAAAAAACTAAGGGTCTGGTAATATTCCGACAGTTCTCTTTAATCAATATTATGTTTGTAAAGTGTAGCCCCGCCAGGAATCGAACCTGGATCTAGAGTTTAGGAAACTCCTATTCTATCCGTTGAACTACAGGGCCAGCATCCTTAAGTGACCTGCCGGTCACCCATGCTTATGCAAAGGTGTTAAATTCTTTGTTCCGGACCAATTTCCCGGGAGCTAAATCGAAAGTAGTTTTTCGATGAATCATTCCTGGCGAATCCCGCTCCCTCAGGTCCATCCCGACTCGATGGCATCTCCGGTTGCTACCTGGAGTGTTGCCCGTTTACCCCGTTATTTATCGGAAGAGTGATATATTAGGAGCATGAATGTCGACAGACGCACATTTCTGGTCCGGACTCCATTGGCGGTGGCCGGTCTGACGGCTGGTCTCTGGAAGAACCGGAGTGAGGACGGTCAAAAGGAAGTACTGACCGGAATCCGGCAGTTTTTCCGCACCATCGCCCAACCGGATGGCAGCTTTACACCGGGCATTGATCCGGATTATCCGGGGAATTCGGACACCGGATTATCCGGGATCGCCGCTCCGGCATATGCGGTGATATTGCACAAGACTTTTGGCTGGCCATTGCCCTACGAAGACCGGACCAGTGACTTCTTCCTTTCCGCTCAGAGGAAAGACGGAGCCTTCTATCCCGATACCGGAACGATGGACCCCACCTCACCGCTGGCCCGGCTTTACAATACCGTGCAGAGTGTGGTAGCACTTAAATTGCTCGGGAAAACACCGGAATACGACCCGGTACCCGTGATCGAATTTTTTTTCGAGGAAGGCCAGTTTAAAAAGCTACCACTATACACGACCAGTTTTTTCGCCTTGTTTTACAGTGCCTGGGGAGAAAAAATGCCTCGTCACGTCGATCAGAAAATGCGTGATTACCTTTCCAATGAGCAAAAGGAAGATGGCTATCTGGGTGATCATGTGGCCTCGACGTTCCACGCTGCACATTACTACCGCCTGATCGGACAGGAGATCCCCATGGCAGACCAGATGGTTGATCGCGTTTTGCGCGACCAGAAAGAGGATGGTTCCTGGCAGGTCCACAGCCCGGATTATGACGTACACGCCGCATTCGACGCCCTGTTTATCCTGCGTCAAGCGGGTGACAACCGTCGCAACCGTGATATCAGGGAAGCTTACCGGAGGGCCACCGACTGGATCCTCCGGTGCCGGAATGCTGACGGAGGCTTCAGTCATTTTCCGGACAATTCAACCTCCGACGTCGATGCCGTTTATTTTCATACCGGAGGACTGATACAGGCCGGTTTTCTCAAACCGGTAAAAGACCTTGAAAACGAAGAAATCTTTGGATGGGGTCATTTGATGGATCCCCGGAAGCAATATTCCTGTATTGACTAAATGAACACAAATCCGAACCAGTTAGAAAGATCATCAGCATTTAAAGTAAATTATGCATAGACTGATTCAACAAAAAATTCGGTGGATTATCCCGGTACTCTTGCATTTCTTTTCTCATTCGGGTCTCACTGCACAGGAAACCACCACGATTAAACCGGGTATCCACACCTTTGAGGTCCCGGTCGATTATTTGAAAAACCGGGAAGATATCCCCGGATTCTGGTTAACGACCAACGAAGAAGTCTCCGCGTTTCTCACCAGTCATATCAAAAAGGGTGCAGTCAGTCAGATAGGCACCTCAGCCGGAGGCCGTCCCCTTTATGCGGTTTCCTACGGTAATCCGAGACAGGGAAAAGGCACTTCCACCTTTTCAGGATCACTGGGATACCGCGATGTAGCATCGTACCGCGGGCCAGACCACGAAAAAGCGGTCTTTATAGCGATGGCCGGTGTACATGGCGGGGAACTGGAGCCAATCATGGGTATCATCAATTTCCTGTCCGTGCTGGAAACCGGCAGGGACCTGCGGGGTAAGGAGTGGCCGGATTTCAAGTCGCTGCTGGATTCCATAGACCGGTTGATCGTGATCCCGGTGATGAATCCGGATGGCAGGAACCGGGTACCGATCCGGATGGCTCCGCACCGGGGTATGGATCATACGGTGATTGAATACTGGAATACGGGCGGCAATCCGGATGGCACCATCACCGGTTGGCCACACGTAAAAAAACAGATTCCCTTTGACTTTACCACCAACAAATTTCCCGGGGGCTATCCCAATGAAGCCGGTGTCAATATCCAGCACGATGATTTCTTCGACAAGGTTCAACCGGAAACCAAAGCGTTGTATGACCTCTGCAGCCGTGAAAAGCCGGATCTCATTCTAAACATGCATACGGGAGCGGTATTTCCCAAGATTCACCGGCCGTTTACCGAACCGGTCCTGGATGCACCTTTTGAACAACTGTATCGCGGTGTGCTCACCGCATGGACTAAAGCCGGACTGGAAAGAACGAGTGACCCTGACACCGAAGCCAACCCCGAAAGAGCGGTAAGATCACCCTACAATCTGGATACGGCGCTCAGTTTACATTGCGGCGCCCTGGCGGTGGTCTTTGAATCACCCAGTCACGGATTTTCATCGGCCCGGGACCAAAAGGGTGAAATGATTATCCTTACCCCAGAGATGCTGCTGGATGCCCAGCTGATCGCCTACCGGGAGTCGATGCGGTTTCTGGCCTCCACCGGTGGCCGGTCGAAATGGACACCCTCCAGGAATTGAATTGAAAGGACTCCAAGGGGTCAGGACCCCTTGGACCGTACCGAAGATGCCTTGTCCAAAATCCCTCATACCCCCCTGCCCCCCAGAGGGGGACAACGTCCGAATGAGTTTCGGAAATGGGCTATCGGCAAGGACGACCAAACGCAATGACTAACTAATTCAACCTGTTGAATTGTTTGTTTAATTGCTAAATTGGACTTCAAGGGGTTAGGACCCCTTGAACCGTGCAGATGAACATTTCGAGGATCAAGCCAAAAGTACAGAATAAAAAGGATCTTGAGCTTTGAAGGATCAACGTTGCAACTAAGTGCAACGACTGACTAACGTGGGTTTAAATGTTGAACTGCAAATTTTGAACTGGCATCCAGGGGGTCAGGACCCCTTGGACCGTACCGATGCCTTGTCCAAAATCCATATTACCCTCTGCCCCCCAGAGGGGCGACATCATCCGAATGAGTTTCTGGATACTTCCCTGTAATGAGCCAAAAGGTTATATTGTACCAGATAATTCCAGTATTGGAGGAACTGAGGATACCAAATAAATACTGAACTATTCTCAGTCATTGTAAACTATCGCATATGCGCCCATGACATCGCTGAATGACTATATTGCCGAGTATAAGAAACAGATCGCGAAAGGTGACATAAAATTGGCGTATCAGGGCTTGATGGAGTACATCATGCAACTGCGGGTGCATTTAAAAAATAAATATCCTGATTTCTTTGTCTCAGGTAGCATTTATCAGGGTTATATGGACATATCGTATTTTGCTTTTTTCCCTGAATCCCTGAAAAGTAAAAAGCTCAAAATTGCCATTATTTTTAATCACGAGTTAATCCGCTTTGAAATCTGGCTGGCAGGATACAATAAAAGTATCCAGAAAAAATACTGGAATCTCTTTAAGAAATCCGATTGGGATCAATACCGGATTCCTGCATCTGTCAACGATGTTTATTCCATTGTGGAGCACACCCTGGTTGAAAATCCGGATTTCAATAATCCTACAATGCTGACCAGGCAGATCGAAGATGGGGCCTTGAAGTTTATAGCGGATATCCAGGCCTATATTCTGAGATCATAGGAACCCAAGGGGTCAGGACTCCTTGGACCGTACCGAAGACTGTTTGAACCCAAATGGTCAGGACCCCTTGGACCGTACCTATGAACATTTCGGTCATCAAGCCAAAAGTACAGAATGATAAAAAGGATCTTGAGCTCTGAAGGATCAACGTTGCAACAACTAAGCACAGCGGTTTGCCTGAGATCACTGTTTAACTGAAAAAAACGCTGAGCTTACCCCCCTGCCCCCTTAGAGGGGGGACAACGTACTGTTTAATTGTGTAATTGTTTAACTGTTACAAGGAGGGTCTGAGATTTTCTCCCCCCTGCCCCCCCAGGGGGGACACCGTACCAATGACATTCTGATTACTCCCCAGAGAAGTTCACGCTCCACTTGACCGCTTGAGAATCGAGCACCTGGCATGGACGACCAATGCAACGACTGACTAACTCAACCTGTTGAATTGTTTGTTTAATTGTTAAATTGGACCCAAAGGGGTCAGGACCCTTTGGACCGTACCGAAGACCGTTTGAACCCAAAGGGTCAGGATCCCTTGGATCGTATCCATGCATTAAAAAGCCCTCACCTTGGAGGGCTGATGCTCAACGGGATAATTATAGTTCAGTTTCTATCCGGATCCAGTTTGGGTATTTTTTACAGTCGGATCGTTTTGATAAGTACCATCAGGGTGATAAAACGTTACCGGTATAAAGCAGAATTTTCAAAAAGAATCTCCGGTAATCACCACTACCGGAGATTTCTTTTTTGTACAAACAAGCAATCTACTTCATATTGTTTTTAAAGAATCATATACAAAAGTCATTCAACGTCAATGATATTCGGTAGCGTTTGAGCTCCATGCGATTTGCCATTGATTCGGTAGCTTACATTGAAGTTAATCAGGTAATTGGCAAAAGCGGCGTCACCAATGCGGTATACGCCTGTTTCAGCCGTCCTCACTTTATCGGCATAACTCTGGATACGGTTGCGGTATAAAGCCACCGGTACATTGAGGCTCAACTGAAGATTATTCAGGTTATAGCTTATGCCCGGTTCGGCCGAAACGACGTACCCTGGCCGACGGTAACCGGCACTGGATCCAATCAGATCTTTGGAAGGCACTCCCTCGACCCGGCCACCGAGATAGGCGGAAAATCCCTGTACCAGATAGTTGACTCCCAGACGGGCGGCAAACTGATCCGGACAGGAAAATTCTTCATTACCACTTCGGGTCAGTACACCATTGGTAGTCTGTGGGTTTAACATATAATAGAGATTGGTGCTGAGCATGAGGCGGTGGGAAATTGTCTGGTATCCCTGTACTTCCATGGTAATGCCGAATCCACCGTCACCTGGTTGTATAGATTGATCCACAACCGCTTCAATCTCCTGGTTGCGCTCCGGACCCTGATTGTAAAAGATGTCGGTGTAGTCGTATTTACCGGTCGGCAATTTGATGCCAAGACCAGCCGCATAATTGAAATTGTGATGCTTATCCGGATTGAATAGCCAGTAACCGGCGCTAAGCCGTACATCGGAAAGACCACTCGAAGTTGTGGTGTGCCTTTCACCCAATCCATTGGGTGGATTCCCTCCATGTTCGTACATGGATGACCGGTCATGAAAAATAAAGGGTACCGTCAAAGTACCGAATAACCGATCTGAAAATCCATAATTGAGCGACAGATCCAGCAGGCTTGATTTGTTGATGACTTCAGTACCTTCCTCAACCCGGTGAGTCTCTTCATGATCACCCCGGAAATGCCGGAAAGATTTGAAGTAACGGTAATTGGCTCCAATGGTTAAATCTCCCTTCATAAGAAAGGCGCTGTTTCCGATCGATCCGGAGCAGGAAGAAAACCCCCGGATGGCCACGCAACCCTGAGCCTTCAGGTGCGTATTGGTCATCAGAAATAAAAGTAGAAATACAGCAGTGGTAAAAACTTTCATAAGATCCCCATTTTAGAATGAATACCTAATTTTAAGCATTTTCCCCTCCACCGGGAGATATTTGGTTTAAATGCCGGATCTCGCGGGATAAGGACAGGCAATGGGTTGATAAACAAAATCCTATGAAGACTGCTCCATAACCTGTTAATAACATGCTACAGAGGCCAACTCCGGTACGAATTTGTCTGGATTCATATTAACCAGATAAAGATCGCTACCTGATTATTCAGCTCTAAATTTCCAACGTGGCCGTACCAGACAATGTACGACCGTCGGATGGCCAGATACCCGGACCGGGATAACCCTGGGGTCGTTTGGTGAAATATTTTTTATCCAGCACATTATTGGTATTGAGCTGCAATCTGATTTTGGAAGTAATCCGGATTCCCAGATTCAGATCGAGCAGATGATAGGAGGGAACAAGTCCCACCGCACCGGTGGCATCGGGTATTTCAGCATTAAGGGCATCGGCATAACTTGCAGCGGTATAGCTGTGCAGTACGGAAAGACTGAGATGATTATACCTGAACGTCAGGCCATTGCGGATAATCCAGGCCGGTACACTTTCAACCTTATTGCCATCAATATCCACATTATCATTGCCCACCCGGATCACCGCATTCCGGTAGCGGGCATCCATATACGATGTCGAGGTGAATAATGAAAGCACCGATTTTTGACTCAGGGAAAAGTCGCCCTGGGTAAAAAGTTCCACTCCGCTGGTCTGTGAATCGCCTATATTGGTGCGGAATATGGTGAACTCACCGTGAGTATCGGTCTGGGCAAGGGTACCCGGTCGGTTGTTGTAGCGGATGTGAAATCCGGTCAGGTCCCATTTCAGAAATTTCCATCGACCCCGGAAGCCAGCCTCGGCATTGTACCCAAATGCATCTTTCAACTGCTTGTCTGCTACTTCATAGATCGAAGCCGGAATAATGTCCTTGAACAATACCGGGCGATAAGCCTGCGACCAGCCTGCGTAAAAATTCATATCCCGGGTGGCGTCATATTGCAAGCCTGCTCCAAACAAGGGATAATTATGACGGATGGTCCCCGGTATGTCGTCATCTGAAAAGTAAGCGATCTTTCCACTCATGTTGGTTTCACCAATCTCCATCCGCACTCCCGTATTGACCGAAAAGCGTGATGTCAACTGCCATCGATTTTCGGCAAACAAGGCTACATTATCCGTCTTATAATGCAGATCCCGCCCCCAGCCCGGGGTCACCAGGGTCAGGTCGTAATCACTCCCGGTCGTGCCTTTACCCTGCTGCTGACGGTGCAGATCGTTGTTCATGTATTGAATTCCTGCCGTCAGTGCACTGGTATGGTTGAATAACCGATAAGTGTGTAAAATTCGCAATTCAGTGGTATAGCTGTTAAAATGATCAATATCCACCTGCCGGTGATTATATTGTTGTGTACTGCTCACCACGCTGTCGATCACCATAGCCGGTTTATCAAAGAGCACACTGTTTCTCAAGCCAATGACAGCCGAGGTCATCAGCCTCAGTTGGGTTGACCGGCTGATGGTCCAGTCAAGGCTGACCGAAGGCACATGAATATCCGGGTTGTAGTAATTTCTCGCCCGGGTAGAAGACCGGGGGTCATCCGCAAACATCCGGTCAGTCAATGGTCCGGCCAGCTGAATCAGATAATTGGAATGAGTCCACTCCAATTTAAGATGTAGATTGCGGGTAACATCATAATAAATGGAAACTGCCTCCGCATTGTAGTGCGATTCACTGTTATGCCGGTAGCCATTCAACGATTTCTTATTGATCCAGGCAGAAAAACGGAATTTATCCTTTCCTCCGGAAATTTCGTTGAAAGTGCTTAAAAGGCCATAGGAACCAATCGTATTGAAACTCCGGAAAGCGATCCCGGTGGTGTCAGGTATCCTGGTGATATAGTTGAGCATTCCTCCAAACTGGGCTCCGTACTGGAGGGAACCGGTACCCCGCACCAGCTCAATCCGTTCCACTGCCTCCATCGGTAAATTGTAATGACTGGCGGGATAACCATACATATCCGAATTGGTCAGGATTCCGTCTTTCCGGATATTAAACTCCCAGCCCCGGTGGGGATCAAGGCCACGGGTGGAGATATTGACCTGGTTGCCGGTACCGTCCATATCGTAAACAAATACACCGGGGATTTTCGAGAAAATCTGCCGGCCATATTTTTCGGTCAGGCTGACCTGTTTCTCACTTAGATTGATCACTTCATTTTTCTTACCGGAATATATATAAGTGCCCTGTACGGGATCCAGCCGGGTGATATCCTGGGGAGCTCTGGCGGCAGAAACGGTAATGGTGGAAAGTATCTGTGTTTTGATGGTGTCCGTTTCAGTTTGTGCATGGAGCGAATAAACCATACCGGTCAGCAACAAACCCAATAAAATTCGATGCATAATTTTTAATTTAAATGTGTTTTACCTTCCGGATAATCCAAGGTGGAAATCCAGGGGTAGAATTTTTTTACTTTTTAGATCCACATTTAAATCCTAAACCGCTCATATTTAATTAGCCGGTTTGATCGACGAAATCAGTGGTAAATTAAAGTTAAATCGGGTTAATAATTCTGAATCCAGGATTAGAATAAACTTAAAATTAATCGGCTCCATCAGCCTTCGCCACATTGAGGGTATATTGGGCTACCTCAATACCCTGGGTAGTTCCAACTTCCGCATCAAAGCGGTAGTGAATGCCTCCATAGATTCTTGATTCAGCGGCTTCTTTTGCCCAATACCGGCACAGCTCTGCCTCCGGTGGAAAAATATAAGCCAATACTTCGGCAGCCGCTGCTGAAAAGACGCTATGGCCGGACGTATAACTCGGGAAATTGGGTGTTCCGGCAATGGTCTTGAATCCGGGAATAGTCTGGATGGGTCTGGGGTAATGATAGTAGTACTTGGTGTCCCAGCAGGCAATGCCTCCATCCATGATCGCCATATTCAGGTAGGCGAAAGTCCGGGCTGTTCTGAGAGGATTCAACTTATATTTCACAATAAAATCTATGGCTATCCGGTTCCAGTGTCCCGGGGGTGTGTAGGTGCCAAGACCATCCTGCCAGAAATTGGCAATCCGGCGGTATTCTTCCGTCATATTATTTTGGAAATCTTTCAGCTCGTCTGCATTGGCATTGAATTCTTCCGATCCTGGTGCGGGTGGAGGTGCTGACCGGACCAGCTCGACAGAAGGAACACACCACATTTTTACTTTTCCATATAGAGGAGTAAGCCCGACCGGACGCTCCGGGAGCTCAAGATTATCCCACTGCCAGCCAAAACGGGCAAAGGCGGCAGCTTTGATGGAATCAGATACCGGTTTGGGAGCCTGGGCATTCTTCATTCCATCACCTGCTGCCCGCATCAGAGCTATCTGGGCGGTCGATTTACCAATGTGTTCACCCGCTTCCAGATCACTGCTAACGTTTGTTCCAGACCACAACAAGCTGTTCATATGTTCCTGGGCTCTGGTCGCCAGATACTCTTTCTCGAGGGGAAACATGGCACTTAAAATATCCCTGGATGCGGCAGCAATGACGGCACCGTGCGATGGATACGACGGCAATTGATTATCCTGGTAAGCAGCCTGAATCTCCGGGTCGACCTGATTCGGCGCAGGCCGGTTATGTTGATATTTGTAATGCCAGGCGGTGATCAAGCCATCATACTGGGCAACGCTTTGATAGGCTAAAGCCCGGCAGGCATAAGGTGGATGAGCAAAAGGGAAGGAGGGTGGTCCATCTGGATTTGCCGGATTGGGCAGGGTATAGGTGTCATCTTCATTGGGTCCGGGAATGAGGTTGTACTTGGCGATAAGTTCCAGGGCTATTTCGTTCCATCGGATCGCGGGGTTGTTGGTCCAGTATTCAATCGCGGCCCTTTGATCACTGCTCAGGTTGGCAGTGAGGTTCTTTAATTCAGCCAGTTCGCTTTGATAAGCTGTTGATGACACATCTTCTGGCTGGTCAATAGTAATTTGCCCCGGATTTTCCACGAGCACAGGAACCCAGGTTCCTCCGTCAGCATCCGGTGTATCGTATGTGTAGTCGTTAAACGCTGCATGAGTAGGCAGATCCTTTTGACAGGATACCACCAATAGGGCAACGAGGATAAAAAGTAGGTATAATATGCGACTTTTCATGTTCTAGTTTGTTGAAGCTTTGATAAAATTGAACTGATAGGTGATTCCAAAACCAAAATTGCCTGACTTGCTCATATTTCGCCCATTGATAATCTGGTTGTAATAGGTCTGCAATCCCAGACCTTTGATCTGGGGAAAATAATACTGGGCAGAAATCCCAACCTGATCAAACTCCACCTTATTGGTGGGTTGAGCTGCATTGTACTTCCGGATATCATCACCACTGGTTGATTTCAAACCGTTGTAAGCAGCCTCAATCTTCAGCGAAGAATTCAGAAACCACTTTCCGGCGATAAACTGATAATTCCAGGCATTGGGTACATCCATCAATGCCGTATAATAACTGCCATTATTATAGTAGTAATCTCTCTCTGCTTCGGTATAGCCGCGCCAAAGATGTGCTCCCGAAGTCCGGAAATACAAGCCGTTGGTAAAGCGATACTGCAGGATAGCCCTCAGATTCCATTCATCAGCACCGAAACCAAGACTGTAAGGAAGATAATCTGACAGATAATTCGTCGCTGGTGTAGAATAACCTCCGGAAATATTTACGGAGAATTCACCCTTTTCCGAGCTTTTGTTATATACACCATATTTGAGGGCCAGGATCAGGTCCTGAAAACCTTTAGCACCCTGAAAACGGCCACCGTTAGGTTCACTGGAACTGGTTTGCACATGAGGTAAACCAACGTAGAAATTAAGTTTTTCGAATATGCCAATGGCGGCCATTGGGAGTACGGTATTCCGACGTACCTGGGCAATCGTTTCATTATACCTCAGATTTTCACCCTCCCAGTATTGATCAAACCTGCCCAGATCCAGATTTAGCAAAACACAGGCTTCGCCTTGTTGCATGAAGATGGCATCCGCAGGCGTTTGGGCGTTGGCGGAAATACTCCATAAAAAAACCAGTCCAGTCAACGTAAGAATGTATCGCATAGTCATAGATTGAATTAAAGAAGTCAATAATTTGCAGGGGATCAAAAACAGTCGATTTGATCCGGTCACCGGAAGGAAGCCCGGGCCTGGCCGTGTCCGGCAACAATTTTGTTTAGAAGAAATGTGTTGCCGGAATCCTTAAAATTAATTTAGCTTTGTCATCGTTTTTATCGTAGTTTTTTAAGATTCGATTACAATATTGACCTTTTCAGCATAGTTTCAATAAGATTTATGGTGTATAAGGATGATGAATGGATGAAAGATTAAATTTGCTGGATAAACTATGCACTGCTTAATTGTTGACGATGATCAGCTGATTTGTGACCTGCTTGATCACTTTTGCGACAAGGTTGACGACATCCTGGACGTGACTACGACGAATTCCGGCTTCGAATCGGTCAACCTGATCAACCGTAATTTTTTTGACCTTATATTTCTGGATTATAATTTACCGGATGTTACCGGCCGGGAAATCCTGGAACTGATCCCGGATGACACTGCGGTGGTGATGATCACCGCCAACAAGGAATTTGCCGCCGAAGCTTACGATTACGATAAGATCGTCGATTACCTGGTTAAACCTTTTGATTTTAGCCGGTTTTTAAGGTCAGTAAAACAGGCCCAGAAGTATCTCTCGGGCAGAAAAAAGGAAGTCAACCACCTTTTTGTAAGAGATGGTACCAAACTGGTGAAAATTGATCTTCGGGAAGTTCTTTTCTTTAAAGCCGAAGCCAATTATGTCTCTGTGGTCATGGCTGACCGGAAAGTATTGACGCTCATGACGCTCAAAGAACTGGTTAAAAAACTGCCGGATTATTTCCAGCGGGTGCACCGTTCATTTGTAGTCAATCTTAATAAGATCGATACGATCGAAGTATCTTCCCTTAAGATTCATCAATTTGAAATTCCGATCAGCAACAGTTACGAAAAAATCCTGCTCAATAAAATTAATTTATTGAATTGATTTTAATTGATTTGAATTGTTACATTGAATCTGCACCTGAATATTACATTAGGTTAGAGTCGAAAAAAAGTGATCCCGGCTATTTTACATTTACAAATAATAATAATGATGCGCTAAACAAATGACCCTTCGCCAAACGATCGGTTTCGATTTTACTCACCTGGGCATTCTCTACCCGGTTGGGGTGAATGACGTCAGCGACATACGGCGCCTCTCAGGTCGATTTTTCGAGCCGGATACAACACAACGCATATCGCAATGAATTCTGCAACCTTTTCAATTCCTCCGGAGCAGGGACGGTGGTATTTTGTTCGAGAATGCCGGTGAGTTCATGCAATGCCAGCGTGCGGGTATGTGTGATCAGCTTATGCGCAATGGATTGCCATACGGCCAGACCGGATGAAGTCAACAAAGCTTCGAGCCGGTCGATAAAAACCTGAAATTCAGTCTCTAGTATTTCAAGCACCCGGTTTATTTTTTGCGGATTCTGATCATAATTGTGAGCGATTTCCTTAAAATCAGGGACAGGAAATTCATGGCTGCCGGTCAGTTGATAAATCCGGTCAATCAGTCGATGAAGATCAAAGGGTTTTTGGAACCAGTAAGCGCTCACATTTTTTAGAGCCGGAGGGTCCAGCGCCGAAACCACGATAACCGGGCAGGAGATTTGTTGCCGACTCTGCAATTCCTGCAAATCAGGGCTGATATTCTTGTCGGCCAACATTAGGTCACTGATAATGAGATGAGGAGAAAATTGGTCCAGGATATTTTCAAGGTCATCGATGCGGGTAAGTGGCATCAATTCAAACTGTTGCGAATCCAACGCCAGAATCACCATTTCACGGGTGGAAGAATCATCATCAATCTGGAGTATCCGGTAGTGATTTTGTAGTAAGGGTAAATTGTATAGGGAAACTGACTCTTTCACTGATTGATCAACCTCCATGACCGGAACGACCGGTATACGTACGGTAAAACGAGAACCTTCTTCTTTCCTTGATTCGGCAATCAATTGCCCGCCAAAAAGGATCACCAGTTGTTTGACGATCGAAAGACCCAGTCCATAGCCTCCATACCGGCCGGAAATTTCTTTGCTTTCCTGAAAGAATCGATCATTGATCCTTTCCAGGTTTTCCGGATGAATACCAATGCCTGTATCTTCCACCCGGATTTCCAACACAGATTGTTCATCCCCTGCCAATTCAGCCATGAGCATCACCCGGCCCTTTTCTGTGTATTTGATGGCATTGACTACCAGATTGATCACAATCTGGGATAACCGGAGGGCATCGGTGTGATATTCCTGTTGATACAATGCGGGACTGATCCTATGGGAAAATTCCAACCCTTTCTTGACGGCATCAAACTGATAATTTCCATAAATATCTTCCAGTAAATGGGCAATATTGGCCGGCTTCAATTGTATCGTCAATTTGCCTTCTACCAGTTTCTGATGATCCAAAACGTCGTAAACCAAACCAGTGAGGTTGTTGACACTTCGTTCCAGACTTTGGATGATGGGCATCTGGGCCTCACTGGGTTTGTTTTTCCTCAGGAGTTGGGTCAGTCCCTGGATGGCATGCAAGGGGGTACGCAACTCGTGGCTCATATTCTGGAGGAATTCATCCCGTTGGATTTTCGCCTTTTTCTCTTCTCTCAGGGCGGTATTGAGATCTGCCAGGGTCTCATCGATTTTCTGCCGCATTGCCGCAAAACTCCTGGCGAGGACTCCAATCTCGTCCTTTCGATGTACCGGTATCTCTGTTTCCATGCCCCCTTCTTGATAGCTGCTGATGGCACGAGTCACCAGATTGATCTGCTTCGAGAACAACCTTGTGAAGAAGTAAGAAAGCAACAGGGATACCAGACAGACCAGGGCCAGACTCTGCAGACTTTCGCGGCGGACTAACCGGGCGCTTTCGAGCAGTTCAGCTTCCTTGTTGGAGGCAATCAGAAACACCTCCCGCTGTCCATTGAAATAGTCAAACTCACGGATCAGGTACAAATATGGATTTCCTTCAGTATCCTGATACTCCCCTGGTGTGGTATCGGTCGATATCACATTTACTTTAAAATCCTGGTAAAAAGTGTAACCCGTACCCCGCTGCAGCCCAAATTCCCTCCCATGTTCCGGTTCGTAGAGATACTGACCCTGGTTGTCAATGAGATGAAAATGGGTTCCGGAAATTGATATGCGGTCGAGTTCTTCATAAAATGCCGTCAGGTCGACATTGATGATGACAATTCCGCATTTCTGCTGATGGTGATCTGCTACCGGACTGGCAGCCCGTAGAGTAACCGTTGGGGGATTGCTGATCACTCCATATTCTTCATTGAGGTTGATCCTTGAATAATAATAGGCTCCCGGCGTGATTTGAATGGCTTCCTGAAAATAATCCCGGTCCCCTTTTTGTTGCAAATCTCCTGCCGAAACCTGTTGCACTTTGCCCCCTATTTTGTCAAAGCGAATGATTTCCAGACCGCTGCTGTCGATAAACCTGATCTGAAAATAAGCTGGTTTATTAATCAGCATCACTTCAAAAAGCCGGCTGAGAACTTCAGCCGTTTGACCGTCCGGATTGTTTACAAAATTTTGCAGAGCCAGACTTGAGGAAATGACCGCAATATCGTTTGACACTTCTGCCAGCGTGGTATAAAATGACTGTTCAGCCATTTCGGCCGAATGCCGGATCCTCTCTTTGGCAAAATCAATGATAACAGTCGAACTTTTACGAAAGACCAGATATCCCGAAAGCAGGATAGCAAACAGCAACAGACCAGTAATGAAGACGGCAAACCGGCTGACAATTGAGTTCCAGAATCTTACCTGTTGGGCGACCATCCGCAAATTTTACGAAATAAATGAGAGATCCGGATCAATCGATGATGAATTCCGTGGATGCCGGGATCGTTGATTCTTCCAAGAGGTCATGACCCCTTGGACCGTATCGATAACCATTGCATTCTATAGTTTCTCTGCACCAACAACTTCAATGGACATAGTCTATACTTGGTATTTGCCGATGCAGATCTTTTTAATTCCTTTTGGGATTTACCTGGACGTGACCTCCTCACTTCTCAGATAACCAAGCCGGTGCGCTACCACCTTGATCTGTTGATTTCCCTTTTTTTCAAACGGGCCGGTATAGACCTGCCAGCCGGCCGGCTCAACCCCATCATCCATCAGTTTGTATCCGATGGATGCTCCATCGGTGGCACAGCGAATTGTTACTTTATCTTCCACCATTATGAGTTCCGGATTTTCGGTCACCGGCTGGGTTCCCCCGGGCCACAATTTTCCAAGCAACTCAGCCTCCGGAATGATTCCAGTGTCATCAATGTCTTCAAGCCAACGGTCCATTTCATCGCTGAGTTCCTGAATTTTTCCGGCATGATCGGGATTGTCTGCCAGATTGTTCAATTCGTGCGGGTCATTCTCCACATCAAAAAACTCAAAAGGGGGTTTTTGTGGCCTAAACCAAAGCTTCTGGGCATCGGTCAGCGAATCCATATCCCGCAGGCGGTACAATTCACGCATCACCGGTTGCTGATCCCGGTAGGCCGAATGGAGAAACATGGATTTTTCCGGATAATAGTACCGGATATACTTATACCGCTTGTCGCGGACAGCCCGGTTACAATCGGTTTCTGCATCAAACCGGTCAGCAGCGGCATGCAGGTATTTCCTTTCCACAGGAGGTTGGTGATTGCCCAATACGTCCCGGCCATCCATATAGTCTTTTGGTGCAATGCCCGTCAGCGACAATACCGAGGGGGCCAGGTCCAGAAAACTGACCAAACGGTTATCCCGGTTACCGGCATATTGTTTTCCCGGAAAGCGGACGATCATCGGAGCTTTTAAACCTGAATCATACAACATCCGTTTTTGACGGGGCAGGGGACCCCCGTGATCTGAATACCAGAATATGACCGTACTGTCCAGCAGACCGTCTTCTTCCAATTGCCGGAGTATTTCTCCTACCTGCCGGTCCATCTCGACAATATTCGAATACATTCGCCGGATATCCCGTCGCCCCACTTTCGTATCGGGCAGATAGGGAGGAACCGGCACCTGGAGGGTACTGTCGATTTGCCAGGGATCGTTTTCCTTCACCCAAATCTGTGATTCGTGCGTTACGCCGAAATTAAACACCGCAAAAAATGGCTGTCCTGGTTCACGGTTTCTCCAGTGCGCCCGGTTACTGCTTTCATCCCAGGCTGTTGGCGTCTTGTTGAACTGATAATCCTCCTTGGAATTGTTGGTGCAGTAATAACCATCCATGCGCAACCATTCACTCATCATCCGGCTACCGGCCGGTGGCATAGCTTCATAAGGCTGCAAATCTGCTGGTAAATATTGCTGCTGTCCACCCGTACGCATATGACCGGCAGCAATGCGGGTTGGATACATACCCATGGCAATGGAAGCCCGGGCCGGAGCGCAGACAGGAGCCGGGGAGTAGAAATAATCGAAGCATACACCTTCCGATGCCAGGCGACTCAAATGGGGTGTTTCTATCGTATGGTCACCGTAAAAAGGAAGAAAGGGGCTCAGATCCTCGGCTACCAGCCACAGGATGTTGGGCTTTGACGGAAGTTGGAGGTCCTGGTATTGAATGACCTGATTCTGAGTATTCTCTGACCTTCCGGGCTCTCCCGGGTGACAACCGGATACCCATCCGCAAAACAGCCCCGTCATTAAAAGGGCTGATACTTCGCGCGAACTATGTCTAAAACTGATCATGGTACTAATTTTATAAATCCTCCATCGATCGGATAATCGCAACCAGTGATGAAGGATGCCTCTTCTGAACACAGAAACAACGCCAGATTGGCGATTTCATCGGGAGTACCCATCCTGCCAATGGGCTGTGTTTTGGCCAGCCGGTCAAACATCTCCTGCTCCCTGCCCGGATAATTCTTCCGGAGGTAAGCGTCGACAAAGGGAGTGTGTACACGAGCCGGAGAAATACAGTTGCACCGTATTCCGTGGTGGAGGTAATCCTGGGCGGTAGAGTAAGTCATAGACAGCACAGCTCCTTTGGTCATCGAGTAGCCGAAACGATCGGGAATACCGACCGATCCCGCGACCGAGGCCATATTGAGGATAACCCCACCTCCCTGTTTCTTCATATGAGGTATCACCGCATAGAGACAGTTATAAACTCCCTTGATATTTACATTATAGAGATGGTCCAGATCTTCCTCCCCGGTTTGTTCGACATTACCGACAAAGCCAATTCCGGCATTGTTAACCAGAATGTCCAGGCGTCCTTTTTCAGCAATGGCATTACAGATCCCGATCACCTCGCTTTGCCGGCTTACATTACATTCATGAGCCTCGCACTGACCGCCGACTCCCCGGATCTCACCGCTGACCAGCTCAGCATCCTTCCGGTTGATGTCAAGAAGGTGAACCGTTGCACCCATGGCTGCAAATTTCAGGGCAATACTACGGCCGATACCGCTACCTCCTCCGGTAATCAAAGCAACCTTATGATCGAGTCTGAAAGCATTCATTGGCCCTGAATTCTGATTTCTAAATAAAAATACTGTTTTGCGAACCAGTTGCTAAAAAAATAAAAAGAAAAAAACAGCAACTCTGTTCCGTAAAGCTATTCCTCAGTTATCTACGTGTTATGGAATTTCTCCATGTGACAATATTGGGAAGAACTGGTCAAAATTGGCAACAAATTTGACTGGTTCCGGGTGACAGGTTTGAAAGGGCACCTCGAAAAACCCCATTCAATTGTCAACCGCTTATCTATGATAAGCTATTCAAAAGTAACCTGTGCGATACTTGGCTATCCCTAAGTCACTTAGCTCCGGCTAGGCTCCTTCGCGATGCCTCGTCTCGCTTGGTTCTTTTTGAATTTTCCTAATTTCAGAGGTATTTAGAGGTGCCCTAAAATTAGTCTGTCGGTACAATGGGAAAATTGATCGGGAAAACTATTTCCAAAACCATAAGGGCTTTCTGGTATGGAGCGCCGTATTAAAAGTCCTTTTTTGATACCAGGCGCAACATCCAGAAAAAAGGAAGAATTATCCAGACGGACAGCACCAGGACAATCGCAACCGATCCGCGGGCAGTACCAAAAAATTGCTGAAGAACTGCTCCGGTGTATCCCATAATCGCGGAAACATCCAGATTCATCAGTACCAGGATCCTGGCCAGATCGATGGGATTAAACATGGTCAATCCCAGGGTAAGATTTTCAAGCGGATAATCCTTAAACATCAGCAGGAGCAGTAAAAAAATACCATCATAGATCACGGCAAAAAATAACCAGGTAAAAATGGCAACGCCAAATCCCCGGACCCGGTTGCTGTTATATAGGGCAATCAGAAAAGCCAGCAGGGAAAAAATAACCGACAACACAACCGACATCAACAGAACAATGATAAATGTCTTGAATTCCGGTGAAAAAGTTACTCCGTAAAACAGCAGCGGCGCCCCAAGCCCGACTAACAGGCTCACGCTTAGCGACATGCCGATACCGGCAAACAATCCCGAAAAAATGGATCGCCGGGAGAGTGGCTGGGCCAGCAAAAACCGGATAAAATCGAGTGAACTATAATAATACATTACTCCGTAAAGAATACCAATGAGTGGAGTCAGGATCAGGGTGATATTTGACAGGCTGATGATCACCTTTCCAAAATCATTGGTAAGCAGCAAAAGCGCTATGGTTAAAATCAGGAAAAAGGCAGTGTAAATGATCAACCAGCGGTTTCTGATCAAATCGTACAAGGTATATTTAAAGATCTTCAGCATAATTTGGCTGCATCCTGGTTCTCAAAATATTGGCAATGGCTTCTTCCAGGCCTGTTTCACCTTCATGATGAATCAGCTCATCCGGGCTTCCGTTAAAATAAATCTGCCCGTCGAGAATAAAAACAATGTAGTCTGCAATTTCCTCCACAAAACTCATCATATGAGTGGTGATCAGGATCTGTTTGTTTCTCCTGCCTTCTTCCATCAGAAATTTCTTAAGGTTTAAGAAAGACAGGGGATCCAGGCCATTGCTGGGTTCATCGAGGATTATCACCGGATTGTCATACATCAATCCCAGCAATAAATTGACTTTCTGGCGGTTACCTCCGGATAGATTACCCATCTTTTTTTGCATTTCTCCTCCCAGTTCAAACAAGTCGATCAGGAAGTCTTCCCGGGTAATACCGGGATGCAGGTCTTTCGACATTTTTAATAGTTCAGCCGGACTGAGATTCTCAGGAAAATGAGCCATCTGGGGAACGTGGGAAATATCCAGCCGGTAGAGATGCCGGTTCTTAATCGGTTGCCCCTTGAATAATATGGTGCCTGAGTCAGGAATAACCAAACCGAGGACACATTTCAGTAAAGTGGTTTTTCCCGATCCATTGGGTCCGAGAATAGCCGAAATACCCGGTTTCGTCAGTTCCAGATCAATACCGCGTAAAACTTCATTTTTTCCAAAATGTTTCCTGAGCTGATGAATGGAAATCATTGTATTTCATGCATTAAAGGAGTAGGATCAAAGACGTCTTTAGGGGTAAAAACCGGACTGATTTTTTCTGAAAAATTGATGATATCCACAAAAAAACTCCGAAGAAGAATAATGGCTTCGGGCGACTGATCCAGAATGTAGGAAAAAAGTTTGACCGGGTAGTGGGGGATATCTCCGATGGCATTTTTGTCCAGGTCATAACCTGAATATTCACTCCAGTAATTATTGGATATTTCATTGTCACTGAGACGGGAATTGACGACAAGATCCAGTGAATTATGGAGAAAATTATTTTGGACAATTTTGTTGGACGAGCACCCTCCGGAAAATTTGATAGCCCAGCCATTTCGATGGAATGTATTCTTTGAATAGGTTATCCGGTTTGATCCCTCAACAAAAATACCGATAGTGTTCTGATCAAACTGATTGCTGATAACCTGCGCATCATTTATTTCCTTCAATAGCAATCCATACGATGAGCTGCCCCAATTATGGGAAAAGATATTGTTGGTCATTTCGATCCTTCGGGAAAACATGACAGCAACTCCGGCACCATTTTTAGAAAAAGTATTGTCCCGGTAGATATCATCATTGGAAAACATAAAATGGAGACCATAACGCAACTGGTCGAAACTACGATTTCCCTGGACCAGACTTTCATCAACAAATTCAAAATAAATACCATCGCGGTGTCCCTGCACTTCATTATTCAGGATCTGCAGATGGCGACAATACCAGGCATGGATTGCATTACCGGATGCCGCTTCGGTCGTCGATTTACCCAGGATGACATTGTCAGCCACCAGACCGTGTCTGGCATGTTCGATATAAATACCAAAGAAACAATCGATGATCTCGTTGTGTAGAATTTCAAAATCCTTTACCCGTACGATCCGGATTGCTGAACGTTCCTTGAGATAACTGGTGGTCACTCCGGTGAACTTCAATCCGCGGATTTGAACACTGTCTGCAGTAACCACCAATATTTCATCACCATCCTTTGATTCCAGGGTAGCTCCCTCTGTTCCCAGTAAAGTCAATGGTTTTGAAATCGTAAGCGGGTTGATTAAAAAATGGCCTCCGTTGATCAGGACTGTATCCCCGGCTTCGGCCGATTCAAGAGCTTTTTCAAGGTCTTCTCCGCTCTTTCCGGGTCCTATCATAATGGTCGAGGCCTGAATCCGAGCCAGACAACATACGAATAGCAGAAAACTAAACAGCGAGATTCGCAAGGGCTGAAAATCTTCCCTCATTGGCGATGTTTTAGAAGTTCATCCCAGGTAAGCCATTGAGCGCTGGTGTCCGATAGTTCGGTTTTGATAGTCTGGTGAGCCGTAAGGTTCCCCCCCATAGGACTGGGCAATCTTTGGCTGATCAGATACTGCATGTTGCGGGCATCAACCAGCGTTCCGGGAGTGGCAAAATCGGTAACCAGTATGTAGGCATAATGATCCTCACCGTTTTGCAGCATATCATCTACCATACACTCAATAGCGTCGTATTTGTAAATTTTACCTTTCCGGGTAACCAGTTCTGCCCCAAAACGGGGATCGGAAATCATCATCTTACAGAAATGACACTGATCGGTCTGATAATTGATCGGTTGCGGTGAAACGCTGCAGGATAGTGTTGCTCCCAATATCATCAATATCAGCAGGAGATGTTTCATGGGCGTACTGCGGAAGTTCGGGTTCTCAGATAGCTGGCAAGGGATGCCAGGAGGACCGACCCCATGATGAAATAACCTCCAATATGGGGCAATGAATAGGCAATAAAATTCAGTAGAACTTTTTTTCCAAAAAGAGGTGGCTGAAAGGATTCATCTTCAAACTTCATCGGGGCATTGGGATCCAGATTGTGGCCGTAGTCGTATTCCCAGAGATAAAAATCATACATGGCCAGGATCAGTGCTATGACCAGTAATCCTAACCAGATAATATACAGTGGTCTCCAGTTGATAAGGGCAAACAGCACGGCAAGGACAGTAAAACCAATGACAAAGTAAGGAAAATATTTCAGCTCGGGTATGGCATCCGGCTCAATGGTTTTCATGCCGATGTAGTGATTGAGAATGTTGACATTCTGAAGGGTTCCGGGTGTACTTCCCCCGATTTTATTCACGTAAATGTACATGTGTACACCGTCCGGATACTGGGGCGCATACAAGATGATTTTCCACATGGGAAAAACAAACAGGGTAAGAAGCATTAATCCAGCCAGGATTAACAGGGTGCGTGGCCAGATATTTTTCATAACGCAGATTAGATTTAAGTTAGACCAAATCCGGATAAAATGCAGGAAAAGGTGGGCAGAAAAAACGGAAATTAAAAAAAAGGAAGGTAAGTCATCGACTCACTGGCAACAACTTACCTTCCCCACGTGATTTTTAGTTTAAAGGGCTTCTTCTTCTCCAAGACTCCATTTCAGCGGAGTGTTGGAGTTGGCGGGTGATACCCGGAAGTAACCCTGCATCTCCTGATGTAAAGCCGAGCAGAAGTCAGTGCAGTAGAAAGAATAAACACCTTCCTTCTGAGGCTTCCAGTGGAGGGTCTCTGTTTGACCAGGCATAACCAGCAGTTCGGCGTTGAGCGCTCCCTGGATAGCAAGACCGTGGGGTACGTCAAAATCCTGCTCAAGATTGGTCAGGTGCACGTAAACATCATCGCCTACCCGGATACCTTCAATATTGTCAGGGGCAAAGTGGCTGCGGATAGAGGTCATGTAAACGTGAACCACATTGCCACTTCGTTCGACCTTGGTTTGTGCTTCACCCAAAGCCCGGTATGGGTGTTGATTTTCTTCAATGGGGAAGAATTTCTTACTATTTGGCGCTACCCGGTCTGCCGAGATACCCTGTCCGTAATGGGGTTCTCCGATCGTCGGAAAGTCGAGCAGTAGCTTGATCTTATCCCCACTGATATCGTACAACTGGGCAGAGTGGTTCATCTCCGGTCCGGTTGGCAGATAACGGTCTTTCGTAATCTTGTTAAGCGCCACCATGTATTTTCCCTGGGGTTTTTTCGAATCACCTCCGGGGATCATCAGGTGACCAACCGAATAGTAACAAGGTACCCGGTCAAGAACTTCCCAGGTCCCCAGCTTCCATTTTACGATCTCCGAAGAAATGAAGAAAGTGGTATACGCATTTCCATTGTCGTCAAACTCAGTATGCAATGGACCTAATCCCGGTTTGGGGACTACACCACCCACTACTTTTTCAAACTGTAAAACCGGTACGCCGTCGATGGTGGTTTCAAAAGCCTGCTCTTCAATCGCAGCCATCATGTTGGTAAAGGAATGGACCGTAAGGTCAGCAGAAAGTTTGCCATTTCCTACAATATACTCACCGGTGGGATCCACATCAACTCCGTGCGGAGATTTCGGTGTCGGAAGGAAGTAAACCAGACCAGGACAATCTTCAGGGGTCAGAACCGTAACCGTTTTCACTTCCGTTGAAGTTGCCATATGAGTATGATCAGAGTAACGGTTGATCACGTGTGGTGCGGCAATCTCCTTTCCTTTTCCCTGAGCCAGGTACTCTTCAGCTTTCTTCCAGTTGACCGCTGCAATAAAGTCCTTGTCATTCTGCGAAGCATTTACTTCTTTCAAGGTGTAACTCTTTTCCGTATTGTAGGTCGTGAAAAAAGTCCATCCATGGGATTTGCCTTTACCGGAATGCGCCAGGTCGTAGTCAAAGGCAGGTAGTAGTACCTGGAAGGCAATATTCATTTGACCTTCTGCATCGACTTTGATAAAGCTCAATACTCCTTTGAAGGTTTCCGCATAACTGTTAATGGCCACATCACTTTGGGGATAAGGCACACTGAAGCGGGTTCCGGCTACTACATATTCCGTATTTTCGGTCGTAAACGGCGAACTATGGTTACCACTACTGTTAGGTATCTCAATGATTTCGGCCGTTTCAAACGTAGTCAGGTCAATCCGCGCTATCCGGGGAGTGTTGTTGCCATTAATAAAGATCCAGCGGCCATCTGTTTCTCCGTTGGTCTGGGATAACTCCGGGTGGTGGGCATCATCCCAGGGTACAAAACCAAAGCTGGTGTTGAGCATGGGTTTGGTTTCTTCATTGTAACCATAACCTTTCTCCGCGTCCTGCGAAAAAACCGGTATCACTTTCAGAAGACGTCCGCTGGGTAAACCATACACGCTTAGCTGTCCGCTGAATCCGCCCGAAAAAAAGGCATAAAACTCATCGTATTGACCAGGTGCGACATAAGTGGCAGAGGCTGCATCATCGCCGAGCGCGCCACTGGTAGGAGTGAGCCCTGTTTTGCAGCTTAGATAGGTGAGAGTCAGGGCCAGTAAAATGATTAGGCCAGTCAGGTATTTCATTGAATTAATATTTTGATGAGGTTAAACAATCACTGGGAGTTGGGCTGTATCGGGTTCAAAGATACAAAAAAAAAGATAAAAAGATATTTTTGTCTTAATAAAAAATAAAATTTATCTTTGAGCTGTCATCCGGTAGTGTTCCCGACCAACCGGATTGCCAAACGAAACGGTTTGAGAGACTGGATAATGGATCAGGAAACCCCTGGGAACACGGGAAGAAAAACCGGGTTATCGGTTCCTGTTTAGTCACAAATGAAAACAGAGATGGCAGGTACAATACAGCAACTAACACCCTCTGGATCAGGGAATAATTTTTACGACCATGTTTAGCAAGTCATGTAAGTATGCGATCAGGGCGGTTTTGTTTCTGGCTATCTATACATCAGAGTTGCATAAAATGGGTGTCGATGATCTGTCACTGAAACTGGACGCACCCAAACCTTTTCTTGCGAAAATACTTCAACAACTGACCCGCAATGGTCTGATCTCGTCGCAGAAAGGGAGAAATGGTGGATTTTTTCTCAGCGAACAAAACCGGAAGTCAAACCTGTTAGCTGTGATTGAAAGTATTGACGGACCTCGGGTGTTTAAGGAGTGTGTTTTGGGACTGGCGGAATGCTCCAATGATCACCCCTGTCCTTACCACCATCACGTTAGGAAATATCGGGACCAGTTTCTTATATTGGTACAGGAGGAGACCATTGAAGAAACGGCTCAGAGAATAACAGCTAATAACTTAAAACTAATAATTTAAAACAATGAGAGACATTTTTCTAGGTATTGTACTGGTCACCCTGATGGCCTGTGGCGGTGGTTCACCGGAAAGCTCATCGACTTCACCGGAGTCTGCACCAGCTCCCGCTGCCAAAACGGATGATGGCAAAGGGGTAGGCGAAATAACCACTGTTAGTCTGAATGATCCATTGAATCAGGACATGGTTGTCCGGGGAAAAGGAATTTATGAGATGAAATGCAGCGCTTGTCACCGGTTGACAGCACAGAGGGTGGTTGGACCGGGATTTTCCGGGGTCACCGAAAGACGGCAGCCGGAGTGGATTATGAATATGATCACCAATACGGATGCAATGCTGGAACAGGATTCCCAGGCACAGGCTTTGCTGGAAGAATGTTTAACGCGGATGCCCAATCAGAATGTCTCGGTTGGTGACGCCCGCGATATTCTGGAATTCTTATATGACAATGATAAGGCGATGTAGACCGGGCAGGGCAACAAATGACACAACAGACTTTCAAAAGCTGGGCATTGGTTGCCTTGAGTGCGTTTCTGATCGCTTCCTTGCTGGGCGTTGCGTTGAGGTATGCCTTTGTTGGCACCTTACCGGATTGGATAGCCTATAAGAATTTGCAGCATGCCCATTCGCATGTCGCCATGATGGGTTGGCTTTACAGCGCTCTATACCTTTTGATTGCATACCGTTTTAAATTGATCCGAAAGGTATACGTGATACTGTTCTGGCTAACGCAGGCAGCTGTAGTGGGCATGCTTTGCAGCTTTCCTTTTCAGGGATACGGGTTGTATTCGATATTCTTTACAACCAGTCATCTTATTCTCAGTTATCTTTTTATAATCCAGGTATTCCGTGATCTCGGGAAGTCACCGGAGAAGTCACGGTCAAGGTTGTTGCTGAAGACCGCACTCTGGTTTCTTTTCATTTCAACCCTTGGTACCTGGGCCCTGGGAGCGATGATGAATTCCAGTCTCCGAGGCACCGCCTGGTATTATGGAGTCATCCAGTTTTTTCTGCATTACCAGTTTAATGGCTGGTTTGTGTTCGCAGTGCTGGCGATCCTGTTTAAATACCTGGAAGACAACGGCATTCTCATCAAAAAAACCTTATTCGGGAATTTTTACCTTTTACTGGTGATATCCTGCATTTTAACCTATGCCCTGGCGGTCACCTGGTCAACCCCCGACAAGCTGATCTTCTGGACCAACAGTCTGGGAGTATTGATCCAAATGTTTGCCCTGATTACATTCTGGTTACTGATGCTGGGTGTAAAAGACAGGCTAAAACAGGTTATGAGTCAATGGGCCTATGGGTTATGGATGTTGGCCTTTCTCCTGTTTTCCCTGAAAATCATCATCCAGACTTTAGTAGCCATTCCTCACCTGGCAGTGGTCAGTTATACCATACGTAATTTTGTGGTGGGGTTTGTTCATCTGCTGATGCTCGGTGTCCTGACTGTCTTTATCATGGGTGCGTTTCATGAAATTCGTCGCCATCATGACAAACAGGAACGACTGGCGGTGTATTTATTTCTCGGCGCTTTTTTTTCCACCGAGATCCTCTTGTTTGTCCAGGGTCTGATGTTTTGGCTCGAGGCCGGTTTCATGCCCTGGTACTATGAACTGATTCTGATCGCCTCTGCCTTTTTTCCGGTTGCCCTGATCGTGTACATCATCAACCTGGCGAGAAGCCGGGTTCCCGGCACCAGTCATACCTGATCAATTCCGGTAAAATCAAAAATGTATGTACTTTTAGACCCGTGTTCCAATACAGTAGTCGATGTTTAGTAAATCCTGCAAATATGCAGTCAGAGCTGTTTTATTTTTAGCTACCCGGGACAAAAATGAAGTGATGGGGGTAGACGAATTGGCGAATCACCTGGATGTTCCGCGTCATTTTCTGGCAAAAATCCTCCAGCAATTAAGTCGTAACCAGCTCATCTCCTCCTCCAAGGGAAGAAAAGGAGGTTTCTTTCTAAGTGAGGAAAACCGGAATGCCAACCTGATTGCGGTAATCGAATGCATTGAAGGCCCGGGGATTTTCAGTCAGTGCGTTCTCGGCCTTTCCCAGTGCTCGGCCATGCATCCATGTCCCTATCATCACATTATGAAAGGTTTCCACGATGAGTTTTACAGGCTGCTAAAGGACGAGACCATCGATGAATCGGCCCAACGTACCAACGCAGAGAATCTCATCCTACAGAATCACCTCTGATAACGGTTCAGGATTCGGCAGGAGTTATGGTCTGATCACCATTTGCCCTTCCCTATAGTGATCCGTGGTGATTTCAATCCTGTAGAGGCCTGATGGCAGATGTCCGGTCTTCAGTTGTTTTTCATTAGGACCCTGATTGAACGTCACGGTTTCCGTATAAACAGATCTTCCAAACTGATCATAAATGGATATGCGGGCATTGCCAGTGTCCGGAGCACGAAAATTCAGGTTGATAAATTCCCGGAAAGGATTGGGATACATAGTCAGGTTATCCACGTCAAAGCAACGCTGATTAACCGGCACTTTTTCTGAGAATTTTTCGGTGCCATCCGGAAGCACAAGTGAAATCCGGTAATAACCTCCTGTTCGCTTAACCGGATCGGTAAATGAATAAACGTTATTCGTGGTGGCGGCCCTGCCGGATTTGATTTCCCGGATGATCTGGAAATTGTGACCATCCGGTGAGTACTGAACAGTAAAGTACTCCAGACCGGATTCCGAAGAGGTCGACCAGGAAATGGTCTGTTGGCAATGCCGGGAAGTGACTTCAAAACTGGCCAGTTCAGTGGCCAATTTGCAAAACCGGATCGTCTGTGATGCCTGGGCAGGATTGCCGCAATCATCAACCGCCTCCCAGGTTCTCCGGATGATCATTTGGTCGCTTTCCGGATCATCCGTCGTTTCCTCGAAAAACCGGACTTTGACCATCAGGGAACAATCATCTTCAGCGTATACCGAAGTGTTTACCTGCGGAATCTCTTCTCCGCAATCCAGCACCAGATCGTCAGGAATATTGTAGATAACTGGTGCCATAGTATCGTATTGAAGTACATAAAAAAAGAATTCCGACTGGTTACCGGCCTCATCCGTTGCGATCGCAGAACATTTCCAGCGGTGATAATAGCCAAAAACATCACAGCCATTCGCGGAAATCAGCTGATCAGAGGTACTGTAGGTGACATCGCAGCAGTTGTCCGTGACCCTCACATCCGACATTGCCAGTCTTGGATTGTCGCAACCGTACATGATGAGTTCTCCACCATTTACAATCCCGGAAAGAGACGGATGGACGGGAGTGATCACAGGTGGAATGGTGTCGACCATCCGGATGATTTGGGTGTCTTTCGCAACATTGTAACACTGATCAATGGCTGTCCAGACCCGGGTCAGGGTGTATTCACAGGAATTGTGGTAATCGGTACTTTCATGATAATCGACCCGGTAGGAAGAGCAAAGATCCGATGCCAGGTAATAGGGTTGTGGTATCATCTCACCGCAGGCAATGATCGTATCGGCAGGAACGGTGAGCCGGGGTGGTTCATCATCGCTGAAGGAGATCCTTTGAGTATGGGAAATCCCGTTTCCGCAACCATCCTGGGCTTCCCAGGATCGCAACAAACCGCCGCAGGGCAGTGATGCCGTCCGGGTTATTACTTCAACTTCACCATCTTCGTGATCAAGGGCGGTGATTACCGGCCATTCCGGAACGGGTGACCCACACTTCAAATCCAAATCATCCGGCAACCCTCTCAGTAGCGGTGGATTGGGATCGTAGGCAAAAGTCAGCACGTGGACAGCCGGTTCAAACGGAACACCGCCGGCTGAAAGATGATAGGTGCGCACATAGGTGACTTCTTTACCATTGACAGAAGGCCCTTCGACGGTCGTGTTCATTTCCAACTGATCCACCTCGATACAGATTGGCAGGATGGCAAAAGCATTGATCAGGTACGACAGCGTATAGGCAGGAAGGAGCTCTTCGATGTCCGGAATTTCCGGTCCGGTAAAACAACTGAAGTCAATCATAGGTAAGGAGATGATGATTTCCTGATAGATCGGTCTGGTGACGAATGTACGCTCACAGGAAATGATTTCTCCATCACAGCTGGCTTCAAAGATCAGGGTGAGAGAGTCGCCACAGTAGTCCGGTGGCGTCAAATTCAGGATGTCAACCACCTGACCATTGATCCGGAAAGTCACCGATTCGCAGGCGGCATCATAGCTGAATTGAGCCAGCCATTCGCTGAAAGCGGCATTTACCTCAGCCTGATTCTCTGCTTCGACGACCGTATTTTCCGTTGGGCATTGGCCATAAGTTTCGGCTGTATGGAGGAAAGAGAGGAAGCACGCGACACCGGATAGCAGCGCTCTAATGCGCTTGACAGGAAAGGAAAATTTGGGTAACATGGATGGGCTGGATTATCGTTTAACTATGGCATCTTTTGGAATTAATGGTGGAGCTAAAAACACAAAAATGGACGGCATGCCAGAAAATCTGGCACGCCGTCGGACGTTACCCTCAAAACCGTTAAAGATTGGGCAATCAGGGTGGTAAGACAGCCATTAAAAATTTTGATGACTGTCTTTCCACCGTATTACCCTGGCAGTGAGGGCTTACCCTTTACCGGGTTTTAATGATCAATTTATGGTCGGTCCAGTCATCCATTCTGATCTGCACCATGTAGGTCCCGACTGGCAATTGTTTCAGGGCGACTTCTTCCCGGTTAAAGCCCTGGTTGGTCTGTACCGTTGTATTTTGAATCAGTTTACCCAGCCGGTCAAAAATCAGGATCTCTGCATCGCCCGTTCTTGGCGAGGTAAACTCAATCTGGAAAATCTCGCGGAACGGATTCGGGAATACCGTGAAATTGCGGTCGTCGATACATCGTCCGGATACCTGTTTCCAGTCGGAGTGAACTTCCGATCCACTCACCTCGATCATGATCAGCCGGTAGTGTCCTTTCGACCGCTTTACCGGATCAGTGAAGGAGTAGTTGGTTCGCTTATTAAAGTCACCCATGGGCTTGACTTTCTGCACTTCGCTAAAGGAATTTCCATCGGCCGAGTACTCGATCACAAACGAAGCCAGCAGATCGGTCTCCGAGCTGGTGATCCAGGAAATCGTATGCGAACAACTTTCCGAACGAACACTGAAATCGGCCAGTTCGACAAATAGTGTATTGGATTGCCTGGTAATCAGTCCGGCATCGATATTATTCATTCGCTGCTGCTGATGCAAATTGATCAGAGCCGTCATGCCGGTAGCCGGATCCACGTCGCTGTCCAATTCGTCATCCTGGCCGGCTTTCATGGTTGTAAATTGCATACTGGCCGGTATTTCAAACTGCAGCTGATAGCGATCGGCAGGCAGGTGGTCAAAACAGAACTGCCCTTTCTGTCCTTCAATGGTAGCCGTCACCGTCGAAGCTACCACTTTCATGGTATTGAAAACAGCCGGGTCACTCTGGTAGAGATAGACATTGATGCCATTGATGCCCGGTTCTCCCGGATCCTGTATGCCGTTGGCATTGAGATCTTCCCAGACGGTATTACCAATGGCACTGGAAACCATCACCGTATCGAAAGCACACACCCGGATGATCTGGGTAGCTTCCGCACGATTGCCGCAATAATCTTCCGCCCACCAGGTGCGGATATACAGCACCTTGCTGGAATCCTCCGGATCGGTGATCACCTCCTCTGAAAACAGGGGTGAACTGATCAGCGAACAGTCATCTTCGACATACACGGTTGAATCGGGTGCGGGGATTTCTGCGCCGCATTCCAGATCGAGGTCTTCCGGTACATTGTAGATGACCGGGGCACTCGTGTCATACTGCAAAACGTAGAAATAGAATTCCGAAACGTTACCCGCCGGGTCGGTGGCAATGGCGGTGCATTTCCATTTTCGGTAGTAACCGAAGATATCGCAGACACCACTGGCAATGAGTCTGTCGGAAGTACTGTAGGTTGCTGTACAGCACTCATCGTACACATCGACATCCGTCATCAGGAAAGCCGGATTCATGATACAGCCAAAGATCGACATCTCACCGCCATTGGGGATACCGGCAATCATCGGGTTGATAACCTCGATTACTGGTGGTACGGTGTCGATGATATCAATGATCTGGGTATCACGTGAGAAGTTGTAGCAGGCATCGCGGGCGATCCAGATGCGGGTGATCGTATACTCGCATTGGTTATGGGTGGTTATTTTTTCCTCGTATTCCACAAAGAAAGCCGAGCAGTTGTCTGAAGCCTGATAGACCGGTTCCGGGATCGCATTGTCGCAATGGATCACCGTATCGGCCGGCACAATCAGTACCGGAGGTTCGTTGTCATAGAAAGTGATGATCTGTACACCCATCACCGAGTTACCACAACCGTCGTAAGCAGTCCAGGTACGCTGTACTTTCTCTCCACAGGAAGTGCCTACCTGGCTGGAGCCGGCGATCACGGTTACTTCACCAAATTCAACGTCGTAGGCGCTGACCACCGGCCACTCGGGCAGTTCGCTACCGCAGTGCAGGGCGAGATCTTCCGGCAATCCATATAGGGTCGGCGCGTTGGGATCCCAGAAAAAGGTGATCGTTTCGTCCGCGGGTTCTGCCACTGCATTGGGTGCAGAGAGGAAATAGGTCCGGACAAAAGTGTATTCATTGCCATTGATCATCGGTCCGGACACCATGGTCTGCATCTCAATTTGATTCGGGTCTACGCAGTCGGTCATGGTAGCATAAGCCGCCAGCACGTTTTCGAGCGTGCGCAGAGGGACATCATCCGCTGTCGGTGGGTTTTCCTCAGTAAAGCACTCGGTCAGCATACCCGGCAATGCCACGATGATCCCCTGGGCAGTGGCAACGGTGATAAACTGACTTTCACAGGAGTCTCTGACGCAATCGGAGGTGACCACCATTTTGACGGTCACATCTCCGCCACAGTAGCTGGGAGCGCTGAGGGTATCGAGGTCGATCTCGATGTCGTTGATGTAGAATTTCCGCACCGGATTACATCCGCCGGAGTACGTAAAGCCCGATATCCAGGTTTCAAAGGCGGCATCGACGGCTGCTTGATTATCTTCTTCGACGATGGTAGGGTCAGGGGTTGGGCAGGAGAGGGTGAGATCATCCGGATATGCCCGTACCACAAAATTGGTCGTGCAGCTCACGCTCTCGCATAAATCAGTGGCGGTCACTATGACCTGATAGCTCTGATCTTCTGTTCCGCAATCCGTCGGTGGCGTCAGACTGTTCGGCTCCACACTGTAGCTCACGCTGTTGGTGCAGGTTCCGTCGCTGGTCATCGCATTCAGCGCCGCAATCCAGTTATTCCAGGCTGCCGTGATCGTGGTCTGATCGGTGCATCCATCCAGGTCTACATCCGACGGACAGTCAGAAAGACTCAGATCATCCGGATATGCCCGTACCACAAAATTGGTCGTGCAGCTCACGCTCTCGC
>CAYRYD010000011.1:61338-68729 GCA_964428345.1 uncultured Saprospiraceae bacterium | reverse complement strand
TATTCCAGGCTGCCGTGATCGTGGTCTGATCGGTGCATCCATCCAGGTCTACATCTGACGGACAGTCAGAAAGACTCAGATCATCCGGATAAACTACCGTAAACCTCTGGATACAATGCACTGAATCTTCACCCATATTCCACATTTCATCCGGAGGGCCACCCATTCCATCCCCGGTATCATCGATGATCTGATACAACCGGGTTATTGTCCCTCCGGCGCAATAATCAGGCGTAGCATTGTCGGTGCAGATAATAATCAGATTTCCGCAATAATCATTTCCGATAGTTCCTCCCAACAACTCAAACTCGGCTTCGGTATCGGCACAGGCCGGTACCGGGTCGTTGCAGCTGATGCTACCCAGATCGGTAGGTGGACAGGTCACTTGGAGCATACAACAAGCAATAACTTCTACATCCTTCATGATAGATTTGACCTTCGCAGGATCATCGCTATCCGTTATCTGAAGGGTCACTGTAAAGGTTCCAGCACTGGAGTAGGTATGAACCGGATTCATATCTGTACTTGAAGTACCATCACCGAAATCCCAGGAATAGGTATAGGGTGTAACTCCACCAGTAGTTTCATCAGTAAATGATACTGTAGAAAAGGCCTGATCTATGCATTCAGCTATAAAAGTGAAATTTGCAATTAGTGGCGTATTAATGACCAGATTGTCATAAGACCGACAATGTCCTCCAGGTATGTAACCAGGTCCCATACATGTTGTACCTGGTCCAGGGCATGTTCCATTGGGTGTAGTCCATCCTAACCATATATTTACTAGTTGAACGGCTTGACCACAGGTCCAATTGACATAGTTTACCAAACAAATGGTGTCTGTATCTTTCCCCGAAACTAATCCCAAACAATACAATAGTTCGGAATCAAACATTCCATCTATATAAATATCCGCCGCAATCAGTACAGTAGCTTGTGAACTACTATTGTTGTACACTACAATGCAGAGGTCAGATGTCTCCATCATGCCCAATTCACAATCTTCGATACCAGGATTAGTCAGATATAGTTGTTCAATAATAAAGTCTGATGACATACAAGGATAATTGCAATCTCGGGGATCACCAGGTAGTGGTACTTGTCCCAGAAGATCTATCTTGTAAGATAGAATTAAAAGAATCAATGTAAGACCAGCAAGTCTCCACCTGATTCCATTATTAAATAGTCTGAATTTCAATCTTTTCATAACGGATTTTTTAGATGATTAATGGATTTCCTGACCAGGGCTGGCCAGCGGGTGAACGAGTTAAATCTCGGGTAACGGTATGGTAGCAACAGGCTATAACCTGGCTAAATAGCAGGGGTACTATTTCATTCCAGATTAGGAATAAAATATCAAAGCAATATTGACGCAAAATGCAGCAACTTTCCTTCATGGCTTACGGATTATGTGTTCCAACAAATCAGACACGAATTGATGATATATCAATCCCAGAGCTCAGATAAAATCATGAACTCCATGTTGATATCAATCCAGACCGTGCCTGTCAGTGATTGGAAATAACCAAACAGAAAGTGCTACCGGACAGTATGCAATGCAATGAAAGGATAAGGAAAAGTAACGGATTTGAGTTTCATAGGATAACGGATTAAACGTGCTTTAAAAAATAATTTGAGAGTTTCACAAACAATGTTACGACATACCTTCTAAATAGTCAAATTCTAATTGTTAAAATTTTAGTATAAGGATGATTGTCTTTAGCTTACAAAATATACATACAGATATATGTAATATGTATAATGCAGATACCGAAGTGCTTTCCGGATTTCAGCAGATGAGCTCTTGCGACGCAAGTTGCTACCGGTTGATCAGGCGGATTTTTTGTGTTCCGGAGCTTGAATTGCCGCATGCGTCGGTCACTTTCCAGGTCCGGACAATTTCCATACCCTTTTCCGCAATGCTCTGGTATTGTTCCTTCAATGCGATAACCGGATTGACACCTTCGCCGGCAACCACCTTTTCAGGTACGGGGATACCTTCGTCGAGGTACAGAGTTTGATCAGGGGGGATGTTTAAAAGGGGAGGAGTTGTACTCACGATAAAAATCGTTTGCGACGATTCGGTCTGTGTCCCGTTTTCCGGGTCGATGGCGGTCCAGGTTCGTCGCAGTTTTCGACCACAGGACACCGGCAATTCCACCATTGTTGGGACGACCAGCAGTGGCCGGTCTGCCCGGTCAAACGCCCTGACCTCCGGCCAGGGTGGGAGTGGGGAATCGTCGGGCAGCGTGATATCATCCGGTACACCGGTGAAAATCGTCATGGCGGTACTATCGGAAAAATCAGATACCGGTTCACCGGCAGCGACCTGACCACTCACCACTAAAGTCAACAAAAAGATAATTCCCTTTTTGACGGTGTCAGCATGGGATAATTTTAATAAAACGAGCTTCATAACAGACTATTTTGAGGTTTCTTTAACCCTGACACTACCGGCCCCCAACGCCATCCGGTATTCCTGAAATTAAAAAGTGCAGCGCACTCTTTAGTGCGCTGCGAGGCATATAACCCTCAAACCGTTTAGAGTTTTGGATAATATTGGATACTGGAGCCTTTTGTGGGGAGAGAAAAGGGCAGACGGACCCGTAGTTACTGCGGATTTCGTCTGCCGGTACAATAGGAAAGTTGATCGGGATTCCTATTGGCCTCTCAATATAAGTATTCATATAGTATTTTTATCTAATATTTTACCGGGTAGCTCTTTATTCATCAAAGACAGAAGCCGAACTGGCCCGGGCATCATCCGATCCGCCGGAATGGACGATCACGGTCTGTTTTTTTACGGTGCTATTACCACAGGCGTCCGTGGCCACGTACTGACGGATCAGTACATATTGCGATGCATCGTTCCCTTTGACCTTTTCTTCACGGACTTCGACCGTAAAGGTGGAACAGCCCCGGTCTCCCGCCTCGTAAACCGGTTGGGGAATGGCGTTTTCCATCACGGTCAATGTATCGGCCGGGAGCTTCAGAACAGGTGGAACCTCATCGGCAAAGGAAATGGTTTGTATCCGGCTGATGGTCCGGCCACTTTCGTCTTTCACCGACCAGGTACGGGTCACCGTTTTACCACCACAGGGAGTAAATGCGATTTGTTGCGTATGGCTTACCGGATAAAATCGCCGGTCATTTGCTGCGGTTACTTCCGGCCAGGGCGGTAAATCCCAACCGCAGGGAAGGGCCACATCTGCCGGTACTCCCATAAATTCAATGGGGTAAGGTGGATCCACCGGGTCATCAGGCAGGACAGGCAGGTCATCGACATGGCGCGGATGAGGTCCGGTGTCCGTGATCAGCACATTGACCGGGGAGTCAATGACCGTCCTTGCAGGAAGCGGGTTTAAAAATAGAATACTTAGGAAAATGTTACAGGCGGTCCCACTGATTATTCTGCTCAGCGAAATATTGCCGTCATCAATAAGATTACAGGATTTCATAACGGGTTTGGATCGGGTTAATAAAGAGAGATTTGACAGCTGGTAACAACAAACTTCCCGAATAGGGGAATTGAAGAAAACCAGCTTTCTTTGGCCGGACCAAATCAAGGTCTGACCTTTCATTCTTTAAAGTTATTGATCTAGAGAAATCCCAGAGAAATGAGAAACGGGTTAAGGTGTCGCATTGGGTTTCACGGTTTGAAAAAGGTTAACAAATAGCTATGCTCATGGTGAAGTTCGCTATAAATAATCCGAATCTCCAAGAAAAAAAACTTATATTTTTTTAGCTAATTCGTTTTATACATGACGCTTCAATTCCATGCATGTTTACAACCATATATATCTAACTTAAATCAGACAAAATACCGATCTGAAGTACTACGGATACTTTAATTTTTTGATGCGTAAGAATGTTGTAGGGATAAGCGGGCAATTGAATGGGGTTTTTAGAGTTGCCCCATAATCATTCTCTACGGATCACACTGCCACAGCTGTTACAGGCCGCTTCTCCATGATAACGCACCAGCCTGCCATTGATCATCACCGTTTGAAATCCAGTGGCTTTCCTGAATGGGTCTTCATAACTGGCGCGATTCCTGACTTCCATAGGATCAAAGATGAGTATATCCGCCTTGAATCCTTCCCTGAGCTCTCCTCTCAGAGGCAGTTTGAGCGTTCTGGCCGGAAGACCACTCATCTTGTGAATGGCGGTCTCCAGCGACATCAGCTTTCTCCCGGCTACATAGTCTTCGATGATTTTAGCGAAAGTACCGGATGACCGGGGATGCCGTAAAGCCGGTCCACCATCGGACGCGATCATGATATCCGGATGGACAATAAAGACCTCCTGGATCTCCTCGTTCATCACAAAATAAGCGCCCGAAGCTCCCTGTGGACCCAGTTTCAGCAGGACATCCACAAAATCCTGACCAGACTCCCTGGCCACTTCTGCCAGGGTTTGACCGGTAAACGGTCGGGTGGCAAAAAGCGTGGCTTCCGGTCCGTTTCTCGCCATGATTTTCCGGTATAGATAATCCCTCAGTTCACTATTCCGGGATATCCTGGCTTTTTCAAAATCCATACGGGTCTTGGCCCAGGGTGGAAAAACAATACCGATTCCTGTGTAGCTCGCCGTATATGGATAGACATCAGCCGACACCCGGATGCCCTGACGGCGGGCTGAGTCCAGCATGGCAAGAAGTTCCTGGGCTCGTGTCCGGTCTTTACCAAACACGACTTTGAGGTGGGAGATATGCACCTGGCAATACCTTCCCTGTTCCAAAAGCTCGCCGATGGAAGCATTCATTTCCTGGTCGTCTTCGCTCCGGAGATGGCTCATCACCAGGGTCCGGTATTCACCCGTTTTCCGGGCTAATGCCAGCAATTCTCCGGATTCGGCCAGACTGCCTGGCAGGTACTCCAGTCCGGTGCTCATCCCAAAGCAGCCGGCAGCCAGACTTTCATCGAGTAAGCTCACCAGGGTTCCGGTCTCCACGCTATCAAGCCCTCGCCGGTCAGATAGCCCCGCACGCTGTCGCAGACTGCCATGACCGGTAAGAAAGGACAAGTTGATCAGGTGATCTTTTTTCCCAAGGGTATCAAAAAATTCCCGGGGTGTGGAGAAAGGGGGATTGTTGACCGGACTGAATCCATCCTGACCCAACAACACCGTCGTGACCCCCATCGACAGAAAATTGTCGAAATCGTCTTCAAGCGGATTGCCGTGAGCATGGACATCGACAAAACCGGGTGTTACTGCCTTGCCGTTGGCCTGGAGTACAGTCACCCTGAGCTGACTGGTATCCACTTGCCCAATATAGACGATGCTGTCATGCCGGATCAGGAGATCAGCCTGGCGGGCTGGACCACCGGAACCATCGATCAGGGTGCCACCAACGATCGCATAATCAAAAGTATATCCATATTTCCGGCAGACTGCTTCAAAGCGCTCATCCGCGGGAAGACCGGTATGACAATGCCAGCAAAACAGTGCCAACCAGGGAATCAGACGAACCATCTGCACCCAAGTTAAGCTAGTAAAACGACAAAGAGAAAAAACAAACCAGGCGTTTTTTCAGGAGGTGAAATAAACAAACAGCACGCAGGAACGTTTCCAAATACGTATCTTTATCATATGGAAGGCGAAGCAAAATCACTGATCAATGACCGGGAGGCTGACAAACTGGAACGGATCGCTTTTATCCTGAAGACGGTTGCCCATCCCCTGCGATTGGGCATCATTCATCTGCTGGAGCAATATCCGCGGCTCTCCGTCAGCGATATCTGTCAGATGCTGGGTTCTGAGCAGTCCCTGACCTCACACCACCTCCAAAACATGAAACTGAAAGGCATTCTCAGTGTAAAACGGGATGGCCGGAGTATGCTATATTCCCTCAAGGAAAGGGATGTGTCACTGATCATCGAGTGCCTGGAAAACTGCCAGTGCAATATGTAAATCAGTAGTGCTGCCTCTTCTTCAATCCTGGAAAAATCATCGGTACTCTTTCCTGATATTCCCGGTACTCTTCTCCAAACAACCGAATTAATTTTCTTTCTTCCAAACGGATGCCGATCACCAGATACACCATGGTGATCAGCCATGTACTCAGGCTCCAGAGGTTGGTATCGATACAGCAAAATCCACTAATCAGCAGGATCGTGGCCAGGTAAAGGGGATGCCGGACATGACTCAACATGCCCCCGGTAACCAGGGGTGCTGCTTCCCCTCGATCCAAGCCGGCAAATTCCCGGAGATTATAATGCCTCAAGGATAACACTCCCAGTCCGGCTCCGGTAACCATCAGGATCCATCCGGTGATATTCAGCAGGAAATGATTGAATAACGCCGTCTTTTCTGTCATTATATATAGAATGACCGGGGGCAGGATCGTGAAAATGGCCACGAAGTTGTAAGCGATCCGGTACCGGTGTTCCGGGATCCAGTGTCGAACCACATAATTCCTTACTCCAGTTGCGGCTGTCATACTGTGTAACAGATAAAAGAATATCAGCGACAGCAGGAACAAAATATAGGCCACAATAATTGATGTATATTTGAAATGAAGTTCGGATAAATATGGACAATACCTGTGAAATTCCGCGATGGCAGCAACTTAAGCAGGATATCATTAACCTGAACCCGTCTGAGTTTAAGGAAGCGGTAGAAAAGGATCCCGATGCAATACTCATCGATGTACGAACTGCCCGCGAGCTGGCCGAGGGAACCCTGGAAAATTCCCTCCACCTGGATTATCTGGCTCAAGATTTTCTGGACAGGATCGATCAGTTGGACCGTTCCCGGTCCTATTACCTCTTTTGTCGTACCGGAAGAAGGAGCGTACGTACCGGAATCCTGATGAAAAACTGGGGATTTACCAGACTGGTAAACCTGGACGGTGGGTTGACTGCCTGGGAAAAATCACTCGGCAAGATCTGAATTGTTTGGGGAGAAAGTCACCCTGAGCTTGTCAAAGGGGATAGTGTATTATGGTCAAGGTCGTCCTAAGTCGTCACCCTGAGCCTGTCGAAGGGTGTTATTATGCTGGTATTTTGGTCTTATGGTTTTGTGGTTTTGTGGTCGTTCTGACAGGAGGGTCGTACGATCCCCGGAGGGGTTAGGATACCTTCCTTTGTTTGCTGTCCCCCGCTGGCGGGGGCAGGGGGTGGAAATGGGGTTTAATTGTTGAATCGTTTGATTGTTTAACTGGGTCCACTATGAGGGGCCTTGCGGTTCTACGGTTGAATCGATCCTTCCAATGTTGCACGAGTGGTTTTTTTCAGCAGACTGGAAAGTCCCCTTTTAGGGGATTTAGGGGTACTGAGGTGTTTAACTGTTTAATTGGGTAAAAGTCACCCTGAGCCTGTCGAAGGGTGTTATAATGCTGGTATTTTGGTCTTATGGTTTTGTGGTTTTGTGGTCGTTCTGACAGGAGG
>CAYRYD010000011.1:25046-61238 GCA_964428345.1 uncultured Saprospiraceae bacterium | reverse complement strand
TTGAATCGATCCTTCCAATGTTGCACGAGTGGTTTTTTTCAGCAGAATGGAAAGTTCCCTTTTAGGGGATTTAGGGGTCATTAGGTGTTTAATTGTAATTGTCGAATCGTTTGATTGTTTAACTGGGTCCACTATGAGGGGCTTTGCGGTTCTACGGTTGAATCGATCCTTCCACGGTACCTGACTATTTTTTTAAGCAGACTGGAAAGTCCCCTTTTAGGGGATTTAGGGGTACTGAGGTGTTTAATGTTTAGCTGTTTAATTGTTTAACTGTTTGTTCCGGAGAAACGGGTATATAATGACTCAGCGGGCCGGTTGTACAAGGCATTTGTCAAAGTCTCCATCCGGGAATCCTTCCAGGGGATCAGAACCCCTTGGATCGTAATGATGGCTGAAACTTGAATTATTAGATTTTCAGAATAAAACCTAGCTTTAGAGCCCTCAGTTACGAAAATGACGTTGTAATGGAATTCTTAAGTCAACCCTGGCCCTGGTACGCCGGGGGAGTGGGTATTGCCCTGGTCGTTTTTCTGTTGTTGATTCAGGGAAGAGTCTTCGGAGTTTCCTCTTCGCTCGACACTTTATGCACCATAGGAGGAGCGGGACGACTATCGGATTATTTTAAAGTGGACTGGAAAGAACGTTCCTGGCTTCTGATCTTTCTGACCGGCTCGATCATCGGAGGTTTTGTCGGTTCGTACCTGCTGACCAATCCGGATCCCGTTGCAGTCAGTCAGGACACGATCCGGGATCTGGAAAGCCTCGGAATTGTCTTTGACGATCAGCTGGTACCCGTATCCCTGTTTAACTGGTCTGGTTTGCTGACCATCAGAGGGCTCATCCTGATGGTCGGTGGCGGACTGTTGATTGGTTTTGGGACCCGCTATGCAGGAGGGTGTACTTCCGGACACTCCATTAGTGGTATAGCCGATCTGCAATTGCCTTCACTGGTCGCTACCATGGCATTTTTCGCTGGCGGACTCATCGCGGTTCATCTCCTTTTTCCCCTGATTTTTTAAAAATAATCGGATGTTGCGTCAATTGTTATTACTGGCTACCGGAATTTTATTCGGAATCGTCCTGACCAAGGCTGAAATAGTATCCTGGTACCGTATCCAGGAAATGTTCCGGTTTCAGTCCTTTCATATGTACGGTGTGATCGGATCGGGGGTGTTAATCAGTGCCCTGGTGATCCGGTTGATGAAAAATGGAATCATTAAAACGCTGGATGGCAAAATAGTCCAGATCGAGGAGAAACCACCCCTGTATAAAGCAGCGATCTTTGGAGGTGCTATATTTGGCATTGGCTGGGCATTCACCGGTGCCTGCCCGGGTCCCATGTATATTTTAATCGGAAATGGTTATTTGATTTATTTGGTCATTCTTGTCAGTGCTGTGGGTGGGGCTTTGCTGTATGGCCTGGTTCGAAAGCGTCTGCCTCATTGATCGATAAAATCCCGACCATCGAATCTTTATTATTCCTCCAAAAATTAAAAGCAGCATGCAGGAAAACAGTTTCTACCGATCCGAAGATTTTCATGCAATTATTGCCGGCGCCCTGATTCTCATTACGAGCATTCTCTTCTTTTTTATCAGCGATTTTTCGACGATTAAAGGCAAATACGGAGAAAACATCACGAAACTGGAAAAGGCTGCTGCCGAAAATGCCCCTTTTAAAACCGTGGCCTGGCAGGATGCTTACTCTGAATTGCAGGCAATTCGGGCCACGAAAACCAATACAGGCTCTTTACTGAAGAAAATCTCCGGAAAACCAGGGTCGTGGAAGTCGGACCCCCTCGAATCCATGCAGTTATCATCTGAAAAAGCAACCGGTATTTCAGATGAAAACCGGGACACCTATGAGCAACACCTGGAAGAGGTATCGGCACTAAAGGTTAAAGCCCAGCAAGCCGAGGAATTTGCCCGGCAAGCCGGATTTTCCAATCAGATTAAAAACCAGTCTGCGGAAGAAGCGATCGAAAACTGGAAAAGTAAACAACGGAGGGGAGAAGGACTGGAGAAAAGATACAAGACAAAACCCTACTCCCGCTGGGGGTATCTATTGGTACTCTTTCTGTTATTCGCAGGATTGTTCGGAGTGATACATCGGCGGATGGGTGTTCCATTGATCCGGTATGTGAAGGGTTTTGCTTTCGTATTTCTGCTGGGAGCTTTCTCCTATTTTCTGGCCGGACACTCGACCATGAAAGAAATCGGTTTTGGCTATGCTGCCTGGGCGATACTACTGGGACTGTTGATCAGCAATACGATTAGAACTCCCGATTGGATCAAGCCATCGCTCAGTACGGAGCTTTATATTAAAACCGGCCTGGTCATTTTGGGAGCCGAAATTCTGCTCACCAAAATCCTGGCCATCGGTGTGCCGGGCATTTTTGTGGCCTGGATTGTGACCCCGATCGTACTGGTCACCACCTACTGGTTTGGCCAGAAAATATTAAAGATCGGTTCGAAAACCCTAAACATCACCGTATCGGCCGATATGTCGGTCTGCGGGGTGAGTGCTGCCGTTGCAACAGCCGCTGCCTGCAAAGCTTCCAAGGAAGAGCTGACCCTGGCTATCGGTCTCTCCATGATCTTTACTTCTATTATGATGATCATCATGCCACTGGCCATCAATGCGATGGGTCTGCCTGAAGTCCTGGGGGGAGCCTGGATCGGAGGGACCATCGACGCGACCGGAGCGGTAGTAGCAGCAGGAGCTTTTCTGGGAGATACTGCTTTAAATGTGGCGGCGACGATCAAGATGATTCAAAATATTCTCATCGGGGTTATCGCTTTTGGAGTAGCCATTTATTTTACCCGGATGGGTGCCGGAGAAGGAGTGAAAGTAGGTGCGGGTGAGATCTGGAGAAGGTTTCCCAAGTTCGTGCTGGGATTTATCGGTGCTTCCATTTTATTTTCGATTTTCTATGCAGGTCTTGGCAGCCATCTGGCTTACTCCATGCTGGATCAGGGTGTCATCGATGTGACCAGCGACATCCGGGACTGGCTATTTTGTCTGGCATTTGTCAGCATTGGACTGTCTACCAATTTTCAGGAATTGAAAAAACACTTCAGCGGTGGAAAACCGTTGATATTATATGTATGCGGCCAGACCTTTAACCTGGCCCTGACCCTGTTGATGGCTTATATTATGTTTTACCTGGTATTTCCACATATCACCGAATCCATTTAAGAGGTTATGATATCAGGTGCTGATCAAATAAAAAGATGGATCCGTTTGCTGGCCGGTATTATTTTACTGTCGATCCTTTATTTCATCATTTTGCCCGGTTTCGGTCGTCTGATGCCCGCCCCGTATCTGGAGACTTTAAAGGATCAGGATATTGATGCCAGCCCCCTTTTTTATACCGGGAGTGAGGAAGCAATGGAACGTTACTATTATTTCAAACTGGAACAGGTAAAATAATACCGGATTTCATATCGTACTCTCTTCGCCTTTTTTGACCGGTAGGTTAATTGGTTGTTTTATCCAGGGATATTCAGGAACAGATGCTTATTCCTCATGAAAATCATGAAAATGGACATTCAGCGGGTTATGTGTGGGAAATCAATTATCTTAAAAAATCGCAACCTCCATTTTGCTAAAAAATGTACCGGCACTGCAATTTTATCCTTGAACGGGTATTTCCGTCAATCTGTTCATTGCCGGAACTGATTACCTCAAGGTTGCGGTACCTGGTTTGCTCGATCCTGGCTTCCAGAGTCAGATTATTGATCCGGTATCGGAGATTCAGATAATAACGGATACCCTGATTGAAATATGCCGGAATGGAAAAACTGTAAAGTATATCGTTTTCATAGGCATAGATTCTGGCCAGGTAACCATCGGTGTCAAAATAACTGACTCTGGCTGTAAACGACAACGGTCGCCGGATGGACCGGAAAATAATATCCTGATAAATCAGCATTCCGCGGCTTACGGAAGCATCAGCCGTCGTTACATGTGAGAATTCAAGCCGGTTTCTCAGTTCCAGATTGGGGTGAATCCGGTGCTTTAAATGCAACCGCAGATTTTTCCTGGATCGGTAAAAGAGTTGATTGATCTTTTGACTCTCCGTACGGTAATTTGTTGCTTTAAATTCATTCCGGTACTGCAAATATGCTTCCAGTTTTCTTTTTTGGTGGTATGTAATCCGGAACAAATGTTCTGTCCCTCCCGAAGGACTATCGATACCAAACCGGAGCCAGGGGTGTTTCCAATAGTCACCGTATATATTGATCCAGCAGGCAGGGCTCAACTTGATCTGAGTGCCAATATACATGCCTCTTTCATTGCTGGCCTGGGAAGTCTCACTCAGGGAATTGGCCTGGAGAGCCTGGTAATTCCGGGAATAATTGCGATAGAGAATTGCCAGATCGATGTACCGGCTGACACTAAGCAACAGGCCATGGAGGGTCGCCACCGCTCCATTGTCACTACCAGCTGTTTCCCCGAAAAGATAAATATTCCGGTAAAAACCCTGGTAATCAAGACTGGCATTCGATAGCCTGGTGCCTCGAAAATAGAATTGATTGTAAGGTTGTAACGGCCGCTGAAAAGGAAGGTCAAAACTGTTGGTCAGGGCATTGAGTCCCAACTGAAAGGTACTCTTGCGGTATGCAATCCGTCCACCAAGCAAATGGTGGGTAATGGCATCCTTGTCTTCGATTTCCGAAGGGGTACGATGCAGACCGGACATTTGAAGGGAAGTAAAACCTGATGCCAAATCATTATCAGCTACAATATTGGCATCCTGTTTATTCCTGGAAGCAAAAAACGTCAAATGCCAGGCATTAAATTGCAGCGTGGTGGCTAATCCTCTCAACCTGGCATCTTCATTGACCGAAGTATAGGGCCGTAGTACTCTGCCGCCCCGCTTTATATTGGTGACAAAGGCACTTTTGCCACCTCCGTATCCTGAATGCATGATCAAACCCTGCCCGAGTGATACAGCATAGTCTCCTAAGACCAGGGCCCTGAGG
Organism: uncultured Saprospiraceae bacterium; assembly: GCA_964428345.1. Classification (GTDB taxonomy): domain Bacteria; phylum Bacteroidota; class Bacteroidia; order Chitinophagales; family Saprospiraceae; genus JABDMH01. Next base: position 56,252 of record CAYRYD010000011.1, on the reverse strand, counting down.
TTCTTTCCCAAATCCTGTCCGAAGAAATGAAAACTGGTATAATCAAAGCTATGACGGTTAATTCCCTGAAAAATGGGTTCTCCCGGATCTTTTTCGAGGGTAAATCCAAAACGCAGCTTCTGTTGAAACCGGTGTTGAAAACGCACGTAGTGTTGACCCGGACCTCCGGAGTAGGCTGGATTAGCGTTATTCACCGGCCGGTAGCCTTTCTGTTCTTCCAATATTCTGGTGGTACGCAGATACAATTCGTTCTTGCCTGTCGTCAACATCTTGAGCAATGATCCAGCAGATATCGACCGGTTTTCCTCTACTGTAACGAAAGGAAGGAGACTGGAAATCGTCAGCGGATCAAAAGAGGGGATGGCCTGGAGTTCATATATACTCGTAAGATCTCCCAGGGTCTTCCGGTAATATAAATAATCCGCAATCTGAATATCCGATAACAAATGAAGGGATTCCAGATCCTCCCTGTCAGCCTGGTTGAGGGATAGCGGAGCCAACCGGTATTCCTGTAAATTTTCACCGAGGGAATTAAAATCGAAATCACTTTCATTGTCCAGGTTGTCCAGATAAGATTCTACCTGATCCTGAAGAAAATCCGGAACGACGGAGAGAGAATCGGTCTGACCGTTGACTGAATGCTTCAAGAATGCGCATAGACAAATACCGGCTAATAATTGATAGCAAGGTCTATATACAGGGTCATGATTCGGGGGCATAAAAAATACCATCCCTGCGGTTTCAAGGCAAGGATGGTATTAAGATAAGGAAATTACATTTATCTATACCAATACTTCAACATCAGCAGTCTTGACGGTTTTAATAATCCGGGCAGCCACTTTGTAAGGATCGCCGTTGGATGCGGGACGTCTGTCTTCAAGCCAGCCTTTCCAGCCCCTTTCAACCGATCCGATGGGTATGCGGATGGAAGCACCTCGGTCAGAAATACCAAAACTGAATTTGTCAATAGACTGGGTTTCGTGCAGTCCAGTCAAGCGGTGGTGATTATCGGCTCCGTATACTTCGATATGTTCGCGAATATATGGACGGAAACCTTCACAAATTTTGAAGAATACATCTTTGGATCCGGCATTACGTAAAACGCTGTTGGAAAAATTGGCATGCATACCAGAGCCATTCCAGTCACCTTTCAGTGGTTTACAATGCCAGTTTACGGAAATTCCGTGTTTTTCAGCAGTACGTTCCAGCAGATACCGGCACAGCCAGGTTTCGTCACCGGCCTGTTTGGCACCTTTGGCAAAAGTCTGAAATTCCCATTGACCGGCGGCAACTTCGGCATTGATACCCTCGACATTCAATCCGGCTTCCAGACAAAGATCCAGATGTTCTTCCACGATTTCACGGCCAAAAGCATTGGTGGCTCCTACCGAACAATAATATGGTCCCTGAGGTCCCGGATAACCTCCGGTTGGAAACCCGAGGGGTAGATTGGTATTGGGATTCCAGAGAAAATATTCCTGTTCGAAACCAAACCAAAAATCATTGTCGTCATCTTCAATCGTGGCGCGGCCATTGGTTGGATGGGGAGTTCCATCCGGATTTAATACTTCCGTCATCACCAGCCAGCCATTTTTCCGCGCAGGATCACGATAGACAGCCACTGGTTTCAGAAGACAATCCGAACTTCCTCCCGGAGCCTGTTGCGTAGAACTACCGTCGAATGACCACATGGGTGCATCTTCGACATCTCCATTAAAATCATCCACAATTTTGGTTTTGCTGCGTAAAATCTGGGTTGGATAACTTCCATCCAGCCAGATATACTCTAATTTGCTTTTTGTCATTGTTCAGTCAGTTTGCAGAATAAAGAAATTGATTATGAATTCAGTACTTAAAAATAATTTCAGACCGCTTTCTGTTAAGCATCGAAGTAAATTAAAATTGCTATTTTCAAAAGGCCCTCATTCACCATATGTAGTTGATAATCAATCATTAATGAAATACAATATGTGAAACCTAAAGGCATCAGTGAATCCTTTCCCGGTTAAAATGCATAGACAGCGGCAATCAGAAACTGAGCGGCACTGCCGGTAGCATTTCCATCGCTGTCTATGTAAATATCCTCGCTGCTGGTGTCAAATCGCAGCTCAGGGATAAAGGTCAACGGTCCGGCTTTGATGTTGGCTGTGATCGTATTGGAAAATACCGAGGCCTTTTCGGAATAACTGCCGATAAAAATATCATTGACCTCTTTTTCACTGAAATATTCCGAGCGCAGTCCGATGGAGAATTTATCGCTGATGGCGAACTGAGGATATAGGGCCACTCCCGAAAATCCAGATTCTCCGGTTTCCAGGAATTTTCCGGTCGAATTACTGTAGGTCGCCGCATTTAGTCCGAGATAAAACAGATCGGAAATCTGGAAACCTGCCGTAAGATCGAACTCCACGCCACTGTCGGATCCGGCGATAAAATTCAGATAAATATCGCTTCCGTCCGCAATATTATACGATAACTGGGCTCCAAAATCCTTGCTTTTTGTAAAATCGGTATAGGTATTCCAGTCATTGAATATCCCGACCATCAACCCGAATTTATCACTGAGAGCCAGATTTAATTTCACTCCCGCGTTCTGGAAAGGACCCCAGGAAAAAAGGTGTGATGTGCTGTAATTGAAATTGGAGGCCGGAGAAATGACTTCATAACCCACAAAGGTACCCATATAACCGGCGGTAATCGAAACAGCATCCGAAAATGCATGAGTCACATATAGATTCTGAATATGAAATGATCCGTCGGTTGAGCTTTGAGTGGGGATGGATGAGCTGGATCCACGCGGTCCAAAAGATACGTCGGCCACCATCGCTGTTTTGCCAAAGGCTTTTTCCAAAATTAAATTGGCCATACCGATGGAGAAAGAGTTGTGATCTGGCGCAAAAAAAGTATAATTTTCACCGCCGCTGATGTTGGCATCGCGGGCGGCATTGCCCGCAAAATCGAGTTTAAAATACACATCGGCACTGCCGCTGATGGACAAGGGGCTTTCCTTTTCCATGCTCACATCTTCAGAAGCCGATGTATCGGCATCCTGGGCAGAGAGCGTAACGCTCAGCAATATGCCTGCTAAAATTAAAGTGGAGTTTGTTATCATCTTTTTCATAACTAGAGAATTTTAATTGATTTTAAGGGTGGAGGACGTTCTTAAACATCCTCCACATACAACCAGAGCTTATGCCGGGAAAAAATTCATGGGATTTACTTGACGGCAAATGAATAATTCGTTTCCAGATCAGAGTAAGCTTCCATATCGTGCTCGGATACATCCAGACCTTTTACCTCTTCTTCCTCGGCTACCCGGATACCCATCACCATCTTAATGACAGTGATCAGGATATAGGAGAATATGAAAGTGAAAGCTCCGATGGCTACTACTCCGATCAGTTGTTCAAGGAACTGGCTGAAGCTGGCCATTGCTCCGAAAATACCCACGGCCAGGGTACCCCAAATGCCACAAACCAGGTGTACGGAGGTCGCACCCACGGGATCGTCCAGCCGCAGCTTCCGGTCAAAGAAGACAACCGACATCGGAATGATGATACCGGCGACGGCGCCAATGGCAATGGCAGCGGTCGGACTCATCTGATCGGCACCGGCAGTTATCCCTACCAGACCACCCAGAATACCGTTGAGTACCATGGAAAGATCGTGCGATTTAAACATCAGATAAGAGGTAAAAAAAGCTCCAATGGCTCCGGCGGCAGCTGCCAGGCAGGTGGTTACAAAGACCAGGGATACACCGACCGGGTCGGCCGAGAGAACACTTCCACCATTAAACCCAAACCAGCCAAACCAAAGCATGAAAACCCCCATAGTGGCCAGGGGCATGCTATGACCCGGAATGGCCTGAATGCCTTTGGAGGTATATTTACCTTTGCGGGCTCCCAAAACCATGATGCAGGCCAAAGCAGCCCAGCCACCAACTGAATGAACGAGTGTCGATCCTGCAAAATCATAGAAACCCCGGGCATCCAACCAACCAGCCCCCCATTTCCAGAAGCCGGTGATTGGATAACAAAGCGACACGAAAACCAAAGTAAACACCAGAAAACTGGATAATTTCATTCGTTCAGCAACGGCCCCACTCACGATAGTAGCCCCGGTAGCGGCAAACATCGCCTGGAAGATAAAATCTGTCCAGTAGGTATAAGCGCCATCAGCGTAAGCGATAGCTCCTGCCTCACCTTCGGGCATACCAAGACCAAAGCCGTCAAATCCAAAAAATCCGTTGACCGGATTGTCGGGGTACATGAGATTGAACCCCACGAAGTAGTATGTCAACAGGCCAATGGAGATAATCATGGTATTCTTAAAGAGAATATTGACTGTATTTTTCTTTCGTACTAAACCGGATTCAAGGGATGCAAAACCCAGATGCATGATAAACACCAGCACTGCTGCAATGAGAATCCATAAATTGTTTGCGGTAAAAATTGCCTCGTTCATAGTAATAGCTTTTAGATTTTAATTGGTTTGAATAATTAAATGGCATCATTATCTCTCTCACCTGTTCGAATACGCACCGATTTGACCACGTCATACACGAATATTTTACCATCTCCGACAGATCCGGTTCTACCGGCCTTTTCAATGGTATCAAGTACTTCATCTACTTTGTCGTTTGAAACGACAATCTCCATCAGAAGCCTCGAGATAAAGTCCGATCCCAGGTCAGCACCCCTGTACATGTGCTTTTCACCTTTCTGCAGACCATAGCCCTTTACTTCTGTCAGTGTGAAAAATCTGACGCCGATTTCGGCCAGAGCATCCCTTACGGTGTCAAATTTTGAGGTTCGAATTATGGCTTCAATTTTCTTCATATCGATTAATTTTATCCTACCCAAAGGTTGTTTGATAAATTGTTCTTTACTTTGTCTGCATCAAATTTAGATGAGACCAAAGCAACTGGTGCCCATGTTTTTTTGAAAAATTGTTAGATCTATGAAGGGGTATATGAACTCAAAAACCACTGATTATCAATAAATTACACAACCTCTATTTGTCATGCCCATATCAACTACAGACCAGCTATTCAACCTTGTAAAGGGACTAACCAAGTCTGAAAAACGAAATTTCAAGCTGTATGCAAAGCGTACTCAGCAGGTGGGAGAAGCCAAATTTATCCGCTTGTTTGACATCATCGACAACATGGATGAATACGATGAAGATCAAATATTCACACGGGTCAAGGGGCTTTCAAAAAGCCAGCTTTCCAATCTTAAAAGACATCTATACTCTCAAATATTATCCAGCCTCCGCCTGATTCATATATCGCGAAATATCGATATTCAGATTCGTGAACAGATTGACTTTGCCAGAATATTGTATGGGAAAGGACTATATATGCAAAGCCTGAAATTGCTCGAGCGGATAAAAGGAATTGCCAAAAGCAGCAATCAGGATATCCTGCATTATGAAATACTGGAATTTGAAAAATTAATCGAAGAAAAGCACATTACCCGTAGCCGTACGATTAAAAATAAAATGGAAGATCTGATCGATGAGTCAGAACAGCGCAACAGAATTATTAGTAATTCCAATAAATTAACCAATCTCAAGTTAAAAATCCATGGACTTTATATTCAGATCGGACATATTAAAAATGAAAAGGATGCTTTTGTAGTTCAGGATTATTTCAAATCAAACCTCCCGGCTTTAGACTACAGTTCGCTGACTTTTTTTGAAAAAATATACCTGCATCAGAGTTATGTCTGGTATTATTACATATTGCTGGATTTTGACAAGTGCGAAGAACATGCCCGTAAGTGGGTTACCCTCCTCGAATCAAATCCGAAAATGATCGAAGATGATCCCGATATCTATCTGAGAGGGCTTCATTATTTGCTGACCAGTTTTTTCAACCAGGATAAAGTCGACTCCTTTGTCGATCACATCATCAAATTTGAAAGATTTGGCCGCAGTTTCGGCGACCAGCTCAACATGACCTCCGAGATCATTTTCTTTCTCTATTATTATTCTGCCCTCGTATATAAACACTATCTGCAGGGGACTTTTGATGAGGGATTGAAACTCGTTCCGGAACTGGAGCGAAAAATGAATCTCTACGAGCGCAATCTGGATCTACACCGGATTCTCGTCTTTTATTACCGTATTGCCTGGTTGAATTTTGGGCATGGTAATTACAGCGCAGCAATCGACTATCTTAATAAGATCATTAACCTCAAGGTGGGCCACCTGCGGGAGGATATTCAATCCTATGCACGACTCATGCATTTGTTGGCCCATTTTGAATTACGAAATTTCTCACTACTGGAATACCTGGAGAAATCAGTCAGCCGGTTTTTTGATAAAATGAAGGATCGCAACAAGGTACAGCTCGAACTCCTTTCTTTCATCCGCAAACAGTTGCGTAGCAATAATGTACCCGATGAAAAATTATTGAGAGCTACTAAAAAGAATCTGATAAAACTGGCATCCGACCCTTATGAGAAAAGGGCCTTTCTTTACCTGAATGCCCTGGATTGGGTGGAAAGCAAACTGCAGGGTAAGACCGTGGCCGGTATCATCAAAGAGCGAAGACAACCGGTTGTTTACGACAAGCTGGCCACCAATGCTGACGCACCATAATGGGGGATACCCATCAGCAAGATATGCCTGCTGACCCGCTCAGATAATGGTTGAAGTGCCGTTTACGATTTTGCTCTTGTCCACCTGCAGTTCATCATCCAGGACCAACGCCTCCAGAAAGTCACCGGCTTTGGAGCAGGTAATCTCTGAACTGCCCCTCAGATCCGGAGTGCCAAGACCTGTTTCCAGCAGTCTGGATACAGCATTGATAACAACCTTGCTTTCCTCACGCAGATTCAGGTGATCGAGCAGCATGGCCGCCGATAAGACTGTGGCGATCGGATTGGCAATATCCTTTCCGGCGGCCTGAGGATAGGATCCGTGAATGGGTTCGAAGACACTGGTTTTTTCTCCGATCGATGCAGAAGGCAGCAAACCAAGTGATCCGGCAAGCACACTGGATTCATCGGAGATGATGTCACCAAACATGTTGCTGGTGAGGATCACATCAAACTGGGCAGGATAAAGAATCATTTGCATTGCGGCATTGTCGACAAACATATAGTTGGTTTCGACATCCGGATATTGCCTGGCAAAGTTCTGGATCGTCTCCCGCCAAAGCCGGGATGATTCCAGGACATTGGCCTTATCAATCAAAGTTAGTTTCTTCCGTCGCTTAAGGGCTTGTTCGTAAGCGAGCCGGGCAATCCGTTCAATTTCTTCAGTCCGGTAATATTCGGTATCCCATGCTTCCCGACGGTCCTGAGTACGACCTTTGTCTCCGAAATAGATGCCACCGATCAATTCTCGGTAGATCACCATATCGACCCCTTCCAGATATGATTCCTTGATGGGAGAGAGATGCCTTAACTTCGGAAATATGGTCACAGGCCGGATGTTACAAAAGAGACCCAATGCCTTCCGCATACCCAACAATCCCTGTTCAGGCCGTACTTTGGCGGTGGGATCATTGTCATACTTCGGATCTCCAATCGCTCCAAAAAGGACCGCATCACTATTCAGGCAGGACTCGAGGGTTTCGTCTGGTAATGGACTTCCGGTTTTATCGATTGCAATTCCACCCACATCACCGAAGCAATAAGTGAAATTATGATCAAACCGTTCGGCAACCGCATCCATGACCTTCAGGGCCTGGCTAATCACTTCAGGCCCGATACCGTCTCCGGGCAATACTGCAATTTTAGCTTTCATAGTCAGATTTCAACTCCGGGCTTCTTCAAATTGCCTGATTTTATCTTTCAGACTCAAAAGATAGTCAATATCGTCGTATCCATTGAGAAGGCATAATTTTTTATAAGGATCAAGGTCGAATGTGCGCTTTGCTCCGGTCGAAACGATCGTGACGGTCTGCTCAGGAACCGATACTTCCACTTCGACTCCCGGATCTTTTTCAATCTCCCGGAAAAGCTGATCGAGAAATGCATCATCGACCGTTATTGGTAAAATACCGTTATTCAGTGCATTACCCTTAAAAATGTCGGCATAAAAGCTTGAAATGATGACCCGGATTCCATAGTCATGCAGAGCCCAGGCAGCATGTTCCCGGCTGGAACCACATCCGAAATTTTTTCCAGCCACCAGGATTCGGCCACCGTATACCGGATTATTCAGGACAAAATCCCGCTTTGGGGAATTATCCGGATTATAACGCCAGTCGCGGAACAGATTGTCACCAAAACCTTCTTTAGTCGTAGCTTTCAAGAACCGGGCAGGAATGATCTGATCGGTGTCGACGTCCTCGATTGGAAGAGGGATACAGGTTGATTTTAATACTTCAATTTTTTCCATAAAAGGTTTATTACTTAGAGATAATCCCGAATGTCTACAATTTTTCCTTCGATAGCCGTGGCAGCTGCCATCAGCGGGCTGGCGAGAATCGTACGGGCACCAGGGCCCTGACGACCTTCAAAATTGCGGTTACTGGTAGAAACGCAATATTCACCGGCCGGCACCTTGTCTTCATTCATACCCAGACAGGCCGAACATCCGGCTTCCCGAAAATCAAAACCGGCTTCCGTAAGGATCTGGTCCAGCCCCTCAGCCCTGGCTTGCTTTCGCACCTGTTGGGAACCGGGTACCACCATGGCATTAACGTTTGATGCAACCTTCTTTCCCTTGACAAATTCAGCTACCAATCGCAGATCTTCTATCCTTGAGTTGGTGCAGCTACCGATAAAAACATAATTGATTGGATGTCCCATCAGTTTTTCACCGGTATGCAGACCCATATAACTTAGCGCCTTCTGAAAGGAGGCTTTTCCCTGCTCTCCGCTGTCGGTAGGAATGGCATCAGTGACCCTCATTCCCATTCCGGGATTGGTACCATAGGTGATCATTGGTTCGATATCGGCAGTATTAAAGTGATATTCCCTGTCAAATACAGAATCCGGATCGCTGTATAAGGTACTCCAGTAAGCTTTTGCTTTTTCAAAGGCCTCACCATGCGGAGCAAATTCGCGCCCTTTTACATAATCAAAAGTGGTCTGATCAGGCGCTATCATTCCGCCCCGGGCACCCATCTCAATACTCATATTGCAGATTGTCATCCGGCCTTCCATAGTGAGATTCCGGATAGCCGAACCGGCATATTCGATAAAGTAACCGGTACCTCCGGCCGCGGTCAGCTTACTGATGATGTACAGGATAATGTCTTTGGCCAATACCCCTTTTCGGAGTTCACCGTCTACATTGATCCTCATTTTTTTCGGCCTGCTTAATAACAGACACTGGGTGGCCAAAACCTGTTCGACCTGACTGGTACCGATACCAAAGGCAATGGTACCAAAGGCTCCATGGGTCGACGTATGGCTGTCACCGCAAACGATGGTCATGCCAGGCTGGGTGACTCCCAGTTCCGGGCCTATCACATGGACGATGCCCTGATAGGGATGGCCCAGACCGTACAGGGTCACTCCAAATTCGTTGCAATTTTCTACCAGCTTCTGAACCTGAAGCCGGGAGAGCGCCTCCCTGATCGGCAGGTGCTGATCTTTGGTTGGAACATTGTGATCGGCAGTAGCCAGTGTGCGCTCGGGTCTGGCTACCGGAATCTTCCGGTCTCTCAAACCCTGAAAAGCCTGAGGACTGGTGACCTCATGGATCAGATGCTGATCAATATAAAGGACTTCCATGCCACCTTCTACTGTATCAACGACATGCGCATCCCATACTTTTTCAAAAAGTGTTTTACCCATTTTATATTATGAAACGATAATGAATTAATTTTTGCCAAAAGCAGCCATGACCTCTTCCTTTGCTTCAATCAGGCGGTGCAGATCTTCATCCACGACTTCCTTTTGAATATCGGCAATCTCCAGAAAACGGCTGTAAAGAGCATCCAGTTCAATTTTGGTGATGTGGTGCCCCAACTCTTTCAAACGGTAAGCGAGGGCTGCCCGCCCTGACCGGGCAGTCAGAATAATGGAAGACTTATCAACCCCTACTTCCAGGGGATCAATAATCTCATAAGTTTCCCTTTTTTTGATTACACCATCCTGGTGAATACCTGAAGAATGAGCAAAGGCATTGGAACCAACAATAGCTTTGTTTGGCTGAACCGGCATCCCCATCTCTTCGGAAACCAACCGGCTGACCGGATTAAGTAATTTTGTGTTGATTCCGGTATCAAATCCCAGGTAGGGATGTTGTTTTAGGATCATGACACACTCCTCAAGCGAGGTGTTACCGGCCCGTTCTCCCAATCCGTTGATCGTACACTCAATCTGCCGGGCTCCGCTGATCACACCTTCGATAGAATTGGCCGTAGCCAGGCCCAGGTCGTTATGACAATGTGTCGAAATAACCACATTTTCTACGCCCTTCACATGCTCGACCAGGTAGCGAATCTTATCACCATATTCTCGGGGCAGACAATAACCGGTTGTATCCGGAATATTCAAGACAGTAGCACCAGCTTTGACCACCGCTTCACAGATGCGGGCAAGAAATTCGTTATCGGTACGGCCGGCATCCTCTGCATAAAATTCAACATCCTCGACATACCGCTTGGCATAACGCACGGCCGCAATCGCCCGTTCTATCACTGCCTCCCGGGTGGTATTAAACTTAAACCTGATATGTGAATCGGAGGTACCAATACCGGTATGAATTCGGGGTCTTTTGGCTTTGGTCACGGCACCGGCGGCCGCATCGATATCTTTCTCAACCGCCCGGGAAAGCGCACAAATGGTCACATCTCCGGCAGCGGCACTGATGGCGCTGACGGCTTCAAAATCACCCGGGCTACTGATTGGAAACCCAGCCTCGATTACATCCACTCCGAGGTTCTCCAGGGTACGGGCCAGACGAAGCTTCTGATCTTTATTGAGCTTGCAACCGGGTACCTGTTCACCATCTCTCAGCGTGGTATCGAAAATCTGGATTCTAGTCTTCTCCATTTTTATTTAAGTTTATGACTGTTTCCAACTCATAAAAATAGGGCACCAATTGTGCCATTGGAAGTAAATTATACCTTGTCATTACAAGATAAGACGTATATTTAACGCCATTAAATACTTGATTATCAACAAAATATAAAGCAAAGAGTTACAATGCCCACTCCGAAAACTGATTACCTGGTCCAACTTGTTAATTCTCTGACCAAAGCTGAAAAGAGAAGTTTCCGGCTGTTCGTGACCCGAAATCAAATGTCAGACGATATCCTCTTTCTGCACCTTTTTGATGAGATCAGCCGGACTGGCCGCTATGATGAAGGCCAGGTCCTGGAACGCATACCAACTATTAAAAAACGACAGCTCTCCAATCTCAAAGCCCATCTTTACAAGCAATTGCTCATCTGCCTCCGTTTACTGAGCCGTACGAGTACCACCGAAATCGATATACGGGAGCGCATCGATTATGCACGTGTACTTTACGATAAAGGTCTATACCGTCAGAGCCTCGAAATTCTGAGCCGGACCAAACCCATCGCCCTGAAGAATAACCAATACGTTCTGGCGCTGAATATCCTTGAATTTGAAAAATTTATCGAATCACAATACATCACCCGGAGCATCGAAAACCGGGCAGAAGAACTCAAAAAAGAAGTCGTTACCCTCACCAGGAAAATCGAACGAACCCAGGCTTTCAGTAATCTGGCGCTCCAACTCTATGGCTTGTACCTTAAAGTGGGACATGTCCGCAACAAACATGATTTTCAATATCTCCACGACTTTTTTGAGAGCAATCTGCCGGTGTACGACATCAACCAACTGGATTTTCATGAAAAACTATACCTGTATCAGTCGTATGGTTGGTATTACTACATGAACCAGGATTTTGTGAACTTCTACCGGTATACCCGCAAGTGGTATGAATTGTTTGAGGAGTACCCCGAAATGGTACAGGAAGAGACATCGCTGTACCTGAAATCTCTCCACAACCTGCTAACCAGTCTTTACATCAGCCTGAGCGACGAACGGTTCATTGCGATGTTTGAAGTCCTGGTTGAGGTTCCGGACAAAGGATTGATCCGGACCCTGAATCAGGAAGGGCTCTATAAATTATACTATTATATTCATTTGGTAAACCGTCATTATCTGCAGGGAACCTTTTCCGAGGGAGTCAGGAAGATGCCTGAACTGGTCGAATTGATCCGTGAAAATCCCTACGAATGGGACAAGCACCGGATCATGGTATTTTACTACAAGATTGCCTGTATGTATTTTGGTAGTGGTGACTGGAGCACTTCGATCACCTATCTCAACAAGATTATCAATGCTAAGACACCCGATTTTAGAGGTGATATTTTGTCATTTGCCCGAATTCTGAATCTCATTGCCCACTATGAACTGGGAAATCAGGCTTTGCTCGAGTACCAGGTCAAATCGGTCTACCGATACCTGGGTAAGATGAGTGAATTGCAGGATGTTCAGAATGAAATCTTCCGGTTCTTGCGGAAAACTCCGAAGATGAGCAAACAGGATGTAAAAAAACGTTTTAAGGAATTGCACAACAAACTGGTGAAATTATCGGAATCCGCGTATGCGAAAAGAGCCTTCCTTTATCTCGATATTATGTCGTGGTTGCAGAGTAAAATCGAAGGAAAATCAGTCGAAGAAATCGTTCAACGTACTTACCGGGAAAGAGTTGGTCTTCCGGTGACCGGTGCTTTTTAAGCAGGTAAAGACCATGATCGGGGAAATACAAAGGCGAAGTGCCGGTTACGGAAAGATCTCAATGGCTGCCCTCATTGCGGTCAGCAGGGCCTCTTCATTCAGATTGTGGTTTATCTGGTGCATCTTGAAAAAATCAATCAGGTTTTCAGTGGCCATATTTCCGGTCAGTTCATCCCTGGCCATCGGACATCCACCAAAGCCTTTGATCGTGCTGTCAAACCGGCGACAACCACTTTGATAGGCAGCTTGTACCTTCTCATACCAGGTACCCGGAGTAGTGTGGAGATGGGCGCCAAACTCGACGTCAGGATAGGGGGGGATCAGGTTTGAGAAAAGATAGGCAATGCTGTCTGGATTCGATACGCCAATGGTATCCGACAAAGCCAGGATCTTGATTTCCATATCGGCGAGAATGTCAACCCATCGTTGGACAATCTCTACATTCCAGGGATCTCCATAAGGATTGCCAAAGCCCATTGATAGGTACACCACCAGCTGTTTGGAATGCCGGAGACAGATATCCTGAATATCACGTACTCTTTCCAGTGATTCTTCGATCGTGGCATTGGTATTTCGAATCTGGAATGTCTGTGAGACTGAAAAAGGATATCCGAGATAAGTGATCTGTGGAAAACCAGCGGCTTCGTTCGCTCCCCTCTGGTTAGCGACAATGGCGAGTAACCTGGTCCCTCCCTGCGAAAGATCCAGTTTATTGAGCACTTCAGCCGTGTCCCGCATTTGCGGAATAGCTTTTGGTGACACAAAACTTCCGAAATCAATCGTATCAAAACCAACTTTGAGCAACAGGTTGATGTAACTGGCCTTCCGGTCGGTCGGAATAAAGCGGGTAATACCCTGCATCGCATCCCGGGGACATTCAATTATCTTAATCACGATACGTTTGTTCATCCGAAAGTACGGAAATCGGCCCAGTGATGAGCTACCAATACCAATCTTCATCTCGTGGGTCATCGCCCTTCCCACAGAACCTGGATCTCATAAATTTTTCCTCCATATCCCGAAGCCAACATCAGGACTATAAAATCTGCCAGTCAGATTCAGCCGGGAAGTGTTTGGTAAGGTGTAATTTTACGGGATGCTAAAGAAGAAAGACCTGATCACCATCCTTGCCTTCCTGCTTTTTCTCACGGGCTTTACCGCCCTGACCCTGAGTCTCGTTGGCATTCGCTGGAAATTTCTTGCCTGGATCGATGATTACAACGCTCTTTTAGGATTCCTGACCAAGGTTGGTATGATCCTGCTGGCCATCATCATGTTGGCCCTGATCAATTCTTCAGGTGAGGAACAGGAGGATTAATCCCAATAGCAGGGCCATATCCCTACCGACATTGCTGACAACTCCAGGTTTTAGTCTGTGGCTGATCAGTCTATTTAACCTTAAGGATCTTTTTGGCATTAAATCGAAGACCCTGATGCACCTCGAGATTGTAGAAACCAATAGGCATACCGGAGTCCAGATTCAGATTAAAGGAATTGATCCCCCGGTCCAGAAAAACCGGAATATGTATGATCTCTCTACCCATTATGTCTGAGACAATCACCTGAGCATCACCCCTCTCAAATGCATAGATATGGAGGTCAAAATCTTCCTGTATGGGATTTGGAGCCACGGTGATTGCCAGGTGTTTATCTTCGATTTCAATCTTGTGACAGGTTCGCTCCATGAAGAAGACGTTCTCTTGCATGGCCTGCAGATTGGTATTTCGGGTAATTAAATATGCCAGTGTGGTGTGGCGGATTTCTGCTTTATCGGCTGCCGACAATTCGGGATCATTTTCAAAAAAGAACCGGTCGCCATCCCGGAGAGTACGAAACTGGTCCTGCAAGATTACCATGATGGTCTCGCCAAACATGGCACCGGGTACATGTTTCTCAGCCAGCATTCCTACCCAAGGGTCTATATGGTCTACCGATCCATAGAGATCTTCCAAAACCCGGGCATCCGCCGGATTGGTGGTGATCTCTCCGAATGAGCGTACTCTGGACAACCCGAGAATTTCCCGCACTGAATTATAATCCGGCAGACCTCTTTCCCGCCCGCGGTTTATATTGATGGCCACAACATCAAGTCCGGTGCCGAGTCCGGTCACGTAGTTACGAACTTCGTCGATTACCTTACAATCCAGATTTTGCTGGATCTGTGCACTCATACCCTTAACCACCGGTTCAATTCCGCTGGTTACGATCAATTCCGGATTGTAAAAGGCGTCACGCATCCCGATATCTCCCTGGGGAAAAGCTTCACATTCATCATCCATTCGGAGGATATTGCTGCTCATCAGCGTATAGTCAAACCGGAAAGCGGCTGCAGAAAATATATTGCTGACATTCACATTGATATCTGGCCGGTAACCTTTATACTCTTCCAATACAATGCCGATGCTGGGTAACCATTCCGAATAGACAATGTTCTGAATAAACCCGGCGACCATTTTTCTTGCCCTCTGATACAAGTCCTCATCAGTCATTCCCGGATATTTTACCCTTAGCTCATCACAAATCCGGTTATGTTCCCGTACAAAAAGGGTATGCAAGGCGATCAGCATAATATTTTCATTGGCCCGGATATCCCCGGCTACAAAATACCTGCGAAGATCACTGCCTGAAGTCTTCATTGGCGGTGCATTGGGGTCGGTTGGTCCATTTAATTGGGCATCAAGGGTATTGAAGGGCAACAAATTTCCAAAAGAGGTTTTCAGTTTTCCGTTGGAAAAAGTCCGCAACCAGGCAGCCCGTTCGGGATCGGAGCCATAAACTGCCGAACCATCGATGTACGCCGAAATTTCATTGGCAAACTGTCTGGGATTGCTCACATCCGTCCCACTGCCTTCCAAAGGCCGGGATCGCTGCATCGGAATCTCCGATCTGCCAGTACAAGTAGGGTCAAATACCGGATCACAGGGTGGAACGGGAATTGAAATTGTTTCCTCGCTGTCTTCAATCAGGGATACCTCATGCTCCACAAATTGAGCAAAAACGGTAGTGTAATCCGTCAGGTTATGTCCGTCATAAATGGCTTCAAGCTGACTGAAGAGATCGTTGCTGATTGTTCGGGGATTGGGTCTGTCTGCTCCATTGGGCGCTGAAATACCATCGCTGTAGGATAATGGAATCACCGTTTTAAGAGGTGAACCTACTGCGCCCCACTGTGGATTTGCCACATTATTACCATAACCATCATAAGATCGCACCTGAGCAAAACTCAATACTGCTGTTGAGATGGTAAAAAAGGCAAATACGTAAGTTCTTGTGTATCGGTTTATGTTCATAGGCCTTTGAGACTTGAGTTTGGCTAAAATCAGTTTGGTAAGGGCTCGGATTCACTAGCCGGTTTTTATCTCAAAACCGAAACAAAAGTAATTCATTTTTTTCATGAATTTCAAGATTAACTTATAAGTATTTTTTACATATATAAGTATCTCATAATATATAAAGTAGATTAAAAATGTCCCTTATCCTTAAATAGCTTATTGTCTTTGGTTTATGCACCACATAACCGACTCAATGCCTGATTCGGAAAGGAAAACTAAATTGTCAAATATGGATCACTTCTCCATAGGCGGCCGCCGAAGCCTCCATGATCGCCTCACTCATGGTTGGATGCGGATGCACGGTTTTGATGATCTCGTGAGCGGTTGTCTCCAGTTTACGGGCTGCTACTACTTCTGCGATCAACTCGGTTACATTATCACCAATCATATGGGCACCCAGCCATTCACCGTATTTCGCATCAAAGATTACCTTGACAAAACCTTCCTTGTGTCCGGCGGCACTGGCCCTGCCCGATGCAGAGAAAGGAAACTTGCCCACTTTAATCTCAAAACCAGCTTCTTTTGCAGCTGCCTCGGTATAGCCGACCGAAGCTACCTCGGGATGACAATAGGTACAGGAAGGTATGTTCTGATAGTCGAGCGGTTGCGGATTTTCTCCCGCAATCTTTTCTACGCAGATGATGCCTTCTGCACTGGCAACGTGGGCCAGTGCCGGACCCGGAATCACATCGCCGATAGCATAGAATCCTGCCACATTGGTGCGATAAAACGGATCCACTGTAATTAGTCCTTTATCAGATTTTATGCCAACTTCCTCCAGGCCTATTCCCTCGATATTAGCACTAATACCCGCTGCGCTGAGGACGATGTCGCATTCAATGGTATCGGTTTTACCAGACTTTCTCTCTTTAACCTGCACTTCCAGATTGCTTCCTTTTGAATCAACCGACTCCACACTCGTATTGGCCAGGACATTGATTCCCTTTTTCCGGAAAGACCTGGCCAGTTCCTTCGAAATATCGGCATCCTCCCGGGGCAGAAGACCTTGTTCGAGAAATTCGACGACTGTCACTTCTGTACCGATGGTACTGTAGAAATAGGCGAATTCGGCACCAATAGCCCCGGCACCGACAATCACCATCCTTTTCGGTTGCTTTGCAAGGGACATAGCTTCCCGGTATCCGATGATATTCTTTCCATCGATCGGCAGATTGGGCAATTCTTTAGAGCGGCCACCAGTTGCTATGATGATATGATCTGCCTCGACCATACTGGTTTTACCATCTTTGCTGACCTCAACCTGACCTGGTTTTTTGATCTTGCCATAACCCTGAAATACCTCAATCTTATTCTTCTTCATCAGAAACTGGACCCCCCGGCTCATCCCATCAGCTACCTGGCGACTTCGGCTGATCATCTGTCCGAAATTAATCTTGCTTTTACTGATTTCAATACCGAAATCAGCAGCATGCTGAATGTACTCAAAGACCTGTGCACTTTTTAACAAAGCTTTTGTCGGGATGCATCCCCAATTCAAACAGATGCCTCCCAGGGATTCATTTTCGACGATAGCTACCTTCTTTCCCAATTGGGCAGCACGGATGGCTGCAACATAGCCTCCAGGTCCACTACCGATGATCGCGATGTCAAACTTCATGTTTCTATTTTTTTGAGTTAGTGCCGCAAAGATAAACTTATCCTCTTTTCCGGAGGGTCAATCAACCCTGACCGGCACTATTTTACCTGACCGGACGTTTTCATCACTATGATCCTTTTCTATTTGTTATCTGCCTGCGTAATCCTTTCTCCAGAGTGGACCACTTTCAAAAGCATTGAGGGTAAATTTCAGATTGAGGTTCCAGGTGAAATGGAGCACACCATCCAACAGATTGAAACAGATCTCGGTACGATCAACTATCATACCTTTTACCTTGCTTCTCTGAGCGATACCTCCGGTAATTTTGTCTATATGGTGAGCTTTTACCGGTCACCATCTCTTCTCGTTCCGGAGGATTCCATCGGTTTGATCGGTGATTTTTTTGACGCCACGGTCGAGCAGGCAGCTCACAGCGTCAGCGGTGAAGTATTGATCCTGGATGAAATTCGTTATCAAAACCGTTATCCCGGCCGATTTTGGCGCATTCACTACAATGGTGGACGATCCGTGTTAAAAACCAAAGCCTATCTCGTCGACGATACTTTTTATTCCATCCAGGTCGCAGTCGATGCTTCTTTTGGACTGAGTAATGAGGTGGATCGATTCATGAACAGCTTTAAATTAATTGACACAATTAATTGATCTATTGAATATTATGATGACTTAGGTCTGAATATTTTCATCACCTGTGGATTGGTTTCCAGGTATGGGCCTCCAATCAGATCTATGCAATAGGGTACGGCAGGAAAGACGGCATCCAGACATTCCCGGATCGACTTTGGTTTGCCAGGTAAATTGATTATCAAAGACTTATCACGGATGCCGGCAGTTTGTCTCGACAGGATGGCGGTCGGCACATATTTAAGGCTTTCCATCCGCATCCGTTCTCCAAAGCCCGGCAGCAGCTTTTGACATACCGCTTCTGTCGCCTCAGTCGTAACGTCGCGGGGCGATGGGCCGGTACCACCCGATGTTACGATAAGGCAGCAGCCCTTTTCACACATCTGGATCAGGGTTTTCTCGATCAATTCCTGTTCATCCGGGATGACGGCATAGACCGGCTCAAAAGGTGTGATCAGGTAATCTCGCAGAGTACCAAGGATAGCCTTCCCGGGCAAGTCCTCATAAATGCCCTGACTGGCCCGGTCCGAAACATTGATAATACCAATATAGACCTTACTGGGCTCCATCATCATCTGACATTTCCTTTAAGCGAAGGGCATCCAGTTCAATCGCCCGGTAAGCGGCATTAAACCTGGGGAGGTCTTCTTCAAAAATCCGTTTAAGCAGCGACAATTCATGGTCAATCTTAACTGATAATTCTTCTTTGACCGCCTCCGCCTGCCTGGTTGGCCGGTAATCTCCTGAACGGTTAGTGGTGTTCAGGTAAGCCAGTTTGTTGGTCAGGCGAATAGGAAAATTCAGGGGATCCTGGCTGCTGCGATTTTTGGTCTGATACAGCCGTTCTTCAATTTCAGTCATATCTTTCTGAATATCGTCAGCCATCTTCAGAATATTTTCCGCACCCTCAGCAGACTTTAGTCCGGGGGTAATCTGCTCCAGCTGGTTTCGCAATTCCCTTACCTGTTTGATCGCCTGATGGGCTTGCGTTACCTTTTCATTAACTTCCTTTATAAAGTTAAACTGTACAGCCAGGTCTTCCGGAGTGGCATCGGACCGGGGATCTTGCCGGATCTCAAACTGCTGGCTTTGTTCCTGATCGCCGACTTTGAGGGTAACCTGGTAAATACCGGGTAATGCCACCGGACCGGCCAATGATCCAGCCCACAGAATCATCCCATCAAATTTTTCCGCCTGTGGATATTGCAGATTCCAGACAAACAAATTGGAACCAGACTTTACTTCCAGATTATCTTCCTTACTGTCAGTGGAAAATGTGCGAATGGTATTACCCTGATCATCGGAGAATGTAAGGGAGACCCCGATTGAATCCTGGTGATCCTTCAGATAAAAATAGGTCATAACTCCGGCAGGATGATTCAGTCCTGCGGTCTTCAGGTTGGTACGCTGACCACCACGCATCCGGTAAGTGGGTTTGGGCTTGAAGAGGTAATGAGCAGTGCCGGTTTCTATCTGATCCAATTGGTAGAGTGGAGACAAATCGTCGATAAGCCAGAGGCTTCTTCCCTGGGTAGCTACAATCAAATTTTCATCTTTGATCAGCAAATCGGTGACAGGGACTACCGGGAGATTGAGCTGAAAGGGTATCCACCGGGCTCCGTCATCAAACGAAATGTAGATCCCGGCTTCCGTACCTGCGTAAAGCAAACCCGGCAGGTTTGGATCCGACCGGATGACGCGGGTAAAATGCTCGCTGTCAATTCCTTCCGTGATTTTCTTCCAGCTCTGGCCAAAATCCGTCGTTTTGTAAATATAGGGTCGGAAATCTCCGGACTTATACATGGTAGCGGCAATGTAACAACCTCCATCGTTGTGCGGATCAGGTTCGATGCTGTTGATCATAATCCATTCCGGCATCCCCCTGGGTGTAACATTGGTCCAGGTATGACCGCCATCACGGCTCACATGCACCAATCCATCATCCGAGCCTGTCCATAACAGATCTTTGACCCGGGGTGACTCCGCCGCCGCAAAGATAGTACAGTAGTACTCGACGCTGGTATTATCCTTCGTAATGGGACCACCCGAAGGTCCCAGCTTGGAGCTGTCATTACGGGTCAGGTCAGGACTGATGACATTCCAGGTCGCACCACCATCTACCGTGAGGTGAAGGTGATTGGAGGCGGTGTAAAGTTTTCCGGGATCATGTGGCGAGAAGAAGATGGGAAAATTCCATTGAAAACGATATCGCATGCCCTCAGCACCATAACCCATCGGGTTGTCAGGCCAGACATCTACCTGCCGGCTTTGTTCGATTTTATGATTCAGCCTTTCAATCACCCCATCATAGCAACCACCGTAGACAATATCGCTGTTAAGCGGATCAACAGCCAGGTGGCCGCACTCGCAGCCGGCGCTCTCATCCCAGTCTTCCCGGTCTATGGAATATCCGGAAGTACGATGGGGAATCCGGATAGTGGAATTATCCTGTTGTGCTGAATAGATCCGGTATGGAAAGGCATTGTCAACGGCCAGCCGGTAAAACTGGGCAGTTGGCTGATTGTAATAGCTGGACCAGTTGCCACCGCCATCATTGGAAATCTGGGCGCCACCATCGTCGGCAATAATCATCCGCTGATTGTCTTCGGGTGCGATCCAGAGATCATGATGATCGACATGAGGTGCACTAAATGCCTCAAAAGTCTTTCCTCCATCGGCTGATTTGTGGTAAGATACGTTCAGGACATAAACAATGTTTTCATCCCTGGTGTCGGCATAGATCCGGGTGTAATACCAGGCCCGTTGTCGCAAAGCCCGGTCATCGTTGATCTTGTTCCAGGTCAATCCGGCATCATCTGACCGGAAGACTCCTCCGGTTTTAGACTCAACAATTGCCCAAACCCGGTTGGAATTGACCGGTGAAACGGCAATTCCGACAATACCGATCGTATCAGTGGGCAGTCCTCTGTTGTGGGTCAGGTCGGTCCAGGTCTCGCCGCTATCGGTACTTTTCCAAATACCGCAACCCTGACCACCGCTTGAAAGGCTATAGGGAGTGCGCCGGATCCGCCAGGTGGTGGCATACATTATCCGTGGATTATTCGGATCCAAGCAGAGATCTACCGCACCAACATCCGCATTGATAAAGAGCTTCTTCTGCCAGGTTTTTCCGCCGTCCATACTCTTGAAGATACCGCGTTCATCGTTTCCCTTGTAAAGATTGCCCATGACCGCCACATAAACGATATCAGGATTCCTGGGATCGATCCGGATCCTGCTTATATGGCGTGAATCGTCCAGTCCAATATGTTTCCATGTTTTTCCCGCATCTTCCGACTTGTACATACCATACCCGGAAGAAACATTACCGCGTACTGTCTCTTCACCCCCACCCACGTAAATTACGTTTGGATCGGAAGGAGCCACGGATACTGCACCAATAGAACCGCCAAAATATCCGTCAGAAATGTTTTCCCAGGTATTGCCTGCATCGAGGGTGCGCCAGACTCCACCGCCGGTCGAGCCAAAATAATAGAGATGGGGATTTCCCGGCACTCCCGTCACTGCGGCGGATCGACCTCCCCGGTAAGGACCAATAGACCGGTATTTCATAGCGCCGATAATTGCCGTATCGGGAGTCTGAGCCTCCATTGGAGCAGATGGTATGATCAATACCAGCAACACCAGGATAAAATACGGGAGCTTTCTCATATTAAAATGAAATAATTGACGGGGTAAGATAAAAAAAGTGAGTCGAAATTTAGGCGTTTCGACTCACTTCCAAAATTGTAATCCCGTGAACAAAATTTCCCGTAGGATAGGAAATCTGATAGGTAAACGGCCTGCTTAAAAAGAATATTATATATTCCTGAAAAAAATTTCGCATTGCTGCAATTAACGGATTTACCAGTGGATATCCGCCTGGAAAAAGAGGATTTGCATTTGCTGCTCAACAAAGGTCTGCAGCTGTTGGATAACAAACCACTCGAAGTGAACATTCCGATTCTGGGTCAGGTAACCATTGTCTTCTATAATATTGATTTGCAATCCGTTATACCTGAAAATGGCCGGTTTCTGATCCTGCAGAGTGTTGCTGTGAAAATTGACCCTGCATCCCGCCTGGTTTCATCGATATCCGGGGTACTCCAACTTTCCAGCCGGATTGCTGTCAGCATCCAACAGGAGGAGGTCAGAGTGGATTTCAGGTTCGAGCATTTTCAGTGGTTGGATGGTCCCCATATTGAAGAATCGGGAAAGCATCTGGGTGTTGTCGAAAAAGTATCCTCGGTTTTATTCAACCAGTTTGATTTTCTGGAAGAAAGGATTTCCAGGAAAATAGAGGATGCATTAAAACCGGAACATCTGGCAGCCTTGTTGCTGCACATTCCGGATTCATTTTATGTACAAGGGATAATGATCAACATGAGCAGGACGAAACTGACCGTTCACCATTTCCTGATAGGCGACGGGTACCTCTCTGTGGGTATTACTGCAGGCCTGGAAATCAACCCTGGAGATCAGATACCGCGGGAGACCAGTGTTGAGTTCGCTTCGCGGAGAAAGGACATGCCCGTCCGTTTGAAGATTTCTGAACAAATGATCAATGACATATTGCCAGGCCAGATCGACCGCATCAATCAGCTGATCCAGAAGCTACCTATCGGTGTAAAGCACCTGGAAGTTAAATTACACATTGGTGAGTTGCGTTTGCAATTTTGGCCGGATCGGTTGTTAAGTGACCCGGTGATCTTTGTTTTGTTTATCCGCTTTAAGAAAGAAACCCGGGAAATCATTCTGGACGAGTTTGACATGCGGTCGCCAGTGAAACCCGGCATCGTGACCCGGGGACTCCTGAAGGTGGTCCGACAGCGAATAGAAAAATCGCTCCGGCAATATTTTCCATTGAAAACCGACCTTGTTCTGGAGCAGTATTTGCCAAAGATCCAGGATGTTGAAACGCCGGTCATTCCCTTGCGACTCCGTTTTGAGAGATCCCGATTGCAGGATTTCCAATTAAATCAGGGGACAATGATCGCAGTTCTTGACACCTTACTTCACCTGACATCTCCGTCTATCGCAACAACAAAACCGAGCCGGAAAGCTGGTGAAGCTGACCGTCATCCATCAGCAAACTGATCAGATAGGTATACACACCTTCATCAGTCCGGTTGTCCTGCCATAAGGTTATCGATTCGTTGGCAGGCAGATCATTGCCTTCGAATATCTTGCCGCCCCATCGATTAAAAAGAACCAGTGATTTGATCGAAATCAAGTCGTTCGAACCGTAAACACTAAACCCATCATTGACACCATCAGTATTGGGAGTGAAGGCATTGGGAATAAACACTTTATAATACTCGAGTTCAAGTTGTACTGTACTGTCACAACCCAGAGTGGAGGTGAGCAGGACCTTTTCATTCACCGGATGACTGAATTGCTTGTGCCCTACCATATAAGTTTCCCCTTCGAAGATTCGGGCGCGAACGTGAACTGTTGAATCCGAGATCATTCGCACAGTGGTTTCTACAATGCTGTCGCACAAATTCCTCGTCTTGAGGGTGTCAATGAATATCCCGGAATTACTGACTGAACGGCCTCTGACCGTAATGAGCTCTCCTTCGCAAACGTGTCTTGATTCCCGGGTACGGATGACTGGGATCGTGTGGGTATAGGGTTTGGTAATTTTACAACTGGTCATTCCATGATCTTCGAGGACCCTGACCTGATAGGTACCTTCTCTCCCGGTCTTCAATTCGTGGCCGGTTTCGCCAATCAGGGCGACTCCATTCCGGTACCATTGGTATTGGAATCCTTCTCTTTCTGGAAGGCGGAGACCGAAGCCGGGATCACAGGGATGAGCGGTAGGGACAATCACCAAATCAAACTCCTTGACGTCAGCCAGCACCAGGTGATCGAGGAAATAGTACGGATTATCGGTTAGATCCAGTTCCAGACAATCCGGACCGATGGCGATCGCATAAATATCCTGATCAGGAGTAACGCTGAATTGCTCTTTTTTCCAGGTATTGGCACCACTCGCATAAATTACATCAAGAGGTATCCAGCCCTCACCATTCAACGGACAACCATGTCTCTCATTTCCGGATCCGAAAGGAAGGTTTTTGCAATCGGTGCTACCGTAGAAGACCACATTCAAAGGAGGAGAATTTTGATAATGGGTAAACCCCAGCCAAAATTGAAACAAGTAGGTAGTTCCGGCCCTCAAAGGGCTGGTAAGACAAGCTCCGGTGTACTCCTTCCAGTTTGGATTGGAATTTCCCTCCCCAAATCTGCCATTGCGAAAGCCAATGCAAGCCTCACCATCTGGTATGGGTTGGGGAATCGGAAGATCCGGCCAGCCATTGAAGCCACAAGTGTGCAGGTAATCTGTCGTTGCTTCACTGGCCTGAATCCAGGTATCAGCACAATGAAGACTACCCCGCGTCTGGGGACAACAGGATCTTTCCTCAAAAGAAGGATTCGGAATAAGGGAAACAGGTTCGGCAACGGGACAGTCACAGTCCGGATCATTCAAATCGATCAATCCATCACCATCGTCATCCAACGCATTGTCACAAATCTCCGGCATCCGGATCACAGGAGAAGGACTCAATGCCAGATAGGCCGGAATCAGGAAAACTGCAATTATCTGATACAACCGTTGCATCCCCCTAAATTAGTAGTATTGGAATCATCTTTCATTCAATTTTTTCCAGCTTTGGTCAGAGTTATTTCCGTTTCGGCATTTTGAACCAGGGTCTTTCTGACCGTTTCAATCCGAAATGCCGGAAGTCAAGGTCCGAAAATTTGGTACCTTGATGCCGGATAAAATTGGTACATGTTCGGCAAAGGAAAACAGGATAATACCTACGATGCCATCGTAATTGGATCAGGGATCAGTGGTGGATGGGCTGCCAAAGAGCTTTGCGACGGGGGATTGAAGACACTGGTACTGGAAAGGGGCAGAGATGTTACCCATGTCAAGGACTATCCTACCGCAATGCTGGCACCCTGGGATTTTAAATTCAGAGGAGGTCTTTCGCAGGAAGAGAAGGAAGCAAATCCGATAGCAGACCGATGCTACGCCTTTGAAGATGCAACCAAGCATTTTTTTGTGAAGGATGATGAGCATCCTTATGTTCAGGAGAGGCCTTTTGACTGGATCCGGGGTTATCAGGTTGGAGGTAAGTCCTTAATCTGGGCCCGCCAAACCCAGCGATGGAGCAATTATGAGTTTGAAGCACCATCCAGGGATGGATTTGCAGTCGACTGGCCAATCCGGTATCGCGATCTGGAGCCCTGGTACAGCCATGTTGAAAAGTTTGTGGGGATCAGCGGCAACCGAGATGGGATTGAACACTTACCTGATAGCGAAGTGCTGCCGGCTTTTGAGCTCAATTGTGTCGAAAAGCATATCCAGGAAAAAATACATCAACATTATCAGGACCGGCAGGTGATCATAGGACGTTGTGCTCACCTTACCGAACCTCAGCCAATCCATCTGGAACAGGGTAGGGGTAAGTGCCAGGCCAGGCATCTGTGTTACCGGGGCTGTCCCTATGGTGCATATTTCAGCAGTAATTCCTCCACCCTTCCCTGGGCTGCCAAAACCGGTAATCTCACCGTCAGATCACATGCCGTGGTGCACTCTATTATCTACGACCAGGATCAGAAGCGAGCCACTGGAGTGCGGGTCATCGATGCAGAGACCTTCCTGGCAACCGAGTATTTTGCAAGAGTAATTTTCGTAAACGCCAGCACCCTCAACAGCAATCTGATATTGCTTAATTCACGAAGTGACCGTTTTCCTGATGGGCTGGGAAATGATAGTGATTTGCTCGGCCGTTATGTCGCCTTTCATCTGTACCGGGGTTCCATGTCGGCTTTATTTGATGGATTCAGTGATCAATATTATTCCGGTCGGCGACCTACTACTGCCTTTATGCCTTCGTTCAGAAATGTCTACCGCCAGGAAACCGACTTTCTCCGCGGCTATATGGTGGCATTCAGTGCTTCAAGAGCGGGGTGGAGCCGGGGAATCTACAATGCCGACTTCGGAGCTGAATTTAAAGATGATCTGACTAAACCGGGTCCCTGGCAGGTATATATGATGATGCAGGGAGAAACCATTCCCAAATTTGAAAATCATGTACGCTTAAGTGATGACCGAAACGATAAATGGGGAATTCCCCTGCTGGTAACCTCCATTGGCTATGATGACAATGACGAAAAAATGCTGGAGGACTTTCTAACAGAAGGTGAACAAATGCTCATAACCGCGGGCTGTACGTCCATTCATAAATCGGACAGCAAACAAGCCCCTGGTCTCGACATCCATGAAATGGGAGGTATCCGGATGGGTGATGATCCTCGATCTTCACTGCTCAACCGTAATAATCAGCTACATCACTGCCTTAATGTTTATGTGACCGATGGGGCCTGTATGACCTCGATTGGAAATCAAAACCCTTCTCTGACGTTCATGGCCATCACTGCCCGGGCGGCCAATCATGCAGTGAATGAATTGAAAAAGAGTAATTTATGATGGATCGGATTCTCCGGCAATGTTAAAAGGGGAGGAATCGAAAATATCTTCTGCCGGATATTTTTGAACTTCTTGTTGCTATATTTATTTTTGGCGTCATTATTGTGTTTTAGTGGGTAGCCAACAGTGACCAACAATCCACTGATCTATAGTTACCCACTCAGGCCGAAAGATACCCGCCAGTTTTTAGTCAAATGCATTCGTTCAAAGATATGTCTACCCCATGAAGAAATTTTTAATACCCCTGATCTTATTGCCTGTTTTAGTGAGCGAAATCTGGTCGCAGTCAACGCCCGATACCATGAAGGCTGACCTTCAAGAGAAGGGGGATACCTTGGCAAGTACAAATGACAGTATTACTTCGGTGATGAAACCCTTTGAATGCCGGATTTTCCCTACAGAGGTTAAGTCCCATTTACAAGTGATCCTTCCAATGGGCGAAGACTTTACTTTAAGATTGGTGGATGAAAATGGGAATATCCTTTTTTCCCACTATCAGATCTTCGGTGAAAATCAGGTCAACCTGGATCATCTTAGGGCTGCCAAGTATTTTGTGGAGATATCGTCCTCCCGTGGTAAGATTATCGAAGAAATAACCAAGACTTAGGTACCCTATCTCAGGGCACGTCTGAATACTTATTAAATTCGTCAAATTCAAAAGGAACCAGGCGAGATTGAGGAGCGAACTCCTGGCCTCAAGGGAGGAGGTAAAGGTCTGTTGACCTTTGAGCGAAGAAACCACAAAGAGGTTGGGAAGTCCGGTGATTTTTAAATAGTTTATTGTGGATAAGCGGTTGACAATTGAACGGGGTTTTTAGAGGTGTCCCTCATTCAATGACAAAATTGACTGTCTTCCATCCCTGGTTACTCTGAAGAAGCAAGGTATAGATACCGGCAACTGAACCGGACAAATCGAAGTGGTGCGATAAGGCATCTACCGCATCAAAATGCTGGCTATAAACCAGTAGAGCATCCTCATTATAGATTCGGATCTGGAGAGGTGAAGCTTCAGATAATTGAACCGTAAGATTAAACACCCCCTGATTTGGATTGGGAAATAGAGTCAGACGAATTGATTCGCCAGGGATATCAATCGGCAGATTGAATTGTGAGGAATCCTCTACTACCTGAATTGATTTCTCCACAACCGACATACAACCATACTTGAGTGCCTTCATAGTCACTCGATAATCACCCGGATTGTCAAAAACCAGTACCGATTGATTGAGATAGGTATCAACGATCGATCCACCTTCAACTTCCCAATATACCTGATCCGGGACCGGCCAGGATACTTCAACTGCATGGACAGGTTGTCCGGCCAGGGCCTGAGAAGTAAGTAAAAAATCTGCCTGGAAGAACTGATCGCTGTAATCAATCTCAAAATCTCTGGTTGTACTGCATCCATCGTGATCCCTGGCATTGACTGAATAGTGCCCCGCTCCGGAAATCAATAGTTGATTGCCGGTCCCAATGATTTGGTTCTCAGCCTTCCAGGTGTAAGTAAGTGTGGTGTCAGGTAAGCTGACCAGTATTGATTGCCCGTGGCAATAGGTCACTGAATCCACAGGAGGAAACTTAATGTCCAGAGGAGGAGGATCCACCAATTCGATTAGTATGGAATTGTGACAAAAAGCCTCCCTGGAAACCGTTATTTCATAAGTTCCCGATGGTAGCCCGCCCACCATTGTGCCTTCTGCCCCATGATCCCAATTAAATTCATACTGTGAGGGGTCCTTATTTAATCCCAGTTCAATATAGCCATCCGCACCACCGTAGCAGGAGGGATCCAGCCTGGCCTCGACCCCGATCTCCAGATTTTCTTCCGGAGCAGTCAGTTGTACTTCGACCGAATCGAGACAGGTCTCTCCATTGTTGCGAAACCAGATCTGGTATTTGCCAATTGAAAGGTCTTTGAACAACCCATCGGTGCTCCAGGTAAGTCCCTGGTTAAGGCTGTAAGCCGCATTGTCAACACTGTAGGCCTGGATAAAACCATCCCGGCTACCACAATGTGCAGGATTACCAGTCTCCAAGTGGGTAAGATTCATCGTAGTGTTCCTGGCGATCATGACTATTCCAAAAAAATAGGGACAATCTTCAGCTCCGGTATATACCCGATATTCCCCAGGGGACACGGCGAAGACCTGTCTCCCACGGTACCACTGGCGACCATCAATGCTATATGTCATGCTATCATTGTAAGGAAATATCTCCATCCCACCCAGATTTTCATCACAAGGCGCATCCCAGCGGGAAATGGTCAGGTAATTTCTATTCCCTGTATTTTCACCCAGTATAAAGGTTCCAAGCCGGAAAGAACAGCTTTCACCAAGCTTTCGGGCAAAAACCAGATAATTTCCCATAGGGAGATCATTAATTTGTTCATGGTACCAGGGACCATTACCATTGAGACTTATCTCGTATCGTGGGTCAGGATTAGTTATAGCCCCATCCCTGGCATTGCATTCAGTGGGTTGACGGGTATTGATGGCTAATTCTACAGGCTGGCCAAGTTGCAGTTCCCCCAGACTTAACAGGCAGCCGCTGGACAAGTCTTTGATGACGGGTTGATATTCACCATCACTGAGCGCAGCAAACCTTGGGCTCTCCTGAAAAACCAATCCGTCCAGGCTATACTCGAGATCCGAATCCAATAATTTGGATTTAACAATGATTTCCTGGTTGCTCTGACAATCGTTCGAGACAATGGTTTCGACTTTAAAAAAACCTGTATCATAGAGAGAAGCACACACAAATTCCGCAATGTAAATGGAATCGACAGTCCGGCATCCAGCCTGATCTTGTATGGTTGCAGTATAATACCGATTTCCATCCAGATTATTGATTTGAGGTCCAATTGATCCGTTTGACCATTCAATTCTATACGGTGGTGTTCCTCCTTTTATGTTGGCCCAGGCTCGACCATCGCTGGCTGTGAATCCCGTTTCATCGGTTCCTTCAAGATCAACTTCAAGTGGAGGAGGCTCATTAATCTCTATAGTCTCAAGGTAGTAACAACCAACATCGGAAACCACAGTAATCTGGTAGATCCCAGCTCTCAGTCCCTTGATTACCGGACTGTACTCACCAGAAGACCAGCTTATCGATGTGAGATGCAAAGCAGTAGTGTCCAATCGGGCAGCTCCATCTGATGCTCCAAAACAGGATACCTGAGTCAGATCAATCTGAAGTTCTAGTTTCGGACAAGCAATTCCGGAGCATCCGCAATTTCCATCCTCCTGATCATGGTGGGTAGCCGGATCTCCATCGTCACAATTGGAACCTTCAGGACGGCAGCCGGTATGCACCTCTACCGATGCGCTGGTAGTACAACCCTGGACATCGGTCACTGTTACGCTGTAGGTACTCCCTTTACCTGTCAACTGATCGATATCCTCAGTCGATGCTCCGTTTGACCAATTATACTCATAGGGAACCGTACCTCCTACAACTGTTAGATCCACCAATCCATCAGCCGACCCTCCATAGCTTTCATTGGTGGCAAACAGATCTAACATGAGGGGAGCCGGATCTTCGATTCGGAATGAGACAGTCTTGGAGCAACCTTCCATGTCTATTACGATTACACTGTAAGAACCGCTATCTATATTATTGATAAAGAGATTATTAGCTCCTGTAGACCAATATATTATATAGGGCTCTTTTCCTCCAGATGGATTGACTGAAGCATATCCATCCGAAGCTCCTGAACAAGTGGGTTCCAAGACATCCAGTTCGATTTCTATTTCATCGCAACTAGTACCAGTGCAGTGACAGGATCCGTCTTCGGCATCATTAAAGGTATCGGGATCACCATCGTCACAGGGAGTTCCTGCCGGAAAACAGCCGGTCTGCAAGATCAACTGATCTGCCGTGGAACAACCATTGGCATCGGTCACCGTCACCGAGTACCGGGTACTGTTACCCGGTAAATTGGTCAAATCTTCGGTAGTGGCTCCGGTCGACCACTGATAGTCATAGGGTGGGGTCCCGCCTTCAACATGCAGATCGATCGCTCCATCCAGGGCATCCGGGTAAGTTTCATTGGTTCCTGTCAAAAGGGTGGTAAGCGGTTCCGGTTGCGAAATGGTAAAGGTTTCCATCGCTTTGCATCCATGAGCATCGGTGATGGTCACGCCGTAATTGCCGGCTGACAGTTTACTTATGGCACTTCCGGAGGATCCGTTCGACCAGCGGATCACATAAGGAGCTGTACCCCCGGAAGGTGAAGCGGCAGCGGCACCGTCATCCGATCCGAAGCAACCTGCATCGATCAGCATCAGCCCGGCCTCTATCGCCGGGCAGGGTGTACCGGCGCAGTGACAGGAGCCGTCTTCGATGTCATCGAAGGTATTGGGATCACCATCGTCACAGGGAGTTCCTGCCGTAAAACAGCCGGTCTGCAAGATCAACTGATCTGCCGTGGAACAACCATTGGCATCG
>CAYRYD010000011.1:12616-24946 GCA_964428345.1 uncultured Saprospiraceae bacterium | reverse complement strand
ATCATTGAAGGTATTGGGATCACCATCGTCACAGGGAGTTCCTGCCGGGAAACAGGCAGGTTCGGTAAGGACGATGAAGACGGTGTCCATGCATCCATTGGTATCGGAAACGGTACAACGGTATTCTCCAGCCGATAAATTGTTGATAGTCTCATTGGTTGATCCATTACTCCATCGATAGGAATAGGGACTTTGACCACCCGTTGCTGAAGCCGTTGCCATGCCATCATCACCACCCATTATCGTAACATCGCTGCCGGTTACCATGGCTATCGGCGCCTCATTCACCTGCAACAGGATTGAATCAAACCTGGAACAACCTGCTGCTGTGGTCAGGGTCAGATAATACCAGGTATCCCTTAGTACAGTTGTGTTGATCGTGGATGTTATTTCACCAGTACTCCAAAGATAGGATGACCCACCGATAGCGGTTAAAGTCACTGTAATACCTGCGCAAATCGTTGTAGAAGGAATACCGGATAGAGTATAATCGTTAAAACTGCAGGAAGCCCCGTTGCAGAATTCGGTAAAAGTACCCTGCCAAAGACAAGGATTTCCTGAGAAACTAACATTGGCGCCACAGAGATTGCGGAAGGATTCGGGAATGCAACCTTCAAGTCTGTTACTGTAGAGCCTCAAGAATTGAATGGAAATCAGATTGCCTAACTGGGATGGAATTTCACCACTCAATTGATTATTATAGAGATCCAGCGATGTCAGACCTGCCAAATCACCCAATTCCGGTGGAATATTCCCGGACAACCGGTTATTCCCCAGTCGAAGGATCTTCAGGTTCGACAAACCATGGAATGCCGGTACTTGTCCGGAGAAATCATTATTGTCCAACTCAAGAATTTCCAGGGTAGTCAAGTTTTCCAGGAATCCAGGTACTTCCCCCGATAAGTTGTTCCGGCTGAGGCTGAGGATCTTAATACTGTTCAGATTAACTAGTCCCTGAGAGATGGATCCCGAAAGTTCGTTTTGGTCCAGATAAAGGGTTACCAGTTGATTCAGACTTCCCATTTCATCGGGAATAGTACCGATAAGATTATTGTTCTGCAGATACAAGGTGCGAAGCGACGACAGATTACCCAGGCTTTCGGGAAGTGGTCCTTCAAGCGAGTTGCCCCTCAAATCCATATTCGTGAGCTCACTTAGATTGCCAATTTCCAAAGGGATGGGACCACTCAATTGGTTGTTTTCCATTCGTAGTGAACGCAGTGTTTCCATCTCTCCGATCTCTGGAGGGATGGTGCCTTTCAAATGATTATTCGAGAGGCTAATGCTTATTACCCGGTTATTGTGGCAAAGAACTCCGTACCATTCACATACATCACAGGTATCCAACCAATTGGTACTGATTGTCCAGCCGGACCCGTTGGTCGCGTGATAAAGGGCAACCAGAGTTTCGTAATCCGGATGATCGCAATTATCATTTCCATGCAGGATCAAGCCGGAAGTCTGGTCATCCACCGGTACCATCCTCTGCCAGATGAATCTTGAAAGGAGTAAGGCCATGGCCAGAGTCAATATCAGGACAACGGGTGGTTTCAAAGTTTTGGAGTTCTAATGCGACGGAAGCAACAGCCTCCGGAATTACCTCAATTAAAATATAAAACTTTCCTGTTCTAACACAAATAATCAGTAATATTTTACTTTATAACAGGAAAAGCACCTGGAATTGATAAGCGATCAACATTGGAGACAGAAGACTATCCTGGATATTGGTATGGTTATCAACGGACCATCGTGACCAGGCGTTCCCGCCCATCGTGATTCATTCGTAAGATCATGGATTCATCCGTAAGATCCATTAACTGAATAATGATCGTGTCTGCACTGGGAGAAAGGACATGGAGATTGATCAATCCGTCCGCCAGTTTAAAAGTACCGGAAAGCGAATCCAGTTGGGTGTGCTTGTAATGGAAATGCCGGTCTTTGGTGAAATCAAGAAAAACATTGGCAAGATCCAGGTCCAATGTATCTCCTTCTTCAACAACACTATTTGCTCTCCAGGAACCGGTGAGGGCTTCGGAGGAGTGGTCTCTACAAGCGAGTAATAATGAAATACCCAGAAGAACGGTGAAAAAGAACTTACCCATGCAAGAAAGGCGATAAGGCGATAAATACCAGACAACCCGAAATAAATCCAAGAAAAGCCAGCCACGAGATATTCTTGAGATACCAGATAAAATCAATGCGTTCCATTCCCATGGCGGCAACTCCGGCTGCACTACCGATAATCAGCATACTACCGCCAGTACCCGCTGAGAAAGCAATGAAGTGCCAGATTTCGGCATCCATGGGCTGACTATACATACCCATCGTGGCTGCAACCAGCGGAACATTATCGATGATGGCAGAAAGGAATCCAATGATTATAATCACAATATCCTGGTTGGGAACCAGGGTGTCCAGTCCTTCAGCCAGATACCGCAGCATACCAACCGGGTGACCTTCATGGCCGGTTACCGCCACCGATTCAAGCGCTGCCACAGCGACCAGGATGCCAAGGAAAAACAAGATACTGCTCAATTCTATTCTTGACAAAGCGGTATGAGCGCTGTACAGGTGCTTGCGTTCTTCATTGAAATCTTCCTCGGGGTGGATGTATTCTGAAATCAGCCACACCACCCCCAAAGCCAGCATCATGCCCACATAGGGTGGGAGGTGAGTCACCGACTTGAAGATTGGTACAAAAATCAATCCTCCGACGCCGGTGATCAACATGATCCGGCTACTAAGTAGCTTTGATTCTTTTTCCCTCTTACTGCCTTTTGAACTACCGGCTTTGATATTACCCTGGAAGTTCTTTTTCATGGATAAAACAAAGACTGGTACAATCAGGCACACGATTGACGGCAGAATCAGATTTTCAATCAATCCGAGTGTTGATACTTTCTTGCCAATCCACAGCATGGTGGTAGTAACGTCACCGATAGGAGACCAGGCACCTCCGGCATTGGCACCAATGACTGCGACACATATGAACCAAAGTCGTTCGGTTTTATCCGGAATAAGCCTTCGCAGCAGCGAAACCAGGACAATTGTCGAGGCGAGATTGTCAAGTGTTGCCGAAAGAAAAAAGGAAAGCACTGCGAGCAACCACAATAACTTTCTTTTACTGGTAGTTTCGATCCGGTTGGTAATCACAGCAAATCCCCGGTGGAGGTCTATGAGTTCAACGATGGTCATAGCTCCGATCAGGAAGAAAAGAATTTCAGCCACCTTACCGATGTGATGCAGCAGCACCTCTTCCATATGACCTACCGAATGATCAGCACCCATGACGTCAAGGTGTCCCAGGGAGATGAAGCCCCACACCAGCGCTCCCATAATCAATGCCGGAACCGTTTTATCCAGTTTAAGGGGATGCTCAAAAACAATAGCTACATATCCGAGAATGAAGGCAATAACAACGAGCGTAAGCATTTAGTACTGGTTAGTGTTAGCTGAAATTTAAAGGTCACCAATATATAAATTACTTTTAAGACTAAGCCTTTAACCCGAAATTTCCATCCTTGACACGATCCTCGCTTCACCCGGCAAATTTCCCTTACCTTTGCATGTTGGAAATTAATAAAGGGAATGATTAGGATAGGTTCGGTTAATCTCGGGGAGTTTCCGCTTTTACTGGCGCCCATGGAAGACGTCAGCGATCCGCCTTTCAGACGACTGTGCAAGGAGCAGGGCTGCGATCTGATGTTTACCGAATTCATTTCGGTTGAAGGACTCATCCGTGATGCTGAAAAAAGTGTCCAAAAACTGGATATATACGACCATGAACGACCCATCGGCATCCAGATTTTTGGTGCCGAACTCGAATCTATGAAAAAGGCGGCAGCTATCGTAGAAGAATCAGATCCGGAAATACTGGATATCAATTTCGGCTGTCCGGTCAGGAAAGTGGTATGTAAAATGGCAGGTGCCGGAATCCTTCAGGATATTGACAAAATGGTTCGTCTCACCGATGCTATTGTAAAAAGTACTTCACTGCCCGTTACCGTTAAAACCAGGCTTGGTTGGGATGAGAAATCCCTGCATATTGAAAAAGTCGCCGAAAGGCTGCAGGATGTGGGTATCAGGGCGCTTTCGATTCACGGCCGCACCCGTAAACAGATGTATAAAGGAGAGGCAGACTGGACGCTAATTGCCAGGGTCAAAGAAAATCCCAGAATCCAGATTCCGATCTTTGGTAATGGAGACATCGATTCCCCGGAAAAAGCCCTTGAATACAAAAACCGTTATGGGGTGGATGGGATCATGATCGGGAGGGCCAGTATTGGGAATCCCTGGATATTTAAGCAGATCCGGCATTATTTAGACCACGGTACCAGCCTTGCCCCACCGGATATTCAGGAAAAAGTTAAAGTGGTGAAACAACATCTCCGTCACTCCATCGAGTGGAAAGGCGAAACCCTGGGGGTTCTGGAAATGCGAAGACATTACGCCAACTACTTCAAGGGGTTACCCAATATTAAAACCTACCGGTCACAGCTGGTGTCTGAAGCAGACCCGGATATTCTCATGGCCATACTGGATGAAATCACGAACAGCTTTGCTGAACTAACCGCATAACCGAGGTAATGATCTTTGCGATAACAGAAGAAGAACAAGCGATTTTTCGAACCATTCAGAAGGCAGCGATCAGGCTGGGAGTACCTACCTATGTGGTCGGTGGCTTTGTCCGGGACCGCTTACTGGCCAGAGAAACCAAAGACCTGGACATCGTCTGCGTGGGTGATGGTATCAGGCTTGCCAACGAAGTGGCCGGATACCTGCGTCCGATTCCGCGCGTCACTATCTATAAACGGTTTGGCACTGCAATGTTGCGACATCTGGATCGCGAGATTGAATTTGTCGGTGCGCGCAAGGAGTCCTACCGTTCTGACAGTCGAAAACCCGCGGTAGAGCTGGGTTCACTGGAGGATGATCAAAACCGACGGGATTTTACCATCAATGCCCTTGCAGTTAGTTTGAATCAGGATGACTATGGTCAGATCATAGATCCGTTTAATGGCCTACTCCACCTCGAGGAGAAAATCATCAAGACTCCCCTTGAGCCGGGAAGGACTTTTTCGGATGATCCTCTCCGGATGATGCGGGCTATCCGGTTTTCCACTCAGCTTGATTTCAAAATCTGTGACGAAACGCTGCGGGCAATCTCCCGTTACCGCAATCGCATCGATATTGTTTCCCAGGAAAGGATCACGGTAGAATTAACCAAGATTCTGGAAT
The DNA here is from genome assembly GCA_964428345.1 of uncultured Saprospiraceae bacterium. Taxonomy (GTDB): domain Bacteria; phylum Bacteroidota; class Bacteroidia; order Chitinophagales; family Saprospiraceae; genus JABDMH01. The sequence continues at coordinate 19,708 of CAYRYD010000011.1, read as the reverse complement.
GTCCCAAACCATCGAAAGGTTTCCGCCTGCTTTTTCAGACAGGGCTGCTGCACTTGATTTTCCCGGAATTGGCAGCCCTTGAAGGCGTAGAAATCATTGATGGCATCGGGCATAAAGACAATTTCTATCACACCTTGCAGGTCGTCGACAATCTGGCTGCCAATTCCCACAACATCTGGTTGCGCTGGGCGGCATTGCTTCACGACATAGCCAAACCACCCACCAAGCGTTTCGATGAAAAAACCGGATGGACTTTTCATGGCCATGAAGCCCTGGGAGCGGCAATGATTCCCCGGATTTTCCGGAAGCTCAAACTGCCTCTCGACCACAAAATGAAATATGTCCAGAATCTGGTCAGACTACATCTTCGCCCCATCAGTCTGACCCGGGAAAACATTACCGATTCGGCCGTGAGACGTCTGCTTTTTGAGGCCGGGGATGATATCGATGATCTGATGTTGCTCTGTCAGGCTGATATCACTTCAAAAAATCCAGGAAAAGTGGAGCGATATCTCGCTAATTATGAATTGGTCAAACGGAGTCTTCGCGAAATTGAAGAAAAAGACAAATTACGCAACTGGCAGCCACCGATCACCGGCGAAATTATCATGGAGACTTTTAAGATCAAACCATCCAAAGAAGTGGGTATCCTCAAAAATGCCATACGGGAAGCCATTTTGGACGGACAGATCGCCAATACCTATGATGAAGCCTTTGCCTTTATGCTGGAAAAAGCCAAAGAGCTGGGTTTGGTTGCCGAGAATCCCTGAGAAGCCGTTCACTATTCAGGCAGATACCAGCATATAGTCATAAATCAACCGGGAGATTTTTGCCAGCGTGTGGGTACCCTGGTCAAAGTCCTCCAGATTTTTTGAGAGGAGTACCAAGACATATTTTCGACCGTCCGGTAGAAAAACAATTCCCGAGTCATGATGTACACCGGTTATACTTCCGGTCTTGTGAGCCACTTTAACCTCATCGGGGAGAAGAGCAGGAATGATGTCCCTGAATTTCTGACCGTGTAAAATCTTTAACATGGCCTGATTCGCAGCAACATCCAAAAGGGTCCCGGTAGCCAGATGCTCGTAGATGACCAGCAGATCGGACGCGGTCGTCGTGTTGCTCAAACCCGCTTCATAAGCTCTATCATCTTCCACCCCTCTTAAAACCTCGATTTCAGTGGCACCCAGTGACCGCATGGTTTGGGTAACCTTCCTGGCATCCACCAGATCGATTAAAATATTGGTGGCCAGGTTACTGCTTACCTGGATCATCTGGCTGACCAGATCATAGATTGTCTGATGGCGGCCGATTTGCCGGTAAAGCAAATCGTCACTGTCGTCTCCTACCGTCAATCCGAATACACTGCTGTCGACGATACTGTAAAATTCATTCTTAACCAGCAGCGAATCTGTCAGTTGAAATCTGCCTTCAGCGGATTGTTTATACACCTCGATCATAACCGGTGTCTTCATTGTACTCGCGGCGTGAAAAACGGTATCCTGGCTGATGAGCAATTCCTCACCGGTATTCAGATTTTTCCAGGCAAGGGCAAAAGTACCCGGGGTTTGCTGCAATTCCTTCCGGATAGCCGATTCCAGTTTTTCGAGGTCAGATGATGACCGGCAACCAAATCCAAGGGACAGGTACACAAACAGAATTGCACCAGACAGGATTCGGGTCATACTAAGGATCAGTCGAAAAGTCCTTCATATCCGCCCGAACTTTCACCGGAACGCTTGATTTTCTCCCGTTCTTTGCGTGGTTCATCCAGATCCAGTGTATCGGAAGATGTGCTTCGTTTTCCATCTCCCAGTAGCATAAGGGTACTTTCCTTTTCCCACTTTTCCAGCATCTTCAACCCCTCTTCTTCGAATACACCACTCTGCAGGTCCACAGAATCCATAAAACTACTGGACATCTCCATAAACCGTTCCATTTCACCCACTTTATTGGCGAGATCATCTGCGATGGACTCCAGGGCGGCATCAAACATTTCCCGTTTGCTACCACTGCCGGAAATTATATCCATGGCATTTTTCATGGCACTGTGGGAAGCCCGGATGGCCTTCCGTTCCTGTTCCTTCAGTTTTACCTGGTCTCTGGTATCTTCCAACAGGATCTCCGAGTTTTTGTACATTTTATCAAGTACCCGGTACAGGATCGTCATTTTGCTGTGCAGCTCCGTGTATTTTTCGTTTGATTCCTTGAGCCGGGCCGCTTTCCGGCTGGAGAGTAGCATGTGTTTTTCATTTCCCTGTTCCTGGGCCTTTTTTGCTATCAGCAGATTTTGATTTATCTCCCGGTCATTCTCCTCCATCAGGGTTTTGATTTTTCGCATCTGACCACGCAAATTGCCAATCTGCTTGCTCATTTTTCCGAGACTGTCTTCCAGGTCTCCCACATAATTTTTCAATATGCCAATCGGATCAATGGTGATAAATATACCGGTGATCCACCGCATAACACTCTTGTACATATACCAGACAAGATTTCGCATCCGGGGATCCAGTACCATGTAGATGATGGCACCGAGCACCAACAAAATTAAAGACAGATACAGTACATTGGAAGCCAGGGCGATCAGGGTCGGCGCCAGGTATACGACACCGGCGACGGCGGCGAGTATGAAGATGACACCGGTAATTCCTTCCGGCCTTTTCCAAAAAGATTTGGGTTTACTGGGTGGAATGGCATTAAAATTTGTCATAATAATGATGATTTATGGATCTTGCTATAAGACCGTATTCAGCGTATCCAGATCCCTCTCGATCTCAGATACAAAACTCTGAAATGTGGCTTCAAATTTTTCCTTCGTTTCATGAATCTTTTCTCTGGCTGCTGCGATCTCACTGTCCGCTTTCTCCAGTTTGTCATTCAGCCGGGCGATCTCCGTCTCCAGATCGCGGATCTTGTTGCGATAGACTTCTATTTTCTGTGCTAATGATTCCTTTTCGGTCCGCTTTCCATCAACCCGCTGCGTCATTTGCTTCTGAAGAGCCGCATCAAACTGCCCTTTCTCTTTCATGAGGACCTGCCGGTAATGTTCGGCCGAAGAGATCAGCTTTTCCTTCGTCAGCCCCACCGTTGAACCAGTGGTAAAGGCCGACTTGATCGCCATTTCCTGGTCCATATTGATGCTTTTCAGTCGTTTGAGAGCCTGTTTAAACTCGAGATAATCAAAGCCGGGCAGATTATTATCTTCAATGGCTTTCAACAAAAAAGCCACGGATTTCTTATCGTACTTCTCGACATCTTCAAACATCTCGGCAATACTTCTTCCCATTTCGCTAGTGTAATTTCATCTTTTGTTAAAAGTCAAATATAGCAATTTCAACACCCGGCACCCTAATTTAATTCGCGATGAACGCCAGGTATCGACCAAGATTACCAGATAATCTATATATTTGATATATTGAAGAAAGTTATCATATATCACACAGTAACAATGATCGAAACCAACAGGCAAATACTGACTAATGATGAAAGCATGATTGTTTGTCCATCTTGTGGACATTCACTCAGTGTTGAAAAAGCCATTGAACAAAAAACCGAGCAGAGATTGAGGGAAGAGTTTAATCAGCGATATCTACAGTTGAAAAAGGGATTGGATGAGGAAAAGAAAGGCCTGGAAAGGGAGAGAATGGAAGTAAAACAGCTGACCAGTCAGACCTGGGATATCATCCAGGAAGAACTGAAGAAAGAGCGGATCCGGCTGGCTGAGCAGATGAAACTGGAAGCCCGGAAGCAAATGCAGGAAGAGTTCCGCCGGATGCAGGGAGCCTTACAAGAGAAAGAACAGGAAAACCTGACTCTTCAAAAAAAGGAACTCGAATTTATCGTCAGACAACAACAGCTGGAAAATGAACGGGATAAACTCAGATTAAACCTGGAAAGAGATTTTATGTACCGTCAGCAGCAAATGGAAAAAACAATCCGGTCGCAATATACCAGGCAACAGGACTTCCTGCGGCTCGAATATGAAAAGAAATTAACCGATCAAAAAAATCTCATTGAAGAAATGACCCGCAAGATGGAGCAAGGATCAATGCAGATGCAGGGAGAAGTCCAGGAAATTGCTATCGAAAATTACCTGAAGGAATATTTTCCCACCGATGAAGTGATCGATATCAAATCGGGAGCCAGGGGTGCAGACTGTATTCTCAACGTCTGTGAAGTCCAGGCTGGGCAACCAGCAGGCAGAATCTATTTTGAGAGTAAACGAACCAAACATTTTCAACATACCTGGATCGAAAAATTTAAAGGCGATATGCGTGTACATAAAGCAGACCTGGGCATATTGGTGACTCAGGTAATGCCTCCCGGTCTGGAGCATATGGGGCAAAAAGACGGTGTCTGGATCTGTACGTTTGAAGACATGAAGATCCTTGTTCCAATTCTGAGAGAATCCCTGATCTGGGTTGCCCGCATTTCCGAGCATAGTAAAAACCAGGAATCAAAAATGGATCTTCTGTATAAATATCTGATCAGCAATGAGTTCAGAATGCAGATGGAAGGAATTGTTGAAGGATTCACCCAATTACAGGAAGAACTCGAGAAGGAGAAAAGGGCGATGCATTCGATCTGGAAGCGAAGGGAAAAACAAATTGAAAAAGTGCTGATCAACACCAATCATATGTACGGTTCTATCCGGGGTATTGCAGGTAATGAGATTAAATCCATCCAATCACTCGAAATCGAATAAGATGAACCGGTTATTTCTTCTGATCCTGGTCCTGTCCGCACGGTCTGTCAATGCCCAGACGTGGGAAGATGCCATCATCCATTGCAGTCGTAACATTGAGATTATGATGGACAGTCAGGATATTCCGGGCGTCGCGGTGGCTGTTTATGCGCACGGTCAATTATGGTCGGAAGGGTTTGGTTACAGTGATATTGAAAACAAAGTACCCGTTATCCCTGCTGTATCGCGCTTTAGAATTGGAAGTATTTCCAAAACGCTGACCGCTGCCGCACTGGCCCGGCTCTATGACCAGAATCTTCTGGACCCGGAAGCCGAGTTATCTAAATACACCAACGAGTTCCCCGATAAAGGACATTCTATCCTGATCAGGCATCTGGCCGGACATCTGGCCGGTATCCGGCACTATTTTGGGATGGAATTCCTGAGTAATCAAAGGTATCATTCAGTCCGGGAAGGGCTCAGTATTTTTAAGAATGATACATTGCTTTTTCCTCCGGGAGAACGGTACAGTTATTCCTCATATGGCTGGAATCTCTTAAGTCTTGTCATCGAGGAAATCAGCGGACAGGCCTTTCTTGATTATATACAGGATACCGTTTTCCAACCTATTGAAATGTTTCATACCGTACCGGATTATCACGAAAAAATTATTCCTGGTCGGGTGCGGTTTTATCAGAAGCAAAACGGGCAAATCATCAATTGTCCGAATGTAGATAATAGCTATAAATGGGCAGGGGGAGGATTTCTTTCGACGGCACATGATCTCATCCGCTTTGGCCGGACCTTTCTGGATCATTCCTATTGCAGGGAGTCGACCTTTGAATATTTTACCACTCCGTTAACTACCAATGACGGTCAAAGTACCGGCTATGGACTTGGCTGGCGGGTTGCCCGGGATAAACAGGGGAGATCCTGGGTAGGCCATGGTGGAGGATCTGTAGGTGGAACCAGTTTCTTTATGATCTATCCCGAAGAAAAATTAGTTGTCGTGTTGCTAACTAATATATCGCAGGCAAACATTGGTAATCTCACCCAGGAGATTGCCAATGCTTTTATGGAGGTCAAACCTTGAAATTAAGCCTGGCTCTTTTTCGAAGGAGTACCTTTTTTACCTTTTTCCTTCTTTTTTCCGGAATCAACGGGAACAGTCGCTGCGACTTTTTTTGGCCGGCTCTTTCCGTGCGATCCAATCGTTATCTTCCCTCTTTTGGTTTTCTTATCTCCTTTACCCATTATTTGTCAGTTTGAAATTGACCTCAAATATAGAAGGTTTCCCATCGATGTCAAAGAAACCTTCTTCCAGGGCAGAGGGATCAGAGTTCACTTTTCAGGGCTGCATTCAGTTCATCATATGTCAACCGGCAGTCGAGACTGGCCATCACAAACTCGTCATCGGTTCTTGCAATGACTAAAAGGTTCCTGATCAGGTCTTTGTCTTCCCGGACAAAAACTTCTACCCGGTCCAGATGGTCTCTGAACGTAGCCAGTGATTCATAGCCGTCAAAACGTATTCCCCGGACCAGGCGATCTATTTCCTCTAAAGGTATGGAGGCCTGATTATCCGAAAAAAGTACCCGGGCCCGACGGGCTTTTCTGACCAGGGACCGGGTTGCGGGTTCCTCGATAAACCAGCTGCCAAGTTTGATCAGGGCTCCTCCTATCCTGATCTTAAAAGTATTCTCCGAGTATCCTCTATTGGCAAAAAAATCATCAATGGCCGGAGATTGAGCAAAGACCGTAAAATGCAACAAGGTGATGCAGAAAAGTAACATTGTTTTCATGCTTTGGATTTATCTGATTGCTTATTAAAGATCGGTGATACTAGTTCTTTTCCAGTTTTTCCAGATGTTTTGCTCCGGGCACGTCAATACTCTTACTCAATTTTCCGATGGTTTTTAAGTTGATGGTTCCTGTCAGATCCATCAGTACAAAATCATCGGCACCTCCTACCAGTAAGACCAGTTGCTGGATGATATTGGGAGAACTCCCCTCTTTCACTAAAAACCGGATATTTTCACCCTGATCCCGCACTGTCAGCAACTCTTCAAATCCATTCTTTGAAATTCTGGAGAAAGCGTCATTGTATAGTTTGGTCCCATCGCTCTCTTCCCGCACTAAAATACGCAGGCTGGTAATGCCTTTGACCAGCTCCATAACTTCAGCACTATCTTCATCTTCGGCATCGATCTGAGCCAGCATCTGAAACATTTTGGGACTGATGTTTACCACCGTAAAGGCAGGATCATCCTGATAGTCCTTAAAAAATTGATCCAGTGCGCTAATCTGAGCTTGAATTGCCAAACCCAGCAGTGAAAAACATAGAGATAATATTAATTTTTTAGTTGTCATGATTGATTTATAGTTTACAATTTACAGTTTGCAGTTTA
>CAYRYD010000011.1:0-12516 GCA_964428345.1 uncultured Saprospiraceae bacterium | reverse complement strand
ACTGACAACTGTTCACTATTTAATAATTTCATCCAGGGGCTCCATTTTTTCCAATGAATGAGCCGCAGTCGATACTCCTTTGTTCATTTTAGATGACACATAGAGTAATGCTTTCTTTACCTCCGCATAGGCCTCTTCCGGGCTTTCGTATGTATCCTCAAAAGCATATTGATCAGGCTGTTGCGGAGAGAAATTCCGGACTATGAAAAACATGGCAACGACGACAGCCACCGATGCGGCAATATTGATAAGCCACTTAATACTTATAATATTACCACCTTTCTTTTCCACAGGAGGATGAGCAACCGGACTTTCCATTTCAATGCGTTTCTCCTCCTCAAAAAACAAGAACAATGGGGTATAGGGGGCAAACTCATCAGAAACCTGACTCGAAGCGAAATAGGACTTCAGCTCCTGCTCTTCTTCCAGCGAAGTATCGCCTTCCCAATATTTATCCAATAGCTCCCTGATTTTATCCTCGTCCATAACCGGATGATTTTAATAGTTCTTTTTTTAAAAATATTCTTGCCCTATGCACATTGACTTTTACCTGACTCAGGGGTATGTCCAGCAAATCAGAAATTTCCTGGTAGGTGTAGCCCTCCACATCCCTCAACTGAATGACGCTTTTTTGTTTTTCCGGCAGCAAATCAATCATCTTCCTGATATGATCCATCATATTTCTGCTGGTGGCTTCCTGTTCCGGCGTGGCGCTCTCTTCCACAAAGTCAAAACCCTCCGGTATTTCGGCCAGCTTCTTGTGTTTGCTGCGGGTGCGGTCAATCGACAGATTTCTGGTCATGGTCATACACATCGCCTCCATACTGGACCACTGGTTCCAGTCCTCTCTCTTGTTCCAGACTTTAACCATGATGTCCTGCACGATGTCCTCCGCTTCCTGATCATCCTTCACGATTCTCAGGGCAAACCGGTAGAGCTTGTCTTTCAGCGGTAAAACCTGATCGGTAAACGTCTGTAAACTCATTACACTGGCAAGACGTTCATACTTCAAAGAATGTTACATTCGTTTTGAGGAAATCTTAGTTTGATCTATGGATTGGAAGTTCTGGCGCATCAAGAAGATTGACAAACTGCTCCTGCAGGAGTTTATGCCTCCGTTTATCACCGCCTTCCTGATAGCCATGTTCGTGTTGATGATGCAGTTCCTCTGGCTTTATATTGATGATATTGCCGGAAAGGGAATCGGGCTTTTTGTACTGGCCGAGATGATCTACTACCTGGCCTTGTCCCTCATTCCAATGGCCCTGCCCATTGCCATCCTGCTGGCCAGTGTGATGGTATATGGTAACCTGGCCGAAAAATACGAGCTTCCAAGTTTAAAAACAGCGGGTATACCCCTTATGCGGGTCATGCGATCTTCCATGGTTTTGGCGGCGTTGGTGGCGATATCATCGTTCCTCTGTTCCAATTATGTAATTCCCTATGCCAACCTGAAATTCAGATCCCGGCTATACGACATCAAAAAACAGAAGCCGGCCCTTTATCTGGAAAGTGGTGTCTTTAACGATGATTTTCAGGGCACATCGATCCGGATTGGCCGGAAATACGCTGATAATAAAACCATTGAAGACGTAATGATTGATGATGACATCCGGAATCAGCGCAACGAATTGAACATGATCCGGGCAAAAAAAGGCCAGATGTATGTCACACCGGATGAACGTTATTTCATCATGCAACTGGAAGATGGGTACCAGTATCAAAAAACAGAACCGTCGGGTCCCAACAGCCATTTCCCGTTTATGCGGACTCGTTTCAGCGAATGGTCCAAGACCTTTGATCTGGGAGAATTTGACCTTAACCGGACCGACGAGAATCTCTTCAAATCCTATCATGCCATGCTGAGCACCAAACAACTGGCCGAGGGTATCGATACAATTAGCGAACGCATTCATACCATGCAATCCAATCTGCAAACAGATATCTGGAGAAAAATGGAATTTTTCAAGTACAAGCCCGAACAGGATTCTGTAAATCAGGATCGGATAGCCAGACAGGAAGGGAAACTCAGCGGAGAATCTGGTTTTGTACCTGATACACTTGCTGATTCCGTGTCTCTGGGCTCCAGCCTTGACGTTACTCCGCCACTGGGGCAAACCCTGAGTGCAAAACGACGATTTGCTTTGAAAACACCCTACAACAACGATGTCGTTATAGCTCAACCATACCTCGAATCATTGATGACATCCGAAAGTGTTCTCACCACATTCGAGCCGGATAAGCGGGCAATCTATGTGGATAATGCACGAAATTTGATCCGCAGTAGTAAAAATATTAATTACGAGTTTAAACAAAAGGTTCAGAATGAGATCGACCGCAAACAACGGTATGTCTTTGAGCTGCATTCCAAATATGGTTTTGCCGTAGTTTGCTTTGTATTTTTATTTATTGGGGCCCCAATGGGCGCTATTGTTCGAAAAGGAGGTTTCGGCTATCCCTTACTGGTGGCAATTTTCTTTTTTATGTTTTTTATCGTCCTCACCAAACTCTTTCAGAAATTGGCGAGGAGCAACAGCCTCGATGCCCTGATAGCAGCATGGCTGCCATGCTTTATCTTATTTCCAATCGGACTATTTCTCACTTACAAGGCCATGAATGACTCCAAGGTGCTAAACCTGGACCGGTTTGTAGTTTGGGGGCATCACTTGATCCGGAAACTACCATTTATCGGATCGGGTTCACGTCAGGGTTAAGTACCCCGGGCAGAAATCAATCAAACGTTGGTCGTCCCTCCTGCATTTTTATTGGCGATCATTTCTCTAATCAACACTAGAATTATATCTTATTCCGATGAATGATATTGAAATTGCCCGGAGCATCGATCTGAAACCCATCACGGAGATTGCCCGGGTGGCCGGCCTGGAACCTGATCAGCTGGAACTCTACGGAAAATATAAAGCCAAACTACCCCTGGTTTTGTCCAGGACTTCTGATTATTCCGGGAAAAAACTGGTGCTCGTTTCGGCCATTTCACCTACTCCTGCCGGCGAGGGCAAGACCACGGTATCCATTGGACTTAACGATGCTCTTAACCTGACCGGACACCGGTCGATCGTTGTCCTTAGAGAACCCAGCCTGGGCCCTGTTTTTGGGATGAAAGGAGGAGCTACCGGCGGAGGTTTGTCACAGGTTTTGCCGATGGAAGATATCAATCTGCATTTCACCGGTGATTTTTCGGCGATTGAAAAGGCCCACAATCTCCTTGCGGCTTTAATCGACAACAACATTCAAAGCAGTAGCCGGTCCCTGGACATTGATCCGCGTACCGTACTTTGGAAGCGGGTGATGGATATGAATGACCGGGCGCTCCGGCATACGATCGTGGGCCTGGGTGGCACCCTGGGCGGTATGCCCAGGGAAACTGGTTTTGACATCACAGCGGCATCAGAAGTCATGGCGATTCTGTGTCTTGCCCAGGATCTACAGGACCTGAAAGACCGGCTGGGCCGGATCTTCGTGGGATATACATTTGGTAAAAAGCCGGTTTACGCTGCGGATCTGAGAGCTTCGGGAGCGATGGCTGCCCTGTTGAAAGATGCCATCAAACCCAATCTGGTACAGACCGCCGGTGGTTTTCCGGCGATTATACACGGTGGTCCCTTCGCTAATATCGCCCAGGGAACCAACAGTGTGATTGCGACCCGAACCGGATTGGCTTTGGCAGACTATGTGGTGACAGAAGCGGGATTTGGTTTCGATCTTGGCGCCGAAAAGTTTTTGGATATTAAATGTGTTTCGAGCGGAATATCACCAAGAGTGGCTGTTTTGGTAGCAACGATACGGGCCTTAAAATATCATGGTGAGGTACCGCTAAAAGAACTAAAGATTCCCAATGTCGAAGGACTAAAAAAAGGATTACCAAATCTGGAAAAGCACATTGAAAATATGCATAAATTCGGGTTAAAGCCCGTCGTTGCCATCAATCATTTCAACAGCGATGCTCCGGAAGAGATCGAATTGCTTCTGGATCATTGCCGGTACCTGGGAGCGGCCTGTGCAGTAACGAGAGGCTGGGAGCTGGGTGGGCATGGAGCGATCGACCTGGCCCGGGAGGTGGCAAACATAGCCGAAACAAATCACCAGGAATTCACACCGCTATATGATTGGAATTGGCCCGTTGAACAAAAAATCGAAAAGATTGCCCGTGAAATATACGGGGCAGAGGCCATAGATTACACCAGTCAAGCCAGGAAAGATCTGAAAAAAATCGAATCACTCGGTCTGACTAAACTTCCCGTATGTATTGCAAAGACCCAGAAATCCCTCTCGGATAACCCCAAATTACTGGGCAGGCCGGACCATTTTATCGTGACCGTTCGTCAGATCGAAATCGCTGCCGGAGCCGGTTTTCTGATACCTATTACGGGTGAGATTATGCGTATGCCAGGGTTGCCCGAAACGCCGGCAGCCGAGCAGATCGACATCGATAGCGACGGGCGGATTTCGGGTTTGTTTTAGGAGATCGTGTTTTTTGGCCAGCGAACCAGCCCGATGAAGGATCAGTACCAATATTCGCATTAATTTTAAAAAATATCCCTGATCAATGCCATTGTCTGAGATACTGCTGATTACCCCGCCATTCACCCAGATCAACACACCTTATCCAGCCACATGCTATCTCAAAGGATTCCTGAATACCCGGGGTATATCAGCCACCCAGCTTGATCTAAGTCTGGAAGTTTTTTTAAGAATCTTCTCCAGGGAAGGCCTAACCCAGGTTTTTGATCAGGTTGAATTTGCCAATGATGCTTTAAGCGAAAATGCCTTCCGGATTTATACCCTGAAGGAAGGGTATCTTTCAACCATCGATTTTGTCATTGATTTTCTGCAAAGTCAAAGGTCAACCCTGGCTCACCGTATCATCCATCCCGGCTTCCTGCCAATGGCCTCCCGGTTTGATTATTTGGATATGATTGATGAAGCTTTTGGCATCATGTCGCTGGTGGACAAGGCAAAGTATCTCGCAACTCTTTATCTGGAAGACCTGGCTGATTTTATCCGGGAAACAGTAGATCCTCATTTTGGATTCAGCCGTTATGCCGAAAGAATTGCTTCCTCCCTCACGAATTTCAACCGGATGCAGGAAGCCATGCAGGAACCGGAATATCTTACCATTACCTTTTTAAAGGAAATTGTTTCCCGCCGGATTCAGGATTTACTTCCTTCCCTGGTGGCCATAACCGTCCCATTTCCAGGAAACCTGTTGTCTGCCCTCAAATGCGGACAGGTGGTCAAATCCCGCTTTCCCCAGATTCCGGTAGCGTTGGGTGGCGGTTACTGCAATACAGAGCTGCGGTCACTCAAAGATCCCGGAGTTTTCCAGTATGTAGATTACATTATTTTGGATGATGGCGAAATGCCCCTTCTGTGTCTCCTCGAGTATCTGGAGGGCAGGAGGGAGGTCAAAAACCTAAAACGAACTTATCATCTGAAAGGCGAAAGTGTCCTTTTTAGCAATGGGGCGTCTGAACGGGATATTCCACAACGGGAAACGGGTACTCCTGACTATTCCGACCTTCACCTGGCCAAATACTTATCTGTTCTTGAGATTGCCAATCCGATGCACCGCCTCTGGAGTGATGGCCGATGGAACAAACTTACGATGGCACATGGATGTTACTGGGGCAAATGCACATTTTGCGATGTCACCCTCGATTATATTGCCCGGTACGAACCGGTAACTGCCGACCTGTTGTGTGACCGGATACAAACCCTGATCCGGCAAACCGGTGAGCGTGGTTTTCACTTTGTAGATGAAGCTGCTCCCCCCGCAATGATGCGTGAACTCGCTCTCGAATTACTTCGACGGAATCTCAATATCACCTGGTGGGCAAACATTCGCTTTGAGAAAACTTTTGACTCCGATCTTTGCCGGCTGTTGGCTGCTTCCGGTTGTGTGGCAGTATCCGGTGGCCTGGAAGTCGCTTCCGACCGGCTGTTGAAAATGATCCGCAAGGGTGTTACGATCGATCAGGTTACCCGGGTCACCCATGCTTTTACCGATGCAGGCATCATGGTCCATGTCTACCTTATGTACGGTTTTCCCACCCAAACCGAGCAGGAAACCATTGACTCACTCGAAATCGTCCGTCAGCTCTTTGAACAGGATGTGATCCAAAGTGGCTTCTGGCATTTGTTTTCAATGACTGCCCATAGTCCTGTCGGTAAAAATCCGGAACTGTTTGGGGTGGAGAAAACCGGTCCTGCTTTTGAAGGTTTTGCCGAAAATGATCTGGACCACCGTGATCCTTCCGGGGCGCTTCATGAAAAGTATAGCGAAGGCCTGAAAAAAAGTCTGTTTAACTACATGAATGGCATCGGTTTGGATGAGCCTCTCGGATCATGGTTTGACTTCAGGGTACCGGAAACCACGATTGCCCCTGACCGGATCCGTAGTATTCTTTCCACGAAAGAGAAAAACCAGCCTGCAGATCATGCCCGGCTATGCTGGATTGGAGGAGAACCGTCCACTGCAGAATCAAAGGGGAGGAAAGTCGTTCTACGCCTCATCAACCCGGAGGATGAAATGTGGATCCGTATGAGCCCAGAAGAATATCACTGGTTCATGGACATGTTCCCGGAATTCAATGTCCGGAGCCAATCGCTCTGTACTTTCGGCCGGCTGAAGGCCTCGTATGAGAATACCTTATCCGGGAAAGTCAACTTTCTGATGGAAAGCAATCTCTGGAAAGTTTTGCGTAAAAATGGATTGCTGGTCATTTAACCGATCATCAGCGACTTTATTTAAAAGCACAATATGCCCACCAGTCTTGCTCTTACATAAGTTGTAAACGTAAATCGAACTATCTTAAACTATCCCATCACGGCCGCCACCAAAGCCTCCCTCTGTCTTTTCCAGTCGTCAGTCTTTACGAAGGTCAAAGGAACGTATTTTTCGGTAGGAATGCCGATATCATAAACCGTCCATTCATTTCCGTAGTCTTTGACCAGATCCCGGATACATTCGATCCGGTTCTCCCGTTTTCCCTGGCAGGTCTCCCAGGGATACACTTCAATCATGAAATGCATTTTCTGCTTTTCACCATTGATTGTCATATCGATTTCGATTTCCTGCCTGCCGGCGACATTGGGAATTGGAACGGACAATTGTAACATATTTTGTGTCTTTTAATTTTTACATAATATTATTTGTCTTTGAAAGAGATATCAAATATAAAACTTGCAGAAGTTAGTGAATAATCTTTAAATGGTCAACAGAGAATCATCAGGATGACCTTAAAATGATGTCAGTTGGATGGTGATCTTTGAAATATCTGTGTTGGCTCCTGTCATCCGATATCATTTTTATCATCAACGATGATTGTGATCAGTATCACAATAGTGCATGATACCAGTCATAAAGTTCATTCCCATCCTGCCGTACTCTTGTAGTGTAAAATAAATAATCATGAAAAAATTAATGATCCTCATTCTTATCGCTCTTCCAACCATCTTCATTAAAGGGCAGGACAACCTAAAACTGATTCATTCAAAGATGACTGTCAATGGTACATCCAGCATGCATGACTGGACCATGTCTGCCGAAAATGTTTCTTTAAATGGAGATCTTCTGTTAAATGGCAGTAATGTTGATAATTTCAGAAATATTACCGTAATGATTGAAGCAGCCTCACTGAAAAGTGAAAAAGGTAGCATTATGGAAAAAAACACCTATAAAGCACTAAAAACCAGCGAGCATCCGAAAATTAAATTTGAATTATTGAAGTCCCAGGTCACTCTGATGGAAGGAAACCGGTATAAAATAAAAAGTACGGGAGTATTATCTGTCGCTGGGGTCAGCAACAATATTAATCTGGAGGCGACCCTCCAGGCGCTTCCCTCCAATCAATGGAAACTCACTGGTAAAAAAGAGTTGTCCATGGCGGACTACGGAATTGAGGCACCCAAATTCCTGATGGGCACGCTCAAGACAGGCGACCTGGTAACCATAGAGTTTGACCTTACATTGTCCGCCACTGATTATCAGGCATCTGCAGGTAACTAAGCATTATGAAATAACTTTTATTAAAAAATAATCATACCAATCATGAAAACTTTAAGTTTCTCAACATTATTAACGGCGATTCTTCTGGCAGCACTGGCTCTGCCACTGCAGGCACAGAAGTCCGATATCCAGTATTTTCGATCTTATGACAAGGAGGGAATCGGAATCTTTGAAACCAATAAAGAACATACGCCTTTTACCGGACAAAGGATCCGCATTGGCGCCAATTTTACTCAACAATTTCAGGCACTCGAAAGTGAAAACCAGGTAGTCTACGATTCTGAAAATGCTCCCATGAATTTAATAACCCGTACCAAACCCGGATTTAATCTGGCAACAGCCAATTTAAACATCGATGCCCAACTGGAAGATGGCATCCGCCTCAACGTGGTCACCTACCTTTCTTCCCGGCACCACTCCGAAGCCTGGGTTAAAGGTGGGTATATTCAATTTGACCGCTTAGCGTTCCTGAACAGTGATTTTCTGGATAAAGTTATGGAAAAAGTAACCATTAAAGTAGGTCACATGGAGATCAATTATGGAGATGGTCACTTCAGAAGAACGGACAATGGAAATGCCATTCAGAATGCTTTTGTAGGTAATTACATCCTCGATGCCTTCAATACGGAAATCGGTGCGGAAATTTATTATCAGGATAAAGGATTTCTGGCCATGGCAGGAGCCACCGGCGGTGAAATCGGAGGTAATGTCAGTGAATTACCGGTCCGGCCCACTGATGAAAACAATCGACGTAGTCCTGCTTACATTGGTAAGGTGGGTTATAATCTGATCAGCGACAATACCCATTTTCGGGTCAGTGGCTCGGGCTACTACACAGCGAGCTCAGCAGCCAACCACCTGTTTGACGGCGACCGGGCCGGATCGCGATACTACTCTGTGATGACAATACCGGGAGCAAAAGCCGGTGATTCCGGTTGGTTTACTTCCGGCAGGTACAATCCTGATTTCAGCGATGCTGTCACTGCAGTGCAAGGGAATATCTTCTTTAAAAGCCGCGGTCTGGAGATCTTCGGTCTGCTGGAGACAGCCCGGGGCAGAGACCATCTGGAATCTGACAAAAGAAATGTCAGTCAGCTTGCCGTAGAAGCATTGTACCGGTTCGGAGCTAAAGAAAATATATACCTCGGATCGAGATATAACACCATAACTGCCGATGATCCGTCCGGCAATGAGATTGGAATTAACCGCATTCAGTTTGGTGCCGGGTGGTACCTCACCAAAAACATCCTGATCAAAGGTGAATATGTCACCCAGAATTACAAAGATTTTCCAACTGAAAGTATTTACAATGATGGAAAATTTAAGGGCTTTATTTTTGAAGCCGCAGTCGGTTTCTGATAAGTCCCTCGAGAATATAAAACAAAGTACATTAGTTTTTTTTCAGGGAAGGGACGAATTAAGTCCCTTCCCTTCTTACCGAAATAGAAAATACCTGCCGTCATGAAAAACCTAAAAATTGTTTGGGTTCTGGTTGGTGCAACATTATTCTCTTTTTACCGGCCGAAAAAATTTACTCGGTCCTTTGTTATTGAACAGGGAACGGAAATCAAAATTTATGGTAGCAGTAATGTGGCCGACTTTTCATGCTGTTGTGAAAGTAGTTTTGACCCTCAGTCCTGTACATTTTATGCCGATGACGTTAATGGAACGCTTCGATTTGAAAACGCACAACTGGATGTCAACAGTCAGGAAATTAATTGCGGAGGAAAGGCCATCAACCGGGATATGCAACAAACCCTGAAAGCAGATAAATATCCATTCATCCGGATAATACTGGAGGAGGTAAACTTACCTAAAAATGCCAGACATCTTAAAAAGGGTAATACTCTCCTGGTAGATGCATTGGCGCAAATTATTATTGCAGGCACTGCTCAATCCAATCTTCTCCAGGTGGAGGTTAAAGACCTCGGAAAACAACGTTTCATTTTCGCAAGCAACGCTTTTATAAAACTGTCGGATTTTGGTCTTGAAACGCCTAAGCCATTGTTGGGCCTGATCAAGGTTGATGACCGTATCAATATCGATTTCAAGTTGATCGTCCAACTCAAAGACAATCCGGATACTGGTTTAAAGCAGGAGAGATCCACGGATTGATGAGCAAATTCTTTGATCACCCCCGTTTAAGTGAACGCAATCGGTCAGTCCAGGGGGCAGGGCCTATCAGGTCAGGCGGATTACCACATCAGAAGTCCGCTCCGTCAGCTTACCGATAGGCTTCAAATCCAATTGATGCTCAGCCATAAGGGCCTCAAACTGATCCTGATAACCAGGATCGACGCTGATCAGCAAACCTCCGCTGGTCTGAGGATCAGCGATAATCCGGTAGTCACTATCATTTTTTGTCAGAATTCGATGTCCATAGGTCTTCCAGTTTCGGTGAGTGCCACCGGGAATGCATCCCAGGGATAGGTATCGTTGTACAAAATTGAATACCGGCACTGCGTCCATATCTAAAGTGGCAGCTGTATTTGCACCATCGCACAACTCCAGGAGATGTCCTCCCAGTCCAAACCCGGTTACATCAGTAATGGCACGTATGTAACTCAAAGTCCCTAACTCCCTGCCGATCTTATTCAGGGAAAGCATAGAGGTTCGGGCAAGAGCCAGATCATCCGGATGTGCCATTTTCTTCTTTTGCGCGGTAGTGACCAGCCCGATTCCCAATGGTTTAGTCAGATAAAGCAAGTCACCGGGTTTGCCATCTCTGTTCTTCTTAATCTGAGTCACAGATGCCTTACCGGTCACTGCCAGACCAAAGATAGGTTCTGGGGCATCGATACTGTGACCACCGGCCAGCGGTATTCCTGCGTCGGTACAGACCCCGCGGGCCCCTGCCAGGACTTCTCCTGCAACGGAAGCAGGGATCTTGTCAATCGGCCATCCGAGAATTGCAATGGCAACAATCGGTTCTGCTGCCATGGCATAAATATCACTGATGGCATTGGTGGCAGCAATCGCTCCAAAATCATGCGGATCATCGACGATAGGCATAAAAAAGTCGGTAGTACTGACAATAGCCGTACATCCATCCAGATCGACTACGGCAGCATCATCTTTGGTTTCGGTACCTACCAGGAGCGATGGGAAATGGTCCTGTGATTGGGGATACCCTAAAATCTCGGATAAAACACCCGGAGAGAGTTTACAGCCGCAGCCGGCACCATGACTATATTCCGTAAGACGGTATTTCATGCTTGATTTGTTCTGATAAACGGGCGGCAAGATCCGGTAATTCCTGCATTTTCCACCGGATCTTTTGACTGATCACTGATTTCTTTCTGTCAATAGACTTATCGTAATACCGGTCATAATAGGTCAACAGTAAATCTGCTGCTTCCCTTAACTGCCCATTCGTAAGAAATTCAATCGTCAGGCGGGTCTTTTCCGTTCCCAATTTTTTGCTGATCGAGAGGGTCGCTTCAATTAATTTTTCGACCGGCAACGTTCCATATTCTTCCAGCAAGAACTCGATGCGTTCATTTTTGTCAATTTCCAGGAAAATGTGGGGACTCTTGCCCATCCGTCTGAAGAGACTGTCCAGGAGAGTCACCTGGCCGATACGTAAGCACTCATCCTCTATCCAGATCGGTTTCGTCAGGTCAAAATTGCGGGATGCCTCAAAAACCATATTCTGAAAATGTTCACTGGTGGGCTGGCCTGTTGTTTTACGGTTTCCAAAACTCGATCCCTGGTGGCAGGCCAATGCCTCCAGATCAATAACCTGTGCACCATGTTGTTCCAGCATTTTTAGGAAAAGAGTCTTCTTGCTACCGGTATATCCTGTCAATACGACTAGTGGAAGGGGCAGATTGAAAAAAAGTAACATCTGGTGACGATATGCTTTGTAACCCCCTTCGAGCAAATGAATCCGGAATCCGGCTTTATCCAACAACCAGGCCAGGCTTCCGGAGCGCATACCTCCACGCCAGCAATACATCGTCAAATCAGAACTGCCTAATTCTTCAGCTTGCTCTATATATGAAGTCATCCGCGGTCCGACGATGTCAAGACCTTTTTTCAGAGCGACCGTTTTGCCCTCCTGTTTGTAAAGGGTACCTATCACCGCCCTTTCTTCATCGGAAAATAAAGGAAAAGAGATCGCTCCGGGAATATGTCCTTTCCTGAATTCTCCAGGTGACCGTACATCCAGCAGAGGCATCTCCTGCGACAACTCTAAGAACCGGTTTATCCCAAATGTTGAAATTCCCATAAAATGACCCTGCCAAAGATAATCGAGAATTGTCAGACTATGCAAACAGGGTATAAATAAAAAGTCCTGCCAGTAGAGCAGGACCAGGTAGCCGGGAAATTAACCTTACCTGAAAAAATTTCTAAACCAATTGCCATTCCGGCCTTTTAAAGTCAGACCACCCGGGTCTCTGTAAACCATCTTTTCATTCCGACTCAGAGCAAATTATGGGCACCTCTAAATACCTCTGAAATTAGGCAAATTTAAAAAGAACCAAGCG
>CAYRYD010000010.1:0-131729 GCA_964428345.1 uncultured Saprospiraceae bacterium | reverse complement strand
ACGAATTTACCCCTGGTTTATGGTTACAGAAATATGCACTCGATCGGACGCTTACATTCAGCAAGCCTTGGACTATGCTAAAGTATTGGACATTCCTTGTGTATTCAGCAGCAACGGAGACGGATTCGTTTTCCATGACCGAACCGCAACAGACGGAAAGGTAGAAACCGAATTGGACATTGATTCATTCCCGACTCCTGAAGACCTGTGGCAGAAATACAAGAAATACAAGGGCATTGAAACGCCTGAAGTTGAAAAAATAGTTGCACAGGATTACTACTTTGATGCAAGTGGAAGAAGCCCAAGATATTACCAACAAATCGCCATAAACAGAACAGTTGAAGCCATTGCTAAAGGACAAGACAGAATTCTGTTAGTGATGGCAACCGGAACGGGCAAAACCTATACCGCTTTTCAAATCATTCACCGCCTTTGGAAAAGTGGGAAGAAAAAAAGAATCCTGTTTTTGGCTGACCGAAATGCTTTGATTGACCAAACGCGAAGAGGCGATTTTAAACATTTCAAGGATAAAATGACGGTGGTAAAACACCGCATGATAGATAAAAGCTATGAAGTGTATTTGGCTTTGTATCAGGGTTTGTCGGGTGCGGACGAAGAAGCGAACGCCTACAAGCAGTTTTCACCTGAATTCTTCGATTTGATTGTCATTGACGAGTGCCACAGAGGAAGTGCCAAAGAAGACAGTGCCTGGAGAGAGATCCTCACCTATTTCAAGAAAGCTACCCACATTGGCTTGACGGCAACACCAAAGGAAACCAATGAAGTTTCAAACAGTGAATATTTTGGCGACCCACTTTATACTTATTCCTTAAAACAAGGTATTGATGATGGATTCCTGGCTCCTTATCGAGTGGTAAGAGTCAATTTGAATGTAGATGCGGAAGGCTGGCGACCAGAACAAGGAAAAACGGACAAGGACGGAAATGTGGTGGAAGACCGCATTTACAACCGAAAAGATTTTGACCGAAACCTGGTGATTGAAGAACGCACCCAGGCGGTGGCAAGAAAACTGACCGAGTTTTTGAAGGGCTATGATCGCTTTGCCAAAACCATTGTTTTCTGCACCGACATTGACCATGCCGAGCGTATGCGTTCTGCGCTCTCTAATCTGAATGCTGATTTGGTGGCTCAAAACTACAAGTATGTCATGCAGATCACGGGCGATAATGATGAAGGAAAACGGGAACTGGACAATTTCATCAATCCCGAAGAAACCTATCCTGTCATTGCCACCACCTCTGAACTGATGACGACCGGTGTAGATGCCCAGACCTGTAAAGTCATTGTATTGGATGCGGAAATTAAATCCATGACCAAGTTCAAACAGATCGTGGGCAGGGGAACCCGTATCAATGAAGAATTTGGGAAGATGTATTTCACCATTTTAGACTTTAGAAATGTTACTGACCTTTTTGCAGATAAAGACTTTGACGGTGACCCAATCCGGGTAAAGCCTGTTTCAGAAGATGCCGATTTGAGCAACATTGTGGCTGAAGAAGAAAACATTGTCACACCAATCATTGACGAACAAACAGGTGAAGAAATTGAAATAGAACCTGAAATCAGATACCCTGAACTGCAAACACCGACAGATATGGTCAATGAACCACGACAAAAGGTCTATGTAAATGGTGTAGATGTTTCGGTTTTGATTAGCCGGGAAATGTATTTCGATAACAACGGGAAACCCATTACCACCAGCTTGAAAGACCACACCAAAGAACTCATCAAAGGGCAATATGCCTCTTTAGATGATTTTCTAAGCCGATGGAACAGTACCGACAAAAAGGAAGTGATCATCAAAGAATTGGAAGTCCAGGGCGTGTTGGTGGAAGCGTTGCGTGATGCGGTAAACCGAGAAGTGGATTTGTTCGACTTGATTTGCCATGTGGCATTTGAACAGCCACCGCTAACCCGAAAAGAACGAGCCAACAACGTGAAGAAACGGGACTACTTCACCAAATATGGTGAACAGGCTCGGAAAGTGTTGGAAACATTGCTTGATAAATATGCAGATGAAGGCGTAACCAATATTGAAAGTATGGATATTCTGAAAGTGAAACCACTCACCGATTTTGGTTCGCCTTTGGAAATCATCCAGCAATTTGGAAGCAAAGCCAAATACCTGGAAGCAGTAAAAGAATTAGAACAAGAACTTTATAAAACAGGAGCTTAATGGCAAACCTCAAAGGAATCATAGACAGCATTCGCAAAATCATGTGGCAGGACACCGGATTGAACGGTGATGCACAACGCATAGAACAGTTGGGATGGATGCTGTTTCTCAAAATATTTTCCGACAAAGACAAAGAACTGGAAGTACTCAATGACGAATACGTAAGCCCCATTCCGGACGAATTGCACTGGGAGGCCTGGGCAGGTGATGACGAAGGCATGACCGGTGACGAACTACAAATGTTTGTTGACCAAAAACTCTTCCCCACGCTGCGCAACCTGAAAGTGGGAATGAGTGACGACCTGGCAAACAAACGGGCTTTGATTGTGCGTGAAGTGTTTGAAGGCAATAACAACTACATGAAAAGCGGCATCAACATCCGCAAGGTGTTGAACAAGCTCAATGAAATTGACTTCAACATTGCCAAAGACCGCCATGCTTTTGGCGAACTCTACGAAACCATTTTGAAGGAACTGCAAAGTGCGGGTAAAAGTGGTGAGTTCTATACGCCCCGGGCCATTACCGAGTTTATCTGCGAAATGATCAATCCCCAATTGGGCGAAAAGATACTGGACCCAAGCTGCGGAACGGGTGGTTATCTCACGGCTGCCATTGAGCATTTGAAGAAACAGGCCAACAGCGTAGAAGAACGCGAAAGCATTGCCAAAAACATCATTGGCTGGGAATACAAACCGCTACCGTATTTGCTGGCCACCACCAACCTGATTTTGCACGATATGGAAGTGCCCAACATCATCTTTCGTGACAGTTTGGACCAACCACTAAGTAACTACACCGAGAAAAACCGGGTAAACGCCATCCTGGCGAACCCGCCTTTTGGCGGCATTGTAGCGAACAACAACGAAAACAACTTTCCGCAGAATTACCGCACCAAAGAAAGTGCCGACCTCTTTTTGGTTTTGATGATACACCTGCTGAAAAAAGGCGGACGAGCGGGAATTGTATTACCGGATGGCTCCCTGACCGGTGATGGCGTAAAGCAACGGGTGCGCCAACGGCTCTTGGAAGAATGCAACCTGCATACCATTATCCGTTTGCCCAACTCGGTGTTTCAGCCCTATGCCACAGTAGCTACCAACCTCTTGTTTTTTACCAAAGGAACGCCCACCAAAGAAGTCTGGTATTACGAACACCGCCTGCCTGAAGGACAAAAAGCCTACAACAAAACCCGACCGCTGCAGCTCAAGGAGTTTGACCCCATAAAAGCATGGTGGAACAACCGAAAAGAATCAGACCTAAGCTGGAAAGTGGACATCCAAACTATCATAGACCGCAACTATGATTTAGACATTAAGAACCCTGCTAAACAAGAAGATACCATTGAGTATAATAGTGTTGAGCTAATGGGCATGTTGGAAAAAAGTTTTGCCAAAAGTCAAGATTTGTTGAACCAGTTAAAAGAAGCTGTTCAATGAGTTGGCAATTAATGAGATTTAGGGACTTCTTGAAAAGGAGTAAAATTCCTGTTGATATTCAGGATGAAGAATTATATAAGAGAGTTACCATTAAGATAAAACACAATGGAGTTTCACTCAGGGATGAAAAAATTGGGAAGCAAATTGGGACTAAAAAACAGTTCATTCTTAAGGCTGGGCAATTTATCCTTTCAAAAATTGATGCTCGATATGGAGCTTTTGGTATTGCACCCGAAGAAATTGATGGAGCAATAATTACAGGTAATTTCTGGGCGTATGATGTGGATTTTTCACTGGTAAATATTGATTGGTTTAATCAATTTACTAATTCACAAGACTTCTATGACCTATGTGAACGAGCAAGTTCAGGAATTACTCACAGAAAATATCTTAATGAAGATTCGTTTCTTGATAATGAAATTTACTTACCAAGCCCAGAGGAACAACTACAAATTATAGAAGAATTTAAAACGAATAGAGAATCGATAAATATTCTCTCCACCGAACTCACCCAACAACTCGATTTAGTGAAGCAACTCCGACAGGCCTTTTTGCGGGAAGCCATGCAGGGTAAATTGGTGTCACAAGACCCAAATGACGAACCGGCTTCGGTACTACTGGAAAAAATCAAGGCTGAGAAGGAACGCTTGATTAAGGAAGGCAAGATTAAGAAGCAAAAACCACTGCCACCCATCGCGGAAGATGAAATTCCTTTTGAAATACCGGATAATTGGGTGTGGTGTAGGCTGGGGGAAATTGTTTATGACCAGTCATACGGAACTTCATCAAAAGCCGATTTGTCAAGTGAAATTCCAGTATTAAGAATGGGCAACATTACCACAGATGGAAAAATTTTGTATTCAAACCTTAAATATATTTCAAAAAAGATTAAAGACCTTCCAAATCTTTATCTGAAAAATGGCGATTTAGTTTTCAATAGAACAAATAGCTATGAACTCGTTGGAAAATGCGGAATTTTTTATAATGAAGAACCCTACACCTTAGCTTCTTATTTAATTCGAATACGTTTGGGTGAACATTCTATTCCTGACTTCTATTCAAATTATATCAATTCGTCATTGTGCCGAGAAACTCAAATTGAACCAAGTATAATTCAACAAAATGGCCAAGCCAATTTCAATGGAACAAAACTTTCAAATATTATTGCTCCACTCCCCCCACTCTCCGAACAACAACGCATAGTCGCCAAATTGGATGAGTTGATGCAGTACTGTGATAAGTTAGAGGTAAGCATCAAAGAAAGTCAGCAGCAAAATGATTTGCTTTTGCAGCAGGTGTTGCGGGAGGCGTTGGAGCCATCCTACACTCAAGCTTCGGATGCCAGGCCTGCCTCCGATAAATCTACAGCAGGCAGGCCGAAGGAAAAGGAGGTTGAAAAGGTATAATCATGGCAGAAATTCAAGCAGGCAGTACGGGTCTTTCGGGAGAATATTTTGTAGCAGCAGAACTTTTAAGAAGAGGTTTCAGTGTGGGAGTTACAATGGGTAATGCCAAAGCCATAGATATTCTGGCTGAGAAAGAAGGAAGGCAATTTATAATTCAGGTAAAGGTCATTTTCAAAAAGAAAAATATTGGTTGGCCAATGATGTTAGATAAGGTGAATGAGAATATCTTTTATGTTTTCGTGAACCTGAATGGAGATAAAATGGTAGAAGCTGACTACTTTATTGCCACGGGTGAAGAGGCTAAACCCAAAGGTAAACAATACACAACGAGAGGGATAATTGATTTATCTACACTCAATAATGATGATTTTAAAAATAGGTGGGATAAAATACAATGACAGCACTAATATTCCGGACCATATTTACCCCCTAATTGCGGACTGATCCTGGAGATGGAATGAGAGGTGATTGGACCGTGAGCTGCCAATCCGGCAGATATTGACCCCCTCCAGGAAGGAGATACAGAATAAATCCAATCATGGTCGAAGGAATTGGAATCCGGAGGATACTGACCCCTTGGAAGTTGATCTTGGCTGCTGGATCCGGAGCAAGTTGACCCCTTGAGATAGCCAATGGTGATCAAATACGGAGCAAGCTGACCCCTTTGTTGGTGATTAATCCAGTAGAGATCCAAAGCTTGATTCATGGAATCCGGAGGATATTGACCCCTGGTGCGGGTATATTAGAAAGTTCAACCATCTGAGATAGGAGTGATATGAGCTGTATGCTTAATTGTGTCTGTAATCACGACGGAATTCCACATTCTTCCAACTTGTTAAAGCACCTGAAGATCACTATCTTGTACACCTGAGTGTGTGGATTGCAGATACAATCCTTTAGAGTTGGTAGTAATGTTTTTACGGCACTTCGCATTAGACAGACTGAATCATAAGCTGACGTTACACTGATTTGACTTGCGGAGAATAATTTTTACATTCACCGCATTTTTGCGGAGAATAATACTTATATTTGCCGCAAGAACAATTTCAAACAGTGGCAAAATACATTTACGAATATAAAAACTGGACAAATTTTACCTGGCGGGAAACTGACATCAACGCGATATTCGGAGAAGTTCGCAATCTGCAAGGTAAGATTATCGGACAGATGAACACTCTCGGTTTTGCAACTAAGGAAGAGGCGACACTTACAACGTTAACTCTTGACGTTATCAAATCATCCGAAATTGAAGGAGAAAAACTCGATTATGACCAAGTTCGTTCATCCATTGCAAGAAGACTAGGAATTAACATAGCCGGACTTGTTCATGCAAACAAAAACGTAGAAGGCGTTGTAGAGATGATGCTTGATGCAACTCAGAACTATGAGAAACCTTTAACAAATAAACGTCTGTCCGGATGGCATTCGGCACTTTTTCCGACAGGACATAGCGGAATGCGCAAAATAGAAGTTGGCCGTTTTCGTTCGGGTGAAATGCAAATAGTTTCAGGAGCGATGGGAAAAGAAAAAGTCCATTATGAAGCGGTCCCTGCAAGCAAAGTGAAGGAAGAAATGGACAAGTTTTTAGAATGGTTCAATAACAACTCCCCTCTTGACCCTGTTCTAAAAGCTGCAATTGCTCACTTCTGGTTTATCATCATACACCCGTTTGATGATGGCAACGGAAGAATAGCAAGAGCAATTTCTGATTTAATGCTTGCCCGTGCAGATAAAACAACTGAACGCTATTACAGTATGTCAAGCCAAATATTAGTGGAACGAAAACAGTATTACGAGATTTTACAAAAGGTTCAGCATAGCAGTGGTGACATTACAGACTGGTTAAACTGGTTTCTGCATTGCCTTAAGAACTCACTATTAGCAACAAAAATCACTTTACATAAAATATTACGCAAAACTGAGTTTTGGAAAATTCACGAGAACACGGAGTTTAACGAAAGACAGAGACTGGTGTTGAACAAACTTTTTGACGGATTTGACGGGAAATTGAAATCATCAAAGTGGGCAAAGATTGCAAAATGTTCACCCGACACAGCATTGAGAGACATAAAGGATTTAATTGACAAGGGAATATTGCGACAAGAGCGACAAGGCGGACGAAGCACAAACTACGAACTGGCAGACTTCTAAAAGTAACACTGCCGCCAACATTGGTTATACGTCAGGTGAGTGACGTCCTTCTATTGACAATTTTGCATAAAAAAGATACCTCGCCCCCAAAAGGAAGGAGTCTTCCCGGGATATTATCGCAGAAAGAAGTGGTGAAGCTGATTGAGGTCGCTCCTGCTTTTTAAGCATCAGGTATTTCTGACCTATATATGCCTGTCATTGATGACATTTTGTAAATGTCTTACTGCGTGAAGAGGTCGATATTGGCTTCCGTGATCTTGAGAAGACCTGTATTCACCGAATATGGAACGTTCGTTATACCTGCGCGCTCATCGTCGCCTGACAGGCGATTGGTTTTGTGTACCATATCGTACAAAAACTGGGCACCATACCAGGTAAACAATTCTCGCTTCTGACCGATGAGTACCTGAATGACTCCTTCGCGTACCAACTTCAGATGCTCTGGCTCCCAGTCCACGGTCGTAACTTTTATGTCACCTGCCTTGCCCGCTTCTTTCACGGATAGACCGATGCCGGGTCCACTGGTGGCATCAAAGCCGCAGACCGCGGCAAGATCGGGATGAGCCGCTATCAAATCAGAGGTGATCTTTGCAGCATTTTCGGTACTTCCCTGACTATCAAATTTTCCGACAACAGTGATGTCCCGATACTTTTCTACGACATCCAGCAATCCTCGAAAACCACTTTCCATATTGGCCTGTCCGACCAGTCCCATATAGGCGATCTTTCCCTTACCTCCGATCAAGTCGACGACAGCTTCACCCTGCAATCGACCGATTTCGTACCAATCGGTGCCCAGAAATGCATGTCGCTTACTCCCCGGAATATCTGAATCGTATACGACCGTAGGTATCCCGGCATCCACGGCCTTATCAATCGCTGAGGCAATTGCGGGATCCGTTCCATTAATCAGGAGTCCCGTTGGTCTGGATGGAATCACCTGCTCAATCACTCCAATTTGCGCCACCACATCCCACTCAGAAGGGCCTAAAATAGTCGTCTTCACCCCCATTTTTTTACCCCAGGCTTTGAATGCCGCCTGGTCGTGGTTTACATACATAGGAAAATTTACAAAAGTGGTGACCATGACATATTCTTCATTGGTGACCACCACCTCACCTGGCAAATCAGCCTGTGCCGGCTGATTGTAAACACCCTTGCTGGGATCACAACTCATGAAACCAGATGTCAACAGTCCTACCAGGATTATATTTCTAATTTTCATTTTTAAGTATTTTTTCCTTTCACTAAATCTCGGGCGATTCGATCGGCCCTTTTTTGCAGACTTAAATCAATGCTGACCGCGAGTATCAAAATAATGCCCAGAATGATCTGCTGCCAATATCCGGAGACCCTGGCTAAAATCATGATATTGGCTACAATTCCCATAAAGAAGGTCCCGAGCAGGGCTCCTACGATTTTTCCCTGACCTCCCAGCAGACTCGCACCGCCGAGAATGACCGCTGTGATCACCCGCAGTTCCATGCCCTGTCCAGCCGTCGGCATTGCCGCACCCAGGCGGGCAGTAAGGATAATCCCCGCCATTCCCGCCAGCAGAGACATGAGAACAAAACTGATTATCTTCATTCTATCCACCCGGATCCCAGATAGTAGGGCCGCCTTTTCATTGCCCCCTATATAGTAGTATTTTCTGAAGAAAATCGTCTTTGCCACCAAAAAAGAAAAAATTGCCACAATGATGATCATATACCAGACCGGCATTTGAAAACCCGCCATTTTTCCCTGTCCGAGCAGGTTAAATCCCTCTGGTAAATTCTGAATACCAGAGCCACTGACCATCAATGCGAGCCCTCTTACAATACCCATCATGGCCAAAGTCTGAATTAATGGATTGACTCCCATTTTTGCAACCAGAACCCCATTGACCAGTCCAATGAAAATGCATGCCGCAAGTGAGATACAAATAGCCACCGGTATGTAAACACCCCAGTAATACATTAGATAGCCCGCCAAACCACCGGCAAAGGCTACGACCGATCCTACCGACAAATCAAAAGATCCGGAGATCAACAGGATCATCATTCCTACTGCTACTATGGCATCAATGGACAAGTTGAGTAGTACCAGTGATAAATTTTCCCAGGAAAAAAATTGGGCAGGCCAAATGATACTACTGACTACAATCAACACCACGATAGTCAACGAAAGTGTGGCGACCCTGTCTCTCAATAAATCAGCATTTAGTTTTACATGGTTCATTCATACTTTGATTATACATTTCATAAAAAAGTAAGTGACGGTGATTTTGATCTAACAAACCAGGCTTACACATCTGTTCGAAACATATTTTTGGTGCCGGAAGAATAATGCATAATTTCTTCTTCTGAAAAATCCGGTCTTGATAAAATCGCGGTGATTTCTCCCTGGCAAAAAACCAGGATCCGATCTGATATTCCAATCAACTCGGGCAAATCTGATGAAATCACAATAACGGAAGTGCCCTTCATGGTCAATTCATTGAGCACCTTGTATATTTCGGACTTGGCCCCCACATCGATACCCGCAGTAGGCTCATCGACAATTAATATTTTTGGATTCAACAATAGCCACTTTGCCAGCATGATCTTTTGCTGATTCCCACCGCTCAGGTTGATCACCCGCTCTTTTAGAGAAGGGGTTTTAATGGATAATTTCTCTACGAAACTACCACTCATTTTATCATCGTCTTTCAGATCAATAAAAACAGACTTATTTTGAGCATTTGCTTTGACACTTAAAATGTTATCCCTGACGCTCATATCTAAAAACAAGCCTTGTTCCTTTCGATCTTCCGGAAGATATCCAATACCATTCAAGATAGCATCAGCTGCATTGCCTATATCCACCATTTTTCCTTCAACCTCAATAGTGCCCCCGAATTTTTTGTCAACGCCAAAAATAGCCCGACATGTTTCAGTTCTGCCGGCTCCCACCAATCCACCCAAACCCAAAATTTCGCCCTGCTGTAAGGTGAATGATATTTTTTGGAATCCGGTGCCAGAAAGACTATCCACTTTAAGCATCACAGATTCACGTGCACTATTATGATAGCTAAATGCCTTAACCTCCCGGCCTACCATCAATCGAATGATCTCCTCCACATTTGTTTCTTTTGTCTTCTTGGTACCCTGATATTTTCCATCTTTCAATACCGTGATACGGTCCGCAATCGAGAATACTTCCGGCATGCGGTGAGAAATATAAATGATCGACTTGCCCTCACTCGCCATGCGTCGAATAATTTTAAAGAGCATCCTGGTATCCTGCTCCGAGAGAGAGGCTGTAGGTTCATCCAGGATCAGAATTCGAGGATCCCTCGAAAGTGCTTTTGCAATCTCCACCATTTGTTGACTACCTGCCGGCAATTTTCCGACAGCCAGGTTTGAAGGGATATTCATGCCCAAATTACGCAAGAGTTGTTGCGTCTGGTTATGGAGCTTTCTCGAATCGATCAGTCCCCAGGCTGTTGTAGGTTGGCTTCCTGCAAAAATATTGTCAGAAACCGATAAATTGCCCACCAGACTTTTTTCCTGATATACGGTACCGATACCCAACTCCTGTGCTGCGACCTGATTCGGGATACTTACTTCTTCTTCATTGAGAATAATACGACCTTGATCGGGTTGATGATTTCCGGAAATGATATTCATCAGAGTGGATTTGCCGGCTCCATTTTCTCCACAGATTGCATGCACTTCTCCCACTCGCAAATCAAAAGAGACGCCATTCAAAGCACGGACTCCGGGAAAGCTCTTCGAAATATCCTTCAATTGGAGACGTATACCCTCGCTGCTTGATTCAAATTCAGATAATCTCCGCATACGCAAGGGCATTTGAAGGTAAATTCAATGGAAGTTTTGAGCCCTCCCGAAAGTTATATTCCTCAAGCTCTTCTTCGAAATAGTGGTTTCTACGATCAGATTCAGGTACAGTGAACTCGTCCAAAAACATGAGCCGATATTCGTGAAATGAGTTGGCAAATCCTACCATTACAGGTTGATCCTTCAGATTCGCAATTAATAACTTAAATCCCTTTTCGGTTTTAAAAGCAACTCCACAACAAGAAAGTGGATCGGAAGATTCAAGGACAATCCACTCTGATTTCTTATGTGACAGCAATAAATCGAATACATGGTATAATGGATAAATCTCCGGCACCTCCAGATCGTGTGAGGCTGCCAATTGTGCATCAGGTCCCTTCATCAGTCCGGTCAAACCCACCGTTTGATAATAGATCGCACAGTCAGCACCCGATTTTGCCAGACTTAAAATACTACTTAATGTCCACCCGGCACCAAACAAAGACCACTGGCGGGCATCGATTATATCAGGCAACTTACTTTCATCCGGTGGTTCTGCCACACTGGTCGCATTGGGATTAAATCTTGGTTTTAATGTGACGGGGGCTACATGTACATTCTTACCGGCAAAATAATGGTGCGCACTCTCTACTGTGTAGACTTGTGCAATCGAACATTCTACTAACGAATCATCGTCAAAGGCGTGCACTTGTGGATTCACGGAGTAGGAAACAAAATCCAGCCTATCCGTCTCCACACGCTCTCGATTTAATTCCGTAAAATACGCATTGGTCCCTGCTCCGATAGCCACGTCCGGTATTCCTTTACGGAGCACGGGTTCGACATCGTCAATAAGCCAGGAAGGAGTTGATTTATGATTTGCTGAAAGAACCAGTATATCAGTTAAAATGCTGTCAGATATTAATCTTACCTCTTTCAAAAATTGATGGGTTTCATCAGGATAATTATCGGTAAAAAAAAGAACAGCCCGCAATTTCAGATTTAATAACTGACACTCATTTAATCTGGCATGTAAATATTCTCTCCAGGAGGGTGATGAAAAATCCACCTCTATTTGGTATATATCAAAATCTAATTGGGCGATATTTTCCACATATTGCCGGGAAAGCTGCTCTGGTCGTGAAGCTGCTGCAATACCCAGGGATGGCTTTTTGTCAAGCGTTTTACCTATGGACAAAGTGCAGCCGCCGGATTGATCCCTGGTCACAGCTTTCTTCTTATCTACCATTAAATCCACCGTTTGCCGGACCTTCTCTTCTTTCTTCAGAAGGACCGGAAAAGGTTCTGCCAGTGGTGTACAATAGGTCTTGTACGAATCATCCGTCCAATTTCGCTGATCTTCCATTTCGAAAACATCACCGGAAAAAACAAGTGAAGCATGCCCAAATTCATCCATAGGCCACTCCATCCTGGCGATGTCCTTAAAAGGTTGATGAGGGCTGATGTACCGCGGAAATTTTCCGCTTATTATTTTTCCATCCGGCGCCGTAATCCGGCATACCTTCCCCATGTTTTCCGGTACAGAATGCAGAATACAGAAACCCGTACGATTTTTACGAACATCGGCCGTTGCCTTTCCATCAATTGCAAATACTACCTGATCATGTTCTGTCCCCTTTATGTGCACTTGCCAATAAAAAGGAAAATAGGACATGGTTGACTTCCAGGTATATGAAATGTCGAAAGACCGATCTCTGATATCCAGTTTTTCATCTACAATTACTCCGGGCATGGTATCCCAGTTATGATCCCTCAATGCAAAGTAGATCATCCGCAATACTTCGTAATTTCCCAGTTTAATATACCTCAGGAAGCCTTTGTCATAGACCATTGAAAGATCTCCGGCATGCAATCGCATCATTAACCTATCTCTTTTTATTCTATTTACACACTTTTGATCTGTTTCCCAATCCAGGGATGGAATTCGTATTTGATCCTTAAGTTAGGTAATTGCTAGAATTTGCTTCCTGACACTCTCTGGCTCAAACACTTCTTTCCAATTTTCCTTAAAGAGCAATGGCTTTCCGATTTCAATAGCCTTCAATGCAGCATCTGAAAATTGTCCTCCCGGCAGCTGTCCAAATACCAGAGCCAACTCAATATTTATGTGTCCCAGGAAAAAATCATAGGCAGCTTGTTTAGGCACGCCTAACTCGACCACTCTGTCCACCCCTTCCTTGAGTACTGAAACAACGGCTGCTCCAAAAGTTTCTGAAAGGGCCGGTTCTAAAATACCCATTTGTTCGATAGTGATCCGGTGTGAAACGGTCACAGGGTCATAAATAGTTTTGGCGAGTTTTTCACCTGCTTCGTAGGCTTCCTCAGGTCCCTGTATCAGAGCACAAACGATGGTCTGCCTGGCAGCAATGCCCCCGAAATAGTCATAGTGTGCTTTTTGTTCCGGCTCCCAATTGAACACACTGGGATGTGATGGATGACTGGCGAAGTAGACAACATCTTCCCGTGGAAATAGATGATCAGCCAGCGGTGCTGCAGGGTCCAGTGTAACCCCCATAGCTCCTTTTTTCATCATAGGCACCAAAGTAGCTGTCACTTTTTTGATGGCCACGTCAGGTACGGCAAAAATCACAAAATCAGCATCCGGAACAACGTCTTCGGGCACAGAAGGTGACACACCTCTTTCTTTCATCCTTGCTATTCCGGCCTCACCTACCTCCAGGTAGGACACTTCATAATCCGTGTCCCTCAGATTATCAGTCAGCCGGCATCCCATTTTCCCGCCAGCACCCACCAGTACAACTTTACTCATAACTTCTTATTTATTTTCCATTTAATATTTTTTGAAAATAGTCTTCGGAACCATTTTGACCACCTTTCAGGGCTATCTCCATTCCATCAAAAACCACATCACTGGAATGCGCCATACAAAGTGGAGCCCCCGGAGCAATGGGAGCATATACTTCCAATGCATAGATCCCCAAATAACGTGACACATAGCCCGAGGTATCACCTCCTGCCACTACACATCTAAGGTCTGACTTTCGCCGGATGGTATCTCCCACGATCTCTCCCATCGCTGACCCCAACCTGCTATCGAGATCCTCTATTCTCCTGTTCTGTGAGATGCTGGGATCCCCGGGTCCCAGTGCAGAATACACTATTACAGACTTACCGTTTTCAAGAAAATCTGCAACGGTACTTAGAACCTTATCCAGGTAGGCATGGTCCTCTACCAGTCGCGCTATATCCAGCCTCAATCCCTCAAAGCCACGATCCATACTGTACTTTATTTGCCTGGCCGTCACCGGCGAGCAACTCCCTGCCACCACCAGGATCTGATCGGCTTTCTCTGCAACATATTCGACAGTAGATGAAGGCACCAATCCGACTGAGGTCATATATCTGGCCAGACCATAACTGATGCCGGAAGAACCTACGATCAGTTGCGGTTTGCCATTCCAGTTTTCATAGAGATGCCTGCCCAGAAGCTCCAGATCGTCATTCGTCAATGTATCATATATCATAAGAAAGGATTTTCCCTGGTTTGTCTTTTCATCAGACGGGTTTTGAGGCATGCCCTCATACATTTGAAATCGATCCAGGTTTCTAATCTCTATGTCAGTCTGCTGCTTTAGATGGAGCCGAATGTCGCTTTCCTGCATCGGTGTGACGGGATGTACAGACATCACCGGGTGGCGGTCCAACCGGTAGGTGACATTATCCAGCCGTGCAAACAGGTTACCAAAAACAACGAAACGATTTAAGAAGGGTGCTCCCACAACACATGGGATTTCTCCCGGTGCGAAGTATCGGCTAGCCACTTTGATTGCCGTCCCAATATTGCCGCGGGTAGGTGATGAGTCCAGTGTTGAGCAAATCTTGTACAGAAAAAAATCGGAGCGAAACGCGCTTAAAGCAGATAGGATTGGATCCAATTCCTCTTCCATCTCCACTGGATCGAGGCTTCGGGCGATACCTGCCACACCGAAAGCCCGGAGTTCAGTAGGAACGCTACTCCTCTTCAGTTGCACCTTTTGCAGGTCTTCAGCTGAAGGGGTTTTTAGAAAGAGAATAGAGGGCAATCCATGTAAGGTCAGGGTTTCCATGACATCGGTAGAACCTGTAAAGTCATCGCCATAAAAACTAAATAGGTAATTACTCCTCTCCATGCTAAATCATCCGATTTCCAAAAAATTCCAAAGCTTCCTGAAGTTCGGGGTGTGTCTTTGCATAAGCCGGGAGGGATAACCCTGCACCTGCTGCTTCCCAGCCTTGCTGCAAGCTTTTCACCCCTGCCTGCATGCCAGATGGATGAGAGACAATGCCCCCTCCTGCGACATACATTAGGTCAAAGTTGCCAATTGCACTATAGGTATCCGTAGTCTGCCCTGCCCATTGACCCGAGGACAATACGGGCATGGGATTTTTCTGACCGATGAAATCGGCCTGACATGCCTTGATAGACTCAATTACAGATTCATCACTTTCACAAAATTTATTTCTGATGCCGTTGGTATGCAAGTGATCTACCCCCGCCAACCTCCAGATCTTCTGATATGCCGTAAACTCCATGCCTAATGAAGGCTCGCGGGTAAACATGCCCCATCCACAGCGATGCCCATGAATCGGCATAGTTGTGTGTCTGGCCAGATGATGAACTGCACTGATGCCGGCCCAATTCAAATTGATCATCATACAAGTAGCTCCCTGCTCTACAAGGAAGTCATGTCGACGCAACATATCATCCAGATCACCGGTCACATTGAAAGCATACATAGGCTTTTTGCCCTCTCGGTCAGCGTATCTGTTGATGACTTGCATCGTCTGTTTCACGCGATCTTCGAACGGTGAGTGGGGAGAATCAACCTGTAACTCATCATCCTTGATAAAGTCCAGTCCAGCCTGGATTAGCTCCCTGGTTTGCTCTGCTGATTGTACCGGGGATAATCCGACGCTAGGCTTTATAATGGTCCCTATGACAGGCCGGTCACTGACATTAACCAACTGCCGGGTTCCCTCCACACCAAATGCGGGTCCCGAATATCTCTCATTATATTTCTCCGGCACTTCAAAATCCAACAGTCGAAGACCCGAGAATGGGGCAAGCTCGTAGAGATTCCCGGCAATGGTGGAAACGAGTGCCGGGAGATTGGTGCCAATGTTCTCATATGGCCAGCTCAGGGTCACTTTCGCACGGCGAATAGGATTCCCTCCCTTCTGACGGGCACCTGGTAAACTGGGTTCCGGGACTGATTCTAACGCTTCCAAATGCTCAATCACAGCTAAATGATTGGCGCGTAACATATCGCTTTCTCCCGGTGTGCGGAGAAATGTGCCGCAAGATTGCTCACCAGCCATTATTTCAGCAGCAGTCTCCAACTCGTATGACGTCTCGATTAAATAGGTGGCCTTTATATGGTCTTGTCTCATGTTCTCCGGGTTACTTTTCCAGGGTCTAATTGGCAGTTACTAATGATTTTAAGTATTTCATGCTTTCATCGACCCAACGTTGCTCCTTCTCTATAGTCTCCTTTATCGTTGCTTCGGGAGGTGGCCACAGTTCAAGAATTGCAGACTGGCATTTCCCAATTGCTTTGACCTGTTCAAGCAGCCATGGGATGGGAAGCATGCCCTTGCCGGCTACCGTGCCCCATACATCGAACCCCATGTTGTGTACCTTCCGCTTTATCATATAATCCTTCACATGCAGACTTAGGGTGTACGGAAGTAGCTGATCTGCCACCTCAAAAAAACCTTCTCCACAACCCAAAGAATTGACCGGGTCCATGCATATGCCTATCCATTGAGAATCGGCAATCTGTACAATCCGGAGAAACTCCTTAGCCGAAAATCGATCATGATTTTCGATGCCCAACTGTACGCCTGCACCTGCAAGTGATGGAAGTAGTTCCTTCAGCAGATGGATCACCTCACCTATCTCCGGTTCATAATCAGGTGCATCGATCACAACCCGAAGCAGTTTTGCATCAAACAACCGGCATAGGTCCAGATATTGCAACACCCTCTCCATCGTCAGCCCACGTATACCCAATTCCACATTCAACCCTAAATCTCCGGCCTTCTTCCTGGCCATTTGTAACTCCTCACCTGATAGTTCATCCATTGGCAAATTATCCGCTATCTGGACACAATCTGCATCGAGAGAATGCGCCTTATTCAAAAAGTCAATGATAGACATGGGATTGCCGGGCATGAAGCCAGGAACACCAATGGACCAGGCAAGAGCATACGTTCCTAATCCTATTTTAATCATAAAATATGACTTGATTACGTTCAGCTGAGCGATATGCGTCAAAAACCAACCGAATTGTCTTCAGGTTGTCTTCGCCGCACGTTTCAGCCTTTGATTTATGAAGTTTAGCCTGCAGTATATTTTGATTGCAGCCCACCATACTACTATGTACGACGGCATAATCCGGATCAGACCACTCATACATGGGTGGACTGGCATCGAAAAAAATAGTACCATCGGCGGTAGTGCAGGAAATTTTGTAGCCGGGTTGCAAAGAAACAGAGCCCAGAGCACCCTCGACTAAAATCATAGTCTGGGGAAAGTATTCCTTTTCAAATCTTGAAGCATAGGACATTTCACAATACGAATGTACTCCAGACCTATGCCTGATGAAGACATTGGCCACATCCTCCCCCTTGATGCCAGGGTTAATGCTGTGTGTCTGACAGTACAGCGAATGTGCCTCGCCAAACAGGAACCGCGAAATATCCAGAATATGTGATCCCACATCGGTGATGATAAACTGCTTTAGGTCAGCAAGTGAAGGTTGATTTTTAAAAACCGGGAAGCTGCTGCAAAACCGTATACTCGCCTTAAAAGGAGCTCCGATTCGGTTTTCATCAAGCAACTCCTTCACTCTTCGAATGGGATGCTGCCAACGGAAGTTCTCGTGTACAGAGAAGTCTGTGCCAAGGTCTCTGCAGTACCCGACCATTTCTTCTGCTACCTCAAAGGATGGTCCCATGGGCTTTTGACATACCACCGAGACCTGATGATCTGCACATATCTTGACAAGCGGTGCATGGGAGTCTACATCCGAAATGATGTCTACAAGATCTACATCCTCCCGGTCCAGCAATACTGCAAGATCATCGTATACCTTACTTACACCGAAGAGCTGAGCCAGTTTCCGGGCTTTTTCAATATTCTTGTCGCAGAAGGCCACGATCTTTACATTTTCGCTAAGCTCCTTCCAGGCAAAACTTTGGTATTTCGACCAGAAACCACAACCCACTATCACCAGTTTGATACATTTCATTTAACAGGGACTATTAGTGCTATGAAGATACTGATCTCCTCAAAGAATCCGTCCGACAATTGACAGCATACCGGATGGGAAGAAGGCAGACTGCTTTCTGACCCTTCCTACCTTCTTTATCATATTTGATTTGCCATTGATATTTAAATCTTTGTAAGAAAATAAGGGCGATCCAATACTGTACGTCCTTAAGGAATCATCATATTCTATATTAAGGCTATATTCATACTACTATCTATATTTAACAGTTGCACAAAAACAAACAAACATGAGTTCTAGACGAGATTTTCTGCAAAAACTGGGAGTTACAGCATTAGGATCTCCCTTCTTACTGGACGCCACCAGGGAGATACCAGCATACCGACCCACTCCGGGTGGCGCAAGTACCCTGCGTGTCGCTATTATGGGACTGGGTAGCTATGGAACCCGGGTAGCCAAGGCGATGGAATCCTGTACACATGCCAAATTAGTAGGAGTGATTAGTGGTACCCCATCCAAGATTGCAGAGTGGCAGAAAACGTATGACATCCCTGAAAAAAACTGCTATAACTACGAAAACTATGGGGAAATTAAGAATAACCCGGATATAGATGCCGTCTACGTCATCACACCTAATGCATTGCACAAACCCCACACCATAGGGGTTGCCAATGCCGGCAAACATGTGATCTGTGAAAAACCGATGTCCATAAACGCCAAAGATGCGCAGGAAATGGTGGATGTATGTAAGCAAAATAATGTCAAATTACTAATCGGATACCGAATGCATTTTGAACCACATACCCTGGAAGTTATTCGTATGCGTGAAGGGGGTGAATTTGGTAAAATCATGTTCTTCCAGGGACAGTCAGGTTTCCGCATTGGCAACCCCAATCAATGGAGGCTAGACCCTGAGCTTGCAGGTGGCGGTTCTATGATGGACATTGGTATTTATTCCATCAACGGAGCCCGTTATATGGTCGGTGAAGAGCCAATGTGGGTAACCGCCCAGGAAGTAAAAACGGATCCGGTGAAATTCAAGGAAGGAGTCGATGAGACCATCACCTTCCAGATGGGCTTCCCCAGTGGGGCAGTAGCATCCTGTCTGTCAACTTATGCAGTCAGTCACCTGGATCGCTTCTACCTCAACGGTGTTGAGGGCTTTGCTGAAATGCAACCTTCAACCGGATACGGACCGATCAAAGGCCGCACCCACAAGGGGCCACTGAATCAACCGATTGTGACCCATCAGACTGTACAGATGGATGAAATGGCAGGAATAATTCTTGATGGAAATGAGCCCAAAGTACCCGTAAACGGAGAAGAAGGTGTTAAAGATATGATCATCATTGATGCCATTTATAAAGCAGTGAAAAAAGGAAAGAAGGTGATGTTATAAATAAGGACAGTTGCCCATATGGAAGGGGCTCTATTTACAATTAATATTGACTTTAAACTGAGGTAGACCCAATATCCTGCCAGCAGGAACGTGCAGGATAAATAGCTCTAGGATCTAATAACACCTCAACCCTTCGGATAATTCCGTAACTTCATACGGGCAGATGCCCATGCTGGGCACACACAACAGCAATGGTTCGCTCCTTAGTGTTGGTTTCGGAGGCTACTATTATTGGAGTAGTGCGGTTAGCGGTTCGTATTCTCGAAGCCTCGGCTTCTACAGCAGCAATGCCAACGTGAATACTGGCAATCGGGCGTTCGGTTTCTCCGTACGTTGTCTTAGGATTGATACATTGATTAGGGAGGCGATTTGCCACTTTGGCGCTTTACCATACCGTTCCGCAGGGGAATTATAAGATAAGCTCCAAGTTTGTAAAAAGTGTAGAAAATGAAAAACCCGTATAACATTGGGGCGATCTAATAGCTGCAACTGTAAAAGACCCTTTTGGCAACGTTATTGGATTGATTTATGATCCGTACTTTGAAATAAAAAACCAAATGACATGGCTTCAGACCAACAATTTGTGGATTTTGTAACCGACCAAATTAAAGATGCGGGTGAAATAGTCGCTAAAAAGATGTTTGGTGAATATGGAATATATGCAGATAGAAAAATATTTGGACTTATTTGCGATAATAAGCTGTTTATAAAACCCACAAAATCCGGTCGTGAATTTATTGGGGAAGTAAAAGAGTCACCTGCGTATCCCGGAGGAAAAC
The DNA here is from genome assembly GCA_964428345.1 of uncultured Saprospiraceae bacterium. Lineage (GTDB taxonomy): Bacteria > Bacteroidota > Bacteroidia > Chitinophagales > Saprospiraceae > JABDMH01. The sequence goes on along the minus strand of CAYRYD010000010.1, from coordinate 111,308 downwards.
CAAGTTTTTTGATAGAAGACAAAATTGAGGACAGCGTATGGCTAAGTAAATTAGTCAAAATTTCCTTGAAAGAATTACCTGAACCAAAACCAAAAAAGAAAAAAATGAAAATAAAAGAATCTAACGTAACCATTAATGTAAATGACCTGGATAGATCCATTTCATTTTACAGATCCATAGGCCTAATTGAAAAAGAACGTTGGGGTAATCATTATGCACAGCTAACAGCACCAGGCATTGTTATTGGACTTCACCCATCCTCAGGGATGAATCTTAAAGGCAATTCGGGGAATGTGTCTATTGGTTTTACAACCGATAATTTTGATGACACACATGCTGAATTACAAAAGTTGTCAATTATGGCAGAAAAGAGAGAAGAGGAAGGCGGTCGGTTCCTTCACTTCAACGACCCAGATGGGACAGCGCTGTATTTCATAGAATCAAAATGGTAGAAACTTGTTAATGAATAACTTTGGATAAGTAGTAATTTTACAGCTATGCGAAGACGACATTGGCAGTAATTAAAAATAAATTATGGATAGATACAGAGATCTATATAAATGGATGATTATCCCCATGATTTTAATGCAGCTTGGTATTTTAAGAGACTATTGGGGAGATTTTTTTGAGAGTGCCTGGTCTGTGCATGTGCATTATTGGACAGGAACCCTGTGGTATATGTATTTAATTATCCAACCATACCTCGCTACACATGGAAAATTGGATAAGCATCGTACCAATGGTATTATTGGAATGTTTTTAGCCGGTGGAGTATGCATAACTGCCTTTAGTATGATGCATAGAGATATTGTGACAACACAAAATTCATTACAGATGCCAGATAGATTTGGCCCATTTGAGCCCTGGTTTTTCTTTGGAGTGGCCGCTGTAGAGATTCCAATGATAATAGGTTTTGGAATTGCCGTTATAAATAGTATTTTAAAAAGGAAGCAATTGGATGATCACGCATGGTGGTTAATATCTACGGTATTTATAATCATGATGCCCGCTTTGGGTCGGGGAATTCAGAATATTTATGTTGATAGAAATATTAATGATTGGCCAAATATTGATATTATGATACCTATATATTTTACTCAGCTCATTATTATCAGTTTGGTTATACTGGCAGCATGGAAATATGGAAAAATCAAACATCCGGGAACATTCCTTGCTGTAGGAGTAAATTTATATACATGTCTCCTGGAGCCACTGGGCAGATCTGATATTATACAGACATTTCTAAAAACAGTAATTAAAGGATAATTTAAACCGGAAACTATTGTTAGCAGGGTTATGGAACAGTACGCCAAATATATCGCAGACATTCCTTTGCGTTAACATGCGAAAAAAGCGCGCAAAAAAGTACATTTGATTAACCCAACGCTAAATCAAATTGCAATTGCAAATGACTCCAATTAAAGAATTAAAAATATGATTACTCAAAAAATTACTCCCTATTTGTGGGTAGAGAAAGATGCCAAAGCTGTGGCAGATTACTACTTATCCATTTTTAAGGACGGTAAGCTGAAAGATTTTCGCAAGTTCGATAGTGACGAAAGTGAAAATGATGCCGGCATAGAAACAGCGGTAATTGAAATAGCAGGAATGGAGTTTAGTATTTTAGCAGCAGGCCCGTTATTCAAATTTAATGAAGCAGTTTCCTTTGTTATCAATACAAAAGACCAGGCAGAAACGGATTATTATTGGGAAGCTATTACTAAAAATGGTGGTGAGGAAGGCCCTTGTGGATGGTGTAAAGATAAATATGGGTTATCCTGGCAAGTTGTACCAACTGAATATTTTGAATTAATACACAGCGCTGACCCTCAAGTAAGGAGAAAAGCAATGAAGAACACCTTGAAGCAGAAGAAATTGATACTTTCAGAACTCAAATGAGATAATGACGTTTCTGCCGATGCTTCCGAAATCCATTATGAGTGGTGAATTGTGAATGAAAAGGACTATGTGGTCAAGACAGAAAGATTTCAGTTCGCTATCCGGGTGGTGAACCTGTGTAAACTTTTGAGTGCCGAACGGAAAAGAATTTGTTAGGAGTAAAGGTCACCTGACTATCATTTGATTGTATGACCTGACTCATTGCCTGGCTGGTGTCTTAGGTTTTCCTTTGCAACATGAAGAAGGCTACCGGAGCAAAGGAACCAAGTCAACGGATATGGCAGCGGATTATCCTGCTGGTGGTGCTGGGTTATGAGGCTGCCGGTTGCGTCATGGGCGGCACCCTTCTCATTGTCGCACCGGACGGCCACCTCATGGATATGCCGGTAGACATGATGCATGGTGTATTCCCGGACTTTATGATACCAGGTGTACTCCTGGTCGCCCTGGGAATACTGACCACGGCAGCCTTTATTTCGGTGCTCCGGCGTTCCCGCTCCGGGTGGGTTCTGGCCGGCCTGGCGTTGGGCGGACTGCTGGTCTGGTTTTGGATCGAGATTGCCATCCTGCAGGAACTGCACTGGCTGCATCCGATGTGGGGTTTGCCCGTGGTGGCGGGCGCTCTGGTGGCCATTCCACTGATCCCTGCCCGGTACCGGCAGAAGGGGCTTCTTCTTTGCGGTATCCTCTCTTCGCTGCTTTATTTTGCCATCAATATTGTTGTGCCAACGCAGTACCCCGGCTACAGCATCACTTCCCAGGCTCCCAGCGAACTATCGGCCACCGGTGCGCCGACCCGGATGCTATGGACAGTTCTGGCTGCGCCCTACACCCTGCTGATGATCGCTTTTGCCTGGGGTATCCGGAGATCGGATCCGCAAAATCGACTACTGCGAATCGCCGGCGGCCTGATGCTGGCCTATGGCGTCCTGGGTTTTCTCTGGCCATTTGCTCCAATGCATCAGCGTGAGGTCCTGGCTGCCGGTGGCGGCACCTTTTCGGATACCATGCACCTCGTCCTGGGGGCAGCGACCGAAATTATCTACCTGCTTGCATTGGGTTTTACGGCCAAAGCGCTGGAAAGAAAGTTTCGTGTTTTTTCCATCGTCACGTTGGTGATCGTTCTGATATTCGGGATCCTGACATTTATGGAGGCCCCTGGAATCGCTGCCAATCAGCCCACTCCGTTGATCGGGGTCTGGGAACGCATCAATATCGGTGTTTTCCTGATTTGGGTAGTCGTGTTGGCTACGGTTCTCCTCAAGCTGGAAAAAAAAGAGCATTGTATAGACTGACCGTTTATCATCTTTCTTCAATAGGCCTTCATTCAAAGTGTCGGAACTATAAAAGGCCATTGCCGTCGCCAACTTCAATGGGAGATTCAGTGAGGCTCAAAGGAACTATGGTACACGGTCGGGCCACAATGTCTGCGTCGATAGGTAGGTATGTTGATTTGTGATGAATGATTTGCAGACGCAGACATTCCTTTGGGTGATCTTGCCTCGGAATCAACCAAATCCCACATACGTAACCAATATGGGAACATTTTGTATCTTGTAAGCGTTATGAGAACGATATCGATTAGAACTCTCAGGGACTTTTGGATAAAATTTCCGGATTCTGAACAACCCCTAAGATCATGGATTCAAGAAGTTACGAAAACCAATTGGAAGAATTCTGCTGAACTAAAGCAGCAATTTGGAAATTCTTCCATCATAAATTCAAAGCGAGTTGTTTTCAATATTAAGGGGAATGATGACCGGTTAGTGGTTGATATTGACTATAGACTTCAAATTATATTTATAGTGTGGGTTGGAACACATAGTGCATATGATAAGATTGATGTAAAAACGATAAGATATGCTAAGACCAATAAAAAGTGAGGAGCAATACGAAGAATATTTAGAAAGGGCATATGAACTTATGCAAAAGGAACTAGAGCCAAATTCTGAGAATTCTGATGAACTTGAAGTGTTGAGTATTTTAATTGAAAATTTTGAAAATGCAAACTTCCCAGTCAGTCCTCCGAATCCTATCGAAGCAATATTTTTCAGATTAGACCAAATGAATATGGATAAATCTGAGCTTAATAAGATTCTTGGATCGAGAAGTCGAACAAGTGAAATCTTGAGCGGTAAAAGAAAACTCAGTCTGGCAATGATAAGAAAACTTAATGCCAGATTGAAAATACCTGCAGAAGTATTGATAAGAGACTATGAATTAGAACACCATTGATTAGCATCATTCATCACGCCAACCTCGCTATCGGTCCGTTGCCAATTGCTAATGCATGATGCCGTAATAAATTAAGTCAGGAGGTCCCGAGCACCATTCCCCGATATTCCTTATTTTAGGAGAGATGAATTGGTTGTGGGATACCAATTTCCACTTTGACAAGCCTAAAAAAAAATGGATGACTGATCTCCCTGCATTTTCAAGACGGGCAGCCGTAAGAAGTTCGATATTCGGATTGCTGACGGTGTCCATGCCAGGTATTGTTTTTGCCAGAGACGCAGGGAGCATTCCGGTGAGACCGGGCAAACCGGATGGACTCTTTCACCGGTACCAGGCCATCGACGATGCTATTGTCGCTGAAGTAGTAGGTGCTTCCCATTTTATCTGGACCGGGTAAAGGAATTAGTCAATCACCGTCCTGAACTGGCCCAGGCAACCTGGGACTGGGGATTTGGTGACTGGGAAACAGCGCTTGGGGCTGCATCGCACGTGGGCAGGCGGGATATTGCCGGATTCCTGATGGACCATGGCGCCCGGTCGGATATTTTTACCTATGCGATGTTAGGTAATTTCCAGCCGGTTAAATCCATGATTGAAGCCGTACCCGGCATTCAGAGCATTGCCGGTCCCCATGGGATCAGTCTTCTGCAGCATGCGAAGAATGGCGCCCGGTCAGAAGGATTGCCGGATGAACAAAGGGATGCCCTCTATCTCTCCAATGATCTGGATAGTCTCCGGTTTTTTTGGACCGGAAGATGGGTAAAGATCCTGAAAATGATGACCTTCGAATTTACCTTTCCCTCGCTGCTGCAGCAATGGGAGATGAAGCAGCAGCCGAACGGATCTTTCAAGGACTGGGTAAGGACAACCTTTTCTCCTGGCGACGGCATGAATACGAATACCAGTCCGATTATCTGAAAGCCAGGATAGCGGCCCTTTTGGGAAAAAAGGATGAAGCGGTGTCATTATTGAAAAAGGCCCTTACTAAAGGCCAACTGCGTCATCACTGGGATTTTGAGCGGGATGTATTTTTGAAACCGATTTTTTCTTATCCTCCTTTTCAGGCACTGGTCAATATCACTTCTTCTTCCCATCAGAAATATTGAAATCACAGGAATGGAATTAATGTTACCATTTTGCAATACCGATGCAACGATGGTGATAGAGATCGGGTCGCGATTTCCATAATTTGAAGCTTGTTAATTCATTTAAAATTTTGACAGTTATGAAAAGCTTCTTTTGCATTTGTACAGTCGGCGTTGCAATGTTAATAAGCCGGAATGTCATTGGTCAGGATAATCCTGCAGCCAGTTCAGGGAGTATTGGTCATGATTATTCCATAGCCATCAGTGAATTCCCTTCCAATAATCCGATAAACTATATTGAGGGCTGGGGCGGTATGGCGGTTGCTGTCAACGAGATGCCAGCCGGTACCAACCTTGCGCCTCTGCTGGAAGGATTGAAGAATAACAGTTGCCAGGTTCCGCATTGGGGTTATATCATTAAGGGAGTGCTGCGCCTTCGCTATGACGATGGCAGGGAAGATGTACTCAAAGCCGGTGATCTGTTTTATATGCCACCGGGGCATATCGCTATAGTGGAGGAGGACATGAAGATGATGGATTTTAGCCCGGAAAAGGGCTTTAAAAAAGTAGTAAGCCATATTGAAAAGAAAATTGCCGAAGCCAGTCAGCACTAGCTATTTTACTTGCAGGGATTGATGTTAATACCGTAAAGGAGTAGTTTAACCATTAATGGTGATTTGGGTCCATGGCTGAAGTTAGAGGTTGGCAACCCGGTCTCTCCATGTAATGCTCCAGATAGTGGCGAAGTCCGTAATGGTCTCCCGATATCTTTTTGTGAAAGGATGGTGAAAGATCAGTCCTGATCTGGATCTAAATACGGGTGATCCAACCTGATTTTCATTTATCTTCGGTCGACTGCATTTCAAACAGTTGTCCAGATAGATATGCGCAATTTAATCAGGAAGATCATTCCGGAATTTATCCACAACCAATACGGGCGCTATCTGGAACAGCAGCGGCTGAAACCCTTTCGGGGTGAGGAGGTTTGGTGTTTATTGTGCCAGGCAAAATTTAAAAAGTTTGCTCCATTTGGAGTAGTCGAGCGGGAAAATGCACTTTGTCATCAGTGTGGATCCCTGGAGAGACATCGTTTGCTTTGGAAATATTTAAAAGACAAAACCAAATTACTGAGCGGTAATACAAGGGTGAAATTGCTGCATTTTGCTCCGGAAAGAGCGCTCTACGATATTTTTTGCCAGGAGCCTCATATTGAATATTTCCCTTGCGACTTACATCCTGAGCAGTTTCCATACCAGGGAAAGGTCGAAGTGATCAGGGCCGATATCACCCATATGCCATTCGCCGATAGTTTCTTTGACGTGGCCATTGCCAGCCATGTACTGGAACACGTGCCTGATGACCTTCGGGCCATGAAGGAATTATTCCGGGTTATGAAAAAGGGAAGCTGGGGGATCTTTCAGGTACCCGTCGACTACCACCGCGAGGTCACCTACGAAGACCCGGCGATAACCTCTCCCGCTGAAAGAGAAAAGGCCTTCGGTCAGCATGACCATTGCCGATGGTATGGCCGTGATTATGAAAATCGATTGCGGGAGGCGGGATTTTCGGTCACCGTCGATGATTTTGTTAACACTTTTACTGCTGAGGAAATATTCAAATACGGCTTTATGGCTTCGGAGTTAATCTATCATTGTCAGAAATAAACCGGCACCGTGTGGCCGTTGACTGGTTGAATTTGGCAGTCTTGATGAGCCGGGAAAGTCAACGGTTTTTTTTGAAGGAGACGAACTTTGTAGCAAATTATTCCGATTTTACGGCAGGTGATGGAGATAGAACCTAAAAACTGTTATGGATGAAAAACGAGGTTGGCCGGCGGCAATTTTTCAGGGATTCGGCAGTGACTGCAGCAGGAATGATGATTTCCGGCAGTCAGTTATCCGGGTACCCGCAGCAGGAACAGGGAACACCGGTCGATGTGGTGGCCGAACTGAAGAGGTACCGCAAGATCGATGCCCATGCCCACATTGGTTTCCGGGAAGGTGATACCGCAAGACTGCTGGATTTTGCCGACCGGCTGGGTATTGAAAAAATGTGTATTTCGCGGCCGGTGACCAACTTTTCCGGTAAGGAACCGGAAGGCCCGGACATTGTCAGGCGGAACAACGATCTCATTATCGATGCCTTAAAGCAACATCCGGACCGCTTTATCGGATACCTTACCCTTAACCCCCGATACCCAAAGGAAGCGATGGAGGAATTTCAGCGATGTGTGGATAACGGACTGACCGGATACAAGGGATATACCCAGGTGAAAATCAACGATCCCCTGTACTTTCCGTTGATTGAGAAATTCATCGATCACCGGATGATCATCTTTATGCACGCGTTTACCCAGTTGGGGATGGGTGGTTACCGGATGAAATACGATATAGGCCGTGACCAGCACTGTTCCATTCCGGAAGACTTTGTCGAAGCAGCCCGGAGATACCCCGAGGCGATATTTCAGTTTGCCCATATCGGCGGTGGCGGCGACTGGGAATATCAGTGCAAGGCCCTGCAGCACAGTCCCAATGTCTATGTCGATACTTCGGGAAGCAACAATGAAGAAAATATCATCGATTTTGCGGTTAAATACCTGGGTGAAGACCGGCTGCTATTTGGTACCGACAGCTCTTTTTATCAGGGAGTAGGAAAAATACTGTCGTCCGGTTTGAATGAAAATCAGAAGAAGAAAGTGTTTTCTGAAAATTATCTGAATGTCATGAAAAAACTGGGTCGCGATGTTGATTGATCTCAATGCGTATGTGGGACACTGGCCTTTCAAGCAGTTAAAATACAATACCTGCCGGGGCCTCCTGGACAGGATGGATCAGTTTGGGGTGGATCAGGCGGTCGTCAGCAACCTGAACGGAATTTTTTACAAAAATACCCAGGCGGCCAATGAAGAGTTACATGAAGAGATGCAATCCAGCAGGGCGATGGCGAACCGGCTGATTCCATTTTGTGTCATCAATCCAATTTATGCCGGGTGGAAGGATGACCTGAAAATATGCCGGGACCGTTTCGGTATGAAGGGGGTAAGGATTTACCCCCAGTACCACGATTATCAGGTCACCGACCCTGCGCTGACCGATCTGGTCAGGATGGCCAGGGACAGTGGTTTGGCGGTGGCTCTTTCACTGCGGATGGTTGACAGCCGGCAGCGATCCTGGATGGATATTACCGGGGAATGGACCCTGAAAGATGTCATTCCCCTGATCCGGGAGGTGCCCGATGCCCGGTATCTTATCCTGAATGTGGCCAACAGCATGCGGCTCACCGATGATGAAATGGAGGTATTGCAGAATGCCGAATGGGTCATGGATCTCTCCGGACGGGAGATCGTCGATTTCACCGGCCTTTTTGCCGCCTATGGTTATGGTCGATTTGCTTTCGGCACGCATGCTCCAATTTTGGATTATGCAACGGCCCTGGTAAAACTGGAGACCCTCCGGTTGTCGGAAGCATCAGCCGCGGTCAGGGAACAACTGAGTCATGAAAACGCGAAAAGAATCCTGGGTATATAATCGGGCAATTCGTTAATTTTCAATATCTAACGGTTATCAAAAAGACTAAACAACATGAAAGCAAACCGGATCTCCCGACGGGATTTTACCCGGAAATCGGCAATTTCTGCCGGTATAGCCTCCCTGGCACCATTGGCCACCCATGCCTCCACCCAAGACCGGACTGGCGCGGAGACCCGTTCGCACCGGGAAGTCTGGATTGCCGGGTTTTCGCAGATGTGGCTGCGGGCGGAGTCGGCCGAAGAAATGGTGGAAAAAGTCCTAAAGATTCTGGAAGACCTTACGCCCATGCAGCCCGATTTTGTCTGCCTGCCGGAACTCTTTCCCTTTGAAATGATCGGGAAGCGATATAAAATGACCGACATGCTCGAGATTTCGGCTTCGGTGCTCGAACAGTTTTCCGCATTTTCCAAAAAACATCAATGCTATACGGTCTGTCCGGTGTACACCAGCAGCCAGGGTCTGAATTACAATTCGGCGGTGTTTCTGGACCGGGAGGGCAAGCAGATCGGAGTCTACCATAAAATGCATCCGACCTGCGGTGAAATTGACAATGGTTCAGCTCCGGGAGCTTTGTTTCAACCGATAGTAGAGACCGAATACGGTCCGGTGGGTGCCCAGATCTGCTTTGATATCAACTGGGACGACGGATGGAAAATGCTGGAGCAGCAGGAAGCCCGTATCGTCTTCTGGCCGTCGGCTTTCGATGGCGGCAGAATGGTCAATACCCGCGCCTGGCAACACAAATATGTGGTGGCGACCAGCACCAATCAGAACAATTCCAAAATCTGTGATATCTCGGGAGAAACCGTGGCCCAGACCGGCATCTGGAACAAATACCTCTTTTGTGCACCGGTCAACCTGGAGAAAGTATTTATACACCTTTATCCCTATGTCAACCGGTTTCAGGATATTCATCAGAAATATGGCCGGAAAGTCGATATCCAGATCTTTCATGAGGAGCAATGGGCGATTATCGAAAGCCGGTCACCGGATGTCTTCGTAGCGGATATTTTAAAGGAATTCGATATCCTGACGCATAAGGATCACATCCTGGAAGGTGACCTGGCCCAGAAGAAAGCGCGTAAAGTCTAGCTTCTGAAAAAATCCTCCAGTTCGGAAAGATTCCGGAAAGTCAAGGCAAGCGGTGGTCTGCAGACGCATCGCTGGTCTTGACTTTCCTCCGGTAAATCGCGTATTTTACCGGCATGAGACTGAATCAACCTAACCACTGGACCGGGATTCCGACTTTAAACCGAAATCGCATCGTCCTGTTCATCCTTTTGTTGGGCTGGTCGACTTTGCCGGAAGCAAGGTCACAACAACCATCGCCGGTCCTTCCGGGCACAATGATGCTTGACTGGGAAGGCGACCTCGCTTCCCGGCTGATCGATTCCTGTGATTCCTTCCTGATGAAGGAATTGGAAAAAACAAGGGCTCAACGGTCGCACTTCTGGCAACGGGATTTCAGTTCAGAGGAGGCCTATGAAAGATCGGTCCGGAAAAACCGGGACCGTCTCAGTCACATCATTGGCTTGCGGGATACCCGGATTCCTTTCGAACAGCCGGAGATGCTGGGAACAGTTGCCGAAGGACCGGGTTATACGGTGCACTCGGTGCGCTGGCCGGTTTTCGGTCAGGTGTATGGCGAAGGACTTTTAGTCATCCCGGATCAGGATACCGGTGGGAAAGCAGCGGTGGTGCTGCCTGATGCCAATCAGACCCCCGAAGAGGTTCTGGGTCTGACTGGTGATCTTCCACTGAATCTGCAACTGGCCCGGGTTTATGCCGAAGCGGGCATGCGGGTCCTGATACCGGTGGTGATAAACCGGGAGGTGACGCACCGGAAGCTGAGCAACCGGGAGTTTATCTACCGGGCGGCCTTTGAGCTGGGCCGTCACATCATCGGTTATGAAGTGCAGAAGGTGCTGGCCGGCATTGATTGGCTGATTCAATCCGGAGCGGAGGAGACCCTGGTTGCCGGCTGGGGAGAAGGGGGCCTGCTGGCTTTCTATGCAGGAGCGGTCGATACCCGGATCGATGAAACGGTGGTTGGTGGCTATTTTGGCTCGCGGGAGCAGGTCTGGCAGGAGCCCGCCTACCGTAATGTTTTCGGTCTCCTCGAACGATTTGGTGATGCCGGGATTGCCAGTATGATTGCACCCCGCCGGTTGGTGATCCAGACGGACAACGGTGCTCCGGAAGTTGCGGTACCACCCGGCACCGGGGGTAAACCGGGCCGGTTGACCGCAATGCCGTTGGAAATCGTTAGAGCGGAGGTCCGGCATTTACACCAATTGACCGGGGGCCTGGCCTGGAAGGTGCGGCTGGAAAAAGCGGCAACTCCTTCCGGGAGACTGCCCTCAGTACTCAATCTGCCGGATGCAGAAAGGCGTCATACCCTTCAATTGACCGGGCTGGACATGCACAATCAATGGTTATTGCGGGAAAGCCCTTATGTGCGACAGGCGTTTATGGAAAAGCTCCGGTTCGATTCACTGGAGGCATTTCAGCAATCGGTGGAGTATTACCGGGACTATTTTGCCGAAGAAGTGATTGGCTGCTTTGATCAGGGGTTGATTCCGTTCAATGCCAGAAGCCGGAAGATCGCCGTTGAGAGCAGCCTGGTCACCGCCTATGAAGTGGTGCTTGATGTGTTTCCGGGGCTTTTTGCCTATGGCATTCTCATCCTGCCCAATGACCTCAAACCAGGAGATCGACGACCCGTGGTGGTTTGTCAGCATGGTCTGGAAGGAAGGCCTCAAGCGACCATCGGGCAGGATGGTTTTCAGTTTTACCAGGCTTTTGCCACCCGGTTGGCCGAGAGAGGATATATCACTTTTGCCCCTCAAAACATCTACATCTTTGAAGACCGCTTCCGGATCTTGCAGTTTAAGGCCAATGCCATCGGGAAGACCTTGTTTTCCCTGATGGTGCCCCAACATCAGCAGATTACCCGGTGGCTGGCTGGTCTGGAACATGTCGATCCGGCCCGTATTGCCTTTTACGGGCTCAGTTACGGTGGAAAATCGGCCATGCGTATTCCGCCGCTGGTTCCCGAATACTGTCTTTCAATCTGTTCTGCAGATTTTAACGAGTGGGTCTGGAAGAATGCCTCTTCCCGTAGTCCGTACAGCTATATCTGGACCGGAGAGTATGAGATTTTCGAATGGGATCTGGGCAGTACTTTCAACTATGCAGAAATGGCCGCCCTGATTGCACCCCGCCCGTTTATGGTCGAGCGGGGACATTTTGATGGCGTCGCTCCGGATGAGATGGTGGCTTATGAATACGCGAAGGTGAGACACCTATACCAGGCACGTCTGAAAATCGGTGACCGTACCGCGATCGAGTGGTTTGACGGACCTCACCGGATCAACGGTAAGGGTACCTTTGAATTTCTGGATAAACACCTGCAATTTCGACCCCGGGAGTGATCGTTTTTTGGGGGTCTTATGTGTAGGTCTCTATCGGATCCCGGTGGTAATCATCCATTGATGCCACATTTGCACCTATATGTGCAGGGTATAATTGGGAAAATATTTGAACTTACCAAAAAGGTGAAGTGGAGACAAGGTCGATTTATGGTCGATTTGACAATCAATGTCCACCGGTAACTCAGTAAGGCAGATTGAGGTATAACAATAGGGGAAGAAACGCAGCACATTGATTGTTAGGCCTAGCCGGAAGTTTGGATTTATAATGTTGAAATAATCAGATATCTTGCACCATGAAAAAATTCGGATTAATCGGAGGAGTAGGACCCGAATCGACGGTCGAATATTACCGGTTGATTTTAAACCGTTTTCAGGAAAAATGGAATACGAAAGACTATCCGGAAATCGTGATAAACAACATCAACATGACGGAGATGGTCCGTTACATTTCCCATGGTCAATTTGATCAGTTAGTAGATTTTCTTGCAGCGAGAATCCGGACCCTTGAAGATGCCGGTGCCGGTTACGGAGCCATCGCTTCTAATACCCCACATCTGGTCTTTGAACAACTGGCTGAGAAGGTGGATATTCCATTAATCAGCATCGTCGAAGAAACCTGCAGGGAGATGCAAAGGCGACAAATCAAGAAGGCTGGGTTACTGGGCACGAGGTTTACAATGTCCGGCGGTTTTTATGATCGTGTTGCTGCAAAATATGGTATCGGGTTAATTGTGCCTGTTGGGGAAGATCAGGATTTTATCCATGAAAAATATATGTCTGAGTTGATCTATAACCGGATCGTCCCCGAAACAAAAGAAGGCCTCATCCGGATCGTCAATGATTTAAGGGAAAAGGAATCGATTGAAGGACTGATTCTTGGAGGCACGGAATTGCCGCTGATTTTACAGCAGTCCGATTTCAATGAAGTGATCATCCTCGATACAACCAGGATCCATGTCGAAAGCATTGTGACAGGCATGACCGGAGACTGAAGTCCATTGATTCATTGGATGGCTGGCGGGGCACTATTTTAATGGGATGCCGGATGATCAATCCGGATCTCTAACAATGGTCGTTCGAAAAAGTCTATTTGTTTTGCTTTCCGAAAAGCAGGGGATTTTATGGATTTTTCTATTTATCTTAACTGGCGTTATAACCGGTAGAATCAGATGATCAACATGAAACAACTTGCGACATGGCTTTTGGCCGGGATGGGTTGTATTTCGGGGCTGTCTACTTTCAGTCAGGAAATTTCCAAAGAGTACCTTCAGTATCTGACCCGTGAGTGGGAGGGAGCGCGATTTGATGATGGCCGTCCGAAAGTGCCTGACGAGATTATCGAGCGAATGAAACTGGTCACCCTGGAGGAAGCCTGGGCAGTGCTGCGTAATGAAGGTTACCACTATCAGTATGAAGAAGGCTGGATGGTCATCAATCCGGAGCATGTGCTGGTTGGCCGGGCGGTAACCGCCACTTTTATGCCCGGACGACCGGATGTACACAAAGCGATAGATGATAAAGGTCACAATGAAGATGGGCGGATCAAATCACAGAATGCCTGGCCGGTCGAAATGTTACAGCCTGGTGATGTTTATGTGGCCGATCAGTTTGAAGCCCACGTAGACGGACCTACGATTGGTGACAACGTAGGTAATGCCATCTACACCAATTCAAAGAATGGTATCGTCTATAATGGCGCGATCCGCGATATCAATGGATTGCGGGAAATTGAAGGCTTTACCGCATTCGTCCGGAGTTATCATCCCTCGCATCATTTAAATAATCCGAACTTCCGCCTCAATACCACGCTTGTCGGCCTCAATACCCCTACCCGGATCGGAAAAGTGATGGTGATGCCTGGTGATGTGGTTTTAGGCCGGGATGGCGGTGTCATTTTCATCCCTCCGCAGTTGGCGGAAAAAGTGGTTACCACCTCGGAAATCGTTCGCCTTAGAGACATGTTTGGTCATCAGCGGATCCGGGAGAAGAAATATACGGCCGCCCAGATCGACAATCGCTGGTCGGATGACATCGAAAAAGATTTTTCGCAATGGCTTAATGACCATATCGACGAACTGCCCGTACCGAAAGAGCAGATCAGGAAATTATTGGAATCAAGAACCTGGTAAAAATACAAACCAATGAAAATCAACAATCGCCGATCATTTTTGAAAAAGAGTGCTTTCATGGGAGCCTTTCCACTGGCTGCCGGATTTGGAAGTCAGTACGAGACAGCCGTGGAGCATGCTCCGAAGTTATCGAGCCCTTCTGACCTTAAAATCACCGGTATTAAATCCGGTTTTATCCGGGGAGGAAATGCCCTTTTTGTAAAGATTGAAACCAATCAGGACATTTACGGATGTGGGGAAGGTGCTGATGCAACGGTCGGTGCATATCATCTGGTAGAGCGGTTTGGCCGGATGTTCAGGGATAAAAGTCCCTTGAATGTGCACCGGTTGTTTGAAGATATCCGCAGAGCCGGGGTGTTTGGCGGTGCCCAGTCGGGGATGTATGTGGCCACAATGTCAGCGGTCGAATCTGCGCTTTGGGATCTGGCTGGCAAAGCATTGGGAGTACCAGTCTATCAGTTGCTGGGTGGTAAGTTCCGGGATAAGATCCGGGTATACTGCGACACTGCACTTTATCAGAACAATCTGCCGACTCCGGCCGATTTTGCGGAAAATGCCAGCAATGCCAAAGACATGGGTTTTACCGCGATAAAGTTTGACCTGGATCAGCGTAATGATCCCAATAAGTATGATCTATACAATTGGACAGCCAGCCAGGCCGAACTGGAACGTATGTACAACCAGATAGCGGCTGCCAGGCAGGCGGTGGGGCCCTATATTGATATCTGTGCAGATATGCATGGCCGTTACGATACCACTACGGGCGAACGGGTAGCCAAGATGCTCGAGCCCCTCAATCTCATGTGGCTGGAAGAGCCGATTCCGGCCGAAAATATCGATGCCTATCAAAAGATCACTGCCTCCACCAGCACGCCCATTTGTGCCGGGGAAAATGTTTATCTGGCTTATGGTTTTCGGGAAATGCTTGAAAAGGGAGCGGTCGATATCATCATGCCCGATTTACAGAAAGCGGGTGGTTTGGGAGAAGGTCAGCGTATCGCCAACCTGGCCAACCTCTATTACGTGCCGTTTGCTCCGCACATGGTGGCTTCTTTTCTGGGAGCGATGGCTTCCTGCCATGTCTGTGCTTCGGTACCCAATTTTATGATACTCGAATGGCAAATCTATTTTCACACCAATCCGATGTTTGACGAGATCGTGATTTACGACGATCCCAAAATTGAAGATGGATTCATAACCCTTTCTGAGAAACCAGGTGTTGGCGTCGATATCAATTTTGAAGGTATGCGGAAGTATGCCACACAGGGAATGCCATTTTTTGAATAGGGAAAAAGAGTCCGGTTGTTACTAACAATCCACCAATACGCATTCTTCCTTGTCGGTTTCAAATTCCAGGGTGACGTGCCCGATACCCATCTGATGGAGATCTTCCCTGATTTTGAGCTTTAGTTGGATGAGCTTTTCTCGGTCAATAGATCCATCCACAATCAGATGAACGGTCAGAACGTGATATTGCCCATCCAGTGACCAGACGTGCAGGTCGTGGTATCCGTCGATTTCGGGAACCTGCGAAAAATAGTGATCGATCGCCGACAGGTCGGTTTCTGCCGGAGTACCCTGCATGACAATTTTAATGATGGCTTTTAAATTGCGGAATACATTAAAGAGAATATAACCTGAAATCAATACTGAAAGGAGGGGGTCTATGAAAGGAGCATCTACAAAATACATGATCAGTGCTCCCAGCAACACGGCGATCCAGCCCAGCACATCTTCCAGGAGATGGAGATAAACCACCTTTTGGTTGAGGGAACTCCTGTTTCTTAACCGTAAGGCTGCGATACCGTTAAAAATAATCCCCAGCACGCCGAGCGCCATCATGCCTTCCACCTTGACCATTTGGGGGTTAAAGAATCTGGGGATGGCTTCACGTAAAATAATGACACTACCGATCATTAAAACAACGGCATTGATCAGCGCCCCTGCCAGGCTGAAACGACGGTATCCATAAGAATAGCCGGCGGTCTTTTTCTTTTTTGACAGATTCTCAAAATACCAGGCGAGACCCAGGGAGATGCTGTCTCCCAGATCGTGAAAAGCATCCGAGAGAATGGCAACACTGTTGGTCAGGATGCCTCCGGCGAATTCGATGACGGTGAACACAAAGTTCAGGAAAAAGGCTACCTTAATATCACCGCCCGGATGATGGTCATGGGTATGAGTATGTGTATGTTGGTGAGCCATCTACACTGTATGATGATCTTTTTACTTCAAACCCGGTCCACGGTGAGAAAGTTTTGCAACGAGGTTTCATCTGGTGAACTTTCAGCCTGTCCCGACATTTGCTTTCTTGAAATTAAATATTTGAACTTATTCTATAACAATAAAAAAATCAATGAAAACAATCAACCGGAGGTGTTTTATCACAGAAGCTTCCAGAACAGGATTAGCCATCGGCACGCTGGGTTTATGGAAAGGATGTGCAACGCCAAAAAGATCACTAGCGGTGGATACTCCTGAATCGCAGGGAGTCGATTCGCAATCCATCCTTAATTTTCTCGATGCGGCTAATGCCTGTGATTATGAATGGCACAGCTTTTTGATGCTCAGGCATGGAAAGGTCATTGCCCGGGGCTGGTGGGATCCTTTCAAGCCGGAATACCTGCATACCCTTTATTCGCTGTCGAAGAGCTTCACCAGTACGGCGGTCGGTTTTGCGGTTGACGAAGGCCGGTTCCATCTGGATGACCGGGTCGTTTCTTTTTTCCCGGAATTCGTCGGCAAGACAACGGACAGGAATCTCCCGGCGATGACCATCCGTCATCTGCTAACCATGAATACCGGCCACGAAACCGACAGTTTCACCCGGATCCGGACTCAAATCGGAGAGCCCTGGATTCCGGCCTTTTTCGAACACCCCGTTGAACAACCACCCGGGTCAAGATTCCTGTATGATACCGGAGCAACATTCATGCTCAGTGCGATCGTACAAAAAACCACCGGTATGCCAATTGAAGACTATTTAAAACCGAGGCTCTTTGATCCACTGGGTATCAGGCATTACGACTGGATCAAATCTCCGGAAGGTGTCAATGCCGGTGGTTTCGGTCTAAGACTATCGACCGAAAGCATCGCCCGGTTTGGTCAGACCTATTTGCAGATGGGCCGGTGGAACGGCAGGCAGGTAGTTCCGGAATCCTGGGTCAGGGAAGCTACCATGCGCCAGACCCCCAGCAATCCTGGAGAATCGGAGTGGTCTAATGGTTACGGCTATCAGTTCTGGCGCTGCAAAATGCAGGGAGTGTACCGGGGTGACGGAGCATACGGTCAGTATTGCATTATCCTTCCGGACCAGGATGCTGTCATTGTTGCCACCAGCGAAAGTTGGGATATGGGCCATTCTATGAAGATCATTTTTGATCATCTGGTGCCGGGTATGACTGATAACCCTCTGCCTGCAAACTCTGGTGCCTATAAACGATTACAATCAGCGACGGCCGGTTTGTCACTTCCGGTTCCCAGAGGTACCGTCGACCCGGTGCTTTCCGCGGACCGGTTGAAGCCGGTGTATCGTCTGGATGGCAATGACTTCAGGGTTTCGGAGGTACGCTTTGAAAAAAAAGATGGCAGGCTGGATTTTATCTTCCGGTTACCCGGGGGTGAAGAGCGTATCACTGCGGGGTTGGAGCAGTGGGTGACGAGCCCATTGCCGGTCAACTATCTCTTTCCGGTGTTTTTTCGCACGGATCAACCATCCAGAATCGCCGCAACGGCAACCTGGATAAGCCCAGACCAATTGCAACTGAACATCAAGATGGTGGAGGGTATCCACGGCGACCAGATTACCTTCCGGTTTGTTGGTCAGGATCTGGAGATCTCCATGATCAACAGCGTCGCCCTGCATGATCCCAATGAACGCAACCGGGAATCCAGACCTCTGCTGAAGGGTAGATCAGGTTGAACTTGACATTGCCTGCTTATGGTTCCGGCACTTCGATATGCGGACCAAAAAACAGGGCATTAAAAAATAACTTATTGGTACCGTACCAGCTACCCCGGAAATTGGGGTTGTCGGCAAACATGATCACCCGGCCCTGACCGGCTTTACTGACCACGAGTGAGGCTGATGGTTTGAGAAATTCTTCCAGATTTTTAGTGGTAA
This sequence comes from uncultured Saprospiraceae bacterium, assembly GCA_964428345.1. Taxonomy (GTDB): domain Bacteria; phylum Bacteroidota; class Bacteroidia; order Chitinophagales; family Saprospiraceae; genus JABDMH01. The sequence continues at coordinate 92,873 of CAYRYD010000010.1, read as the reverse complement.
TAAAACCATCAATATGGGGATCTTCGGAATATTTAGCAACCGTACAATAGGGATTTTCTGAGGGAGCCAGCCATACCGTACTGTTGCGGTATACCGGAATCTGTGCCTGCTGATAACCAAAAGCCAGGGGATGGCTTAGATCGAGATCGACTTTGAAAATGGCTCCACCTACTGCTTCCCTACCCAGTTCTTCCGGGGCATTGACATAAGCACGTCTTTCGGTGTTTTGATCTTTAGCGTCTTCCTTTTTCTTTTCAATCAGTTTTTCACTGACCAGTTTCTTCCGGATCGCCCAGGCTGAAGCTTGCCGGGTAGTAATCAGGGTATTGCCTTTGGCGATCCACGCTTTCAGGGAGATAAGGTCGGCAGAATCCAGCTCATTATAACTGCCCGAGACCAGCACCAGTGTATTGTACTGGTCGAGGTTTGTCCTTTTAAACTGACGAATGTCAATTTTGGTGATGGGCATATTCAATTTGGTGTCCATCAGGTGCCATACCTCGCCGGCTTCGTACGAAGAAATACCGCCGTTGATCAGCATCAGGGATTTGGGCATCGCAAGAGGATTCATGTAACTGCTGCCGAGATCCACTCCCTGAAGGTGATAACCGGTATTAACCGGGTAAGCCTGTACGGCGTATTGTTCCGTGACACGCAATAACAATTGATGCATTGAATCGGCATCGATGCTTTGTTTGGCTACCGGAATGATCAGGGTACCATAATTAAATTGCATTTCCTTTCCTTCAACCGTCGTCGTGAATGGCTTGAAAGCGGCCATTGTTTTAACCTTTTCTTTCAGCAATTGATAAAGGACTGCCGGAGCATAGTAATCATCCCATGGAATCAAATAGGCATACGATGACTTCTTAACCGGTTGAATGTGCGGTAAATCATCCACGGAAGTCAATGCTTCTCCCAGTGGCAAATTTCCGCGGATCGCTGCATAAGGCATATTATAGAAGTTGACGAGGGACCAGGCGGAAGCATCGTAAAATACACTGTCCACATATTCATCATAGGTTTCAAAGGCATTTTGTATCATCCGGTATTGTGGTTGCTCTACCGGAACCACATAAGCCTGATTTACCTGAAAGGTGATATTTCCATCCCGTACCGGATTGTTCAGCTTATGGATCCTGACTTTGTGTAACAATAAGGTTTCAATGAAAGCACGCGTACGGTTTCTGTCGGCGGCATCACCGAATACATAGCCCTTTACCGGACTTCTGGAAGCATTTTTCAAGGCTGTGTCAAAGAAATCACGCTGGTACCGGTGCAGCATATCTTTATTTTCAACCGCAGCCCGGATGGTAGCCAAACCGGAAGTGAGCTGGTTGCGGATGGTAAAGGCAAAGGTGAGGTCGCCCATGGGGGTTTCCTGAACGTGTCCCCGGCTGCTTGCCTGTTCAAACAATAAGCCCAGTCCTCCCTGCAGGTCTGGGTATGATGATCCATAGCCCGGATAGGTGCCATCAAAAACTTCTTTGGTAAAATAGAGTGAACCGATCGCATCCAGATCGTGCGCAAAATACCGGGCAAAAGTCTCATTCAGGGTCGTATAATTGTCAACGGGCATGACCGGATCTTTGGAGGCATTGGTTTTCATGGGTTCGAAAAAATGGGTGCTGTTGGTTCCCATTTCATGAAAGTCGGTCACCACATTGGGATACCACTGGTGGTACCAACGCAGCTTTCCCCGGCTCTCCGGATGTACTGCCAGCCACCAGTCGCGGTTGAGGTCAAACCAGTAATGATTGGTCCGGCCCCGCGGCCAGGCTTCATTATGTTCGGCATCATTTGGGTCTGCTACCAGGGGATTTCCCTTATACATGTTGGCCCAATGGGTATGCCGGTCCCGTCCGTCGGGATTGATCACGGGGTCGATGAAAAAGACTGCATTCCGGCGGTAATTTTCGATTTCCGGGTGCTGGGACGCGACCAGGATGTAGGCGGTCAGGAGTGCGGCTTCGGCACTACTGGGCTCGTTGCCGTGCACATTGTACCCAAGATTTACAAAGACGGGGAGGTCCTGATAAGGTTCGTTTTTTGAAGGGTCGTTGATGTTGAGGTGCCGTACGCGCAATTGCTCCAGATTGGCCATGTTTTCCCTGCTGCTCACGGTCAGTATCACCAGTGGGCGGTGTTCGTAGGTTTGGCCATATTGATGAAACGTCGCCTGTTCGGATAGTTCTGCCAGCTTCTCCAGATAGGCTACAATCCGGTCATGCCGGGTATGATGACTGCCTACAGGATAGCCCAGGAAGGCTTCCGGTGATGGTATCGATGGGTCAAAAGGTCCCTTTCCTCCCAGAAAATACGGTTGTGCCGGAAGGATGGTCGTCAGCAGGACCAGCAAAAGCACACTAATATAGAGCCATTTCATAGATCAGGATTTATGGATCACAGGAAAAATAAGGGATTTTTCCCAGTAGCGCGGGGTTAATAGCCGGACAATTCATTCCTGTGAAGCCGGAAATTAAAACTTCAGGTTTTTTTCGAAGGCCAGCCTTTTGGTATAGAAATTATAAAAAAACATGATTCCCATCACCAGGAGCTTGGTGAGATACTGATGGTGATCCAGAAAGGTGTTTTTATTAAAAAGATAAATCAGGAGGGTACTGATGCCAATACCCATCGCTGAAAAAGACATGGATATCAGGAATGTAACCTGGGCTTTACGCCGTAGGGTGAAAATAAATTTTTTCTGAAGAAAAAAATTGACGATAAACCCACAACTGGCAGAGATGATGTTGGAATAGACCTTATTGAAGCCCGAATAGACCAGCGTCAGGTAAATGGTATAATCCAATACGGTAGCTACCAGGGAGGTGCTGGCAAACTTTACCTTGGGCACAATAAAATCGGCTATTTTACCGGATAATCTGGATTTTGCCATAACGACTGCCGATGGGTGGCGGCTGCGAAGGTAATTTTTTCAGGGTGAATGCCAGCTCAACTTTTTGACCCGGATCGCCTGCCGGAGAAAGGTCAATTTCGGTAGAAATCCTTCCAGATGATCGTCTCTCCGGTCTTTGAAGACTGCCTGGCTGCTTCCAGGATCTGTACAACGATCTGGTTGTTTTCCGGCGAAGAAAGGTTAAAGGGTGTGTCCCGGTAACCGTCCCTGATGACCTTATGTAGATACGCGAAAGGATCGCTGACTGCTTTTTGGTCAGCTGCCGCTTTAACCGGTTTCGCTCCGGATTTTTCATTTTCCATCCATTGCATATCCTTTCCATTCCGGCAGAAAACATATCCGGTTTTACCATATACCTCCATCTCTTTCCGGTTGTATGGCCAATCCCATGATGCCTGAATCACCACTTCCACCTGCGGATAGGTCAGGATAATCGTGGCATCATCATCCACTAATGGATATACATCGGGTTTTTTCTGCCGGGTCACACAGGTGACCGTGAGGGGTGGTTGACCTTGCATCAGCCAGGTGGACAAATTGGCGCCGTAACAACCGAAATCGGTCAGGGCACCTCCGCCGTTCTGAACGGGATCGGTCAGCCAGCTGAGGAATTCTTCGCTGCAACCGATTTCCCTCGGACCCCGGTGACCGGTATAGAAAACGATCTTCCGGATGCCACCGATACTTTCATTGTCGTGAATGATACGGTAAGCTTCACGGTGGCTGTCATACCAGGTGGTTTCATAATTGGTGAGCAGATGAATGCCATGGGTTCTGGCAAGACTGATCATTTTTTCGGCATGTTCAGCACTCACTGCCAGCGGTTTTTCGACCATGACATGAATGCCTTTCGGTGCACAAAATTCGACCACTTTCAAATGGTCGTAAATGGCATTGAAAGCGGTCACCGCTTCCGGGCGTACCCGGGCGTACATGTCTTCCAGTGAACTATAAACCATATCCATGGAATATCCGTATCGGTCACTATAGCGTTGGGCGAGTTGCCGGTCCGATTCCACAATGGCTACGATTTCGAGGTCAGCGGCCTTTTCCCGGCCGAGGATCCAATGCACGTGATCGTGCACCAGACCTACCACAGCTACCTTTAGCGGTTCGGATGGTAACGGTGGATGAAAGGCTGATGCAGAAAGACTTCCTGTCCATGACAGTAAGAATGCCAGAAAGGCAGTGAAGGCGGTAAAAAACAGGTGACGATTTGTTACATTGACTTTCATGAGGCGTAATCCGTATAAGTACCCGACAAATTAACCAATACCGGCATTGGCTTAAAGTTAGTATTTTCGAGAATCAAATAAAGGTTGGCATACCCGGATTTCCGGGATAAATGGATCTTATGACAGAAAGCCGCCGAAGATTTCTGGGCAGGGTAGGGGTCGGTAGTGCCGGATTATTTTTGGGTACATCGGTGATTTTTGGTTGTCGGGAACCCGAGAAAATAGTGCCGCGCTCCTGGCTGGAACAACTTTTCGCAGAAAACGATTTGAAGGTCTCCAGCCTATTAGGTCGGCAGGTTGAAGATGCCCTCCATGTCAATTTTGGTGGGATTCCGGATGATTTTGAAATCTGTCATGCCGGCAGTGCCGCTCATTTTGTACAAACGTTGACTGCCGCTTATGTATCTCCTCAATCGACCTATCATCACGATCCGCACCTCATACTGCGCATGCAGCAGAGCATGAGTTTTTTGCTGAAAAAACAGCATGAAGACGGAACCATCGATCTGTTGACCACCAATTTTCACTCCACTCCGGATACCGGATTTGTCGTTGAACCCCTGGCCATTGCATACAAACTATTGGACCGGGATCAGCAAGATGATTCGGAAGCTCTCCGGACGGCTGTCCGTCTTTTTCTGACCAATGCCGGAAAGGCCCTGACGGTGGGGGGCATTCACACCCCTAATCACCGGTGGGTGGTATCGATGGCTCTGGCTCGAATTCACGAATTATTTCCCGATACGAGTTACATCAAAAGGATTGACCAATGGCTCAAAGAAGGGATTGACATTGACCGCGATGGACAATTTACCGAACGAAGCACGGCTGTCTATTCCCCCTTGACCGATCGATGCTTCATCACGATAGCCCGGATCCTGGATCGCCCGCAATTGCTGGAACCCGTACGGCGGAATCTGGAGATGACCCTCTATTATCTTCATCCGAATGGTGAAATTGCAACCGAAGCGTCGAGGCGGCAGGATCAATACCTGGCCCGAACTCCGGTGGCTTATTACTATCCCTACCGGTACATGAGTCTGAACGATCAGAACAGCACCTTTGGGGGGATGGTTTATCTGCTCGAAAGCAACCTGGGAGCCGAAACATTATCCGGTAATCTGGCATACCTGCTGGAAGATCCATCACTTCAGAGAGAAGTCCCGCCAGGAACCCTTCCCGACGATTATGTCCGTCACTTCAAGGATTCCGGATTGGTACGAATTCGGAGGGGAATGATGGATGCCACCATTTTGATGCAGAACCCGGCGTTATTGACCTTCCATTATAAACAGGTAGTAATACAGGCCGTGCGAATCGCCACCGCTTTTTTCGGAAAGGGTCAGTTTGTGGCCGACGAATTGCTGGTGGAGGAGGATCGTTACCGCCTGATACAGGTGCTCGAGGGACCCTACTATCAACCCATTGGTGAAGAATGGATTGCATCCGATGGAAATTGGGATAAAATGCCCAGGAGCAGAAGACCGGTCAGTGAAGTACAAAAGATCAGATACCAGTTGGATATTGTGGAGATCGATGATGGTTTTCAATTGGATTTTGAAGCCGGAGGAACCGATAATGTGCCGGTTGCGATCGAACTGAGCTTCAGGAAAGGGGGTAAACTGGATGGAGGAGAGCCGGTACCTGACCTGCCGGATGCCTACTTTCTCAAAGATGAAGGTTTGTTGTATCGATCAGGGGATGCCGCGATCAGTATCGAGGGTGGTGTACATCAGCATGCCTGGACCCAGTTGCGGGGGGCCGAACCTCGCATTGACGGAGTCAGCGTTTACCTCACCGGTTATACGCCATTCAAGAACCGGATGCTGATCCGAAAATTTGATATCACCTGATCATTGTTCAAGGCAACAACCTCCAACAACATCAAACCACCTCCAACCACATCCAACAACCTCCAAACCACATCAAACCACCTCCAATCACCTCCAACCACGTCAAACCACCTCCAACAACTTCCAACAACATCAAATCACCTCCAACAACCTCCAACAATATCCAACCACATCAAACCACCTTCAACAACTTCCAACAACATCAAACAACCTCCAACAACATCAAACAACCTCCAACAACATCCAACCATATCATACCATATCCAACCACATCAAACAACCTCCAACCACATCAAACCACATCCAACAACATCCAACCATATCCAACATTGCATAATTCTCGTAGACAATCTATCTTCGCTATTCACATTACAAATATCGTTTATATGGATCGAAGATCATTTCTCCTGAACAGCGCCTTCCTGGGTACCGGAAGCCTCAGCGGGGATTATTCCTGGCTGGTCCTGCAAAAAGTCTTGCCACGGGTATTGATCCTGGGAGACTCCATTTCGATCGGATATACACCTCTTGTCCGGGAGCTGCTGAAAGACCTGGCGGAAGTGGTTCGTCCGGTGAAGGATGACGGTTCCCCCGAAAATTGTGAAGGTACTACCAAAGGTGTTCAGGAACTGGAACGATGGTTGGGTGATGGCAAATGGGATGTCATCCATTTCAACTTCGGTCTTCATGACCTCAAGCATATTGATCCGGAAACGGGAAAAAACAGCATGAATCCCAAAGATCCGCAACAGGCGCCCCTGAAAAAGTACCGGCAAAATCTGGATGATATTGTGGAAAGATTAAAACAAACGGGCGCCCATCTGATATTTGCTACCACTACACCATACCCAAATCCGGTCGATGGTCCTTTGCGCAAGCCGGGAGAACCTCAGAAATACAATGAGGCTGCCCTGAAGGTGATGAAGAAGCATCAGGTACAGGTTAACGATCTATACAGTTTTGTCAAACCGCAAATGGAGAAACTGATGATCAAAAAAAATGTGCACTTTACCGATGAGGGTAGCCGGGCCCTGGCCGGTGAAGTGGTCCGTTTTATCAAGCCGGTCATCATGAAGAATCCCTGAGATGCGTATCGGCGCTTTAACCACACTTTCACTCGATCCGGACCTGCCATCCAACGATTTACCGGATCTGGAGATCGGCACTGGCTCTTTCCTTTTTCTGATTTTTAAAACGTAGATTTAAACATCAATTTAATCTGCACCATCGCTATGAGGTATTTAATGCTTTCCACCTTTTTTTCCCTGATTTTTTCCCTGATATCTGCTCAGCATCTGACGCTGTCTCTCTACCCGGAAGGGATACCCTGTGCCAGTGACCTTAAAGAGGAGGTTTATGAGGTGGGAACCAGCGGCCGGCGAATCCAGAAAGTCCAGAATCCGGAATTGGTGGCCTTTCTCGCTCCGGAAAATCTGGCAACGGGAGCCAGTGTCATTATATGTCCGGGTGGTGGTTATACGGTGCTGGCCTGGGATTGGGAAGGCACCTGGATGGCTGAGTGGTTTAATTCGATCGGAGTACATGCCTTTGTGCTTAAATACCGGTTACCTCGCTGGGAAAGCGAAGCCTGCCGGGATAAAGTAGCCCTGATGGATGCCCAAAGGGCGATGCGACTGGTGCGGTCCAAAGCCAGGGACTGGAATCTGGATCCCGATAGAGTTGGTATTATGGGGTTTTCTGCCGGAGGACATCTGGCGTCCACCCTCTCCACCCACTTTGATGCAGGTGATTCGCAGGCGACTATCGAAGTGGACCGTTTTAGTTGCCGGCCGGATTTTTCCATTCTGATGTATCCGGTGATCAGCATGGATCCTGCGGTGGGACATGGCGGATCACGTCGCAATCTGATTGGTGACCAGCCTGCTGCCGAAAGTGAAATGTATTTCAGCAATGAAAAACAGGTTACTACCGAAACTCCCCCCACGATCCTCATTCATGCATCGGATGATCGGGCGGTGATCCCCCAAAACAGCCTGCTTTATTATCAGGCACTGGTCAGGCATCAGATTCCCGTGGCTTTACATATTTACGAAAGCGGAGGACATGGGTTTTCTTTTGCTGAAGACAAGGGAAGTGTTGAGTCGTGGCCCGAAACAGTCCGCCTCTGGATGAAGCATCGCGGCCTGTTGGATAAGAAAATCAAGACCCTGATCATCGAAGGACAGAATAACCATAAAAACTGGTCGGAGACTACCCCTATTATGAAGGATCATCTGATCAGTTCCGGACTGTTTCAGGTTGAGGTGGTTCGGACACCCGACACTGGTGAAAGTATGGCCGGTTTCAGACCGGATTTTTCAGGATTTGATGTCGTGGTTTCCAATTACAATGGCGATCTCTGGCCAGAGCAAACGCGGGCAGACTTTGAAAGATTTATTCGGGGAGGAGGCGGATTTGTGAGCGTTCATGCGGCCAATAATGCGTTTGCGCAATGGCCTGCCTACAATGAAATGATCGGGTTGGGCGGCTGGGAAGGTCGCTCGGAAAAAGATGGACCTTACGTTTATTTTAATCAGGAAGGCAAGTTGATCCGGGACGAAAAACCCGGTCCCGGTGGTCATCACGGAAAGCAACATGCATTTACCATCGAGCTGAGAGACAGCACACATCCGGTGACGCTGGGTTTACCCAGGAAGTGGATGCATGCCAAAGATGAATTATACGATCAGTTACGGGGACCGGCAATCAATATGCAGATTCTTGCTACTGCTTACAGCGATCCCGAAACCGGTGGTACTGACCGCCATGAACCGATGTTGATGGCACTCCATTATGGCTATGGCCGTGTCTTTCATACTACCCTGGGGCATCTGAATGAATCCATGGAACATATCGGTTTCAGGACGACCTTCCTGCGGGGAGTGGAGTGGGCCGCAACCGGGAAAGTGACCCAGCCGGTTCCTCCGGAATTTCAGGGATTGAAGTGATACAGGTAGAGTGACCAATGTCAAGGGCTCAGATCATTCAGAAAACTGAAGAATACGTGCGTTCGGAACTGGCGCAGGCGGAGGGTGGACATGACTGGTGGCATATCCACCGGGTTCGTAACAATGCCTTGAAGATTGCAGAGACCGAACCCGGAGATCGTTTCGTTATTGAATTGGCCGCTTTGTTGCATGATATCGCGGATGCCAAGTTTCATGATGGCGATGATGAAATCGGTCCGCGGAAAACGGAAGCATTCCTTTTGACTCAGAGAGTGCCATCTACGGTGGTTGAGCATGTCTGCCGGATCGTGGAAAACATCTCCTTTAAAGGGGGGCATGTACCTCCGGAATTTGATTCACTGGAACTCCGGATTGTTCAGGATGCCGACCGGCTCGATGCGATCGGCGCCATCGGCATTGCACGGGCTTTCAATTATGGAGGCTATCGCGGACGTCTCTTATACGACCCCGGAATCAAGCCTGATTTGCAGATGACCAAAGAAGCCTACAGGAACAATACCGCCCCGACCATCAATCATTTTTATGAGAAACTACTTCTCTTAAAAGACCGGATGAATACCGCTGCCGGAAAGGAAATGGCCGAACAGCGACATCATTTCATGCAGCAGTATCTCGACCAGTTTTACCAAGAATGGAAAGGAGGTTGACGACACCCTTGACTTTTGAAGATGTTGTAAAAGATGACGGTAGGACTGCAGGAGGGTCTGATTAATGATGACCAATCGCATACGGGAAAGTATATCAAATTGCGGAAAAGCAAACTTCGTCAGGTAGATGGGATTAGAAGACATGTTGGTAGAATGTCCATACGGCAGGAAAATCATCGGGCTCGGAAAAGTTTGCCAGGAAATCAGATCTTTTCCATTACCTCACTTCAAACCAGAGATCCGTCCCGTCTTCCTGCCCTCCCTGATAATCGATCAGGATTTCCTGGTTTGCTTTGATTTTCTTTAATGCCTTAATCACAACGGTATGCTCTTCAAGATCAAATATCACATCGGCATTGGGTTTGGTCGAATGATTATACAATGAACCATAACCCAGAGCGATGCATGCGCCACCTTCTTCCCCAGGCCAGGAATAGTAATAGTCATAAAAAATGGTTTTATCAATTAATTTCACCTGGTCAGAAGGAATCAATAAGAGCGGACAGATCTCGATCACATCACCTTTGCTGACTTCATGAGCCGTAAATACACCCCGGCCGCGGTTTTCTGAGGTGGATATGTAAAGTCCGGGTATATGTTGCATTTGCCCTAAAAAATTAAACACTGGAGTATAATGCGGGTTTATTGATCGGGCAAAAGTAAATGGATTCGGTGAAAATCGATTTTTTAAAACAGAAAATATTATGGATCTCAAATCCCTCAAAGAACTTTGGATTGGCGATTTAGTCCGGGTAATTCCAACCGGTGTCATCGGTAAATTTGAAGGTTCATCCGGAGACAAGGCCAGGATCCTGATTGAGGGCCGGCATCACTGGATAGAGGTCAAAGATATTGAGGTGCATGATGAACCGGAACCGGAAGAATCGTTGATTAAACAGTTGGGACTTGAACCGGAGCAGCCAAGAAAGGTACAACGACCAGCATTCAGCAATGAACTGGACCTCCATCTGGACAAGCTTCCACCTTATTCCCCCGATTCCGGAATATCCATTCTCGATTTTCAGCTCAATCATTGCCGGCAATTTCTCGAAGAAGTCATCAAGCGACGATACACGTCGGCTACCATCATTCATGGGAAAGGTGAGGGCATTTTAAGAGATCAGGTCATTCACCTCCTGAAAGACTTTCACCAAATCAGACAACACCTTCCCAAATACAACGGTGGTGCCCTCGAAGTCTTGATTGTCTACTAAACCACCTCCAACAACATCCAAACAACATTCAAACAATTTCCAACCATTTCAAACAATTTCCAACCATTTCAAACAATTTCGAACCGCTTCAAACAATTTCCAAACAACATCCAACAATTTCCAACCACATCAAACAATATCAAACAACCTCCAACCACTTCCAACCATTTCAAACCACTTCAAACAACCTCCAACCACCTCCAACCTACCTCATCTTAATACACAAAGCCCCTGGTATCCCGGTGTACTCCCGGATCTTTTCCAGAAAACCATCCTGAGCGTTGATTCGATATTGCAGGATATTATGGGAGTTTTGGTTAGCCACCAGGAGAAACTGATCATCGGGTGTGATAAAAAAGTTACGCGGAAAATCACCTCCGGAGGGAAATCTGTCAATCAGGACAAGGGTGCCGTCATCATTGACCTTAAAGGCGGTCAGACTGTTGTGACCCCGGTTGGACGCATAAAGAAATCGACCATTCCCGGTCAGGTGAATATCGGCTGATTTATTGAATTCATGAAAGTTGTCCGGAAGCAGGGGATAGGTGGCAATCTGTTGCATCATCCCCCTGGTTCCATCCCAATGAAAAGAGCTGACGGTCGAATTTAATTCGTTCAACACAAAAACATAGGGTAGTGATGGATGAAACTCCAGATGCCTCGGACCGCTTCCAGGCAACGCCTTGCCGAAATCCTTTTTCTCCAATTGACCGTCACGGGCATTAAAATCATAGATCACAATCTGATCCGTGCCCAGATCGGGCACCAGCACATATTTGTTTCCGGGTGCTGCTGTGATCAGGTGGGGGTGAGCTTCTTTTTGCCTGGTGGTATCTATCGATGACCCCTTATGAGTGGCATGGTTTACTGCTTCACCCAATCGGCCGCTGTCGTCAATGGGAAAAACCGCTACTGTTGCCCCTGAATAGTTGGCCACCAAGAGAAACTTTCCGGTTTCATCGACCGAAACGTAACAGGGCCCATTGCCTTTGGAATCCCGTTCGTTCAGCAGGCTCAGATGCCCGGTACGTTCATTGATGCTAAGGGCATATACCTTATTGTTACCGACGGCATAAAGCAGTGGTTTTTCCGGATGAAAATTGTGGTAACTCGTCGATTTGATGAGATCGGATTTCTCCACCAGTTGCAGCTGGTCATGCTGAAAACGGTACACAAAAAGACCATGGGTGTTGTCCCTCCCCGAGGAAGATACGGTAATAAAGGGTCCCTGGGCAAATATTGCTGCTGATACCAGGCAAAGACATGTGATTATGGTCAATTTGATCATCTCGATTAATTTGTCGTTCAAATTAGGCAATTACCCCGAGATTAAATTGGGAGCCGGAGCGATTTGAGGGTCACTCCATTCTTCCGGAAGAGTTGTATTTTAAGCTAATGAAATTTTAAACGGATGAAAAGGAGGAAATTCATACGATCGACGGCAACCGGTATCGGCGTATTCCATCTGGTACCAAGACATGTGCTGGGCCGGGGATATATTGCCCCCAGTGATAAGTTGAATATTGCCGCTTTTGGCGCCGGGGGTAAAGCGGAAGTCAACCTGGCCAATGCTTTCAACAATGGTACCGACAACATTGTAGCCCTTTGTGATGTCGATGACCGGATGGCCCGAAATTCCCGGAAGAAATGGCCAAAAGCCGGTTATTACCGGGACTACCGTACCCTATTGGATAAAGAAGCGGACCGTCTGGATGCTGTCATCATCAGTACCCCTGACCATATGCATGCGGTCATGGCCCTGGAAGCGATGAAGGCCGGAAAACATGTGTATGTGGAAAAACCGCTGACCCACGACATTTACGAAGCCAGGATGCTGACCCAGGCTGCCCGGAAATACCAGTTGGTGACTCAGATGGGGAATCAGGGAAGCAGTGGAGACGATACCCGGATCATAGAATCTTGGGTACAGTCGGGCATCATTGGCGATGTTCATAAAGTCCATGTCTGGACCAACCGGCCGGTTTGGCCTCAGGGTATTCCTACTCCTACCGGAAAATTCAAAGTTCCCAGGGAGTTGGATTGGGATCTCTGGCTGGGTACGGCACCCCAAAGGAGGTATCATCCGGGATATCTTCCGGCCAACTGGCGGGGCTGGGTCGATTTTGGAACCGGTGCCCTTGGCGATATGGGCTGCCATTTTATCGATGTGCCCTTTATGGCCTTGAAGCTGACCTATCCGGTGTCGGTGGAATGCAGTGCCGGCCGGGTCTGGAAAGGTTTTTTTGATGAAGCAGTATACACCGATTGTTATCCGCCTTCCTCCAAGATCCATCTGCAGTTTCCCGCCAGAGAAGGTATGGGTCCCCTGGAAATGATTTGGTACGATGGCGGCATTCTTCCCCGGCGACCGGCGGAGCTATTACCCGATGAACCGCTGGCCGAGTGGGACGGTGGAATGATCCTGGAAGGCACCACAGGTAAAATCATGGCCGGACTCTTCGGTCGCAATCCGACCCTGCTGCCCACGGCCCGGATGGCGATGACGACTTTGCCGGCACTGACCAAACCTTTGGTTGAGGGTGGTACCGAAGGACATCAGCAACAGTGGGTTAAGGCCTGCAAAGAGGGTTATGGAGCTTATACCAGTTCGCCGTTTGAAATCTCCGGCCCCCTCACAGAATCCGTCTTGATGGGCAATCTGGCTATCCGTAGCTTCAACTACCGGGAAAAGCCGGATACGAATGAATTTCCCGGAAGAAAACAATTGCTCTGGGATGGCGATAACATGCGGATCACCAATTTTGCACCGGCCAACCAGTTTGTCCGGAGGACATACCGGGGTAGTTACTCGCTTGAGCTGTAACAGGACCGAAAGAGTACACACCCACCACACCTCACACTCACACTCACACCCATACCCACACCCGGAGGTCACCCTGAGCCTGCCGAATGGGAGCGATTTGGTATTTTATATTATGGTGAATGTCACCTTGAGCCTGCAGAAGGGTGGGTTGGTAATGTGGTAATATGGTAAGAATCCGCTACACACCTCACCCCCACACTCACACCCACACCCGGACGTCACCCTGAGCTTGCCGAAGGATGGAGTTGGTAGTGTAGTAGAAACCCGCTACACGCCTCACACTTCACACTCACACTCACACCCCGGTAGCCACCCTGAGCCTGCCGAATGGGAGCCTGCCGAAGAAGGGTAGGTTGGTAATGTGGTAATATGGTAAGAACCACTACATGTCTCACACCTCACACTCACACCCCGGTAGCCACCCTGAGCCTGCCGAATGGGAGCTTGCCGAAGGGTTATTCCGGATAAACCCAGGGGCTTCGATAGGCCCTTCTCAGTAATTTCTCTGCTTCCGGATCGGCTATCGTATGATGTCCATCCCACTGTACACTTCGTCCGAGCTTTAGCGAAATCATGGCCAGCAGACTCATGTTGGTCGCCAGGTACCCATCTTCAATGTCGCATACAGGCCGTCTCTTTGATTCAATAGCCTGGATAAAATCGGCCCACAATTCCTTGATGTTTTGGAAATCGGGTTCGTTTACCTGCGGATCCACATGAATCGGCGAGTCTGACTTATTATTGGGATAGAAGGTCCAGCCATCCCGCCAACCCAGGTGCATGGTTCCCTCAGACCCATAAAAATAGCATCCGATGGGTGATTCTTCATTGGCATTAAGGGCACCGTATTTATGTTCCCAGACACAAACGAAATCCTCGAAATCAAAAGTGGCCAGCTGAGTGTCGGGAGCATCGGTATGATCGTGCTTAACGAAGCGGCCGCCGGTACTGAAAACCGAGCGGGGAAATCGCTCCTCGGTCCACCAAAGTACCTGGTCAAACCAATGGATGCCCCAATCGCCGATGGTTCCGTTGGCATAGTCCAGAAACTGCCGGAAGCCCCGGGGATGGATCTTTGGATTAAATGCCCGCTCAGGGGCCGGGCCCAGCCACATATTCCAGTCAAGACCATCGGGAATCTCAGCATCCGGGGTTGGATCCTGTAGATTCTGGCGTTGATTCACAAAGCATTTAACCATCGTGATCTTTCCGGCCTTACCGGATTTCAGAAACTCCATCCCCGACATCATGTGTGGCGAAACCCGCCGGTGGGTACCCACCTGCACTATCCGTTCATGGGTTCTGGCCGCACGGAGCATGGCCTGACCTTCTCCAATGGTGTGACAAATAGGCTTTTCTACATAAACATGTGCCCCGGACCGGACTGCTTCGATGGTTGGTAACGCATGCCAGTGGTCTGGTGTAGCCACGATGGCGATTTCCGGGCGTGCATCTCTGATGCATTCCCGGTAGTCGGTGTACCATTTGGGTTTCTCCCCATTCCACTGATTGATCTCTTCGGCGGCTTTTTTTAACTGATGCTGGTCGACATCGCAGATTCCGGTAATCTTAACCCTCCCGGAACGGACGGCTTCCCGCAGGATATTCATACCCCACCAGCCGGAACCAATCAACACCAGCCGGTAGACCTCCTGTTGTTTCCGGATCAGCGGGAATCCCAGCACACCAGCCCCGGTGGCAGCCGAAGAGTGCCGGATAAAGTTTCTTCGTTTCATCATTCTTCTGAATCGTATTTGGCGGCTATTTTTTCCAATCCCGACTGAATATCGCTTTTAGGGAGCAATCGTCCCCGGTAAATCACCGCCTCAATTCTCGAGGCATTCGAAATATCACTCAAAGGATTGTCATTCAACAAAACCAAATCGGCTACCTTGCCGACTTCGATGGTACCCCGGGTGCTGGCACCGAAAAACCGGGCTACATTGACGGTTCCGGATTGCAAGACATGATAGTTATTTAATCCGGCATCGACCATTGATTGCATTTCATGATGGATGGAAAATCCCGGTACATTAAATACCTGCGGTGCATCGGAACCCAATAAAATCAGCACGCCCTGGTCGTGGAAGGTCCGGAGCAATTTTTGACGGATTTGGATAAACCGGTCATAGACTTCCGGACTGTAATCCAGCCGGTCCAGCATTTGCTGTTTGTTCTGACGCCAGTTAAAACGCTGTGACGCGGGAATGTAGACCATCTCGGGCTCCTGTACCATGATCTCCGGCGCTTTGGGGGATAGCCACCGTGTCATGAGGGTCTGAGTTGGTACCACGGCGATATCCGCTGCTTTGGTTGCCGAAACCAGGGAAAAAATTCGCTGTTCATCTGCCTTGTCTGCCAGGAGAACACCAAAGAAACCTCCCTGATCCCGGATTTCCTCCGGAGCCAGTCCTTCCACATAACCATCGAGGTGATCTATTGAAGCATAGCCCGAAGCAATGGCATGATCTATCCCGACGTCTGCCGGTACATGGCCGGAAAAGTCGATGCCAACCTCTCTGGCGGTCTTCGCCATTTCATCGAAGACCTCCCGTTTGATGCCGGGATGGATCTTGAGGAAATCATAGCCATCCTGCTTATATTGACGCACTTTCTGCCTTGCTTCTTCGGGAGTAGTAATGGTGTTACCGTTTAGCGAGGGACTGGAGGTGTATACACGCGGACTGGGAAACGCATGTGCATCGACCTTTTTTTTGAGTTCCAGATGATAAGGGTCACCCAGCATGCCGCGGATGGTCGTAATTCCGTTGGCCAGATACAGGAATAAAGTCTCCCTAACGACATCATCATTACCATCAGCTGGTAGCGGGATGTGAGCATGCATCTCACTCAAACCGGGAATCAGGAACATACCGGAAGCCTCGATCACCTGGTCGGCCTGCAGCATTCCACCAGTTGGCCTGATGGCGGTGATCAGATCGCCTTCCATTTTTACATCCTGATGCATCAGGATTGTTTCGGCCGTCAATGGTATGACGTTGACATCCTTTAATAAAATAGAAGTCTGACTCCAGGTAACTGAATAAAGGGAAAAAATGACCAGGATCAGATGGCACTTGATGGTATTCATCTCCAATAATTTTATGTGGATTGATAGACTCTCGTCTCTTCCAAAATTAATCTTTTTTATCTGAATCTGTCTCGTACCGGTTTATGATGTGCATCCCGGCAATCCGGGAACCATGGGCGATAGCCGCCATAGTTATCATCAAAGAACCTGATCAGAAAATTCATGGCCAGTAGGAAGGCCGGGTCCTGGTGCTGTTTTCAATGGTCAGGCAATTACAGCAGGCTCTCAGGTCTATGTCGGCAGGCAGGAAGCCATTTTCACCACACAAGGGTTGCCTCGAAAATTTGCTGCCCAGATCAGCCCGGGTAACAAATACCACCTCCGTTTTTTCATCCACAGCGCTGAAGTTACCCAAAATCTGTTCACCCGGATCGCTGATGCAGTGCAGATTTCCGGGGATGGCCGCCGGTGGCGTGTCGAAGATCGTTCCGGTTCCGGTCACAACCTGCCGGACCCTGGTCCAGTAAGTATAGGACGATTCTGTCAATGATTTTTGTGAAACAAAAAAGGAAGCGGCCAGGCCAAAAGCATGATCCAGTTCCTGATGGGCAATCCGATTGCTGAAGGAGGAGTTTCCAACAAAGGAACTACCATCCAACAACAGTACTTCATTGACATTAACAGGCCGGTAAATGTAACAACTTTTTGGACCCACAATCGGACTGCATTCTATCTCGCTAACCAGAAAAACATGCTCCACATCCCACTTAAGAAACGTCTGATCTGGATTGGCCGGCCAACTTCCCTGCACAAACAGATTGATAAAGCTCCGTTCGAGGACTTGCGTTTGGTTTTTCACAATTTGTTCTATGGAAAAGTCGAAAGTAAGGCTGTCAATAGGGGGGGCCGGTCTGATGGTCTCGGGATCTGAAATATATTTTATTCCATCGGCAGTCTCGATTTCGAGATGGTAGGTTTCACCGGTTTTAACCTCAATGCCGTTGGAACTGAAACGGTAAGTACCGTCACCTTTATCTATCGCTTTTTCGCTATTTCCTGTTTGATCGAAAAGCATGACCATGGCTCCGATTTCCGGAGGAAAAACCTGTCTACCCAGCCGGGCAGTGCGTGAAAGACGGACCAGATTGGAATCGGAAGTTGTGCTCACGATAGCATCGACAACCAGAATGCCAGTCTCACCACTGGAATTAAAATCGATTTCCTCGACACATGAAAGGAAACAAAACAGGATGAATATAAAAGTCAGAGATCTCAAAATGTAAAATTCCAGTTTAGGGATGGAAAAATACTGCCAAGTATCGAGAGTTGATAAGCCCTCTGTATATTGTCCTGGTTGCGACGGAAATAAATGGTATATGGATTGGCTCTACCCAGTACATTGATCAGGGAGAGCGTAAAGGAACTTCTCAAACCTTTAAGCCGGGCTTCACTGCGGTCAATGGTATAGCCAAAGTCCAGGCGTTGAAAAGACGGGATCCGAAACTGATTTCTTTCAGAATAATGAGTGATCAGTACATTTTGTACTCCATAATCAGCAATGGGTACCGTAATAGGTCTCCCCGACTTAAAGGTCAATGCCAGGAATATTTTCTGGATTGGATCGATGGAGTGCTGAAGTTGAAAATTGATCTGGTGTGGCTGATCAAAATGCGCCGGATACCAGCGATTGTTGTTAATGATTTCGTCTGCGAAGACTCCATTGGTCTGTGCCTCGCTACGGCTCAAGGTATAAGCCAGGGTCCCGTTCCACCTTCCTAATTTCCACCCGGCACCCAATTCCAGACCATATGAACGGGCCTGGCCCACCAGCAGCTGGGTTTCCGTATAATCGTTTAGCAGTAGATCAGCGAAATCCTTAAACTGAGGAAAACCGTCGATCTTTTTATAGAAACCCTCCACCGAATAGTTCAGGTTTTCTCCGATGTTTTCAAAATACCCCAATGAATAGTTATGTCCGGTTTGTGGTTTAAAAAATTGATTGGAGACCTGCCAGATATCCACCGGAGTTGGATTGATGGTGTTGCTGACCAGATGGATGAATTGATTGATCCGGTTATAGGATATTTTTATGGATTGATCCGTACTTACTTGGAAACTGGCTGAAATTCTGGGTTCCAATCCGCCATAGGATACCATTTTTCGGTTTTTTTCAATGGATTTTATTTCCGTGATGGCATTGATTGTCCTGGGAAGGGTGGGATCATAAAATCGCAACTCTCCTGGCCCGAGCGCAAAATATTGAACCAATCGTAAACCGGCTGAAATAGACAGGCGTGAGGTAATATTGATCTCGTCATTGATAAAAATTGCCAGCTCGAGCCCCTGATCGCGGTCAATTTTTTCAGGAAGGATGTCAGATGCTGCGTCGTAACCAGTCAATTCTTCAGGATCCATTCGAAACCTTATTCCCTCAAAACCAAAATGGAAAAAATGATTTTGATTTTGCAGAATCAGGCTGGTATTGATTTTTTCATTTGAAATTCCATTCAGGATTTTTGAGGCTGATTCTCCTTCGGGAATAAACTGAGTGCTGTAATAATGACCTGATGAAAAATGAGTAGCCAGTGATAACCGGTCATTGAATAAATACCTCCATTTAAAGTTCAACAGACTGGTCGACCATTCATATCCGAATTCCTGCGCAAACCGGAAATAGTCGTTCGAAAGATATCCCGAAGCACTGAGAAAATGTCTATCAGATATCTGATGCGAAATTTTCAGCACAAAATCATTGAAGGAAAAACGACTGTTCCGGATGTCCGGATTGCGAAACAGCCTGAGCCACCAATTGGAATAGGAACTACGGGCACCGGCAAGAACACTGGTGCGTGCAGATAGCGGTCCATCAACTGCCAGGCGGGCACCGGCAACACTGACGGCCCCATTACCCCGCCATTTTTTGGGATTACCATCTTTCAGCTCGGTCTTTAATACCGAGGAAATGCGGCCTCCGTACTGGGCCGGAATATTTCCCTTGAAAAGCGATACGCTGCGGATGGCATCGGGATTGAAAATCGAGAAAAATCCCAGGGCGTGACTGGCATTAAAGAGAATTCCATCATCGAGTAGCATAAGATTCTGGTCAATGTTACCACCTCTTACATAAAATCCGGCGCTGGCCTCACTGATGGTATTCACACCGGGAAGTCTCTCGATACTTTTGAGCACGTCGGCTTCTCCCAGCAAAGATGGCAGTTCCCGGATTTCCCGGCTGCTGATCATTTCGATCCCGATCTGAGTTTCCGCTACTTTATCCTGTTGGGCTGTAGCTTCGACCAATATTTCCTGCAGATTATGGGCAAATACCTCCAGATCGATATTTAAATCTGCCGATTCGTAGAGATGGAGATCGAGTTCGATATTGCGGTATCCCAGATAGCTCACGACCCAATGATATCGTCCTGGAAGGAGTACCACCGTAAACGATCCGTTTTCGTCGGTGGTTGTACCGCCATCATTGCCGGTCAGAATGGCTCCGATGACCGGCAGGGCCGTATACTTGTCGCGTACAATACCGGAAAAAATCACGTTTTCCCGGGATGGATTAAGGGAGTCTCCGGTGTAGAAATGCAGTTTTTGGGCATCCGAAGTCACGGGCTTCTGGTAGGTGCCATCCTGCCATCTGGCGATCAGGGTCTCTATATATTTTGCCGTGATAAAATCCTTATTGGCAATGACCAGGTGATCCCGGTATTTGATCAGATCCAGATTACTTCCTTTGAGAAATTGCCCGGTAGCTTCAAAAAGAGGTACCTGATCAAATTCAAATGAATTTCTGTAAAAAGGTACTTTATCCGGCTCGTAATAGATAATGAGCTGATACCGGTTTTCGAGAATTTCCAGAAATTCCACGATGGTCAGATTATGAAAGGTTCCACTTATTTTTGTGTTGATCACACCCTGGGCAGCCATCCAGTGGATGTTGAAAAGGATGATAATGACCAATCCGGCTTCCCGGATTAATTTTCCGGGTAATTTAGGGAGGGTTGCCGGGTGAATCATTTACTAAAATAAAAAGGAATGCAAAATCAATGACCAAATTAGAAAAATAATAGCTAATCCAAAATGACGACTGTACCGTTAAATCGTTCCCTCTTCCGGTCGGGAAAAACCACTTCGGCCGACCAGAGGTAGGTGCCCGAACCCTGGATGGTGCCCTGATGCGATCCATCCCAACCAATAGCAAAATCAGTTTTGGATGTCTGAAATACCAGACTCCCCCAGCGGTTGAAGACCTTAAAATCGATAATCTGTACAGAGGGTCCGTAGATATACAGGACATCATTGATGCCATCGCCATTAGGGCTGAAGGCATTGGGTACAAAAATTCTTTTGGTGTCGTCGAGCAGGATCCGGATCGTATCGGAAACGGAACATCCGCGGTGATCGGTAATGGTAGCGAAGACCATTCCGGATGCGGCAGCAGAAAGTTCGGGATCGCTGCAATCAAGACAATCTAAAGAAAGATCATCCGTACTACCCCATTGAATAGAAGTTATTTTTTTTGCATTCGTATTCATACCGAGTTTGACCTTCGTGCCCAGATCGAGTTGAAGATCTGATCCGATATTTAATTCGAGTAACTCGGGATTTTTAACGATCCGGATAGTATCTGAAAAAACGAGGCAATCGGTCAAAAGAGTGACCGCATAC
This sequence comes from uncultured Saprospiraceae bacterium, assembly GCA_964428345.1. GTDB lineage: Bacteria > Bacteroidota > Bacteroidia > Chitinophagales > Saprospiraceae > JABDMH01. Next base: position 71,506 of record CAYRYD010000010.1, on the reverse strand, counting down.
CAACCATCCTCTAATACCGGCAATACCGGTTGTGTGGATCCGTCACTCCAGAGAAATTCGCCACTCATGGGCAGTGTCAGGAAAGTGGTATCGGCATTACAGGAAGTCCATTGGTAATCCCCGAGGCGGATGTCAACAACATCCAGGATGGCCAGTCTGGTCGTATCCCGGAGTTGTGGTGTGACAGGGTCATCCGATAATGTGTAGGGTTCAAATGCAGTTGGAAGGTTATGCAATTCCGCCTGGCTACCGGTAAACCGCGGTACCGGATTTTGATTGCCGACTTCCAGCGTGAATTTGTTTTCACCCAGCAGTAATGTCCAGTTGGCTATTTCCAGCCGGTTGCTCCCGGGGCCACTGTTGACGTCAAACAAATTATCTCCGATAAATATCCTGGTGATGTCAAAGTCCGGTGGAAAAATATCGGTTAAATGCAGGCCCACCTGACCAATCCCGGCTCTATTAATGACATTGTATTCGATGATGACCTGATCGCAGCCAACGATTTGAGTTGGCGTGATTTTCTTCTGAAAATCAATGGTAAAAGGACAACCGCATCCATCCGAGTCTTCACCCCCAATGACCTTACCGAGTTTTTCAGTACCTCCACGGGCCTTGTCAATCTGGTAGATAATATTTTGTTCTCCACCGGGTCTCCCCGGACTTCCCAATCCGTACATCTGACCATACCGGTCAAAGAAAAGTGCTCCAAATCCTTCCTTCACCTTTTTGATGGGAAAGGGTGAGTGACTGGATGAAATAAGTCCACTCTTGGTGACCACCTGGCCATTGATATTGTCAAATCCATAGGTCACCCCAACTATGGGGTCAACCGTAAAATCAGCCAGCGCTACAGGGACATCAGATACGAGAGGCAGATACCCTGCATAGTAACGGGGAGGATTATTGACCTGTATGGAATAGGTCCGTTCATCGTAACCCGTTTTGGGATTTCTCGCCAAAACCATCAGACTTTTACCATCAGCAGTCATATCGCCTGCGTAGTATTTGAATGATGTATCGAGGTTTTCAGGTATTCCCAGAGACGTAACCCGTCCGGTTTTTTCGATGCGCAACAACTCATAACTATTGAAATCCAGGCCATAAATCATTTTGTCTTTCACATTATATCCCAAACAGGTTATATGCCGCTTCCGGTCGGATTTCAATGGGATTTCCTCATATTCAAATGTCTTATCCGCTTCCTTCATCATTAATTGGTAAAACCGGCTTTCACCTGCCCGGTCCGTAGCCACAAAGTAGAAGGACCCGTCGCAGGTAAATTCCTGTGCCACCACAGAATGCATGGAGGCCGTGATGGTAATCAGGAAGACCATACCGGTAATTTTGCAGGTAATGGTCTGAAGGGTCCTGATCAAGGAGACCGGGTTTATATTCAAACCCTTTTTCGAGGGGGTTATCTTTCCTGTTACTCCGGATGTCATTAAATAAATATACAATAAAAGATGATGCTTTTCTCTGGTTGAACGGACCTTGCGGAGTTGAGTTTTGCCCGGCATACCCCTCTTATTCACGGATTTTTATTGGGATTGGATTCCAGATTTTTTATTAGGCATCCAAAAAGTCCGGTACTATTCAGCCGGAAAAAGGTTAGTTTTCCTTAATGCAATAATGCTGTCGTTGTTGATGGCTATTAAGATGGTTTTTTGCTCTTTTATATCCAGAGTAAGGATGTCTCTGACTTCGCCTTCGATTTTTAATCCAGACTCCCGGGAGGTAAGTGCCCGGAAATTCTTAGTGCCTTCACCGATTAATAAAAGACCATAACTGGCGTCGTATTTTCCCATCTCCGGTTTTGCCCGGTGAAAATTTCCACCCAGCAAAATGTCCGGGTATTGATCATCATTAAAATTATCGATCATCATCGCGTAGACTGGTGCAAACTGTGCTTCGACCGGCAATTCCACTAAATCAAAAGTTCCATTACCATTATTCCAGGCAACGCAGGTGGCCATCTGGTACACTGTCGTCCGGGCTGCTGTGCTTAAGGCCTTTTCCGGGAAGATATCATGGACGGTCTGTTCCTTGTAATCTTCAAAATAAAGGTATTTCTTTTTTAATCCCGGCATCTGTCGGATCAGATCGTTTCGCAACACCAATGGGTAGGATTTTTCTCCATTATACATGGCGATTAACTGTTCTGCAGTCTGGTTGTTATCAAAGTCAGCAATGTATTGGGTAACCGGCCTGGACTTTGTCGCTTTCAATCTGGAATTCAGACCGTGGTTTCCAATCACCAGATCCAGGTCGCCATCGTTATCCAGATCACCTGCCCTGATGGAATTCCATAATCCGTTCGTCTGATCGAAGCCGGCGTCTCTGGTTACATTGGAGAACCGGCTGCCATCGTTTCGCAGCAAGGTGACCGGCATCCATTCGCCCACCACAATCAGGTCCTGATCATCGTCCTGATCGAAGTCAAACCACAGGGCATCGGTGATCAATCCGATGTCCCGAAGGTCGGGGGCTATCTCGTCTGTGACATTATCGAATTGCCCGGATCCGTCATTGCGCCAAAGTTGTCCACTAACCGGTAAGCCGTACCTCCCTGGTACCAGGCGGGTCCCTACAAACAGATCATTGTCGCCATCCTGATCATAATCAGCAACCACCACACAGGAGCTGCTTTCGAGGGCAGGTGGTGAGAATGCTGCCGGGTTTTTCTTAAAATTTCCCTCACCGTCATTTAAATAAAGCCGGTCCGCCAGCGAGCTGGATTGGGGGTGAAATTCGTTGCTGCCACTGGCTACATACAGATCAAGGTCCCCGTCGCCGTCGGCATCAAAAAAAATGGCATCACAGTCTTCCGACAGCTGATCGGCAACAAAGGTGGATTCGCTTGTGATTTCAAAGGTGCCATCCCGTTGCTGTACAAACAGGTTTCCCGGTTGTCCCGATGCGCCGCAGATATAAAGATCCTCCAGTCCATCGTGGTTTACATCACCCTTGCAGATTTTGGGTCCATCGGCCGACACCATATGCAGCAATAACCGGTCGCGGTCAAAATCGATAAAATTACTCTCCCGGTGCCGGTATCCGGGGATTGGGTTAGCTGTTGTGGCAAGCACCGTTGTCACTGCTCCGACCTGTATGTTATCCGAATGATCCAGGGCTCCGGTTTGCTCTATGATCAGATGCTGGTTGACAGGTACTTGTTGAAGTGTACTCAACCGGCCATCCGGCCACCTCACCTCCAGATGATCAACCGTGTCAATGGCACCGAGACCGAAGGTCATTTTATATTCGGTGCAGGACAGAAATCCCCGCATGGGGGAGAGCTCCTGATAAAATATTTGATCATCGTGGCGGATCGTAATTTGCGATCCGAGGGCAAAGGTATTCAACCCTTCACCCCTTAAGGATATTTGTAAGAAATGATGCTTTTCCGTATCTGATTCATTACGGAAAATAAAAGCCGGCATATTGCAATTGTTGACGACCAGATCCAGGTCGCCGTCGTTGTCGAGGTCGGCATAAGCGGATCCGTTGGAAAAACTGGGTATTTCCAAACCCCATTTAGCTGTTGCATCCTCAAAAGTAAGATCATGGTTATTGCGGAAACTGAAATTGGAGACCGGTTCGGATGGGATCAGGTCAAGTAATTGCAGGATGGCATCGGGCTCTTTGTTTTTAATAGCCTTTACGATTTCCGGATCGTTGGAATAATAGTGAATGTAGTCCTGATCCAGTAAGTCTTTATAAATACCATTCGAGACATAAATATCCTTGAATCCGTCACTGTCAAAATCGGCAATCAGGGCACTCCAGCTCCAGTCGGTGGCATGTACATTCGCCAGTCTGCCGATCTCGCTGAAAGTATGATTGCCGTTGTTAAGCTGCAGCACGTTCCGGGCAAACTGATGATGGTATCCGCTTTGCACGGCTAGCTGATATTTATCCCAGTTTTCAAAGGTCATTTTCGTCTTGTACCGGGCATCCGTTGCCGGCAACATTTCAGTGACAAAAACTTCGGGCATTCCGTCGTTGTTGATGTCGGCCATATCGGCCCCCATGGATCCCATGCTGGTTTCACGCATCTGACTGATCAGATCTTCCTTAAAGGTGCCGTCATGCTGATTGATATACAGATAATCGCGTTCAAAAAAATCATTGGATACGTAAATATCCTGCCATCCATCCCGGTCAATATCGCCTATGGTTACTCCCAGTCCAAAACCGATACTGCTTCCGTAGATGCCCGCTTCGGCACTGACGTCACTGAAGCCCGGAATTCCACTGTCATGCTGTCCACTTTTCTCACGATGGTTATTGCGATACAATTTATTACCTCCCAACGTATCCCGGATTTCGCGCAGACCCTGATGCATGTCATATCCGCCTACGGTCCGGAAGGAGTTGTTGAGCAGATAGCAGTCAGGATCACCATCCCGGTCATAATCAAAAAAAACCGCATGTGACGACAGGCCCTCGTCAGCAATACCATATTCCCTGGCCTGCTCGGTAAAGGTGAGATCACCGTTGTTGATAAACAATTCATTGTGCCTTTTATCCCCACCTGGTTTGCCCGATTTGCATACATAAATATCCAGCCAGCCATCGCTGTTGACATCGGCAAAACTAACCCCGGTCGACCAGATATTTTTCGAAGCCACCCCAGCCCGGACAGTGATGTCCTCAAACTGAAAATTACCTTTGTTGAGATACAGCCTATTGTCGACCTGATTACCGCAAAAGAAAATATCCGGTAATCCGTCGTTATTGATATCACCGATACCGACACCTCCGCCATTATAAAAATTGCGGTAGGTGTAGGTATTGAATTCAGCAGTGGCCACCAGATCATTACGGAAATCAACACCGGTGTGCGCTTCTTTCATAAGTATAAAGAGCGATGATTCCGGTTCAGGTACACGGCAGTAAAGAAGCAGGATAGACAGTACTATACCATAGCTGTATCTCATTGCACGATCTTTAAGTTAAAACATTGCAGATCTGCATTATTTCTCGCCACGAGGAGTACCGTACCGGACAGGGTGCGGATGATGGCCAGATCCCTCACCTGACCTTCCAGGAAAAGGCCTGTCATATCTTGTCGGTTATGAGAAAACTGTCCCGTTCCATTACCGGTCAGTAACGTTCCCAATCCGGCGTCCATCCGGCCAATAGCAGGCTGAACTTCATAAAAGTTGCCGGCTGCCAGTATATCCGGATGTTGATCTCCGTTAAAGTCGAAGATTTCGATCGCAAAGACAGGAGCTACCTGCGCCTGCCAGGGCAGTACCTCAAAGTTAAATTGACCGCTGCCATTGTTCAGGGCGACAACCGAATGGAAATTGGTGGCGGACCGGGTATCGGCCCTTCCCAGTTGTTCCCGAGTGAAGATCTCCCGGATGGTCTGCCCGGCAAAGGATGCGTAGGTCCGGTAGCGTTTCTTTAAGAAGACCAGTTGACCCGCCAGGGCATCCAGTCCGGCCAGGGGGTATTCCATACCCTGGCGATAATATGCCAGAATGGGATCGGGAGTGAGATTGGCATCGAAATCGGACAAATACAGCCGGACAGGTTCTTTTACAGAGGGTTGCAGGTTGGAGTTCGTTCCAAAATTGCCCATGACCAGATCCATATCTCCATCCTGATCGAGGTCGGCTGCTTCAATGGTATTCCACCAACCGCTGTTTCCCAGCCGGTGCGGGCCCTGGTCACTGATGATCGATTTTTCGAATTGTCCGTTGTGATTCAACAGGATCGTAACCGGCATCCAGTCACCCACCACGATCAGGTCCGGATCAAGGTCACCGTCAACATCAGTCCATACCGCATCCGTAACCATACCCAAAGCCGATAGATCGATGATCCGTTCATCGGCCTGCGAAAACTGACCGGTGCCATCATTGATGAGCAAATAACTGTCGGCTGCCTTACCATAATTGACCGGCACCGACCGGGAGCCGACAAACAGGTCCAGATCGCCATCGCCATCAAAATCTGCAGGCCGGACGCAGGAAGTCTGGTTGTAGAATACAGGTAAGGCTCCGGTACTCCGGGTAAAGTTACCCTGACCGTCATTCCGGTAAAGCCGGTCAATCAACGCCGGATCCTGCCGGTAAAACTGATTGCCACCACTACCCACGTAGAGGTCTGGATCACCGTCATCGTCGGCATCAAAAAAGACAGCATCCGTGTCTTCGGACAGGGAATCATGAAGGAAGACTGATTGCGGAGAGCCATAAAACCGGTCAGCAAGCTGACAGAACAGCTGACCGGACTGGCCGGTGGCTCCTCCAATAAAGAAATCGTCCACAGCATCACCGTTGACATCAGCTACGGCTATTTTAGGTCCCTGGGTTGACAATAAATAGGGGATCAGGGGTTCCCGGTTGTTATCGTAGAAAATATTTTCCCGGTGCCGGAAATGAATGCCGAGCTCTGCAGAAACCTCTCTGGACGTCTGGGAAGGTGACGCGATCTTTTTCAAAGGTAATTCTGGCCGGGAATCACGGTAGTCAGCTGTAATCAGTTGACCCGAATTCACCGCTGTCATGGTTTGCCTGTTTCCATCGGACCATTGAATGATGACCGAATCAGCCAGATTGCGGTCACCCAGACCAAAATAAAGACAATAGTCCTGGCTGGATTGCCACCCACGGCTGGGATAAAGCTCCTGGAATTGCACCATTTTACCACTGTATACCCAGACTTTAGTGGCGAGGCCGAAGCGATTGAAAGGGGGACCCTGAAATCTGATGTTCAGGTAACTTCCGGATGTTTGTTCAGTGATGAGGTTTTCAAAATAGAAGGCCGGTTCATTGATATTGTTGACGACAATGTCGGGATCACCATCAAGGTCAAAATCAGCATAAACGGCTCCATTGGAGATGGATGGTCTGGATAATCCCCAGGCTTTGGTGACCTCTTCAAAAGTTTGTCCGGATTGATTGAGGTAGAGAACGTTCGAGGATGTTCCGGAGGGCATTTGGGAGGCAATTTCGAGATCCGATGCCTGCTCCTGGACTTTTTTATTGGCCAGGTATTTCAGATAATCGAGATTGTTGGGTCGCCGCACGATCCCATTAGTAATGTACAGATCTTTCCAGCCATCGAGGTTAAAGTCGGCGGCCAGGGCAGACCAGCTCCAATCGGTGGCTGCGATCCCCATCATCTGACCCACTTCGGTAAAGCGGATTTCATCAGAATCATTGAATCCATTGTTCAATTGCAACATATTCCGGGGAAACTGATCCTGGTAACCGAAATCCCTTTTAAACCGGTAGATATCATAAGAATCCGGACCCTGGGAATTCTTGAAGATTACCTCGTCATCCGGTTTCATGTCCAGGGTGATGATATCCAGCCAACCGTCATTATTGATATCGGCCAGATCATTACCCATGGAAAAATAACTGGTGTGCCCCAGAAGCCTGCGGGACCCTTCGGAGAAAGTACCGTCGGTGCGATTGAGATAAAGAAAATCGTTTTCATGAAAGTCATTGCCTACATAAATATCCGGATAGCCATTGTGGTCCACATCGCCTATGGTGACCCCCAGACCGTATCCGGCCAGTCCGCCGATGATACCGGCGCTCTCGCTGACATCTTCAAATGGTAGAACCTGATTGCCGGCCCCGTTCAGATTATTTCTGAATAATTTGTCTCCGGCTCTGAAATCCCGCACTCTCGTTGCCGATGTGTCGCGATAGGTGTCGGGTGAGTGGACGGAATGACAGAGTAAATACATATCCGGATCACCATCCAGATCGTAATCCAGAAAGGCGGCCTGGGTTGAAAATCCAGAGTGATCGAGACCATATTCTGCGGCCCGGTCGGTAAAGGTCACTGTGCAACCATGGCTCGAATCCAGACAACCATTATTGATGAAAAATTGATTTTTACCATCAAATTGCTGGTAACCACCCACCTGACAGACGTAGATATCCAGCCAACCATCGCCATTGATATCGACCATGCTGACTCCGGTAGTCCAGTTGCCGGTCCCGGCTACTCCCGCCTGCCTGGTGACATCTTCAAACCGGATCTGACCGGCATCGTTTACTCCCCGGTTGAGAAACAAACGGTTGGACAATTGATTGGCGGAAAAATAAATATCGGGAAGTCCGTCATTATTGACATCACCAACGGCAACGCCGCCTCCATTATAAAAATAGAGATATTGAATGATGTTGAAAGTATCGTTCTCCTGGAGGATATTGCTGAAGGTTATGCCGGTCTGACCGGAATTCAATGACCGGAACTGGGGTGCATCAATGAATGAATGACAAGAAATCAAAAGAATAAAGCACGATGATAAAACGAAAAAGAACGGTAAGGGTATTCCATTTTCGTGCCTGTTGGCAGTAGACCATCCTTTTTTCCGGGTAACAGACATTGGCAATTTTTACCACCTTAGAATTCAAAAACCTGCATTTCCGCATTGTTTTTCGCAACCAGAACAAGCTTTTTACCATGGACGGTCAGGGTGTTGAGATCTCTGATTTCTCCTCTGACCCGAAATCCGGAGTCCCGCGAGTAGACCGGGTCAAATGTATGGTCTCCCTTACCTTTGAGCAGAAGTCCGTAATTGGCATCGTACCGGCCCACTTCCGGTTTTACTCCGTAAATATTCCCACCAAATAAAATGTCCAGGTTCCCGTCTTCGTCGAAATCCTCCACCAGGATTCCGTAAACCGGCGAAAACTGGGCTGGTACCGGCAACGTTTGGAGATCAAAAGTACCATCACCCTTGTTTTCCAGAAAAACACTTTCCAATCTGTATACTTTTTTTTGCACACTTTTCTGGATCAGTTCCTGAGAAAAAATATCGTTGATGGTTTGCTCCTTATAATCGGCGTATTTCTGATATTTCTTTTTCAGACCCGGTAACTGCATGACCAGATTGTGGCGTAATGCCAATGGATAGGCCTTTTCACCGTTGTATTGGGTAATGATGGGTTCGGGGGTGCCATTTTGGTCAAAGTCGTTGACATACAAGGAAAGAGGTTTATCTTCACTGGCCTCAAAACGCGAATTTAATCCGTGATTACCGATGACCAGATCCAGGTCACCATCGCCATCAAAATCACCAGATCTAAGACAATTCCACCATCCTTCCGTTTTAATGCCTTGCAGTGCTTTTTCCGATAATTGTAATTTACCCCCGTTGTTGATGAAAATGCAGATAGGCATCCATTCCCCTACCACTATAAGGTCATCATCTGTGTCGTTATCAACATCCAACCAAAGTGCATCGGTTATCATCCCCAGTTTATTGAGTTGCGGAGCCACTTCGTTGGTTACATTGCGGAATTTTCCGGTGCCATCATTATTCAGAATGTATCCCTGGGTCGAAAGGCCATAATAACCGGGGATGATTCGAATGCCCACAAAAAGATCCTGGTCACCATCCTGATCGTAATCGGCAGCCTGCACACAGGCCGTACTTTCAAATTTTAAGGTAGGGAGAAACTGCGGTGATCTCGACAGGTTACCCTGGCCATCGTTGAAGTATAGCTGATCGACCAACAGGTTGGACGCCAATAAAAATTCATTGCCGCCCCGGGCTACGTAGAGATCCTGATCACCGTCGTTGTCAGCATCAAAGAAAATACAATCGAGATCTTCGTGCATGATATCCTGCTCAAAAAGTGCTTCATTGGTTTTGCGAAATGTACCATCTTCATTTTGCAGAAATAATGCGCTGGCTATTCCGGAAGCACCACCAATGAAAAAATCATCCAGACCGTCTCCATTCAGATCACTTACGCAAGTTTTGGGGCCTTCGGTGGAAATCATATGGTAAATTAACCGGTCGCGGTCAAAATCGACAAACTGGTTTTCCTGGTGACGGTATGACCACGTCAACTGACCCGTAATTTCCTGAAATACCGGTTTCATTTTTCCGTGGGGCTTTAACGAATGCTCAGAGGCAGGCACGGCAGTCTGCTGAGAAACCGAAATCATTTGATCAGCTGGAATATTGGTCAATACCGTGATCCGGTCATCCGGCCATCTGACTAAGACGGTATCGATCATGTTTATATTTCCCAGTCCAAAATTTAACCGGTGGTCCATTGCCGACTGAAAGCCTCTCACCGGGATGTTTTCCTGATAAAACAACCGGCCCTTTGCTTTCAGGGTGACATTGGCTCCCAGTGCAAATGGATTATGGGCTTCACCGGTTAACCGGACTTTTAAGTAATGATGGGAATCTTCGGTGTCATTGGAATTATTCCGATAGATGAAAGCTGGTGCGTTGACGTTGTTCACCACTAAGTCCAGATCGCCGTCGTTATCCAGATCGGCATAGGCTGCCCCGTTCGAATGGCTGGGTGTCGCCAGACCCCAGTGGGCAGTCACGTTGTCAAATGTCAAATCACCCCGGTTTCTAAACATGTAATTTGGGATCAGGGTCGAAGGAATGGTATCAATTAATTTCTTGTAATTAACACCTTCTTTGCTGACTACCTGTTTTACAATTTCTTCGTTGGAAACAAAATTGATGTAATCCTGATCAATGATGTCCTTGTATAGTCCATTGGCAACGAAAAGGTCTTTCAATCCGTCGTTGTCAAAATCGGCGATCAGAGCTCCCCAACTCCAGTCGGTAGCTTCCACCCCGGCAAGGCGGCCAATTTCGCTGAAAGTGCCATCGCCGTTATTGAGTTGCAATACGTTTCTCGTGAATTGATGATAATAACCGTGATCGACATTAAATTGATAACGGTCCCAGTTTTCAAAAGTCATTTTGGTTTTAAACCGGGCCTCGTCTTCCGGTAACATTTCGGTGACGAAGATCTCCGGAAAACCATCGTTGTTCAAATCGGCAATATCCGCTCCCATCGATGCGACACTGAGCGATAAAATCTGATTTTCCAGATCTTCTTTAAAGGTACCGTCACCATTGTTGATATAGAGATAGTCTCTTTCGAAAAAATCATTGGAGATGAATATGTCCAGCCATCCGTCCCGGTTGATATCGCTCACGGTTACCCCCAGACCAAAGCCAATTTCACTGCCGTAGATTCCAGCCGATTCGCTGACATCTGTAAAAAAATTGTTGTCATTTCGAAATAATTTGTCCCCTCCCAGGCGATCGCGTACCGGTCGCTGATTTTTCATCAGAGTGAAATCAAAAATGGAGCGGAACGAATTATTCAGTAAATAGGCATCGAGGTCGCCGTCTTTATCGTAATCGAAAAATACGGCATGGGTGCCATAACCCTGATCAGCAAGGCCATATTTTTCAGCTTCCTCGGTGAATCGCAGTACCGGGTTTCCGGCGACCGAAGAATCGATGCCCAGGTTGATAAATAATTCATTTTGCTTATTATCGCCAGCCAGATCTCCCGAATTGCAAACATAGATATCCAGCCATCCGTCGCCGTTGACATCGGTAATGGTTGCTCCGGTAGACCAGGCCTTGGTACCTCCGACTCCGGCCTGTTCAGTGATATCTTCAAATTTAAAATTGCCTTTGTTCAGGTAAAGTTTATTGGATTTCATATTGGCGGTGAGGTATAAATCCACCAGACCATCATTGTTTACATCGCCCATCGCTACGCCACCACCGTTATAAAAATTCCGGTAGGTATAAATATTGAAATCCTTGTCATAGGCCAGATCATTCGAAAAATCAATGTTCGTCTGCTCACTGGAAAGCAATTCAAAGCGGGCTTTATCGGATACCTTCTTATCCGGAGTGCACGCCGTCAGCTGGAGCAGAATGAATCCCGCTAGCAATAGATTCAATTTAATGGCCGGTAACGGATATACCCACATGCTTACTTGTTTTGCATTTTGTCCAGAGATCTGTAGATGGGCAGATCGACAATGTCGACTTCGACTTTGCTGTCATCTACCGGATAGATAGAGATTCTCCGGTTGCCATCAATTTTGACAAAGGCATTTTCACCATTTTTCTTTGGATTCGGAATTTCCAGAAATCCCTCACCAAACCACTGCTGCATGAGGGACAACACTTCGGCCTGAAGACTGTCTGAATAGAGGTGGCGTTGCCAGGGTGACCAGGCCTGATAAGAGAAAATCAAAGGCATGGCTATAATCTTATCCTCGTGAAACCTTGGATAAAAATCCATGCCCGCCCTATATTTGAATTCATTGATTTCATAGAAAACGGATGTATTGGCAGCACCCTGACGAATCAGTCCCTGCTTGTTAAGATTCCAGCAATGGACATAGAAATCTTTGGATGTCATCCCGAGATAGAGGCCAAAAAAAAGGCTGTCATGCCGAATATTTTTGGCCAGTTCCCGCTGCTCCAGTTCGTAGTAGGCATTTTGCTGACTGCAGCCCATCAACATTATGGTTAAAACAACCCCAAACATGGATCTCAGGGAAGTGTTTATCTTATTCAGGTTTTGTTTCAATGTTTGCCCTACCTGTTTGATAGTTTATTCAATGTCGATAAAGTTAACAACTTGCTGCTAAAATCGGGATCCCGATCCACAAAACATTGATTTTCAAGGATGAACTTGTCCGGCATTTATAAAGGTCTCAATCTTCACTAACCGGCTCAGCCAAAATAAAAAAGCCGGGATCAATCCGTTACCCGGCTTTTTTCCTCACTCCATCTGGAGAATATACTGCTAATATCCCGGATTTTGTACCAGATTGGTATTGGCATCCAGTTGATTTCTGGGGATCGGAAAAATTGAACGGTGAGGAGGGCTTTCCGGTTTGGCCCACCATTCGTCATCGTACAATCCAAACCGGACCATATCGGTTCGTCGGTGGCTTTCAAAAAACATTTCGCGTCCTCTTTCGTTATACAGTTCTCCACCAGGAACCGGATCACCACAGGCAGACGGATCGTTGGGATCATAGGTGTAGCCAGGATCAAAAGCTTTAAAGGCAATGCAACCATCCAGGGTAGTCAGATCCAGTAATCCCGCCCTTTCCCTGATCTGATTGACCAGCCCAAGGGCTTCCGGATCGGTGGAATTACCAGACATACGCCAAAGGGCTTCTGCTTTCATGAGCAACACATCCGAATAGCGGTAGATCGGAAAATCATTATTCATATCTGGCTGTCCGCCAATCTCAAACTGATATTTTTTGACCCGGGCTCCGGATTCCCTCCAGGCGGTGGGAAACAGTTCGTTGATATGTTCCCGGTAGGTAAATGGTTCGCCGTCCGGATCGATACCGCTGGCCGTCGTACCGGCATCAATGAGTCGGCTGCCATCGCTGCCAAATTGAGGACCATTCAGAAAATTACCCGGTTCCCGGGCATAATCTTCCGTTTCGGTATTAGCCTGACCTTTTCGGAGGTCATTATCTGCATAGCTGTTATAGAAGGTCTCCAGCGTACACCAGCCATTCCAGGGTTGAGCAGCCAGATTGTAAGTCTGCTGATTGATGTAACTCAGTGTCTGCATGACCAGGTTAAATCCTCCGGCAAACACGGCATCGTATGGGATGGCGAAAATAAACTCGGTGGATCCCGAATTGTCGACGGCAAAATTATCGTGATAATTAACCATCAGCGAAAACTTACCGCTGTTGATGATGGCATCGCAGGCCGTGATGGCATCCTGGTAGCGTGGAGCTCCCGTATAGATTTCGGCGTTTAGATACAATTTGGCCAGCGCCATCTGGGCAACCATCTGATTGACTCTGCCATAGGTTGTCCCATCGACGTTGGGGCTGAGACTGGGCAGGGCTGCCTTCAATTCGGTTTCGACAAAATTGAAGATCTCCGACCGGGAATTGGTGGCCGGATTGGGATCGGCATCGGCAAATTTAGTCACGATGGGTACATTACCATAAAGGTCCATCAGCCACAAATAATAAATGGCCCGGAGTGCCTTGAGCTCATCGATAAAAGGATCCGTCAGGGGATTACCCAGTTCCTCAAACTGGAAAATGAGCCGGTTGCAGGCACTGACGCCGCTGAAGAGAAAGTTCCAGGCACCATTCACGATATCATCTTCCGAGGTCCAGCGGTGCTGATGCATCCGCACCCAGTGCCCACCGTCACCCCAGTCGGGCCCCCGGGTGGGTACCACCATTTCATCCGATGACACTTCCTGAGCTGAAGTCCAGTTGCCGGTAAATCCGTACAGAGAGGTATATGCCGCTCCCAATGCGGAGATCAGCTCATCTTCCGTCTGAAAGAAATTTTCTGCGGTCACTTCGCTGTAGATTTCTTCATCCAGATTGGTACATGCCGGTGATAAGACGAGAAAGCAGCTCACCAGCAAGAGCATTTTTATAGAGATCTGATATTTTTTCATCTGATTGAAATTCATGTTAATTAACAATTTAGAAACCCAGATTCAAACCAAAGGTAAACCCTCGAGCGCTGAAATAGGTGTTCCTGCGGTCAATACCCGGAGCCAGTGAACCGAAGTCGCTAAAATCCTCATCCGTCAGACGGGGCTCCGGGGATACCCCATTATAGTTGGTGATGGTAAAGAGATTCTGACCGGTTAGAAAAAACCGGATCTTGCTGAAACCACCGGGCAGATTATCGCTGCTCAAACTATAGCCAATGGTCAGGTTATCCAGTTTGAGGAAGGAGGCATTTTCAACATGATAGCTGGAGAACTGTGGTTGGTCTGTCAGGTTTTTAAGCTCACCCTCTCCGGAGGTTTTCAGGATATTGTAGGCCGATATCTGACCGGGAGCCTCATAGAAAGCCCGGAATGTATTGACCAGATCATGACCCAATACACCCCTGAAAAAGACATTGACATCAAAATTACCGAGTAAAAAGTTATTGTTGATTCCCAGATTGTATTTCGGAAATCCATTGCCGATCACAGCCCGGTCGGCAATATCATCCTGAGTTCCATCTCTGTCAATATCGAGAAAGTTCCATGTTCCATCCTCGTTGACCGGATCATCTTCATTCAACACCAGTCCCCAGATCTGGCCGATGGGTCCCCCTTCCTGAAGGATGATCAAAGGAGTGTTGTTTTGTCCCGGTGAACCCAGGTTGGCACCGGTTCGTGATCCACCAAGACTGACTCCTCTGGATTCATCTGTCAGCGAAACCAACTCCGGAGTGAACCAGCGGCTTCCGGTGAAATCGATCTTCCAGCTCTTGCCTCCACCCAGGTTTACATTATAACCTAAGGAAAGCTCAATCCCGCTGTTGTTGACTTTGCCTACGTTGAAATAGGTCTGGGGAAAGAGGTTTGGCGGTACGGGGACGTTGAAAAGGAAGATCCCGCCATCCGTGGTAGCATTGTAATATTCCAGTGAACCCGTGAGTTTGTAATCCATAACAGCGAAATCCACACCGATGTTAAAGTCGGATTTGGTCTCCCATTTCAGATTGGGATTGGGGTTGGAAGCTGGTCCGTAACTCGGTACAAAGGCGCCATTAAAGAAGAAATTACCAGATGGGCGGAAACGCTGTAGAGATAAATAACTCTCACCCACATTATTGCCTGTGACCCCATAACCCGCTCGCAGTTTTAACTGATTAAATCCGGATATCCCGGCAGCTTGCACCAGATCCACACCTGCGCTTACAGCGGGAAAGAGTCCCCATTTTTCGTCGGCTCCGAAACGGGAGGAACCATCCTGCCGCAAGCTGGCGGTGACGAAATATTTATTACCGAAGTTGAGGTTGATCCGGCCAAAGAAAGAGATCAGCTTGTTGGTGTTTCGATAGGATCCAATATCTCCCAAACCGTTGGCAAAGTCGTTGGATGCCGCCAGGTTATCAAAGGCAAAGGCATCCGTGAGAAAATTGCCACCCTGGAGACCAAAACCGGAAAATTCGAAGTCCTGGTACTCATAACCGGCCAAAGCAGTAAATTCAGTACTTGCACCAAAAGTATTGACGTAGCTGAGTTCCGTCCGGAAAAGTTGGTCACGTTCTTCTTCATTGGTCTGGCTGGCCAGTCCGTTCCGGTTTTCACCGACCCAGAAACTGTTTTTATCGAAATACGCTCGCTCAAGTTCATTGGAACGTTGCTGCGAATAGAAAAGACCAAAAGTCAGATTATCCAGGATCTTATAATCGCCCCGGATATTGGCGGCAATGGTCTTGGTTTCACTTTGGCGCTTGTTTTGCTCAATGATGGCTACCGGATTGTAGTAATCAAACAGCACCTGTTGCTGATAGCCGTCCCAGCGGTCATAATCGGCGTGATTGGGTTGAAAACGAACAGGTGCTGTGGGGTTATGAATCGTGGCATAGCGGAAGGCATCATCAAAACCCAGATCTGCATCCTCCGTGGTTCCGGCCAGATTAGCGGTGATGGTCAAACGGTTGTTTAGCGCTTTTTGCACCAGATTGGCCCGGAGATTGACCCTTTCAAATCCAGTGGTACGGGCAATCCCCGTGACGTCACGGTAGTTGGCAGAAAGACGGTAGGTTGTACCGGCCGCACCACCACTCAGTGATAAATTGTGCAGGTGGGAGACACCCGTTTGGGTCAGTTCATCAAACCAGTCTGTACTGGCACCCAAATCGTTTCCTCCACCAAAATCCCGGTATTCCTGAGGACTCAAGACATCAACGACCCGGTCTTTCGTCTCAAAGGTGACCTGACCGCTATAGTTAACCAGTGAAGTACCGGCCTGCCCTTTTTTAGTTGTGATCAGGATAACGCCGGAAGCCCCCCGGGTACCATAGATCGCGGCAGCTGATCCGTCCTTTAGTACGTCGATCGATTCTATATCCTGTGGTTCCACACTGTTGAGGTCCCCTCCGAGTACGCCGTCAATGACGATCAGCGGTTCGGTACTGGCACCGACGGTAGAAAGACCACGCAAACGAATGCTGAAACCCTGGTTTGGATTGGCCCCCGGCCGGGCAATGACCAATCCACCTACCTTACCTTGCAGCAGCTGGGTCGCTTCGTTGATGTTACCGTTATTAAAATCTTCGGCCCCAACGTGGGCAATGGAACCGGTCACTTCTTTGGCTCGCTGCGTACCGTATCCGGTCACCACAATCTCCTCCAGTTCGGTTCCTGCAGACAGGGTAACATTGATAACAGACTGGCTGCCAATTTCAACTTCGGTAGTGCCGTATCCGGTATAGGAGAACAACAACGTGGTTGCATCTGCAGGAACATCCAGGGTGTAGGCTCCATCGAAATCTGTCACTGTACCGGAGGTGGTACCCTTGACCAATATACTGGCCCCCAGCAGGGGCTCCCCCGAATCGGAATCTGTTACAGTTCCGGTTATGGTGCGCTGAGCGAGTACCCACGAACCCATAAGCAGGGAACAACAGGTCAGCAGCACCTTTAAAAGGTAAAGCTTATTCATACAAGATTCTTTTAGGATTAACAATAGCAATAGAATTCCTCCCCACCGGGCAGGACTCTATACAATGTTAAGAAAACTTTAAGAAATATCTATCTTGATTTGAAACAAATGTTATACTCCGGATTGCAGTAAAAGTGTTCATTCATACGCATAAATAGTTGGTTAACAGTATGGTACAATGAAAAATATTCGATGATTTTTAATACAGAAAACTACTTCTGTAATAGGTTTGTAATAGGGTTTGATCCGGTGTTTATGAGGTTTGAAGCGGAGTATACAAAATATTCTGTGGAGTCCAAAGGTCCAATGAACCCCAACAAATGGTCTGGAGGAACTAACGAAAAATCTTTGATGGTTGAGCTGCCGTATATCCGTGGAAATACGGATTACCGCTAAAGAATATGAAACGGCTGGATCGAATCACAGCCCAATTATTTAATGAGTCCGGTCACCAATAGTTAATCAGAATGATTGCAGTGAGAACAATGAGGAAAAGGCCGATATTTCTGGCCTGAAGGTACCAGGGGTTTCCAGGGGTCAGTATAGATTGCCCGGTACTCCAGGTGAGGTTATCCAGAGCCCGGTTCTGCTCGGGATACCGAAGGCTGATCAGGATAAATCCAAGCATGCATGCCAGGGTGAGGATAGCAGCTATCAGGGTAAAATGCAGGTTGAAGATTCCGGCGTTGACCAAATAAAGGCAGACGAAACATAGAAGGTGACCAAAGATCAGGGTGTATTTTGCTGCCCGGGCGGTACCTTTCTTCCAGAAGAAGCCAAAAAGAAAGATGCAGACGACCGGGGGTACTACAAAAGAAAGCACCTGCTGCAGATAGTTGAACAGTCCGGCAAAATTCTGGATGAGCGGAGCCCACAGACCGGCTACAAACATCACCATAAGCGTAGTGATCCGACCGTATTTCATCAATTGGTTTTCAGTAAGGTAGGTACGTTTTGGCTGAATGAAATCAAGGACGATCAGGGTGGATGAACCATTGAGTGCCGAATCAACGCTGGACATGATAGCAGCTATCAGTCCAGCCAGAACAATACCCTTCACTCCATCCGGAATCAGGTTGAGCAGCATCTGCGGATAAACCATATCCGGATGTGGTAGGTCCGGAAAAAGCGGCAGACTGAACAGTCCCGGAAAAACGATGATGAAAAGCACCAGCAGCTTGAGAAACCCGGCCAGAAAAGCTCCCCATTGTGCATCGGGTATGCTGCGGGCACCCAGGATTCGCTGAACTACATACTGGTTGGTAATCCAGTAGTAGAATCCCAAAATCGGCACGCCCAATACGGTGCCCAGCCAGGGTAAAGTGCTGTCATCGATGGATCGCATAAAAGATATCTGTTCAGGATTGACCTGGGCGATGGCGTTGGCCCAGTGAAAATCGTATTGACCCAGGACGGCAAACAGCATGATGCAGCTGCCAATGATCAGGATGATAGCCTGGAGAAGATCCGTATACACTACCGCAGCAAGTCCGCCGGCAGCAGTGTATACTCCACTGATCAGGGCTAGCGTATAACAGGCGGTGATCACCGATATATCTGGAAAAAATACATGGATGACCAGGGCACCGGCAAAAAGGCTGCTGGCAATGTCTACGATGATAGTGAGTACGATGGTTACGAACGAATAGTATTTTCGAATGAATGGGGAATACCTCAGCTCGAGATACTGGGGTACGGTAGCAATTTTATTCTTGAGGTAGATCGGAATAATAAACAAGGCCATGAAAGTCAGAATCAGAGTAGCCATCCATTCATAGTTGGCGATGGATATTCCACTGGCATAAGCCTGACCAGTCAGACCTATGATGGAAGCACTGGAAATATTGGAGGCAAACAGCGAAAATCCAATGGCGGTCCAGCGCAGCCGGTTACCCGCTAAAAAGTAGTCGCTACTGGTAGCCGTCCGCCTGGCCAGCACATAACCGATCACGAGTACAATGATAAAGTACCCGACCAGAAGTCCGGTATCGACCAGGGTTATCTTCGGTTCGGGCATTTCAGTTCAGAAATTGATGATATAGGCCCTTAGATCGATGTCTTCTCCCAAGCCCATTTTCTTTTTAAGCCGTACCCTGGCAATCTGGACACTGGTGGGATTGACATTCATCAGTTCGGCAATCTCCTTGGTTGATAAGCGCATGCGGATATAAGCACAGTGGCGGAGATCGTTTTGGGTAAGGGCAGGGTACTGATGGGCGATTTTCCGGACAAAATTGGGGTGTACCTGATCAAATTGTTTACGGAAGTTTTCCCAGTTTTTCTCCACAGAAAGATTAGACCTTACCAAACGACTGAGTTTTCTCAGCTGGGCCGGAGAGGGTGTATTGGTTTCCATTTCATGGATCAGACCGGCAACTTCTTCCATCAATTTATGTTGTTGATTGAGCATCAGGGTGGAAGTAACCAACTCGTTGTTTTTTAAAGTGATTTCCTGTTGGAGCCGCAGGGTTTTTTCCTCCCGGGCTTTTTTCTCGGCCTCCAATATCTGATTTTCAAGCTGCATATTCTGCAATTCATGAGAGGAAACCAGCAATGATTGCTTGGTTTGCTCCTGCTCCCGGATGCTCTTCTGCAGGGATATGGAGTACCAGTACATTCCGACAAAAAAAATGATGGCTGTGACAAATATGATCACAATGGTGAATTGATAGATTGCCTGAGCGTTGTCAACCAGTAGCCAAATCATCTTCCACTGTTGTGTTCATGAATGTAAAAAATCTACTTCAGATAGTCCACCGCTTTTTCGGTACTTTTTTAGCGTTCAGGCAGGCAGGGATGACAACCCGGGGTCACTTTTCCTTGGATCACTGGTGCTTGCGGAACCAGGATGTATGGCCCATGAACTTTGATATTAATGGGTGCCGGAAGTACATCTTTCTCCAGAACAACCATAATCTCCCGATCACTGGTAACGGATAGACATGAATCAAACACTGGTAATACAAAGTGAATCATGCTTCGGAATCCGGATACCTTTCGACGCGGGCTGTCAATTACTCATTGAAAAGTAACAAAAAATGCATTGGTATTACAAAGTATATTAACTACCTTAATTCGGCAATTGGATCGCAATGCACCCCTACATTCGACAACACCCCTTTCTGCCGGTATGTGTCGTCTTTATCGCCGGTATCCTCTCTTCGACATTGGATGAAGGACCCATCCTCAATTTATTGATCATTGGAGCCGTAACCATTTTCTTAGCCATTCTTACCAGTTGGTTAAGGGGTATCCGAAGGGTACCACTTCAGGTCTTTTTTATTTTTCTTGGATTTTATTTTTTGGGAATATCCAGGCACCGGCAGCAGGCCAGGGTTCACCAGCCCCGGCATTTTTCCCATTTTATGAGCGCGGGGCTTAATGAAGTGACCGGAGAAATATTGGAGGTTAACAGAAGCACCATCCTGCTACGGGTAGACCGGATCAACGATGAACCGGTCAGCGGCAGGCTTTCGATTTTTTCAAAATATCCACTGGCTTCCGGTGATATGATTTTTGCCCCTGTGGTAATACGGGATATTCCCGGGCCGAAAAATCCTTTTCTTTTCAATTTTCAGAAATTCTACCACCACAAACAAATCTGGCATCAGGCTAATTTTGGGGAAAAGCCGCTCCTCCTTGGAAAGAACCGGGGGTTCCGAACCTGGGTGAATCAGTTGAGATCGGGTTTCCGGGAAAAACTCCGTGAGAAATTGCCGGGAGAAAACGAATTTGCCCTGGCCAATGCACTCATCCTGGGAGACAAAAGAGAGCTGGGTACCGAGATGCGTAATGCCTATGCCGATACCGGGGCAATGCATGTCCTGGCGGTCTCCGGCCTGCACGTGGGGGTAGTTTATCTGTTGCTCATGTTTTTTCTGAAGAGAGTGTTACCGGTCCATCGAGGATGGAAGATTGTCCGGTCACTGATCACTCTGGGGGGTCTCTGGCTATTTGTTTGCCTGGCCGGAGCACCGGTGAGTGCCCGTAGGGCGGCCTTTATGTTCTCCTTGCTGGAAACTGGTAAGATTTCATCCCGGAATTACTATCCTGTGAATACCCTGGCTTTGGCAGCTTTTGCGCTGTTGCTGTTGGACCCAAACAGTCTTTTTGATGTGGGCTTTCAGCTTTCTTTTCTGGCGGTATTGGGAATACTTATCTGCCAGCGGCCCATCCAGAATTTGTGGCCCATTAAAAGTGCCGCCGGGTTCAAAGTCTGGCAGTTTATATCCATGTCAATGGCTGCTCAGATTTTCACTTTTCCGCTGAGTATCTATTATTTCCACCAGTTTCCGATGTATTTCTGGTTGTCCGGGATAGTGGCGGTACCAATGGCTTCCGTGGTGCTGGGCACCGGATTGCCTGCACTGATTTTTTCCTGGATACCGGGCCTGGATTACTTGCTCACTCAGGCCCTTTTTTACAGCACCTGGCTGCTCAATGGTTGGATCTTTGTGCTCCGGTATCTGCCAGGCCTGGTGGCAGAGCACCTGTACATCAGCAAGTCCCAGTTGATACTTTTGTTTCTGATTGCCGGAAGTCTGAGTTTACTGATCAACTCCCGGCGTTCTCGCCATATATGTTACGTCTTGGGTTTTCTGGCTCTATTCATGCTCATGGCCAATCTGAAGCGGTTGAAGGTATTGCATCAGCGCTTGCTGGTGGTTTATCCTGACCGCGAAGCACCTTATGTGGATCTGGTGTTGGGGCAGACCGCTTTTCCATTACATCCGGTGAGTCAGGAAGCGGAGATACCGGCTGATTTAAACGTGACTCGCCGGGCGATGGGGATCCGAAAAGTAGAATTTAAAAATACCCCCGGGACCTGGTATCAGGATGGAGGCTTTGCCGGTATCGGATCCACCCGTATCTACCGGCAGGAGGATCACCTTCCCGACCTCTCCGGGTTGCCGGAGGTCGATTATCTGCTGCTTGATTTTGTTCCCGGTCTGGAGAGACTTGGTCAATTATCGCCTTCAACGCATCTGATTGTCAATGATCACCGGCTGCACCTGACCGATACGCTGCAGTCAATGGGCTACCAGGTCAGCAATCTCCATGAGAGGGGATTCATCATTCAACCATTAAAATACCTCCGATGAAGAAAACCAATCTGACTATGTGGCTGATTGCCAGAGAACGGAGAGGAATGCTTTTGCTACTAATAATAGTGCTGATCCTTTCGATTTTTCACTATATCGCACCGATGATGGCACCCATTTATACTTACGATTATTCCGCGTTTTCCAGAGAAATTGAGGCCTACCGTCAGAAGCATAATCATGAGGTACACCGGTCGGAGAGTATGGTCGAAGTACCTCCTTTTGATGTTAATACCGTCACCCCGGAGCAATTGGTTGAATTTGGACTGCCGGTCTGGATTGCCGAACGCTGGGTCAGGTACCGGGAGGCGATCGGTCAATTTGAGTCTCCTGGTCAGATTCAAAAAATATATGGACTTGATTCCACCTGGTTTCAAAAACATCATGGGCAGTTTATTTTTCCGGAAAAAATTCAGGCCCCGGCCAGAAAGGAACGTACCGGTATAGCCGGGTCTCTTTTCCATTTCGATCCCAATGTGGTGACAGATCATGAATTGCGAAAACTTGGCTTCAGTGATGAGGCCAGAAAAGCCATCCTGGTATACCGGCAGCAGGGAGGTCGTTTTCAGGGCCCGGAGGATCTCAGGTATCAGAAAGGAATATCCTCAGTCTTCTATTCTAAAGTCGAACCCTATATTATTTGGGATACCTTGACCGTCAGGGAAGTACAACCGGATGAAGTGCCTGCACACTACTCAGACGGGAAATCCTTTCCGGAAGACCGGATGGAAATAGTGGATATCAATAAAAGCAATGTTTTTGAATGGCAAATGCTGAAAGGTATCGGTCCGGGATATGCGCAACGGATAGTCGGTTACCGGGAGAAACTGGGAGGTTTTTCACACATTGACCAGGTGGGGGAAACCTATCATTTACCCGATTCCGTTTTTCAGTCCATTCGGTCTTTTCTCAAGATGTCGCCGGTCATCCATAAAATCGAAATCAATGACATCTCGGTTGATAGTCTGCAACGGCATCCTTATATCAGTTGGAAGCAGGCTTCGGTCATTGTCAACTACCGAAATCAGCATGGCCCGTATTTGGAGGCAGAAGATCTTTTAAAAACGAGAGTTCTGGACAGCACTTTCGTGAACAGGATCAAACCCTATCTCCGGTTCTGACTTCCAGACTTATCCTAGAAGATCCAAATGCTGAAAATGCCCAGCAATCCAACGAACAACACATAATAAAGCGTGGGGAGGATGGTCTTCCGAAGGATCAAACCCTCGTTGCCTAAAAAACCAACAGTGGCCGAAGCGGCTACCACATTGTGAATCGCGATCATATTTCCTGCCGCAGCACCTACTGCCTGGAGAGCGACCATAACCACCGCAGGCATCATCAACCGGTCGGCAACACCGTACTGAAAGAGACTGAGCATCAGATTACTGACCGTGTTACTGCCGGCAATAAAAGCGCCGAGGGCACCCACACTGGGAGCAAATAAAGGGTATATGGTTCCCACGTTGGAAGCCACCCATTCGGCCATTGCTACCGGCATCCCATCGTAACCCATAGGATTCAGCGATGAATTGATGTAAATACGGACCATCGGGATGGTAAACACCAGGACAAAACCGGCTCCCCAAAGCATCCTGGCACTGCCAGTAAGGGCTTCTTTAAAGTGGACGGTGTTCATCCGGTGGAGGTAAAAGGTAATGATACTGACGAGAATCAGGATCGTTCCTGGTAGGTACAGTGGTGAAGTGGATGCCGAAATAGCCGTGCCAAAGATGTTTGACCAGTTAATTGACAACTGATTTAGGAAAGTCTTCAGGGGCAATTGAGGTAACCGAGTCAATACCAGGATGAAACCGACCAGCAGATAAGGCAACCAGCTTCTGAAAAGTGAAGGTTTATGCTGGTTGTTATCGGTGTCAACTTTAATCTCGAGAAGACCCAGCCATGACTGTGGCCAGCTTTCCCGGGGTGGAAAATCCCAAATTTTCCCGGGCTTGAAGTAACCCTTTCTCAACAGGCCGATCATAATGGCCATCCCGGTCAGAGAACCGAACAGTGATGGGAATTCCGGACCAAGGACGAATCCGGTGATCAGATAAGGTATGGTAAATGCCAGACCACCGGTCAACAGGAAAGGAAATATGTCCAATCCTTCTGCCCATGATTTATTCTTTCCAAAGAAACGGGTCAGCATACACACCATAAAAAGGGGGATCAGCGTGCCTGCAATGGCATGGAAGACGGCCACATTTTTCGTGACCATCAGGAGATAATCACCCATCGTCAGTCCTGCTTCTGCCAATTGCTGGTTGACAAGATCTGAGGTCAGTCCTCCTCGGACACCTACCAGAATAGGGGTCCCTACGGCTCCGAAGGTAACCGCTGTGCTTTGTACCATCATGCCCAGCATGACCGCTGCCATGGCTGGAAAACCTATGGCAACCAGCAGCGGTGCCACAATAGCCGCCGGTGTGCCGAATCCCGCTGCCCCTTCAATGAAAGAACCAAACAACCAGCAGATCAGTACAATCTGCACCCGGCGATCTTCACTGATACTGGCAAATCCGTGGCGAATGACCGATACTGCACCCGATTTGGTCAGTACATTTAATAAGAGAATGGCGCCAAAGATGATCCACAGGATGTCAAAGGTGATAAACAGCCCCTGGATAATGCTGGCGAGTGTATCGATGTAGGAAAGTTTCCAACCCAGTGTTGCCAGGACCACTGTGATAACCAATACAAGGGGCATTGCCCGTTTTGCCGGCCACCGTAGGCCGACCAGCAGTACACCCGCCAGTGCAATGGGGACAAAGGCCAGAAAGGCCAGAAGGGAGTTGGACATTTTTTTAGGTCAAAAAGTAAGGTTTTTTTTTCGGTAAATAATCAGCTGTACCAAATTGAAAGCGGGTTGTTTTTCTCCGGTCAGAGACCGGAATTACGGGATTAATGGAAAACCTCCGTCCAGAAATGCACCTTCCTGTTGGTGAAATGCTCAATCTGATGACGGCAGCTAAATCCGCTGGCAACAATCAAACTATCTTCCGGCATCTGGTTAATGACATCGAAAAGCCGGTCCCGACCGATTTTTTCAGAGAGCTCATAATGCTCTTTTTCATAGCCAAATGCCCCGGCCATTCCGCAACAACCGGAATCAATGACTTTAACCCTTCCTCCCACCATTTCGATGATTTCCCTGATGGATTGAATGCCATACAGCGCCTTTTCATGACAGTGACCATGCAGGTAAATCCGGGATGGTTTGAGAGTAGGTAAAGTCCAGCCCGATTTAATTTTCCTGATCAGATAATCAGCCACCGTGCTGATATGCGATGGAATGTCCTTGACCAGATTTTCATCATCCATTAAGTCCGGCAGGTCAAATTGCAAAGCAGAGGCACAACTGGGTTCACACACCAGTATTGGCCTGCCGGTTTTAACCAGGTCTGCCAGCTTTGTCATCAAGGATGCTCCTTCAGATTTTGCCTGTTTCAGGAATCCGTTGGATATTCTGGGTCTTTGACAACAGCCCGCGTTTATAATCTCGCTATGAACACCCAATCCCTTCAAAAGCCGGACAGTAGCAATGCCAATCGAAGGCTCATGGTAGTTCAGGTAGGTGTCTGCAAAGAGAAACACTGTGTCTCTGATCGGATCCGGTGGCGAATAATTCCTCTCATACCAGGTGGTGAAGGTCTCTCCCGTATAGGATGGCAATATTCTCCTGCGCTCGATCCGGGCAATTTTTTCCAGGGAAAAACGAAAAACAGGCGATCCTTGCACCCGGTTGATCAGTGAAGCCGGAGGCCCGGAGAACCAGCGTGCAAACCGGGTTGAATCGCGCACAAAGCGATCACGGAGAGAAATTCCCTGGCGGTCGTGCTTTAGTTGCCAGACTTCACTCTTCAGCCTGGCCATATCGACATTACTCGGACATTCCGATTTACATGCTTTACAGGACAGGCATAGATCCAGAGCAGACAAAACCGCTTCTTCAAGCAATCCTTCTTTTCCTATCTGACCCGACATCGCCAACCTTAAAATATTGGCCCGGCCACGGGTCGAATCGGCTTCATCGCGGGTGGCCATGAAGGATGGACACATCGTTCCCTTATCTGTTTTACGGCATTCACCTACACCCGAACACATATGTACTTCAGCGTGAAAGCTTCCGGTTTCCCGGTAATGAAAGACTGTATTGAAAGGCATGTCCAGATATTTTTCTCCATAGCGAAGATTGTGGTCCAGGGGCGGAGCGTCAATGATTTTACCGGGATTCATCAGACCAGCCGGATCGAAGATCTCCTTGATATCCCGAAACGCCTGATATAGTTCCATTCCGAAGAACCGTTCATTAAAGGGACTCCGAACCAGACCATCCCCATGTTCGCCACTCCAGGCTCCTTTGTATTTTTTCACCAGGAGAAAAGTTTCTTCCGCGATTTTCTTGAGTAATTCGACATCACCCGGGTCCCGTAAGTCTAATACCGGTCGCACATGGATCAATCCCACGCTGACGTGGGCATACTTGATGGCATCCACACCGTATTTTTTACAGATCGAATCGACTTCAGCAATGTATTCCGGTAAATGTTCGAGTGGAATGGCGGCATCCTCGATAAAGGCCACGGGTTTCCGTCTGCTTTTCATGCCGATCATCAGCCCCAGGCCCTTTTTGCGTACGGTCAGGATATCATCGTATTCTTCTCCCTCCGGAAAAACCGGATGGGCATAACCAATCCGGTCATGCGACAGAGCATTGGCCATTTGTTCTGCTTTTTGCCGGGTCTCATCGCTGGTGTCACCGTGAAATTCAACGATGAGGACCGCCGCCGGATCGCCAACAATGACCCGGCAACTGTTTTTGGTAGCCAGATTCTGCCGGCTCAGCTCGATCACCGTCCGGTCGATGATTTCGACGGCTGCGGGATAGTAGTTGACTATTTTCTGAGTGGCTTTGATCGCTGCCTGCATGGTGGCAAAATGGCAGAGGCATACGTACTTGCAGGCAGGTAGAGGGGTCAGATTGATTTTGGCCTGGAGGATGATGCCCAGGGTACCTTCACTGCCGGTGATCAGTTTACTGAGATTCCTTGCTTCCGGGTCAAGTAGTTCGTCGAGGTTGTAACCTCCTACCCGCCGCATCACTTTCGGATAGCACTGCCGGATACTTTGTGCGTGGTGATCGATGATATTCTTTACGGAACTATAGATGTCCCCTTCCCGCGAAGACTGGCGGCAGATGTCTTCGTATTCACTTTTGTTTTTCCGATTCAGATGCAGCATTGTGCCGTCACTCAGGAGGACTTTCAATTCCAGCACATGGTCGATGGTTTTACCGTAGATGATGCTTTTGGTACCGGAACTGTTGTTGGCGATCATGCCACCAATGTTTGCCCGGCTGCTGGTGGCCGGATCGGGGGCGAAGTGCAAGCCGTGGGGAGCCAGGAACCGGTTGAGCGTATCCCGCACCACACCCGGCTGAAC
The DNA here is from genome assembly GCA_964428345.1 of uncultured Saprospiraceae bacterium. Lineage (GTDB taxonomy): Bacteria > Bacteroidota > Bacteroidia > Chitinophagales > Saprospiraceae > JABDMH01. Next base: position 43,727 of record CAYRYD010000010.1, on the reverse strand, counting down.
AACGATCCACTTTTCAACGGGATTGAAATCAAGGATCTGCCGCAGATTTTTAGATAGATCCAGGATCATAGCCTGACCAATTGCCTGACCGGCCAACCCGGTTCCTCCACCCCTGGGTACGATGGAGATCCGGTGATCGGCGGCAATCCGGACCGCGGTAATCGTATCGTCTTCATCCTGGGGAATGACCACAACGATGGGACGGATCTGGTATATACTTGCATCGGTGGCATAGATACCGAGCGAGAGGACATCCGATAGGACCTGACCTCGGCAATTGACCTGAAGGTCCCTGATGAACAGTTGATGTGACAATCGCTGATTTTTTCTTCAATATAGCAAATGAGCTGATATTACTATTTTTCAGAGGAAATGTGAATTGTAATCAGGAGTCCGGCTGCCCAATACAGGGATGCATAAAATCACTGAAGAACCGTGTTTTATTGACACATGGCAGGAAAACTAATAATTCATTGCCTTAATATGTATACCTTAAACCGGGTATTTTTTCCTTGATTATTTTAGATAATTCGAAGAATGTCAGGGATTTGTATGCTGATTTTATTTGATTTTATTGAATAATCGCATTAATTTGCAGATAATTATTGATCGAAAATCGTGTGAATACAGCCTGTTGAAAGACTCCCCCTGTCAGAATGGACAGGAATGTATTGGCGATTTGACACTGAAAAATACCGAGGAAACCCAACTGCAACGGTAATGATTGCTTTGAGCAATCAAAGGAATAAAGTGTACATACCAACTTCACGGAATTAAGGGATCATTTCCGGTCCTGATCTGGGATTACTGCACCTTTCTCAGAAGTTTATCGCTTCCGGATACTTACCAGTATTGATTTGATTGAATAAACCTTGGCTGCTATGCTGTTTGACGCAGGAGTCAATGTAATCAATCAGGACAGTTATTTTTTGAATCAATAAAGCTGTAGGGATGAAAACTCGTTTGTTCAAATTACTCTCTTTTTGCAGATCTGAATTGACAACCAGGCTTTGGAATGTAAAATGGTTGTTTCAGGTCTGGGATGAAGACATCTATGGTTTCAGGACCAGGGTAATTGCTATAACCCGGTCAGACTTGCCCTCGAACAGAGATAGCCGGTAATCACTGGTTGGCATAAGGATAATCTTTGCCTGTTCGGTGTTCAGAGTATCTCCCGGAGGGCTGCTACCAACATATGGACGTGATTGGCATCACTACTTTCACCCATCAGGCCGATGCGCCAGACCTTTCCGGCAAAAGCGCCGAGCCCACCACCAATCTCAATGTTGTATTCGTGGAGCAGTCGTGACCGGACGGTGGCATCGTCGACTCCCGATGGGATTTTGACCGCATTGAGCATGGGGAGACGGTAGGGTTCTTCCACCAGGAACTCGAAACCCAGATCTTCAAGAGAATCCTTCAGCAGGAGATGATTTTTCCGGTGGCGGGCAAAGCGGTTTTCCAGTCCTTCTTCCAGTACGATCCGGTAGGCTTCCCGGAGGGCATACATCGCCGATACCGGAGCAGTGTGGTGGTAGGCTCTTTGGGCACCGGCCCAGTAGTTTTTAACCATCGTCAGATCCAGAAACCAGCTCTGAACTTTTGACTTTCGCTGCTCGAGCACGGCGACTGCCCGTTGGCTGAGAGAAACTGGTGAAAGCCCGGGAGGGGCGCTCAGACATTTTTGAGTGCCGGAGTAGACGGCGTCGATGCCCCATGCGTCGATGTTGAGATCGATACCGCAGTATGAAGTCACGGCATCGACAACGAAGAGTGCACCGGCTTCATGGGTCATCCTGCTGATTTCATCCAGGGGTTGCAAGACACCGGTGGAGGTCTCGGCGTGGACGATAGCCACCAGTTTGGGCCGGCTGTTTTCCAGCGCTGACTCAAGTTTCTGCGGGTCGATGGGGGTACCCCAGGCTGATTCAACAGTAGTTACTTTGGCACCACACCGTTCGGCAATCTCTTTCATCCGGCCACCAAAGACACCATGAATGCAGATGACAGCTTCATCACCGGGTTCCAGCAGATTGACTAAAACGGTTTCCATACCGGCACTGCCGGGAGCAGAAACGACAAAAGTCAGATCATTGGACGTTCGAAACGTCTCTTTGGCCATGGATTTGATGTCATCCATGATCCGGAGAAACTCAGGATCGAGGTGACCAATTAATGGGGTAGACATGGCTTTCAGGACTCTGGGATGAACATCGCTGGGACCTGGTCCCATGAGGATGCGGCTGGATGGATGAAATTCAGGATAGTGAGACATCAGGTCGGTTTTTTCGAGGCCGGAAGATACGGAGAAAATAGATTTCGGATCAAGTCAGGTAACTATGCTGATCAGCTAGTCCACAGACAGACGTTACAGTGAATGCGTTCAAATTTACCAGCCTAAAATGTAGGCAAACATCAGTGGCGCAACGATCGTGGCATCCGATTCAATGACAAATTTCGGTGTATCTACCTCCAGTTTTCCCCAGGTGATCTTTTCGTTGGGTACCGCACCGGAATACGATCCGAAACTGGTGGTTGAGTCGCTTATTTGGCAGAAGTAACACCAGCAGGGGATATCGTAAATGCGCAGATCCTGATACAACATGGGAACAACGCAGATCGGGAAGTCGCCGGCGATACCACCACCAATCTGGTAGAAGCCTACCTTATGCGATTCCGCCTGTTTTTGGTACCATTCAGCCAGGAAGATCATGTATTCGATCCCCGACTTGACGATGCTGGGGGGAAATTCTCCCCGGATACAGTGGGCGGCAAAAAAATTGGCGGTTGTTGAGTCTTCCCAGCCCGGTACAATAATGGGAAGATTTTTCTCAGCCGCAGCGATCAGCCATGAATCTTTGGGATCGATCTCATACTCTTGCTCCAGTTTTCCTTCCAATATGATCTGGTAGAGGTATTCGTGTGGAAAATAGCGCTCACCCTGCTGATGGGCCCGGGACCAGTGATCAACCAGTACCTTCTCGATTTTACGCATAGCTTCTTCTTCCGGGATACAGGTGTCGGTTACCCGGTTGAAGTGCTGATCCAACAGTTCCTGTTCATCCTGGGGGCTGAGGTCGCGGTAATGCGGTATGCGTTTGTAATGGGTGTGAGCCACCAGGTTGAAAATGTCTTCTTCCAGGTTGGCGCCGGTACAGGAAATAATGTGCACCTTATCCTGCCGGATCATTTCTGCCAGGGAAAGTCCGAGTTCGGCAGTACTCATGGCTCCGGCCAGGGTGACCATCATTTTGTTGCCGTCATCCAGTACCTTTTTGTAGGCTTCTGCGGCATCGATGAGTGTTGCTGCATTAAAATGACGGTAATGGTGCTTGATGAAATTGGTAATGTTCACGATGCAAAATTGTTTTATATATCAACGACCATCTTTATATCCGAGTATAGTCAACATCGTTTCTACATCCTGTTCCTCGCGATAGATGTATTCTTCAAAGTTTCCTTTACTGTCCTGCTTAACCACAATGTGCCTGGGAGAGGGTATCAGGCAATGCTTAATCCCACCGTATCCGCTGATCGCATCCTGGTAAGCTCCGGTGTGAAAAAATCCGACATAAAGAGGATCCTTATCTTCTGGTTTATTGCGGGGCAGGTATATTTCCTGATTTAGATCTTCCGAATTATAATAATCAGAATGATCGCAGCTAAGACCTCCGATATTTACCCGGGTATATTCGTGATCCCATTTATTGATGGGTAACAGAATAAATCGTTCGAAAATGCTCCAGCTATCGGGAATAGTATTCATCAGACTGTTGTCGATCATGTACCAGAGCTCACTGTCGTTTTGCTGTTTTTGCTCCAATACTTTAAACACCACAGCTCCGCTTTCTCCCACGGTATATTTACCAAATTCAGTAAAGATATCCGGGTGTTCGATCCCTTCCTGATCACAAACATCTTTAATGTTCCGCACTATTTCACGGATCATGTAATCGTAATCGAAATCAAATGAGAGATTATTCCGGATGGGCATTCCTCCACCCAGGTTGATGGCGCGGAGGGTTGGACACATTTTCTTAAGCTGTGCATATAATTGCAGGGCTTTCTTGAATTCACCCCAGTAGTAAATGCTATCTTTGATGCCGGAATCAACAAAGAAATGCAGCATTTTTAACTGAATATTTTTCTTTCTTTTAATTTTCTCCTTGTAAAAATCTATGATCTCCGATGGGCGAATTCCGAGCCGGCTGGTATAGTAGGATGAAGAGGATTCTTCATTGATGGCCATCCGGATTCCAATCTTCAGAGGTTGCTTCGTTAATTTTAAAATACGGTCCAACTCCTCTTTGCTGTCCAATACGGGAATAGAATTATAAAATCCTAATTCTTTTAATCGGATTATTTTCTTCAGATAGTCGTCTGTTTTATAGCCATTATGAACCAGTATAATATTTTGTTCGATATACTTTGATTCCCATAGTTTTAAAATCAGATCAATATCGAAGGATGAGGATGTTTCGAGATGTACACCATGTCGCAGGGCTTCCTTGATCACATGTGAAAAGTGACAACATTTTGTGCAGTAGCAATAGTAATATTTTCCCTGGTAGCTATTGGCACGGATAGCCCGGTTGAATAGATTTTTCGCCTTCTTGATTTGAAATCCTATCTTGGGAAGATAGGTTAACCGGAATGGAGTTCCATACTTTTCAATCAGATATTTTAAAGACAATCCATTGAAGTGCAACCAATTATCTCTCAAATCAAAACCCTCTTGAGGGAAGTAGTAGGTTTGATCGATCAGATCAAAGTAGGAGTTAATCATGATATGCAATCATAGTTGGTGATGACATTTTTTTCGCGGATGCGAATTTAGCAACATTGACGTTAAATCCGGGATAAATTTTAGTTGTGACAAATGCAACAATAGCCTACATTTATGTCTTGTGATTAGCTGATTACCACTGAATTACCAACCACAGGCTTCAAGTTAAGTCATTTTAGACCCATTATGAACTTATGATGTCCTTTGGCTGTTGATTTGGCCAATTCCGGATACTTTATGCCGTCTTCCGAATACCGTCTGATAAAGCCCGGGCAATTTGAACCACACGAACATTGGTACCCCAAGGCTTTGAATGCAACCATTCACCCCCTGGTCAACTTTTTTCTTCATCTGCAGAAAGAAAGGATTGTACAGCGGTATTGCCACCTGCATCCACGGGTCTCCCGTTCCTATCTGATGCAGCTCCTTGATTACCATCCACGCTACTTTCTTTGGGCCGGTGCCGATTTGATGCACGTCACCAATGAAGACGGCAAAAGGCAGATGTTGGTCGTTGAAAATAATTCCTGCCCTTCCGGACAGAAATCGATGCCCCTGGCAGACGAACACCAGGAGGAAGGTGGCTACCGGCTCTTGATGGAACGCACGGTCAAACCCTATCTGCACAGCCGGAAAACGTCGGTGGAGGGCGGTGGACTGGCGGTTATCTACGATAAGAATCCCATGGAATCTTCGGGATACGCTGCGGCCATGGCCAATGCTTTCAGCGAGCCCGTGCACTATCTTCCCTATTATGATGCCGGTGACAGCAGTATCCGGTTTGAAAATGGCGTTTGTCTGATCAGGACCAGCCGCAATACCTGGAAACCCATGCGTCTCGTCTTCCGGTATCTTACCCAACAACCATGGAACCGGTTGCCTGTTTCATCCCGGACTCATATCATCAATCCGGTCATTGCCTGTCTGGCCGGCGGTCGCAATAAAATGCTGGCCGCCAAAGCTTATGACTTCTTCAATGCGGAATTGTTTTCATCCGGTCTGGAGATCATCACTCCTCTGACGATCTGGGATGTCCGTAAGGATGAAATTCCCCTGTGGATCAATAAATTGGGTGGTCATGCCGTTGTTAAAAATCCGTATTCCAATGCCGGTCAGGGGGTCTGGACCATCATCAATCAGAAAGAGCTCGATGCATTCATGGGCCTGGAACAAAAATACGACCGGTTTATCATACAAAGTCTTATTGGGAATTATGCGTGGAGCTCCCGTAGTGATCGAGGCAAATTTTTTCATGTCGGCACGGTACCCAATGAAAGAGGCAAAGCCTATGTAGCCGATATCAGGATGATGGTGAGCGCTACACCCAAAGGTATCCGGCCGCTCAGTGTGTACGCCCGGAGAGCAAAATCGCCACTGACTGACCGGATCGATGAGCACACCAACAGTTGGGATATCCTCGGCACCAATTTATCGTACCGTGACGAAGATGGCAACTGGCAGACCGATACCAACCGGCTGGTTCTTACCGACCGGAGAGACTTCAACCGCCTGGGCCTGGGCCTCGATGACCTGATTGAAGGTTTTATCCAGACCGTACTAAGCACCATCGCAATTGATAAACTTGCTCAGAACCTGATCAATAACCAGGGTAAGTTAAAATCCCGGTTATTTCGATCTTTGGATGACGATCAGGTGTTGATCAATGAAATTTTGCCTTAGATGGGATACCGTGTCCTGTTCCTGATCGATCACGCTTCGCACAACTTCACCAATTCGACCTATCAGCTGGCCCGGTCTTTTAAAAGGCACGGGAAAGTCCGGGAGGTCTATGTTGCCAGTCGATCCAGTCCGGATAACCAGGAGTTTTTTAAGTCCTGTCTGTCGATTTCTTTTTCGGCCGTTCCGATTGAAGATTCTTTTTCGTTTGATCCGACTGGCGAGCAATTTGACCGTTCCGGCCGGCTGGTAGAGCTTTCCGGGTTTGATCTGATTATCCTTCGACTTCCCCACCCGGTCAATTTGTCATTTCTTAATTTTCTGACCCGAAATTTTCCGGAGGAATGGATCATCAATCGACCATCGGCTATCTGGCAGACTGGTGGAAAGGATTTTCTCCTGCAGTTTCCGGAATTGTGCCCCCCCATGCTGTGGTGCCGGACGCTGGATGATATCCTGGCTTTTCACCAGGAATTTGATCTGGTGCTTAAACCTCTGAGAAATTATGGTGGCAAGGGCATTCTCAAAGTGGAGAAGGGTCAGATCATAGGTCAGGATGGCAGGAGGTGGGATCTCGAGAGAGGGGAGGAAGTATTGGAGGAGTTACAGGGAGATGGATATCTCTCCATGAAATACCTGCAGAATGTTTATCTGGGCGACAAACGGATCGTTGTCGTCAATGGCAGGATCGTGGGTGCCTCGCTTCGCAAACCTGCCGAAGGATCCTGGCTGTGTAATGTGAGTCTGGGGGGCAGTTCAGAGGCTTCGCACCCCGATGAACGGGAAAAAACGATCGCCGCCCGGGTGCACGATGCGTTAGCTCCCCTGGGAATTGGTATCTTTGGTATGGATACCCTGGTTGACGATCAAGGGCAACGGGTACTCTCGGAGATCAATACCCTCAGTGTGGGTGGGGTAGGTCCTATGGAAAGACAACACAGCCTCCCTATCTCCGATTATGTAGCCGATGAACTGATAAAATATTACGAACAGACATCAAAATGACAGTACTCAATCAGAAACCGGTCACCATTGTCCGGAAGCTGGATCTCAAATCGGTGCCACCAGGTACCCAGAAACGATTCGGTGTTCATCTGATCTCGGATGGTTTGGGAATGCCGGTACATGTTCCGGTTATTGTGGCCCAGGGGGTGGAAGATGGCCCTATCCTTGCAATAACGGCGGCCGTTCATGGCAATGAATTGAATGGTATTCCGGTTGTCCAGCGACTTTTCCGGGAAATCGAAAACGAGCAACTCCGGGGCACGATAATTGGTGTTCCAGTGGTCAATGTGCCGGGTTTGCAACTGATGCAACGAAAGTTTAATGATGACGAAGATCTCAACCGGATCATGCCCGGAAAACCATTGGGCAACAACAGCGAGATCTATGCCCACCGGCTTCTGCACCGCATCCTGCATGCTTCAGATTACCTGCTCGATCTGCACACCGCCAGCTTTGGGAGGATCAACTCCTATTATGTCCGGGCAAATCTGGGCGATCCCGAAATCATTCAACTGGCCCGGTTGCAGAATGCGCAAATCATTCTGGACAGTCCGGCACCTGACAGTACGCTCCGTGGACACTTCAAGACCCGGAATGCCCGGGCCATCACCCTGGAAGTTGGCGATCCCAACCGTTTTCAGAAGGGGCACATCCGATCCGGTCTGACCGGGATCTTCAATACGATGGTGCACCTCGGGATGTTGGAGGGAGAAATTGATCTTCCGGAAAAGGAACCGGTGATTTGCTCGCATTCTTATTGGCAATTTACCGACGAGGGAGGTTTTCTCGAAGTTTATCCCCAGGTGGCAGAAATGGTCAGCCAGGGTCAGGTGATCGCGTGTCTTCGAAATATTTTTGGCGATGTGTTGAAGGAATATGCGGCTAATGAGGATGGAGTGGTCATCGGTAAGAACATCCACCCGGTAGCTCAGACAGGAAGCCGGATTATCCACCTTGGAATTCCGCAGAGCAATGTATCGGATGATATCTTAAATTAATTGAGGGCGCCTCTCAATACCTCTGAAATTAGGCAAATTCAAAAAGAACCAAGCGAGATTGAGGAGCGACCTCCCAGCCTCAAGGGCGGGAGCAAAGGTCTGGGGGACCTTTGAGCGACGAAACCACGAAGTGGGTGGGAAGGCAGGTTATTTTTGAATAGTTTATCGTAGATAAACGGTTGACAATTGAACGGGGTTTTTAGAGGTGCCCTTGTTTTACATCGAGGTGATGCGGGCTTTGTCCAGGCTTAATACCGGGATATTGGAGTGATTTGCCAGCATCTCCACATTGCTGCCGGTAAAAATCCGCTTGATGGGATGACGTTCGTAGTTGGAAATGGCGATGAGATTGGCCCCGCTTGATTCACTGAATTTCCGGATTCCTGCTTCTACCGTAAAGTTGCGGATAAAATGAGTCGTGCAGTGATAATCTGCGGCCATTCGCTGGAAATCTTTTTGTCGCTCTTCAACCAGGATAGCTGGCCGGGTGATGAATCCGGGAGTGTCTATGGTTAGCAGATGGATCTCTTCCGGCCTGAATATCTGAATCATCGAAAGAAAATCTGCGAAAGCTTCCTGATCGGTTACCCCAAGATTAGTGGCAAAAATTATTTTCTTAAACCGGATGGTTTGCAGAGGATCCTTAACTATCAACAGGTTGGTGTGCACCTTTCGGATAACCTTCTGCGTATTGGAACCAATGAAATACTCCTGCTTTCCACTCGATCCGTGACTGCCCATTACTACGAGGTCAATCTTTTCTTTCTGCACCAGTTCTTCAACCGCATCGAGAAAGCGGCCGGTGCCAATGATGGTTTGGCTGGTGACATTGACCGCATCGCATTTTTCTTTTAACCGGTTTATGATTGCCAGTAAGTCGTCCCATATCTTTAACTGATCAGGATATTTATCCTTTTCGCGGGGTGGCAAGTTTTCCCACCCTTCCGGGAGATCAGGCGTGCAGTGATAAAAAAGTATGTTACTACGACTCCACGTTGCCATCTGGATCGCCGCTTCTTCTGCATAGCCGGCCAGCGTGCTGAAATCGGTAGGAACAAGTATTAATTCCATGGAGAATTCCTTTATCCTGGTAAAAATGACGGAAAATGCCACTAGTCGCTATGACCTCTATCAATGAAAATTGTGAGTCTCATCATAATCGGCAAGGTTATTTATTCTAATATTGCAGGAAACTTAAGTTATGCTGGGTGAGTTGACCGGAAAGGAGATTGATGCCCTGCTGGAAAATAAAGTGCTGGGACGAATTGGTTGCCACGATAAGGGCCAGACATATGTAGTTCCCATTACCTATGTATATGATGGTGATGCCATCATCTGTCATTCTGCCCCTGGTAAGAAGATCGATATGATGCGCAGTAATCCCAAGGTATGTTTTCAGATTGACCATATGGATGATATGGGAAATTGGCAAAGTGTTATAGTGTGGGGACTATATGAGGAACTCCGAGGTGAGGAGGCTGCCCGGTCCATCGAGTTGTTCGTACGCAGACTGGCTCCAATGTTGACCAGCGAAACCAGCCGTCCGGCTCATGGTTTTTCCGAAAAATTTGATCCGCAGACGATGAAGTCGATCATATTCAAAATCCGGATTGGCAAAAAAACCGGCCGGTATGAGAAGAGAATCTAGTGTTGTGAATTGTAAATAAGTTTAAAAGAACAAGTTAGATGCTATAATTATTTGCGAATCGCAACACTAAATACTGCGGTTAAAAGACCGGAACAATTTAGGCACATCAATCCAAAATACGGCAATTACCGCAGCGACCAGGCAAATTAAGGTCATTTTAAAATCAATGTCAGCAAACTGGAAAAGGGTTCTTATTCCTTCCATTTTTACCGACCCCAACCAGACAATCAGGGTGATTATAAAAATCAGGGATATCAATGGATTTTTATAACGTATCGTTTGAAAAACTGATTTTGTAAAAGACCGGTTCACCAGCGTCAGAAATATATTGCAAAAAATCAGGGTAGTAAACGTAAGAGTCCGGGTAGTGTTTTCATCGTATTGATTCAGGATTGCATACTGGTAAATAAAAAGGACGGCGACGGTAATGATCAGACCCTGAAAAACGCTCATCGACAATTCTCTCCAGGAGAAAAGTGATTCCTGGCTTTGCCGGGGACCGTTGAGCATTAGATTTTTTTCAAAAGGTTCGTTTTCATAAATGATGGAACAGGTTGGTCCCATGATCAATTCCAGAAAGATGACATGGATGGGGTTGAAAATATTGGGATACTGCCATCCGAGCAGAAGTGGCAGGGTTACGACCATAATGATTGGAATATGGATGGTAATAATATACCGGAAGGCCTTTTTTAAATTGTAATAGATTTTTCTGCCAGCCTTAATCGCCTCGACCATATTTTCGAGATTGTCGTCTATGAGAATAATACTGGCTGCTTTACGGGCAATTTCGGTTCCCCGTTTTCCCATCGCTATGCCGATATCCGCTGCTTTTAACGCCGGACCGTCATTGACTCCATCGCCGGTCATCGCCACCACTTCACCCTGGCTTTTCAAAGTGTTAATCACTTTCAATTTAGCTTCAGGAAACATCCGTGTAAAAATATCTGTGCTTTGAACGGCTTTCGACAATTGCGCATCATCCATCTGCAGAACTTCGTCCCCGGTCAGGTAATTTCCGTTATTCTTCAGGTTGCTCTGCAGGGCTATGGCCTTTGCCGTTTCCGGATAATCACCAGTAATCATTTTAATCTTGATCCCGGCCTGGTAAAATTGGGAAAAAACACGGCCGATATTTTTCTTGGGTGGATCGGACAAGGCCAGAAGTCCACTGAATTGCCAGTTAAAATCTTCCTGTTGATTGGGAAACGGTCGACTGACATCGACAGCATGTGCGGTTCCCAGTACCCGCATTCCCTCTTTGGCCATTTGATTCGCAGCTTCCCTGATTCTGTCCACCTCGTGGTCTCTCAGCCGGCACACTGATACAACTTTTTCCCAGCCTCCTTTGGCGGCGACAAGCATTTCACCATTCTTATGGGAGTAAACATGCGTCATCATGGGTGGCTGACCTTTCAGGGGATATTCACTGATCATCTGAATCTGAGGCCGCAGATCAACCCCTACGGCATCTCCATACGCCTGATGAATGGCCAATTCCATCGGATCAAATGGATGAATTTCGCTCGCCAGCATCGCATCCTGCAATACCTGCGGGCAGCCAGACTGGTGGCAGTCTCTGATGGGGACAATCGCATCCTGCTCCAGTGTGAAGATCTTCTCCACCACCATTCTGTTTTCGGTAATAGTACCGGTCTTATCGAGACAAATAACACTGGCGGCACCCAGGCTTTCAACCGTTTGCGGGTGTTTCGTCAATACCTTCTTTTTAATCAGCCTCCAGGCTCCAAGCGCCATAAAGGTGCTGAAAGCCACCGGAAGTTCTTCCGGTAAAGCACTCATTGCCAGGGTAAGTCCGCGGAGAAGGCTCTCCAGGATGTCAAACGTCGTCAGAAAGTTGATGAGCCATACTACCAAAAAGGCCACCACACCAAAGATGGCCATACCGCGCACAAAATGGTCAATTTGCTTCTGAAGTAATGTTTTATCCGGAGGGATTTCCCGGATGGCAATGCCAAGCTGCCCTATTTTGGTGGCGTTGCCCACGGCTGTGATGCGGGAAAGGGCAGATCCGGAGACAACCAGGGTGCCCAGGTATACCGCTGCTTCATTACCGGCGTCCTTATTGACCGAAAAAGATTCGCCTGTCAGGACTGATTCGTTCACACTAAAGTCATAATTTTGGATCACTGTACCATCCGCTGGTATCAGATCTCCTTCTTCGATGACCATCAGATCACCCACGACGAGGTCCTCACGGTCTACCTCTATTAGTTTCTTATTCCGTATTACTTTGGCTTTGGTTTGTGTAATCTTATGCAGAGCATCAGTAGCATTCTTGCTGCGCACCGTCTGAAAAATGGAAATTCCGGCTACAAAAATCAGGGCAACTACCATCATGAGGCCTTCACGCCATTCTCCCAGCATCCAATAAATGAAACAGGTGGCCAGGAGTAAAATAAACATCGGCTCGGTCACGATATCCCTGATCATCAGCCGGGTACTGTGTCGACTGCCATCTTCGAAGACATTGGAACCATGTTCCTTGCGGGACCGGATAACCTCGCTGTCCCCCAGCCCGGGATATCCCCGGTAATGTTTATCGATACTCCGGTTACTCATCAAAACATGTGGCTTGCCAGGCGCCAAGATATTGATAAAATACCTTTAACAGTTCCGGATTTAGCTAAAATCCAGACTGACAGCTCCCGGTCAAATGGAGGTAAATCACTCCACGTTGTGATAAAAATCACAATATGGAACATCAGTTGACTGTAAATTGCTGTAGTTAAGGAGTTGGCACTATGGAGAAGGCAAAAGATCCGGAAAAGCTTCTGATTACAGAGTTTCCCGGAATAATTCACACAGACTTGCGGGAGGGCATGCTAAGCCAGGGGGAGCTGATGGTTGCTGAAAGGGGTGAAACCATTCAGGATTTCCGGGAGGAAATTAAGGTGATTCCATTGGTACTTAAAGGATTTCTGAACGTTTACCGGGTCGATAGGTCGGGTGGTGAGCTTTTAATATATTATGTGCGACCGGGTGAAAGTTGTGCAATGACACTGGCATCTGGTCTGAAAGGGGAGAGGAGCCGGGTGAGGGTCCTGGCCCAGTGTGAGGTTCTTTTACTCGTGATTCCTGTCAACATCCTGTCGGATTTCCGAAGCGCTTATCCGGCGTGGAATAATTTTATCATGGAAACCCTCGTATCGGGCTTTGGTGAAATGATCGGCCTGGTCGATGATCTTACGTTTCATCATGTAGATTACCGGTTACTCAAGTATCTGAAGGAGAAATCCCAGCTATTGCAAACTCCGGTTTTGCCGGTTTCGCATATGGAAATCGCCAGGGATATCAATACTTCGAGGGAAGTGGTATCCAGACTTCTGAAGAAGATGGAAAAAGAAGGTAAGCTGAAGCTTGCCAGGGAACGTATTGTTCTGAAGAACATGGCTCATCAACTGGCCTGAAGGGAAATATATCAGAGCTTGAGGAGAATTCCCAGGCTGGGTGATATTAGTCACCGGTTTTTGGTGGTGAGTATGGCTAACTTTATAGAATATGGATATCCGGCAATGGCCGATGTGGATCAGATTAGTGATGATTTGCATCTTGTGTGTTGCAATAGCCTACCTGCTGGCATTCGTAATTAAATTATTTATTTAAAACTAAAAACTCAATCAGATGAAAAAGAATATGTCAAATCTGGACCGGACCATACGGGTGATTTTGGCGGCCATTTTCGCCTATCTGTATTTTAGTGGAACGGTGACCGGAACCCTAGGTGTCATACTGATGGTATTGGGAGTTGTTTTTGTGATTACAGCCATAATGTCTTCCTGCCCTCTGTATATGCTTTTTGGCTTCTCCACCTGCCATACGGAGCAAAGTGCATAAAGGGCATCTCGAAAAACTTGGACCATTCGGTTATTTAGTTTCTGCTAAGTGCCCCCATGACGCGTCATATTGTAAGATTCTTTTTGAAATTCTCGAGGTGCAGAGGTTTCGATAAACGTACTAAGGTTATAGATGAGAAGAGCACTGGCTGACGGTCTGAAGTTCGGCCATTAATAATGCTGCGCCGCATGTTTCAGCGGAGCAGCATTATTTATAAACGAGCTATCTGGTCAACGTCAACGCATTAATTTTTTCTCCAGGTTTTGCAGTCGTGATTCGATAGCTTCGAGCTTCTGGATTATAATCACATGAGTCTTTTTAGCATCAATACCGACGGGACTGTCTTCGCTTTTGATCTCGTTGGCGATTTCTTCGTATAGTACTGGATCAATATTAAATTTCATGATTCCACTTTTTTATTTGAATTTCATTTTGAAGTAGTGCAAGGTACGGGGATTTAACGACCATTTTTGTGATGGGATTCACAATGACTGATTGACTTTACGGGGGATCCGAGCCGGAAATTGCATCTCAACATTTCCGAAGCTCTTGGCGATAAAGGTTTTTGGGGTCTTTGTCACTACAGAGAATTGTCTCTTTGGGGGGTAAGTAAAAGAATAAGGATCCGGTAATTTCCTGGTATGTCCTGGTGAAATATAGCCGGGTCTCTTTATTTTTACGGGATGAAACAATACATCTTGGACTTGTTTCCTGAGTTGGCCCAGGAAACGGAGCTGGTTGAAAGCATTGTTCGCAGTGCCAGCGTAAGAAAAGTATCCAGAGGAGAAACCCTGATCGATTACGGGGCATTCATTCAGTTTGTTCCCCTGGTCGTGAAGGGTCTGATCAAGGTGATCCGGGAGAATGAAGAAGGGAAGGAGCTTTTATTGTACTTTTTATCAGAAGGTAATACCTGTGCAGCTTCATTTAGTTGTTGTATGATCCGGAAACGGAGTGAGATCAAGGCGGTAGCAGAAGAAGATAGTCTGATCATTGCCATTCCCCTGCAGGCAGCAGAAGAGTGGATGGGTAAATATCCGGCCTGGCGGAATTTTGTGATGAATGTCTATGACCAACGGATCTTTGCCATGATTGATACCATCGATAAGCTGGCTTTTGCCCGGCTCGATGAGAAATTATGGGATTATCTTCAGGAAAGAGTCCTGATCAGAGGGCAGGTGCTCACCAATCTATCTCATCAGGAGATTGCCAATGATCTGAATGTATCCCGGGAAGCGGTCTCCCGCCTGCTCAAGAAACTCGAACAGCAGGGTAAACTCGAAATCTACCGCAGCAAGATCGTCGTAAAGGAAGATTAAACCAACTGAACTTCACCTGGACCTACTGATCCGACCGCCTTCGTAGCAGGAAGAAAGTTTCCAGGAACAGCAACTTCAAAAAAACTTTGAAAATATGGCAAGAGTAAGCACTTATTTGAACTTTAGTCGAAACACCGAGAAAGCTTTCCATTTTTACCGGTCTGTTTTCGGTGGTGAGTTTGGCGGAACAGGCATTCATCGCTTTAGCGACATTCCCCCCTCAGAGGATATGCCTCCTCTTGCCGAAACCGACCGGAATCTGATCATGCATATTGAACTGTCAATCCTGGGCGGACATATCCTCATGGGTACCGATGCTCCCGAATCCATGGGTTTTAAGTTAAATGCCGGCAACAATATTTACATCAATCTTGAGCCGGATACCCGGATGGAGACTAAGAGGCTTTTTGAGGCGCTTTCGGAAGGAGGTCAGGTGACCATGGATTTACAGGATATGTTCTGGGGAGCCTACTATGGATCCTGCACTGATAAATTTGGAGTGCAGTGGATGTTCAACTATCGGGAAAAAACCTAATTTCTTTCTGAAAGTATCATGTCAGAAAACCCCAAATTCAAAGGAGGTTATCAATTGGCCCCTCCAGCTGAAAGTTGATCGTACCAGCTCCTGGCTTATGCCGGTTCTGCAGCTAAAATACTTACCTTAGCCACTCAGATATCAGACCAGCTATGGCCCGGACACCAATTGATCTTGAAACCAGTAAGAATGAAGATGCCCTGAAGCTGCTACTTGCGAAACTGAACCGCAGACTGGATGTGATCCAGGAAGGAGGGGGAAAGAGAAGGATCGCAAAACACAAGAGCCGGGGCAAATGGACCGCCCGGGAAAGGATCACTTACCTTCTGGATGACGGCACTCCCTCTTTCGAATTGGGAGCCCTTGCAGCTTATGAAATGTATCAGGAGGAAGGTGGGGCACCGGCTGCGGGAGTGATCGTAGTATTGGGTTACATCCGGGGTCGATTGTGTGTGATTGTCGCCAATGATGCCACCGTGAAAGCTGGTGCGTGGTTCCCAATGACCGGAAAGAAGAACCTTAGGGCTCAGGAAGTGGCCATGGAAAATCACCTTCCAATCATCTATCTGGTGGATAGTGCCGGGGTTTATCTCCCGATGCAGGACGAGATCTTTCCGGATAAGGAACATTTTGGAAGGATATTCCGGAATAATGCCCGGATGTCGGCTATGGGTATTCCTCAGATTGCAGCGGTAATGGGTAGTTGCGTTGCCGGAGGTGCCTATCTTCCCATGATGTCGGATGAATCGCTGATTGTGGAAGGTACCGGTTCGATTTTTCTGGCCGGACCTTACCTGGTAAAAGCGGCTATTGGTGAGGAAGTCGATCAGGAGACCCTTGGTGGTGCCACCACCCAAAGTGAAATTTCCGGTATCATCGACCACAAGATGCCTGATGATCAGTCGTGTCTGGACCGGATCAGGGAACTGGTCGGACACATGGCCCCTGGAGAAAAGACCGGTTTTGACCGTCAGGAGTCCCTGCCACCCCATCATCCGGAAAAATTGTATGGGATTTTACCGGAAGACCGCTCCAAACCATACAATACCACAGAGCTGCTGAAGTGTCTGGTGGACGATTCAAAGCTGACCTTTTACAAAGAAGGATATGGAAAAACGATCATTTGTGCCTATGCCCGGATCGAAGGCTGGGCGGTGGGCATCGTGGCCAACAACCGCGAACTGGTCAGAACCCGCACGGGTGAAATGCAGTTTGGTGGTGTAATCTATTCGGATTCAGCCGATAAGGCAGCCCGTTTTATTATGCTCTGCAACCAGAAAAAACTTCCACTCGTTTTTTTTCACGATGTGACCGGATTCATGGTTGGCAAACGTTCAGAACATGGAGGCATCATCAAGGACGGAGCGAAGATGGTCAATGCGGTAGCCAATAGCACCGTACCCAAATTTAGCGTGATCATTGGTAATTCGTATGGGGCCGGCAACTATGCGATGTGTGGTAAGGCTTATGATCCCCGCTTGATCGTTGCCTGGCCATCAGCGCGGATTGCCGTCATGGGTGGATCTCAGGCAGCCGAGGTTTTGATGCAGATTCAGGTAAGTGCCCTGAAGGAAAAAGGAGCCAGTCTGGAGCCCGACCAGGAGAAGTCCATGTTGCAGGAAATCAAAGACAAATATGAGAAGCAGACATCCCCCTATTACGCTGCGGCCAGACTTTGGGTTGATGCGATCATTGCACCGGACGAAACGAGGTCGGTCATCAGTTTGGGTATTGAAGCCGCGAATCATGGTACGGTAGAAAAGTTTAATCCTGGAGTGTTGCAGGTTTGATGTTGTTGGAAGTTGTTGGATGTTGTTTGATATGGTTGGATGTTGTTTGATATTGTTTTGAAGTGGTTTGATAGGGTTTGAAATGGTTGGAAGTTGTTGGATGTTGTTTGAAATTGTTTTGAAGTGGTTTGATGTTGTTTGAAATGGTTGGAAGTTGTTTGAAATGGTTTGAAATGGTTGGAAGTTGTTGGAAGTTGTTTGATATGGTTTGAAGTGGTTTGAAATGGTTGGAAGTTGTTGGATATGGTTAATCATGAATAGAATCGCTTGATTCGAAATAGTCGAAATCAAAATTGTATAAAAAATCAGAAATCAGAAATCAGAAATCAGAAATCAGAAATCCTTTGAGGAGATATGTCGTAAAAACACTTTTTGGTCTTGAGGAGGTGTTGGCTGAAGAAATCCGGCAACTGGGAGGAATCGATGTTCAGGTCGAAAACCGGGCCGTATCAGTCGGAGGGGATCTGGGTTTTGGGTACAAATTGAATTACCAGTGCAGAACAGCGTTATCCGTATTGACACCCCTGGCGAGTGGCAGAATCAGAAAGGAACAAGATCTTTACAACCTGATCAGGAGCGTTAAATGGTACGAATTATTCGCTTTGGAAAAGACATTCGTAATCGATGTTGTTTGTTACTCAGATTTTTTCAGGAACAGCCATTTTCTTGCCCAGAAATGTAAGGATGCAATCGTAGATCAGTTTAGGGATAAGTTTGGTCGAAGACCTTCAGTCAGTAAAGAAGGTAATGTCAGGATCAATGTTTTTATCAAAGGAGAAGATTGTGTCGTATCGCTGGATACCTCCGGAGCCAGCCTGTTTAAGAGAGGATACCGGAAGGAAACCGGTCCGGCTCCCATCAATGAAGTGCTGGCCGCCGGACTGATCAGTCTTTCCGGCTGGGACCAGAAAATTCCCCTGGTTGATCCGATGTGCGGGTCTGGTACCATCGTATTGGAGGCGGCTATGATGGCGCTGCGAATTCCTCCTCAGTACCGGCGTCAGGACTTTGCATTTATGCACCTGTTGGATTTCGATGAAAAGAGGTGGCAGCAGATAAAGGAGGAGGCAAGACCCAGGCCAGGCGACGTGGCTACAGCGATCACCGGACGAGATATCAACCGTCATTTTCTCAATCTTGCCAGGGCCAATGCTGCAGTTATGGGGCTGGACCACATTCTCTGGGAGAAGGGCGATTTCTTCAACTACCGGCCACAGGCTAAAACGGGTATGTTGTTGTTTAACCCGCCCTATGATGCACGAATGCCTGTCAGGGATGCCATCGACTTTTATTCCAGGATTGGCGATCATTTAAAGAAGCATTTTTCCGGATGGCAGGCCTGGATCATCTCTTCTCACCTCCAGGCTATCAAGCATGTAGGTTTGAAACCTTCCCGTAAAATACCCCTTTACAACGGACCGTTGGAATGCCGTTTCGTGCAGTTTGAGATGTATAAGGGAAGCCGTACCTGACCATAAACGACTCATTACTGAATGCAGATTTAACGCATGGTTTAGCAAGAATGAGGGGATTCCGGGAAACCCTGATGACTATAATCACCAGAGGTATTGATAGCGGACATTCTCCCAGCCAGGTAAGCATCCGAAATTTGTTCTCGATATGTGATAGAATGAGGATAAAGCCTCCCAACAGTAGAAAAGCGGCATTTTACGAACACACAAACACAGATAATTTACAAAGAAGAACAGGAGAATATTCATCCGTTACCCAATTTCGATCGGGTTCTCCTCATCAAATCACACTCAAATCCGGTTAAAGCAAGTGTACTTAGGCGCCCTTGCTTTATTTATTTATTGGAGTACCCCTGCCGTTCATAGTCCCTCTGTTACCTGGCTTAGCTCCCTTGGGTTCTTTCGTCTTCATTCTCGAATTTGGCTGATTTAAGCGTTTCTTAAAGGTGCTTGTTTACAGGTAAATGATCGTATATCTGTACCCGTGCCCACAGATGCCCGTAGCTATCGATAAAATGCTGGTGATCCGGATCTTTCTGATAGAAATCATGATCTTCTTTGTTCCGGAAAAACAGCAGAAGAGCATATTCATAAGTATTGTCTACAACATCCCGAGGAGTTCCGGCCGGTGGTCCGATAAAGGAATTTAAAATCGTCCTGCATTTGGTCAACTCGGCCACCCCTTCATGAAAGCGCTTTCGGTCTTCATCGGTGACATCATCTTTCATCCAGAAATATACCATGTGGATAAAGCCTGGTCTTTCGATCATTTCTTGTTGTTTAATGTTTAATCGTTTAATTGTTTAGTCGGTTGTTTAATTGGTTATTCATTGGTTAATGGGATATCAGAAATCTGAGAATTACTCCTGATGCCCGTATTTTTTGGAGTATATTTTATACAATTCCTGTTGTTTATTGTCGAGTGCGATATTCTTACCCCGCACAAAGGCATGAGTCAGAATGTTGGTCCGGATATCAAGAGCATCACCTTGCGAAACAAACAAGGTGGCATCTTTTCCCACTTCAAGAGTACCTACCCGGTTTTCGATTCCCAGAGCCCTCGCCGGATTGGAAGTAATCGTTTTCAGGGCTTCCTCTTTATCCATTCCATAGGCCACCGCAGTGCCGGCGTAAAAAGGCAGGTTACGGGCATTAGCCAGCATGCCATCGTGAGACAGACTAACTGAAATACCAGCTTGTGTGAGCAAATGAGGCAGTTGGTAAGGCCGGTCTACCGGTTCGTCGGGCCGGGTGGGAAGGCTGTGGGTCGGTGGAATTATGACCGGAATGTTGTTTTCGGTCAAAAAACCGGCTACTGGCAATGCCTCTTCTGCCGTCAGGAGGACAATATGCTTCACCCCATTGTCCTGAGCCATTGAGATCGACTCGATAATTTCATCTGCCTGACCGGCATGGATGAATAACCGTTGCTTGCCGCTAAAAAGGCCTTGCATGGCTTCCAGTTTCAGGTTTTTGTCCTTTTGGGGCATCTCACCGTAGGCGGCTGCATCCCGGAAATGCTGATTGAGTTCTTCGACCTGTTTTGAATAGTTTTCGTTGGGCAGGAGGTTAACCGTAAAAGTGCTGAAGTCAAATTGACTGCGGTTTTTAGCCGGCCAGTTCAGGTGAATTCCAACATCGGTCGAATGGACGGCATCCTCCCAATTCCACCCTTCCATTTCCATAACACTCGAACTGCCGGAGATCAACCCTCCCTGGGGAGTGGCTTCTGCCAGTAAAATTCCGTTGTAACGAAAGGTTGGGATCATTTCCGAATCGGTGTTATACGAGATCAGCGAGCGTACATTTGGGTTGATCGAGCCCGTTTCCTGATCATCGTTCATAGCCCGTACACTGCTCACTTCACTGAGACCCACGGCCGAGTTTGGCAAAATAAATCCGGGGTAAATGTGTTTGCCACTGACATCAATCACTTCATATCCCTGAGGTCTGCCGGCCGTAGCAGCAGATGAAACAATCGACAGCTTTCCCTGGTCGAAACCAATTGCCGACGCTTCAATCACCTGTCCATTGCCCAGATGCGCGGTGGCTCCTACCAGTAAAACCGGTTTTTCCTGAGGATCTGCCGGTACCGGTGCCTGGCCATTGGCAAGAGCGGTAGCCAGTATGATAAAATGGAATAAAATGTATTTTTTCATGATACTATTTTCTGATTAGTTGATAAAAATGATAGCCGGTCACGGAGTGCAGAAGGATACGCCCTGACTTTCATTGAGTTCAATGCATTTCATGATTCTCCTCTCCCAAAACACTTTCACAGTGAATCAACATATGTTGGCTGCTGGCTGCCCTCTGGGTAGGCCGGCCATTTTTCTTCTCGCCGATCATTTTTTGCGCCAGCCGGGCCCGGTCCTTTTGCAGCTGTAACCGGCGTTGCTCATTTTCGCGGATATCAAAGTAGATCTTTCCATCGACGATTGTCTTATCGGGTTTGGCATAAACGGACAACGGGTGATCGGTCCACAAGACTACATCGGCATCTTTACCTGGTTTGATACTGCCCATCCGGTCGTCGAGGTGGAGCATTTTGGCTGGATTGAGGGTTACAAACTTTAATGCCTCTTCTTCCGATAAACCGCCATATTTGATCGATTTTGCGGCTTCCTGGTTCAATCGCCGGCCCATATTGGCATCATCCGAATTGATGGCAGTAACCACCCCCTCCCGGTGGAGGATAGCAGCATTATAAGGGATGGCATAACGCACTTCCCATTTATAGTTCCACCAATCGGAGAAACTGGAAGCTGCTACGCCGTGCGCTTTCATTTTGTCGGCAACTTTGTACCCTTCCAGTATGTGGGTAAAAGTGTTGATGTTAAAACCAAAACTTTCGGCCACTTTCATCAGCATATTGATTTCCGACTGTACGTACGAATGGCAGGTAATAAATCGCTCCTTATTTAGAATTTCCAGTATGGCTTCATTGACCAGGTCTCTTCGTGGTTTATCCGTTTTAGCTTTTTCAGCCGGACTAAGCCCTGTATAGGTTTTCCAGGCTTTTTCGTATTCCCGGGCATTTGTAAAGGCATCGACATAAATCTGCTCTACCCCCATTCGGGTTTGGGGGAAACGGATGGACTGACTGTTACTTGACCTTTTAACATTTTCGCCCAGGGCAAACTTGATAAATTCGTCGGCACCCTCGATTTTTAAGTCTTCAGGAGCAACCCCCCAGCGCAATTTGATCAGGGCGGACTGACCGCCGATGGGATTGGCTGAACCATGTAACACCTGGGCAGCCGTTACCCCGCCGGCAAGCGCCCGGTAGATGTTGATGTCTTCAGAATTCAGCTGATCACTGATCCGTACCAGGGATGAGTTGACCAGAACATCGTTTCCTCCTCCACCGATATGAGTATGTTCGTCGATGATGCCGGCCGTCAGGTGCTTACCGGTCCCATCAACGATTTCTGCATTTCCCGCTGGTAAATTCTTTCCGATCCGGGCGATCTTACCATCCTGAATCAGGACATCGGTATTTTCAAGGATACCCTCGGCTTCATTGGTCCATACCGTGGCATTTTTGATCAGCAAATTTTTTGACTGGGGCAGTTCCGGGTTGCCGTAGGCAATAAAGGGATAAACCACCTGACCTTTCTGGCTATCTTCTTCTTTTTTACCGGCTGGTTTTTTATCATCTTTTTTCTCCAGTGAGCCCGACCGCATCGCAGACCACTCGATCCAGGTACCATCGGCCAGTTGGCCGGTACCTTTCCAACCGTTTTCTACGTTCCAACCCTTGAGCCTGATCTTATCCTCTTCCTTACCTGGTGTAAAAGCGTAAGTGACAAGGTCTTTTCCCCACTTAGCCGTTACATCGACCGTCGTCGTGTCGTCAAGTTTGATTTTAGCTTTGTTGGAGCCCGCTGTTCCGTCGATGTGCAACTGGTAAGTATGGGTTCCGACGACCAGCTGGTATTGCCCGGCGTAGTCAGCTTCTTTTATATCCTTATACTTAAAGGGTTTGCCCTGGATCCAGTTTTCGTAGATCACGGATTTTTCATCAAAAATATCCCCATTGGTGATGATGAAATTGGCCAGCATTCCGGGTTTGATGCTACCCACCAGATGGGTAGCCCGGATTAATTTTGCCGGTGTTGTCGTAAGGGATCTCAGGGCTTCTTCCTTACTCAACCCGTTTTCGATCGACTTCCGGATATTGGCCATCAGATCTTTTGGATTTTTCAGGCCGCTGCTGGTGATTGCCATCTGAATGCCTTCACCCGCAATGGCCGCCGGGTTGCCAGGAGCGAGTTCCCAGTGAAGCATATCCTGATAGGATACCTGTTCGGCATCCAGCGGATCTTCTACATCGTAGGCATCCGGAAAATTCAGTGGCAGAATCAGGGCCGCTCCGGTAGCCTTTATCTGGTCGAGTCGCTGGTATTCATTTCCACCCCCCTTGATGATGTATTGTACTCCAAATTCATCACCGATCTTATCAGCCCGCAGCACATTCATCCAGCTGCCGGCGTCAAAGATCTGAGGAAGGGATTGCCGGGCTATCCAGGCCTCCAATGCCTGATCGGCGAAGGGTTTCACCTTAAGACTGCCATACCAGTCGGCATCGAGGTAAGTCTGTCGCAACAGTGATACAAAACCCATCATGGAGCGTGGATACATCTGGGTGCTGGTGCCGCGGTCAAAGGAATATTCTGCAGCAGCGGGATTCATGATCATCTCTTCATTGGCTGAATTTTCACCCAGAGTGACCAGAGCGGCGGTACCACGGGCCAGACCATCCGGCCGTAAAGTGAGGACGGTGCCAAAACCGGCTTTCCTAAAATCATCAGCTGATTTGCTGTCAACTGCAAATTCACTGCCGGCCTGGTAATGGGACTTGATCGCATCATTGGCATTATAGGCTCCCCGGGTGACCGGGTCGATCTGTTCGCGACCTCCATAAGGACTTCCTCCCCGGGGTCGTTCGGTCTTGGGTAGTCCGTAGCTGGTATGCAGATCAATAAAAGAAGGATACAGGCTTTTACCGGTCAGATCGATTTCCTGATATCCGGCCGGTACCCGGAGACCGGTTCCCACATTTTCGATCTTGCCCTCCCTGATCAGTAAGGTGGCATTTTCCAGCATTTTGCCGGCTTCTGTGATGATCGTTGCATGGGTGAAGGCATAGGTTCCGGCGCGCTCATCCAGTACATCATTCCGGGGAAATGTCTCCTGTGAATAGATCCCCGTAGCTGTGCCGAGCATGAACACCAGCATGGACATAAAACATTGAATCCTCATAACATAGAGCTTTTAAATCAGGCCCGGAAGTTAGTAAAAAATCCGGGGTTGATACCAGATCAGCCGGCAACGGCGGACTTGGACAAAAGACATTTTGGGATACCTGAGGGTTGGAGGGAATTCGGATGCGATTTATTGCATTTCTGGTGTCATTAATACCGATCAGATGTCTCTTGTGTACCATGCAAGAAATCCAGAGGTCAAGTATCCGCTTTCCGGGCCTTCTGAATCGATTGATTAGGGAAAATTGATCATTTTATGATTAAATTAGTGAATCATTACTGATTCATGAGCACCCCAAAGATACCGGATTCTCCCTTTTCAAGAATTGCCCTGTGTTGCAGCGGTGGTGGATACCGGGCAGCCTCGTTCCACCTGGGGGCCATGGCCTATCTCCATCGGTTGCAATTTCAGGGCCGGCCGTTACTTGAAAATGTCAGGGCGATCTCTACCGTCTCCGGTGGCACCATTACCGGTGTTGTCTATGCAATGCAACGGCAACAGGGAAAATCCTTCGGGGAGATCTACCATTTTCTGGTATCCAAACTAGGGAAAGTAGATTTGGTGAGACTGGGATTGGCCCGGCTCAATGAAGGGGTTGAGTGGAAAAACAAAAATAAACGCCGCAATCTGATTAATGCCTTTGCGGAGATTTATGATGAGGAATTTACCCAGGGAGAGACCTTTGATATTTTCGAGAATATGCAACGGTCACATCTCGAGGAAGTGATGTTTAACGCTACTGATTTTTCAACCGGTGTTATATTTCGTTTTCAAAACGACGGGCGCTTTGGTAATTTTTACCACCCGGTCAGGAAAGATGTATCGGGAGAAGTTAAATTATCCGATATCATTGCAGCTTCTTCCTGTTTTACCGGAGGTTTTGAACCCATAGAATGGCCCCGCGATTTTATTCACAGCGAAGCCATGGAGCTGATCGATGAAGCTCCGCTGATGGCCAGTGTCGGATTGATGGATGGGGGGATTTACGATAATCAGGGAGTAGACAGTATCCTGCTTTCTGAGAACCGGGTAGATAGTTTAGCCTATGATCTGATTATTGTCTCTGACGTCACATCTCCCTACATGCATCCTTTTCAATTTATGGAAGATAAAGGTGATAAGGGTTGGCGAAAATGGAATTATGCGGGTATTAAAAACCGGGTGCAACGGTTTTACCGGCGGATAAATTGGATATTACTTATTCTTGTCACCATTTCCGGAATTTTTCTGATCAGTAACCGTTTTGCTGATTCCATTTTATCAGGAATTGTACTCAGTGCCGGTATATTAGCATTGTTGCTCTTTTTCTTATTACAATGGTTCCGGCAGCGGCTAAAGTCCTGGTTTCAGTCCGGTGCAATGTATTTAAAAAGAGAATTGGCCGACGATTTACCCCTGGATGATTTGCAAAGTCTCGAATTTTCGAAAATCCCATTCCGGAATATTGAACCATTGATCGTTGACCGGATCAAATCATTGATTACGCTGGTCAGTGAGGTGTTTTTAAAAACGGTGCGTCGCCTTGTTTACGGGAGACTTTACGATTCTGAACGACATCATTTCCGGCGGACCTCCAACCTGATTCGCGAACTCACCAAAGATGACTTTGAAATCAAACGCAAACGGAGTCATGGCGATCCTGAATATTTTCAGAATATCCCCGGTTGTGATCCAATATTACTGGGAGATTATGATCAGGTTATAGGCCCGAAACTGCAGGCAGTCGCCGAGATGGCCGCCGGGTTTGGTACAACGCTCTGGTTTTCACCGGCAGAAGAGATTGAAGGGATGTTGCATAAGCTCATTGTGGCGGGCCAGGCTTCGATGTGCTTCAATTTATTGAAATACCTCGTTGAGTTGCGAAATACACCGGATAATGGTTATGCAGCATTAACGGTCGAACAACAATCATCGATAGAAAACATGTGGAATCAGTGTCTGGAAGACTGGAAAATGTTTAAGGTCAATCCGGATTTCTTAATCGATCAGCCAGTATCCTGAAAGCTTTATCCGGATGGTTCAGTGGATCAGTACCACCAGTAAACATTTTTTTGTTATTTAGTATCCTCATTGCGAAAGTCCCTCCTGCTGATTATTCACTGACAGATTCTTGTTGGTATGAAACGGATGCTTTTGGGTTTGCTTCTGATGATTGCTGTTCTCTCTCCGGAGGTGGGGGCTCAAAGGGGGTTTACCGATCATTTTTCGGATAACTCGATGCAATTACCTCCGCGAAATCCAAATGCATCTCCTTTTGTGATCTGGAGTACTGTAAGTCCGGCTACTTATACATTGGTGGAAGCCGACGGGGTACTAAAAATTAAATATTCCAGGATTCCGGGTACCGGAGCATTTGATCATTTTGATTTAACCCCGCCTTTTCCGGTGAATGTTTCCCGGAATCCACACATTCAATTGAAAATCAGATCATCGGTTCCGGCAAGTCTAACGCTCCGTCCCTACTATACGTTTAAACCGCCAACCTACGAGGAACTGAATGAAAGTATACCCGGCGACGGTGAATGGCATACCGTGACCTTCAAACTTTATGATTATTTATATGAACGGTTTGGCCTGCAGAAAGTGGAATTTTATTTCGATCAAGGTGTCGATAAATCGATGGACGGGATTGTCGAACTCGACGATGTGAAAGTGGGCTGGCATCTGATCAAGGTTGAAAATGTCCAGGGAATCATCCAAAATGGTGATGATATTCACCTCACCTGGCAGAGCTCGGACCGGGAAAATACTGCGGCATATCGGATTTACCGGAGCAAGGTGGCTCGTTTTGTACCCGCAGCGGAAAATTTAATTGGTGAATCGAAATCGGAGGAATACCTGGATGCCACGCCGGGTAGCTATGAACAATGGTACTACCGCATTATTCCGGTTGGAAAGGATGGCGACATTCATCTTCCCTCCGCCGATATCCGCCTGGAGACTTTCGAGGCAGGGAAGGCCCCCCAAATCAAGGTGATGAAGGTTAATGCCTCGACGGTTAAAAAGTATGAGAAATTTGAAATTAGCCTAAAGACGGCTCAGGTTGGAATCCACAACCCCTATGACCCGGAAGATATTGATATCTATGCGTTCTTTATCGCTCCGGAGGGTGATACGATCCGGATTAACGGATTTTATGACAACTATCGTGAGGCCGATATCTGGCGGATCCGTTTTGCCCCTGCAAAGACTGGTCAATGGCGATACCAGGTCTACATTAATGACGCCGGAAGGATGGCAAAGGCTGAACCGGAATTTTTTCAGGTCATCGAATCAGAGCATCATGGCTGGATCCGGCCTTCTGAAAAAAATCCGCATTACTTTGTACATGATGATGGCACTTCCTATTATGCCCTCGGTGTCTATTCACCCTGGAGAAACGATGAGGAGCGCTTCAGAACATTTGCCGAACACCAGGCCAACTTGTTTGCCATCTGGGATATCGGATACGGCGGATTTGTCAATGAAACCGGAATTATCGAAGAAGAATTGGGAAAATACAATCAGGAAAAGCTGGGCCGGATTGATTCATTGTTGACCATCCTTGAAAAGGACAATATCCAGTTAATGTATGCCATCTGGCCGCATGACCTTTTTTCAGAGACGGTCTGGGCGACGGAATGGGATAAAAACCCTTACCGGGAGATTACCGATGTCGTTGACGTATATCGCGATCAACTGGTCTGGGAGTATCAAAAGAAGAAGTACCGGTACCTGATTGCCCGGTTTGCTCATAGCCGTAGCATGGGCATCTGGGAACTGATCAATGAGATGAACGGAACAGACGGTTGGAAAGAGGCCCGCTTTGAATCGGCATACCAATGGGTTGAAAAAGCTGACCAATACTTTGAGGAAAACGATCCCTACCGGCATCCGGTCACTGCCTCGTTTAGTGGTGGATATGGTGAATACCGGAAACCCTTGTATGAGCGAAACGACATTCCCAATCTCCATGTCTATCCGGCCCAGGGTTGGGCATTGCAATATCCGGAAGATACCTTGCGCAGTGATATGTACAATTATGCCTGGGCCAGTCGCCGGTTTTGGAACGATTTTGAAAAGCCGGCCATCTTTGGGGAAGCCGGAGCAGATCTTTCCTATTTTCAACAGGATGATCCGAGGTATCATGAAGCCTATCACAATGCAATTTGGGCAACCCTTAGCAATGGCCTGGCCGGAGTACCCGTGTGGTGGATGTATACCCACCTGACACCGGAAGACTGGAAACAGTTAAGCTATCTGGCTGGGTTTGTGCACGACATTGATTTTGCAAACCAACCCTACGCTCCGGCGACCATTGCCGGAGAAGGTATTGATGCATATGCCATGATGTCCGGCAGCAACGGGTTTGGCTGGATTCGGTCTTATACCGGGCCTGATATCAGTCATGCCAGGGTCAAATTTCAGGATCTTGCTGATGACAGCTACCGTATCAGATGGTTTGACACCTGGAAGGGCAGGCAAGTTGGTACCACCCGGGTGACTTCAAAGGATGGAACGATGGTCATGACCGTTCCGGACATGGATGACCCGGCAAGGGACATTGCCTTCAAGATCGACCGGGTACGGTAGTCAGGACGGTTCTTCCGGTCCGGAGGATTTTCCCCTGTTAAGGCCATCACCCTGCATTATTTTGGTATGGACCTTACACTGATTTTCCCGGGAGGCTTTTCAGGAATAATCGGCAGATAATGCAAATATTCGGTTGTGCAATAGTCATCCCCAGGGTTAACTCCTGGCAATGACACTGTCGATGAAATTGACTGTGATTAAATTTTTACTACACCTGATTGAAAAAAGCCCTGGATTATCCAGGGCCTGTTTTTGTTCTGAGTGCTTGCAGGATCTCTAAAACTGCCAACTTTAACTATCTTTCCATATTTTCCATATAATAATAATATATCAGTGATTACCTTCCTGCATACCACCCGGATTAATGTACAACGTTTTGAAGATCTGGTCAGAAAATATGATCCCATTATTGAGATCCGGCATTATGTCAATGAAGATCTTTTGCACTATGCCCTTACAGAGGGTAAAGCGGATGGTGTGGTATTCCGGAAAGAAGCAGAGCGGGTCAAAAAGGAGTCACCCGGATTGATCGTCTGTACCTGCTCCAGCTATGGTGATGAGTGCGACAATGTATCGGGTGTTGAACGAATCGATCAGCCTGCAGTCGAGTATCTGGTGGATAAATACGACCGTATCGGTCTGGCGTACACCGTCAGATCAACAGTGCCAATAAGCAGAAGACTCATTGAAAAAAGTGCGTTAAAATTGGGAAAGCCGGTGCAGGTTTTACTGATCGATTGCAGCAGTTGCTGGAGATACCTGGAAGAAGGGGATTCAGCCCGTTATGAAGAAGAAATTGCCAACATTATAAAGAATGATATTTCCGGAGCCGAAGCTATTTTTCTCGCTCAGTCATCAATGGAAGGTGCCAGGAAATATTTATCATTCTTAAACAGGGAAGTGATGGCCAGTCCGGATTATGGAGTGCAACAGTTTTTAATGAGGAAGTAATCTTTATCCCGAAATCTTTACATTGGCCAAATAAGTATATGAAATGAATATGACCTTGAATACTGAAACCTGC
Organism: uncultured Saprospiraceae bacterium; assembly: GCA_964428345.1. Lineage (GTDB taxonomy): Bacteria > Bacteroidota > Bacteroidia > Chitinophagales > Saprospiraceae > JABDMH01. The sequence continues at coordinate 13,775 of CAYRYD010000010.1, read as the reverse complement.
TTCAAGTTTATTTGCTGTCTGGTTTTTATTTCTCTGATTCTACCCCGCAGCTACGCTCAGGTTGAGATCAATTCCGGCGTGATTAAAGGGTATACTCAACCGGTTCTGACAGACACTGCGTCCCGGGCAAATCTGGAAAAATACTTTCCCGTTATCGCAGAGATCTATGAATCCTATGCTGAAAAGAATCAATTCCCTTCGATTGCTTATGGTTTAATCGTCGGTGATCAGTTGGTCTTTGCCGGAAGCACCGGATTGGCCAACCTCGAAACCCGGTCAAAAGCTACCACGCACACCGTATACCGGATCGCATCGATGAGCAAGAGTTTCACTGCTATGGGAATTCTCCAGTTGAGAGACGCTGGTAAGTTGCAATTAAGTGACCCGGTCACCACATATATTCCCGAATTCAGGCATGTTATGCCATTGACCAGTGATGCTCCGGCAATAACCATTCAGCATTTGATGACCATGTCTGCTGGTTTTCCAGAGGATAATCCCTGGGGTGACCGGCAACTGTCCGATACCAATGAAGAGTTGCTGGAAATGGTCAGCGATGGCTTATCCTTGTCGAATGTGCCAGGTATAAGTTTCGAGTACAGCAATTTGGGTTATGCACTCCTTGGTCAGATCATCAGCAAGGTCAGTGGAGTGCCATACCAGAAGTATATCACTGAGAATATCCTGAAACCTTTGGGAATGCTAGCCTCAACCTATGAATATACCGATGTACCCTCAGAGCTGCTTGCACAAGGTTATCGTTGGGAAGACGACAAATGGAAAGAGGAACCGATTCTTGCGGATGGATCATATGGAGCGATGGGAGGAATGCTTTGCTCTCTGGAGGATTTTGCCAAATATGTTGTCCTGCATATAGACGCCTGGCCACCCCGCAACGAACCGGAGAATGGCCCGGTCAGACGGGCAACGATTCGGGAAATGCAACAACCCTGGCGCTTCAACAATCTTTTTACCGATGCAACCGACTCCCGGGGTGAGCCCTGTCCGATCGCGGTGGGCTATGGATATGGGCTGGCATGGCGCAAGGATTGCCATGGAACCATCAGGATATCTCATGGAGGCGGATTACCTGGATACGGCAGTGATTGGAGAATTTATCCGGAGTACAAACTGGGTGTCATCGCCTTTAGCAACCGTACTTATGGTTCTCCCGCTACCGCGAATGCCAGAGTGCTGGATACGCTGATCCAACTTGCAGACTTGAAGCCAATGATGCTTCCGGCCATACCTGTATTGGAAAAAACCAAAGACCGGATTTTGCAGTTACTGCCAGATTGGGGTGAACCTTTACCCGACGATCTGTTTGCGGATAACTTTTTTTTGGATCAGGACCTTAGGATTCGAAAGACAAGGACCCAAAAAATATTTGATGAGGCCGGTTCAATCAAGAGAATTAACAAAGTTCAACCGGAAAATCAGTTACGCGGAAGATTTATGGTAGAATGTGAACACAAAAATATAGTGGTATTTTTTACGATGACTCCGGAGAAAAATTCTAAAGTGCAGCAGTTGAATATCTGGCTGGAGGAAAAGAACAACTAACCATAAATAACTAGCCCTCATAGCCCCGATTTAACAATTAAACATTCAAACAATTAAACGATTTCACAGGATGTCAATCAGATTAACATATATTTTTTTAACCTTGATCCTGGCCAGCTGCCGCAATGAAAAGGAGGATCGAACCCGTTATTTTCCCAGGGAGGTTGAATATGTCGATCAGTTACCGGACAAGGATCACTTCTGGATATTCATTTTGGCCGGACAATCAAATATGGCGGGCCGGGGTCTGGTTGAACCCATGGATACTGTGGCTAACCGGAGGATCCTGGCAGTCGATCAAAATTATAAATGGGTATATGCCAAAGAACCTTTGCATTATTATGAACCAACCCTGACCGGTTTGGATTGCGGACTTTCTTTTGCCAATACCCTGCTTAATTCAGTCCCCTCTGATATCTCCATTGGATTGGTTCCCTGTGCTGTAGGTGGTAGTTCGGTGGAACAGTGGCTGGGTGATTCTACGCACCGGGAAGTGCCGTTACTCACCAATTTCAGGAATAAAGTGGATTTTGCCCGGCAGGCCGGAATGATCAAAGGGATTTTATGGCATCAGGGAGAGAATAATGCCAACCCCACATCGCTGCCCACCTACCGGGACAGACTGCAGGAATTATTTTCCACATTCAGGGCGTATATTCAAGACGATACTTTACCTGTTTTGGCTGGTCATCTGGGTTCTTATGCAGAGCCGGAGGAAAGGCAGATGCACTGGGATGCCATTAACGCAATCTTAGATCAAATTTCTGCTGCTGACAATAATATTTCGGTGGTAGATACCCGCGATCTGGTCCATAAAGGTGATCAGATTCATTTTGACTCAAAATCGCAAAGGATGCTGGGAGTCCGATTTGCCAATAAATTTCTGGAAATAAGATAAATCTCCGTTTAGAGGGGTTAAGACTAACCTACCTGTCATTGTTGGCTTGGATGAGCATCGGAGAACCATGTGATCTCGTCAATTTATGCAGATGACAGGGATTCTGGTCATTCGGAATCTGGAATCTCTTTCCACTGCAATTTGATCGATTCATCCTGTGAAGAATGTCGTTTTTATACAATCCTGCCCATCATCACAGGGATATCTTTGCTAGCGTAAAGAATTTTTCACAGCTATAAAAATCATATTACCATGATCAAAGTTTCGGAAATCGCACCGGATGTTTTCAGAATTTCAATCTTCGTACCGGAAATGAATTTGCAGTTCAATCATTTTCTGATCAGGGATGATGAACCTATGCTTTATCATGCGGGGATGAGGCAAATGTTTCCGATCCTGCTGGAATCGGTGAGTACAATCATTGCACCATCGGAGCTCAGGTGGATTGGCTTTAGTCATTTTGAAGTGGATGAATGTGGAGCATTGAATGAATGGCTGAAAGTAGCACCGAATGCCAGAGCAGTATGCAGTGAAGCTGGTGCAATCGTTAATATGTCCGATTTTGCGATACGACCTGCTTTTGCGATGGCTGGAAATGCGGTTTTAAACACCGGAAAATACCGTTATCGATTTATCAGAACACCTCATTTGCCGCATGGCTGGGATGCAGGGGTGATGTTTGAGGAAACCAACAGAACATTGCTGTGTTCGGATCTGTTTCATCAGAACGGAAACGTAGTGGACATTACCGATAGTGATATTATAGCTTCGCACAAGAGTTCAGTTCTTGACTTTGAGCAAGGGCCTCTGATGGATTATGCTCCCTACACTCATAAGACTCCAAAGTTACTTTACTCCCTGGCCGACCTTAATCCAAAAACCCTGGCAACCATGCATGGTTCCTCATTTTATGGCGATTGCAGCCAGGCATTAAGAGACCTTGATATAGTGATGAAAGAAGTCTGGGGAGGTGGTGAAATGCAAACAACAAAAGGTCAGACATTGATCGAACAGCAATCTACCCACTAATAACCTTGTGTATGGCCAGTCTTATCTGAGACTGGTTATACGTGTTTTGATACCCGGTAGAAATACCGTACTTTTAGATTATTAGGATACCTCTGCGATGGGCATTCAGATAGTAGAATATAAACCGGGTAAAAACCTTAGACCTTTTGTAGAGGTATATTGGGAAGGTATTTTTGATACTGATGAATCAAGTCACTTGTCTATGCAGGTCATTCCCAATGGCTGTGTTGAGCTGATCATTCACCTCTCCAGCCGGCATTGTGATCTGTTCAATGGCGACGAATGGTCTCATTCTCCTCCCTCGATGATCATTGGCCTTTTTACCAAGACTTATGAGGTACGGTTTAAGACCAAGGTGAGGGTATTTGCCATTCGCTTCAAACCGGAAGGTATCTACAACATCTTTGGTGTACCAGCCTCAGCATTTAATGGAAGATATGAAGATTTCTCCCTGGTGCTGGGTCATGAATTTCGTGATTTCAGCCAAAGACTGAAGGAGGAACATAGTGTCGCAAATATGATCAGTTGTACCAATGATCATTTGACAAAGAACCTGATACGAAACCAAATCGGGTTTAACTATGTAAACCAGGCAGCTGAACTCATACGACAAACCAAGGGCATCCGGATTGATGAGCTCTCCAGCCAGGTATTTATCAGTCAGCGTCAATTGGAAAGGGAATTTAAAGAAAAGGTGGGCATCAGTCCGAAACAATATCTGCGCATCACCCGGCTAAATGAAGTACACCGGCTGATAGCCGGTAATCATAGCGTAAATTTCTCCCAGGTTGCATACCATTGCGGCTATTCGGACCAGGCCCATTTTATCCGGGATTTTAAAAATATCACGGGAGAGATACCCACGTCATACCTCAAAGCAAATGAACGGTTTATGACGAATGGCCGGTCGTCACATTATGATCGGTAAATGAAGGGAATCAATGGCTGCGTCGATTGCTTGAGAGAAAGGATGGAATTCGGGGAGCTTTTATGTGAATGTGCATACCAATGCATTTCCAGGAGGCGAGATTCGCGGTCAAATTGATTGAGTAGTCCGGGAGGCGCACGTCCCACTGTTCGGTGGAGTGCGTTTGTAACATTGACATTTCAAAATAGATAAGCCTTACAGGTACTCGGGATATTCCGGTTGGTACATATACGACCGGATATCTTCTTCCAGATTCTCCGGCAGGACTTTGTCCGATAAACGTTCGTTGACCGCAACCCGGGTTACGGCGGCTGCAATCCGGCAGCTGACATCCCGGATGGATTCAATGGATGGAAAGATCTGGCCCCTGGCAAGTTCTTCGCCGGTCACGCTGTCCGAGACGATCCGGGCGGCTTCCAGAAACATCCGCCCGGAAACCCGGCTGGCCCGGCTGTAGAGTACACCCAGGCCAATGCCCGGGAAAATATACACGTTGTTGCCCTGACCGGGATATAGGGTTTTTCCTTTCATGGTTACCGGTTCAAAGGGACTTCCGCTGGCAAAAATCGCCTTGCCCTCACTCCAACGGTAGGCCTCTTCGGCAGAACATTCCGATTTGGAGGTGGGGTTGGAGAGGGCAAAGATGATTGGATGGTCATTCAGCCTCGACATTTCCCGGATCACTTCTTCTGTAAACTGATGAGGTTGGCCACTGACTCCGACAATCGCCGTTGGTTTTAAAATGCGAACTGCCTCCACGAAGGTAGCCACCAATTCATGATGATGGGCATAGGCCAATTTATGGGTTTTCAAATCCGTGCGCTCATCACACACCAATCCATGGGTATCAACAAACCAGCATTTTTCCCGTGCTGCAGGGGGTGAGATACCCGAATCGACCATGGAGGCTACTATGGTATCGGCAATTCCGACTCCGGCTTCACCGGCTCCCAGAAAGAGTATCTTCTGATCGGCCAGCTTCTGTCTGCTGACCCGCAGGGCCGAAAGGAGACCAGCCAGGGCCACACTGCCGGTACCCTGGATATCATCATTAAAAAGGCAAAAAGAATCCTGGTATTTCCGGAGGAGGCCAAAGGCATTTTTCGTGGCAAAATCCTCCAGTTGGATTAGGGCCCGGGGAAATACTTTGTGAGCTGCCTGGAAAAATTCATCCATGAGCTCATCATACGCCTGACCCCGGATCCTTTTCTGCCCCAAACCCAGATAAAGCGGGTCGTTCAGGAGGGATTCATTATTGGTGCCCACATCAATGGTGATCGGCAGGCACTGGGTTGGGGGGATTCCTGCACAGGCGCTGTAGAGTGATAATTTACCGATCGGGATACCCATGCCATCGGCGCCCAGGTCACCCAGTCCCAGAATGCGCTCACCATCGGTCACTACAATGACGCGGGCATCACGGTGAGGCCAGTTGAGCATGATCTCTTCGATCTGGCCCTGATCTTCACAGGTTATGTAGAGTCCTCTTGACCTGCGGTATATGTGTCCATATAACTGGCAGGCCTGACCAACGGTCGGCGTATAGATCAGCGGCATGATTTCAGCCAGATGAGTGGTCACCGTTTTATAGAAAAGCGTTTCATTCCGGTCCTGGAGCGCGGTGAGGTAGAGATACCTTTCGAGGTCGTCTGATTTGGACCGGAGGTTGGCCATTATCCGCTCCACCTGCAGTTCGGGACTGGTGATCCGGGGTGGTAAGAGCCCGCGTAGTCCCAGAATTTTACGTTCCTCGGCGGTGAAGGCAGTTCCCTTATTGAGAACAGGGTTGTGGATCAGTTTTACTCCCCGCTCGGAGGGGACGATTTTTCTTGGATTTCTGATAAGCATGGTTTGGACGGACTTTTAATCAGAGTTGACTTTATGCGGTGAAGATAGAGTATCCGGTTCGGGAGAAAGATGATCATAGACATGCTGAAACATGATTTTGGAGGACCGGGAGTCTCCTGGTGAATTTTTCCTTGTAGCTTATGCCGGGAACACTCGTTAAAATCTTACTTTGACCGGTAAACATCACAGAGAATCATGTCGACAATCAGCAAAGTACGGTGGGGCATATTGAGCACCGCCCGGATAGGAGTAAACAAGGTGATTCCCGGAATGCTTAAGAGTGAGATCTGTGAAATGGTCGCCATCAGCTCCCGGGATGAGCGAAAAGCAAAAACAGCCGCCGGTCAGTTAGGTCTTGCCAAAGCCTATGGTTCCTATGAGGATTTATTGGCAGATCCGGAGATCGATGCCGTTTACAATCCGCTACCCAACCATTTGCACGTACCCTGGACCATTCGTGCCCTGGAGGCAGGCAAGCATGTGCTGGTTGAGAAACCGGTGGCCTTAAATGCCCGGGAAGCCCGGCAACTCCTCGATGCAAGCCGGCAGCATCCCAACCTTAAGGTCATGGAAGCTTTCATGTACCGTTTTCATCCACAGTGGTTAAAAGCAAAAGAACTCGTTAACAGTGGATCGGTTGGTACTGTCCGGACCCTGCAATCTGTTTTCTCCTATTACAACGATGATCCCGGCAATATCCGGAATATGGCCGATATCGGTGGGGGTGGATTGATGGACATCGGGTGCTACTGTATTTCCTTTGGCCGGTTTATTTTCGGGACTGAACCATTGAGATCGGTAGGGTTGGTCGAATATGATCCGGTCTTGAAAACCGACCGCCTGGCGTCTGGTATCCTGGATTTTGGCCGGGGACAGTCGGGTACTTTTACCTGCTCTACCCAGTTAATGCCATTCCAGCGCTGTCTCATTTTCGGTACGGAAGGGATGATCGAAATCGAGATTCCGGTCAATGCTCCACCGGATCAAAAGACACGGCTCTGGTTAACGACCAGGGACCGGAAAGAGGAAATTACTTTCAATATCTGTGATCAGTATACGCTGCAGGGTGATGCTTTTTCCCGGGCAATTATCCGTGATACCGCAGTACCCACTCCCTTGACGGATGCTGTTTATAACATGCAGGTCATCGATGCCCTGATCGAAAGCGGGCAGACTGGTCAGTGGGTATCGGCAGGATTGAAAGGTAATTGACTGAAGAAATGAAAGGAACCTAGTTGCATCCCTGCAGCTGAATCTGGAAAACTGCGCCGGCATCCACCGCAAAGCCCCCCTGGAGCAGAATACTGTCGCGGGCCTGCAGGGAAATATTCTGCCCGGGAATCAACTCGACTTCTCCGGCTCCGGTGAGGTTTCCGGCCTCAATATACTTGCCGGCCTGGCTGTTTTCAGGGATGATATAAGGTCCATTGTAGACGATGACCTGATCACAATTCACAGTGCATGCCTGGGGACAACCACCCCCGCAATCAATGCCCGTTTCATTTCCGTTGCGGATTCCGTCTGTACAGGAGGGAACAAGGCAGTTGGCATGGTTGGAAGGATAAATAATGACACTCAAATCTTTGGTCTTAGATTCGGTCAGAATGCTATAAGTGGCTTCCAGCCTGGCAGTAAGGATTCCGGTGGTTGAAACGGTAACCGTCGTGGAGGGTTGCATCGAATTCAGTGGTGTAACATTAACTCCCGAAAAGGTCCACTTCACGGATCCCGGAGTAATTTCCGGAAGGTTGCTGAATTGAATGGTGGTGGCACCACATGAACGGATGGACTGAGGTGCGTTTTGGATATTGGCCAGGACAAAGGGATGACAGGCTGTCGGGACTGTTTCCGACCAGGGACGACGGGGGCTGTTCATAAGTACTGCATCCATCCTTGATTTCTGGTTGTTGGTGAAAAGATTGGTACAACGGTCGTCGGAATAATCCATATAATTTTCGATCATCCGGAGGGTCCCACATTGCTCCTCCGTATTGCAGTTGGGATATGAAGCATAGAATTGGCCGAAACAGTTGGGCGTATCACTGCAGAAATCATCCACTGTGCAATTGCCATCGCCCCAGAGATGCCGTAAGCCGAGCCAATGCCCGATCTCATGGGTTGCCGTACGACCCAGACTATAAGGCGGAGTGGCGGTACCCACCCTGCCGGTGGCAGAAGGAATCACGACGACCCCATCCCTGCTGGCTGATCCTCCGTTTTCATTCAAACCAGGAAGACCTGACATGGATGGGAACTGCGCGTATCCGATATATCCATTTTGCAGGTCGGCCACCCAAAAATTAAGAAATTTGGTAGGATCCTGGGATGTGGGTGGCTTGACATTGGCATCAAAAAAGCTCAGATTGAAAGGACCCTTGCCCCAGTTCGACCAACGCTTGATACCTGGCTCCGCTAACACTTGAGTATTTTCATCGACCAGGGCCAGACAAAATTCGATGCGGCAATCGGTTCCTGCCGGATGAGTATTATAACCATTACCTATACGACGGAAGTCTTCATTGAGCACATCAATCTGAGACTGGATCTGGGCAGCTGTAATGTTGGTACCCGATCCCACCGGTTGACCGGGATCATGAAAAATATGGAAAATGACGGGAATGGTGCGAACCACAGGATCATTACTCCTTTTAGTAGACTTTTTCACGGCTTCAATCCTGTTGGCAATCCACTCTTCAAAGGCTTCATCAGAAGGATGGTTGCCGGGGAATTGCTCCTGAAGCCAGCTATTATATTCGACTGTTGCGCAATCAGGCCGGATGTTCTGAGCAATGCCGGGAGGAGAAAAAATGATCAGCAACGCAACAATGATGCAGCCTGCAGGCAGTATTCGATGTAATTTGCCGAACATGTTCAGGTAAGGGTAGCTGGTATTCTTAAAGTCCCGAAATTACATAAATATCGAATACGAAAGAATTAACCTTACCTGCATGATTGAATGGATTCAGGTATCTGAACAAGATTGTTCCGGCATGGAAATAAGCTATTACCAATGATGGTAAAGCCTGAACGGACCTGGAGTTTACATGGTTAGTTATCCTTCCGGTGGAAGAATCAATAAGAGTGTTGTCCCCTTAAGAACGTAAAAGTTTGACCTGCGTGGCAACCGCACCTTTTGGTCCCATATCAAGAATGAATGAAACCCGGTCGTTTTCTTTGATAGCATCGGAAACATTGCTGGTATGTACGAAGATGCTGTCGTCCGTATGAGCATCTACTATAAATCCGAACCCTTTCTCCTGATTGAAAAATTTTACGGTTCCGGTGCGTTCTTTTACCTGGGAAGCGTCGTATTGAGGCCGGTTATCCAGACTGATATCTTCTGCCCTGATTTGCCTTCTTTTTGCAGGATCGGGTGGAGTAGGAGTGAGATTTCCGTCTTCATCGACGTACATGAATTGTTCTTCCAGCGACTTTTTACCGGTTTCCTCCTTTTCCAGTTTGCGCTGTTCGCGGCGTTCGATCTTATCCTGTCGTTTTTTTCGCTGCTTTTTTTCCCTTTCTTTTTTGTTGAATGTCTGCTGAGATTTTGCCATATTTTTTATTCGTTAACAGAATCCTTGAAGTTTTCGATCCCGGAGGGGCAAATAATCTGGGAAGATTCACCAATCAGCGACAAACCCGACAAGTTCACGCAAAGATAATTAAAAAAACGGGACCCGAAAATGCAATGTCAGATTCCCCTCTTTGATTTCAGCCATTCTGCGGCCATTGGGTTTCGATTCCCTGCTGCCGGATCCACTGCTGAAAATCTTCCAGTTGCTGCCGGTTGTTCCGGATCGACCGGGGAGTGGCCTTTTTTCGAATGGCTTCAACGACGGTTAGTGCCGCCGCTTCTCCGATAGACCATTCGACAGGATGAAGGCGATAACAGCCATTGGTAATGTGGGTCGTGCCGATGTTTTTATTGGCAGCCACCAGGTTTTCGGTTTGTGCGGGGATCAGGGCACCCAGCGGTATCTGAAAGGGGAGCGAGGGGAAGTCAATATAATTGTTTCCCCGGTTGCTGGGATGCAGGTCTATATGATAGTAGCCGATGCCAACGCTGTCGTAAAAATCAGCAGCGGTCTTTTTCCCGGATACCTGCAGCCGGTTTTCGGCTCCAACGTGTTCTTCCTTGATGGTAAACAGCGCTTCGATCCGGCGGGATTCCCGTACATAGGGATATTTGGCCATACCATCGGTCGAGCCGAGTACATCGCCTCTTAGCCGCAGCCCCGGCCAGCCCTGCCCACCGTCCGGCCGTGGAGCTTCCGTCTGCAGCCAATAGAACAAAGCCAGGCTGAGTTGCTTTGACTGATTCAGGTAGCGGTTGAAATCTTCTTCCGGTGCTCCGATCAGATTGCCCAGCATAAAGTCGTTTTGCGGCCAGTTTACAATGGTGATATCGCTTTGATAAAAACCCGGATCGAAGTTGTTTTTATTGATAATTCGCCGGTAGTTCCAAAGGTTTAGTTTTTCACCGGTGGGTATTCCCTCCGGATGAAATCCCAATTCCCGTGGCTCGAGGGTTTTGGGATTGGAATATTTCAGATCGAGTAATTTGCCGGACCAGGGTGGAGTGAGAGGAGGTATGTGATGATACCAGAAGTCGTAATCTGCCGGTTTATCAATCGTAAGATCGGTGCCGGGCAGGTAATCCATGGCAAAACACATCGTAAAAGACTGAACGTTATCGGGGTTTCCCTGTTCCGGAGCGTGCAGCTCTCCGGTATCCGATCTGGATTCGGTGCCGGTCACAAACCCGGTTTTGGTCAATGGTAAAAGATCGCCGAGTTCGGTTGCATCGAGAAAATAAGATCCCTGCAGCACCATTTCCTGATCCGTCGGGAGATGCCGGACATTCACTGCTCGCACGGAATCACGGTCCTTATCCGCACTCACCGGTTTGCATTGTAAAAAAAGTTGCAGTTGTCCATTGCTCAAATAAGGGGCCAACAGCTCATTCAGTACTGCCCAGGCCACCCGGGGCTCGTGGCAGAGCCGCGAAACCGATCCGGCACCCGGGTTCAACTGGGCACGTTGCCGTGCGTCGGCAGTCAGCGGATAGTGCTGCCGGTAATAGGATCGCACAGCATTGCGAAACTCCCGGTATGATGGCGGCGCACCGTGTGTTTCGATCCACTGATGTTCGTCGGGTGGCACTCCCTGGCTGGTCAGCTGACCTCCGATCCAGTCGGTCTCTTCCGTCAGGATGACCTTCAGCCCATGGCGTAAAGCGGCTAATGCGGCCGCACAACCACCCAGACCGGCACCGGAGATGACCACATCCGCCTGGTGTTCGCTTTGTGAAAGGCGAATACCCTGATTTTCTTTTGAAAACGGAAAAGAATAAGCGCGGGGAGCCAGGATTCCACCCGTACCTATTGCCACCAGCTGAGAAAAACAACGACGATTCATAGATGATAAAGATGGGATTTTTCTTATGAATACATCCGCATGGTTCCTGGCTTTTGCATAGTACAGAGACGAAACCTGCAATCAATGGCAGGATTTTTATGAACCAGAACAGCATGGCATCCGGAAATACAGCATCTGAGACCAACAGGCGGATTGCCGTCAGATGCAGTTGCAAATCTGATCATGAAAAACCTGATATCTTTTAACTTAGTATTCCTTTCAAAAAAGATAATCTATGAAAATCAGTCAATCAACCTTTCAGTTTCTGAAAGATCTTCAGACGAACAACGAACGGGATTGGTTTAACGACCATAAAACCCGCTATCAGGCCGCCAGAGAAGAATTTGAAGATTTTATCGATGCCCTGATCACAGAAATTGGTCAGTTCGATCCCGAGGTATCGCATTTCAAGGCAAAGGATTGTGTCTTTCGCATTTACCGGGACGTTCGCTTTTCCAAAGATAAATCGCCCTATAAAACCCATTTCGGGGCCCATATTACCAGCGCACCCAGGAAATCGGAAATTCATACCCGGGCCGGTTATTACATTCACCTTCAGCCCGGTGCTTCTATGCTGGGGGGAGGAGCCTATTTACCCGAATCCAAATGGCTGAGAGCGATCCGGGAAAAGATCTATTCGGAAGCAGATCTTTTTAAAAGTATTTTAAATGATTCGTCTTTTAAGAAATACTTTGGTCAGATTGAAGGGGAGAAACTGGTAAAAGCACCCAAAGACTTTCCGGCCGATCATCCGGACATTGAGCTCCTGAAGCAAAAGAGCTTTCTGGCAATGCATCAGCTGAAAGATAAGGACGTTTTATCCTCCGGTTTCCTGGATCACAGCGGAAAGGTTTTTCAGGCCCTCTATCCTTTTGATGCCTTTCTGAATACCGCAACTCCATAATGGTATGGTTGGTTACCATCCCGGCATTTCTTCCAGGGTCAGGATTCCTGGATTCCGGTAGAGTCTTTTGATGGCCTTTTCCCGGTTTTTTTCTTTGACCAATTCAGCCCATGGCATGAAGAATGTCCACCGGGGCTGGTTCTTCAGCATTTTGGGTTTGGGCAGTTTTCCGCATTCTCCAATCGCGATGGGCTTATCGCCTGCGATTTCCAGGATTTGGTCGTACCAGCTTTGGTCATAACCTTTTCCATACACATCAAAAGCAAAGACATCCCAATAGTCGCTGCCCGGATTGTACTCGGCCAGGTCCCGGCTCAGGTCCTGCATATCCCAGACCCAGATGAGGTTGGGCAGGTCATGATGAATCTCCAGGTAGTCGTGAGTGATCCGGTAAAGCCGGGCGGTTCCGTTGGGCCCCGGCCGGCCTCCCCACCAGAAAGCCTTCTGATTCATCTCGTGCAATGGTCTGAAGAGCACCTCGACATCATGATCGGCCAGATACCGCAGATAAACAGCGATCGTGTCCAACCGGGTTTTCCAGGCCAGATTCAGTGCGGTTCCATCGGTGATCAGTGAATCCCATTGTTCATCGGTCAGGGGATCGTTGATCACCCCTGCATCCCAGTCACAGGGCTCACCCCGGTGGGGAGGACAGGTGTGCAGCATCAGGTTGATCACGGCACCTTTTTGCCATTGCTTTTCGGCTTCCCGGATCATGGTCCAGCGATGTTCCAGATTTTCCTGCTGAAAAAGGAAATCTCCACTCCAGAGAGCCGGGTATTTTCCGGTGAGTTCAAAAATATAGTTGGTCCACCGGGCGGGATCGGCATTGGGCTCGCGATTATGCTGGCCGGCCAGGGTATATTTACCGGAAATTTTTTGGAGATAATCCAGGGTTTTATGTTGGGTAAAGGCGGTGCCCGCAGGCAGGTTGAAAATAATCAGTAATACAACACTTTTCAATGTTTGCTGCAACATCAATTGAAAGTTTATCCAATGTATTTATTTATTTTTATTTATGGTCACCAGCGTCCAGACGTTTTTTCATTTAAAAATTGTCTATCGTCGCTTATCAATATTTTATTTCTTTTTCGCCTTCAGCGGGACAAACTTTTGGCGGCAAAAGTTTGATAAAACCGCCGACCCTGTGAAACAGTCCCGTAGGGTTTCACGAGGGCCGACTGGCT